>NZ_JAKGAP010000029.1 GCF_021532375.1 Paenibacillus alkaliterrae
ATACGGGATTTGTTCTTGTCCGGAACGCTTCCTAGTATAGCAAGTGGCGCTTTTTTGCTCAAAGCTCAAATTACTTCATTACAGGAATGGCTCCTTTTCCTTCACAATTGTGTAAAAGAAAGACCCTGTACCAGGGCGAAAAGCGATTGGATCTAATTATGAGTTTTGGGAATAGTCCTAGGCTTAAACATCCGCTGGTTGATGGCATCCGCCTTATCTCTTTTCTGTGTAGTGACCAGCACAACACCCCCAACAATGAGTAGCGATCCGATCAATTGTATGGTAGTCACAGGTGTGCCAAGGAGCATAAACCCAACAATCATAGCCACGAAGGGTTGTAAATTCAAAAAAATGGAGGCCTTTCCCACTCCAACTCGCTTTAACTGGAAGTTCCAAATTAACCCGCATAAGCCTTGCGCAACAATTGCCGTTACAAAAAGCATCACCCAAGCCCAAAGATGTGGGCTAACTTGGTTTAAAGGATCCTTGATGATAGCTACTGGTATAACCATAATTGAGCCGATAACAGTGGAATAAACAGTAGCTATAAACGGGTCGATCCGCTCTGTCAGTTTACGCATCATGATGATGGAGATGGCAAAGGTAAGCATAGCCAACAGGATATATAAGATACCAATTGAGAACTCTAGCCCATCGGATTTCCCAACTACAAAAAAAATGCCCATAATAGCAACAATCGATCCGATTACCATTCGTCTCGTAATGATTTCTTTCAAAAACAGCGAGGCCAACAATGTTGCCGTAATCGGCGTAAGGGAAAGGATCAGAGATGCCGTTGTAGCACTGACGGTTTTAAGCCCGGAAAAAAAAGCCGCTTGATTTAGAAGAATACCAATGAATCCAAGCGGAATGAGCAGCAAGTAATCTCGCCGGATAAGATGTTTCAGCCTTTTGGTACCCCACGCATAACTGATCAAAAATAATGAGGTCGAAGTTAATCGAAGTGCGGAAAGTAGAAAAGGCGGAAATTCATGTACCAGCATCGAACCGAATACAAAGTTGCTCCCCCAACAAGTAACACAAAAAAGCAGGAGTAGATATGATCGCATCATGAATAGTTTCGTCTCCTTATCTACCAAAAAACCGATCTATAGATTGCTAACCTCCTCAAATCTTTATCATTTGGGGACTGACATCACAGATTTTCAATTTTCTCCTACGCTTTATCAATAGGATATAGCACAGGATCGTACTGAATTGCGAAGCAACGATGACGATCCCAAGAGGCACGGCAGTTTGACCGCCACCAAGGCCTACGAGAGGTGATACGAATACATGACAACACCGATAAGGCTTAAAACAATGAAAACACCTTTCCATGATGCAAATTGCAAAATCTGACTTCCCACAACGGGTGCAAAAATCGGAGAGACACCTATAACCAACATCAATTTGGAAGAAAACTTCGTTAACTCCGTACCTGAGAACAGATCCCGAAGCACGACACGGGAAATGACGAGCCCCGCAGAGCCCGCCACGCCTTGAATAAACCTAAGCGCAATGAACATCCATATCGACGTTGCAAAAATACACGTCAGAGATGAAACTGCATATAAAATAAGCCCGATTAATAAAGGTAAACGACGTCCGCGTACATCGCTGATTGGGCCGAGAAGCAATTGTCCTGATGCTAATCCGATAATGCACGAAGTCAGACTAAGTTGGGCAAGTGAGGCACTCGAATGAAAATCATTACCAAGCTCCGGCAGAGCTGACATTTTTAAACGTATCTCTATTATTTTACTGCACCTATTGTAATCCCTTTAATGAAATACTTCTGGAAGAAGGGATACGCAATTAAAATCGGCAATACCCCGATCACTGCAATGGCCATTCTAACCGACGTGCTTGGAATTTCCGCGATTTCACTGGTGGCACTTGATCCAGCGATGTTGCTGTTGCTCGTTAAGAACTGAATATCTGTCATCATCTTGTTAAGGATCGTTTGAATACTGAAATATTTCGAATCCGTTACATAGGTAAGACCGTTGAACCAGTCATTCCAGTACAGAATCGCTGCAAACAAACCGATCGTCGCCATAATCGGGAGCGATAGCGGCAAAACGATGCGGTAGAAAATTTTGATTTCTCCCGCTCCGTCAATGCTGGCCGCTTCAATCAGCGCAGGCGGAATAGAAGTCATAAAGAAGGTTCTCACGAGCAAAACGTTAAATCCGTTCATAAGCAAACCAGGTATGAGGAGTGCCCAAATGGTGTTCTTCAAGTGAAAAACTTGAGTGTAAATCAAATACGTAGGAACCAGACCTCCATTAAATAGGAGAGTAAAGAACACAAGAAATGCAAAAAGGTTCTTTAAAGGCAAGTCACTGCGGGAAATGGGATAAGCAAGCATTGAAGTAATGGCAAGACTAGCAGCAGTACCCACTACAGTAATGAAAACTGTAATTCCATATGCTCTACCAAGCTCTGACCAATGAGTCCATAAATAACCATATGCTTTCATGCTGAATTCTTCCGGAAAGAATGTATATCCATTCTGAATAATACTTGCTTCACTTGAAATGGAAGACATAATTAATAATGAAAAAGGTATAAGACATGCGATGGCAATGGCCATCATGATGATATTTATAATCCATTGGAAGGATTTATTCTCTATTGTCATCGTTACCACCCCTATCTAGAATAATGCATTTTCTCTGTTCACTTTGCGAACAATATAATTGGATACGATAACCAGAACAAATCCTACAATCGATTGATATACCCCTGCTGCGGATGACATTCCGATATCCCCTAGAACCATTAAACCGCGGAACACATACGTATCAATAACATTAGTTGTATCCGCTAATGCTCCAGAATTCATTGGCACTTGATAGAATAATCCGAAATCGGAGTAAAAAATTCTACCAATGGCTAACAACGTCATCATCGTAATAACAGGAGTAATTAAAGGAATCGTAATAGCGCGAACTTGCTGCCATTTGGAAGCGCCATCAAGCGTTGCCGCTTCGTAATACTCTGGATCAATACTAATGATAGAAGCTAAATAGATAACACATAAGAATCCTGCGCCATTCCATGCATGCACAATCGTAAGAATATATGGCCAATATTGCGGTTCAGTGTACCAAGAAATATCCTTCATTCCTAACATCGGAAGAATGGTTTTGTTCATAAGACCGCTATCAATGCTAAACACAGAAAATGCAAGATAACCAACAACGACCATAGAGATTAAGTAAGGCAATACGATGACACTTTGATAGAAGCGTGAAAGGAACTTATTCTTAATATCATTAAGAATAATAGCGATAGCAACGGCGATCACCGTATTAATAATGATGAAAGCTCCATTATATAAAAGCGTATTTCTCGTAATTATAAAAGCGTCGCTCGACCTAAACAAAAATTCGAAGTTCTTCAGACCAATCCAATCACTTCCAAATATACCTTTTGAATAATTAATGTCTTTGAAGGCGATGACCATGCCAAACAAAGGCAAATAGTTGTTAATGATCAAGTAGACAAGGCCAGGGATCATCAGCAGAAACAAAGGAAGATACCTCTTCAATTTTTTAAGGCCTTGCTTTTTCTTAATATTTGTTTCTTGTGACGTTTTCGCTAATGGTGCCGTTTGAGCCAAATGAGACATCATTCTCACTTCCTTGTTTGTGTAATAAAGAGTGTTAAAGAATGCAATCCAATCAACTCATAGCCGATTGGATTGCTTATTCGAAAGCTATTTAATTAATTGCCGTTAGCTTTCGCCCACTCATCAAGCTGTTTTTGCTTCTCTTCCATAATCTTGTCAATTCCAGCATCTTTCAGCTTAGCGATAAACTTAGGAAGCTCTTTATCTACGTCCAAGACACCGCTCTCTAGACCTCTTCTGAATTGTTGTAACACGCCAGTCGCAGCTGCAACTTCTGTTTTTACAGGCTCAGAGTTAAACGTAAAACCAAGAGCCTTAGATTTAACCGCAGTTTTATTGAACTCTGCTTGTTTAATAAATACTTCCGGGTCGTCGCCTTCGAAGACTTGGGACAAGAACTGGTTACCATGCATCCAACCATAACCAAAATATCCAACGTTATCGCCATCCACGCCATCCGGATACTTGATCATGTTGTCTTGACCTTCCATTTTCACGTAGTGCTTGCCTTCAATACCCCAGTCGAACAGGTTCACGATATCTTTGTCGGTGTACATCAGGTTCAGGAATTGGAGAACTTTTTCAGGCTTCTCTGCGTTCGACGATACGCCCAGCATTACGTTCGTTACTGTGCTTGTCTTCGCAACCGCAGGAGCCGTTCTGACAGCGACTACCTTCATGCCGATTCCGCGGCTCTCTTGAGCTTCGAAACCAGGTTTCATGTGCGAGAAGTTGCCTGCCGCTTTGCCCGCTTTAATAATCGCTTGAGTCGCTTCTTGGTTTTGCGCCGCATCTTTCAGAATATAGCCCGCTTGGTACCATTTGCGAATGGTCTTCAATTGCTGAGCATATTCATCCGTAGCGAACCAATTCACAATTTCAAAGTCAGTTTGACCGTTGTTGAGCAATACGCCGAAGTCGTCACCCAGTGAGTCTCTTGTGCTGTACGTACCAAGAACCGAGTTGCCGGACATGTTTGTAACACCTACCATGTTTGGCTCTTTCGCTTTAATGACGCTGAAGATCTTTTCATAATCCTCATACGTTTTCACTTGGCTTAGATCGATATTGTGTTTCTCCACCAAATCTTTTCTAATGATATATCCATAATCTTGAGCCAAGTCGCGGATACTAGGCACGCCATAGCTTTTGCCATTGATTTTTGTTGCATTATAGTAATCCTGACCTAAAGCATCGATAATGCCTTTGCCATACTGCTCCATGATGTCACCAATCGGATACAGCTTGCCTTTCGATACTTGCGTGCTGTAGTCAAAATGCGCGAGCATATCAAGTTTCTCGCCGCTTGTCATCATCAGGTTGATTTGGTTCGTCCATGCACTAATACTGATCGGCAGCAATTTAACCGTCACATTGATTTTAGCTTTGGAAATTTTATTGATCTCATCTTGAACCAAATTAAGGTCTTTCGGAACGCTTTGGAAAATCGGGAACGCGTAAACGACTTCATACGGCGCTTCCGAAACCTCGCCTGATTCGTTCGATTCCGACGCTTTTTCTGCAGTATTGTCAGAACCGCTGTTAGTGCCGCATGCGGCAATGAGAATCATTAGAGCCAGAATTGCGCTTAACCAACCAAACTTTTTTTTCATACAGTTCCCCCATATTATTCAGTATTCATTCGTTTCCTTAAGGAATCAAAATAGCAGCGATTTCCTTTGGCTCGAATATGATCTTATTGTAACTAGGATTAGGACGACTCACTGCTCCTATTTCGATTTATTATTTGTCTATTTTCGACCATTAAAGCGTTTTCATTCAAGAAATTGAACCTCATATTTCAATTTTTAGAGTGTTTCATCCGATACTCATTCGGATTCATATTTGTTTGTTTCTTAAACCTTCTTGAGAAGTGGGAAAGATTCGTATACCCCACTTGACACGCCACAGCGCTAATCGACAGATTCGTATTGCTGAGCAGCTCCTGCGCAATGGCAAGACGTTGAAGACCAACGTATTCCGTTACAGAAGTCCCCATTTCTTTCTTAAAGATACGGTCTAAGTAATCCGGATTTAGAAACACATAGTTTGCTATATCCTCACGGGATAACTCTTGATCGCGAATATGAATGGAGATGTGTTTTTTCACTTTCTCTACAACCGATTCAGTTTGCTCCAAAGCATTAATATATTGCAGCGCTCTTGCAATCATGTGTTTGATCCAAGTCATCATATTCGCTACCGAACGGGAGGCTTGTTCCGAGAGACTTATGGATATATTGTCATTAAAGAGCTGATGCGCTTGGAGACCTTTTTGTTTCAAGACTACATATACCATTTGCAGGAAATTCTGCTGGAATTGATGAAGCATATTCGCGTTTAATCCTCCCGAAAAAACGGCTCTCTCCAAATAACCGGCAGCCTCGGAAACTATCTTTTCTTCTAATCCTTGTTGCAGCATAACTGACCATACATTCATATCCGGCATATTCAAAGAAACAGGGAGACAGGTTTGTTCTTTAAACAGAAAAACTTTATTGTTATACGCCACATTATTTCTCTCGTGAACTGATAATTGATTAAAAATACCTAATAATTCATGACCAAGTCCTTGCCTTCCAATGTAGCAGGAAAGATCACAATAAAAGTACTGATTACAGGAAGTGATATAAGACCCGCATTTCTCCTTCAGATGGTCATGGGCTGAATCCGCCTCTATGTCCGATGCAAGAATGACCAACAGTTTTCCTTTTTCCAAAGAAATAACTTGACCATTGTCTCGATTTTCAAGAATGATTTCTTCCGCGGAATTCATCAATGCATACTCCATGATTTTTTCTTCGCGTAAATTCATATCTTTATTCCATCTTTGAACGCATACCAGCACCGGAATGAATTTCATTTGCTCCGAATACGGGATATTTCGCTCGGATGCGGCTTTTTGGATTGCTGCGGAGTTGGAAGGGATCTTCTGATGCAGCAGATCCAACCAAAACCGTTCAACAAGCAAGGGCTGCTGTTGGAACCAGAATTGTCCGATTCGGCTATATTGCGCTAATTCGTTGTCCTTGTTGATTTTATCCATCGCTTTGTTAATAATCTTTTCTAACTCCGCAGGTGGAACCGGCTTTAATAAATAGTCAAAGCTTCCTAATTGAATTGCCTGCTGCGCGAATTTAAAATCCGCATGACAGGTTAAGAAAACCGACTCCGTCTTAGGGTAATTCTCTTTCACCCAAGAGAGAAGTTCCAAACCGCTGCCTTGAGGCATTTCAATGTCGCAAATCATAATATCAATGCGCCTGCTTTCGAAGATTTCTTTGGCTTGTCTGATATTATAGGCTGTGAACACGGCTGAAAACCCGATATTGTCCCATTGAATGTCTGACTTCAAGCTTTCAACGAGAAGATATTCGTCATCTACAATGAGTAATTGCATGATTTCCACTCCTCTTTTCTACTGTTCAAAGTTTGGCTTTAACGGCAGCATCATCTGTACAACGGCTCCTGATGGACTTGCATTCGAAAAAGTAATGTGAGCGCGATTCTCATATAACAATCGAAGCCTCTGCTGTACGTTCCATATGCCGATATGTTCCCCTTCTTCATCCATGATGCGATTTCCGTTCTGAATTTCTGTTAAGACATCTTTCTTAAATCCCGGCCCCGTATCTTCAATGATTATTTTCATGAAAGACTCTGTCTCCCGGACGTCTAATTGAATATAAATAGATAAGAGTATGGGCTCGTCCAACGAAACCGCATGCTTAATCGTATTCTCTACGAACGATTGGATGATTAAAGGGGGGATCGGAGCACGGAGCAAATATTCGGGCGCCTCGATTTCACATTTCAGATGTTTGGGAAAACGTAATTCTTGAATGCGCAAATAGTTGCGTATATGCTGAAGCTCGTCCTGTAACGGAACAAAACTCAAATTACTTCTGAACATATAACGAAAATATTGGATTAGACAAAGAGCCATTTCCTCAATAAGAGCAAAATTACTTGAACGCGCGAGCGTATACATAATATTAAGAGAGTTTATATAGAAATGCGGATTGATTTGAAGCTGTAAATGTTGAAGCTCCGCTCTTTGTTTGTTCAGCTTCTCCTCATAAACATGGATTCTCAGTTCTTGGATTTGGGCCATCATCGAATTAAAGGTATCGTTTACAATTAGAAATTCTTCTGAGGTTGGAAACTGTTGAATACGAAAATCAAGATTCCCATGCCTTATACTCTTCATCGCTAATAATAAGCGGTTAATCGGAATGAGTAAGAATTTCCTTAACAGAAAAAGATACACAGGTATAAGAATGAGTGACCCAAGCGGAATAAAGGTAGCAATTCTCCGCAAATTAGGGAGATTCTCAAGAATTTTCTCATCCGGTACTAGCGCAATTAGACTAAAATTCCCTCTGCCAGATTGTTCACCAACAACCAGATAATGATGATTAGGGTTTCCTGTGAGATAATAATTATGAAGATCCTGACTCAAATCAATTTGATTATCTTGGATAAACTCGGCGCCAACCAGCGGTTCGCCACGATCGGTAGCAAACAAAGCCTTCCCCTTCTCTCCAAGAGAGATGAAGTTAAGTGGAATCATTAAATTATCAAAATCAATCCATGCCCCAACAAAACTACCGCCGTCCGATTTAAGCAAACGAAACAGATAATTACGTTCATCCAATTGCACTACATACCAGCCTTTGCTAAACAACGCCAGAGAAGCAGATTTTGTTTTGACCGCTTGTTTAAAGTAGCTTCTCATCTCTTCTCTTTCATCGAAAGTTGTCCTTGTAGAATTCGCCTCAATAATATCTTCATTCGGGACAGAGTAGGCAAACAGACCATCAACCGATTTATAACTCGAGAGATTTTTTGATAGATTTATAAATAAGCGATTCTTCGTATAATAACGTTCACTCTCCGAAACCAAGTATTCCAACGTTTGAAGATCAGTATCTGGTGTAATAAGGCTAATTAAATATTTGTCAACATCCTCCAGATTTTTATCAATCTGCCCCATGTACATGGACATCAAATTTTTGTTGGAGACGGCCACCTGATTACGGACCACATCAATCGCGTAAAAGTTCGTATAGATCAACAGTATGATTAAAGGCACAGTGATCAGCAACAGACCAACGACGAGCTTGAAGCGTATGGAATTCAAGGATATGCGAGTTAAACGCCTTTTTACGTATGAATCCATGAGTAATCTCCGCCCCTAGTCAATTTGATTTATACGACAAAATATATTCCGAAAATTATTATAACATAAAAAGAAAACAACCCTTTTATGGGAGGGTTGTCACTAAATTACATCATTCCTTATTATCCATTCTCCCGCACAGCAAGAACAATGCCAAACATTTCATGAATTTGTTCTATCACTTCTTGCGGGTAGCCGAATGATGGCAAGAAGTTCAGAATGGTACGGATTGGCATACCAAGAAAAATCGGATACATTGGGCTGTGCTCGTCTATCTTCATTTGGCAAATCAAGGAATGAACAACATCCGTATTACGGTCGTCCTTCAACCACTCCTGTAGGGAGTGCAGCAGTGTTAAAGGCTCTCTCACATCTTCTGAAGCCGTGAAAACAATAGTCTCAGCAAGACGGATATCACGAGAAGAAGCACCAACGAGAATTTGGAATTCGCCGGATTCAACGGCAAACTTACCAAGATGCTCCACGTAATGGGAAAAGTCGCGTTCATTCAATTCGATCTGTACGGACTTTGTTTCACCTGGAGCAAGCTCGACTTTCGTGAAGCCCTTCAGTTCCTTGTCCGCTTTCATAACGGAGGATTTCACGTCTCGCACGTACACTTGCACGACTTCTTTACCGGCACGGCTCCCAACGTTCTTTACATCTACAGTAACCTTCAGCACTTCGCTGTCCTTTAAGCTGTTGCTAGAAAGATACAGATTCGAGTACTCGAACTCCGTATAAGAAAGACCGAAACCGAATGGATATTTCACATCCAGCTTCTTCGCATCGTAGTAACGGTACCCGACAAAGATGCTTTCCGAATATTTCACTTGATTAATATTTCCTGGGAATGACAGGTAAGATGGGTTATGCTCCAATGCTAATGGGAACGTTTCTGTTAGCTTACCTGATGGGTTCACCTCGCCAAACAAAATGTTCGCAATGGCCGAACCGCCCGCTTGACCAGGCAACCAAGCCTGAACAATTCCCTTTACCTGTGACTCATAGGCACCGATATCTGTAACAGATCCACTATTTACGACTACGATCACATTCGGATTCACCTTGGACACCTCTTCAATCAACTGCGTATGGCTGCAAGGGATGCTTAAGTCTGCACGGTCATAGCCTTCACTCTCGATAATTTCGGTTGTTCCAACGAAGATGATAACTGCATCTTGACCTGCTGCTAATTCACAAGCTTCCTTCAACAGCTCTTCATTATCTATCTCATCGTAGCCTGCACCATAAACGGTTTGAGCGAACTTAGCGATTTCATCTAGCGGGCTGTCAAGCAGGGCCGGGTTCATATGAGAGCTGCCGCCGCCTTGGAAGCGAGGTACTTCTGCAAACTTTCCTAATACCGCTACCTTAGCTTGTTTGGCAAGAGGAAGAATGGCAGCCTCGTTCTTAAGAAGCACGATCGCTTCTTCTGCTACTTTACGAGCAATAGCATGATGCTGCTCCACATCAATCGAAGAGACTTCCCGCTTCTGCTCAAGCACCTTCCGAATGACCTTTAGAATACGACGTACATGGTCGTCAAGCTGCTCATCAGTGATCTGGTTGTTCCGATAAGCTTCCATTACTTCCGCATTACGAGTGCCTGGACCTGGCATTTCTAAATCAAGACCGTATTGAACAGATGGCACCTTGTCTACAACCGCGCCCCAGTCAGACATGACTAAGCCTTCAAAGCCCCATTCTTGCTTCAGAATACCATTCAAATATTTGTTGTTGTTCGCCATGTGGGTGCCATTCACTTTGTTATAGGAGCACATCACCGTCCACGGCTCAGCTTCCTTCACTACCATTTCAAATGGGAGCATATATAGCTCTCTTAACGTACGCTCGTCCACTTCAGAGCTGACAACCATCCGATTTGATTCCTGTTCGTTAGCTACAAAATGCTTAATTGACGTTCCTATGCCACCCTCTTGTATACCCTTTACAAGGGCAGTCCCCAGTTTACCTGTTAAATAAGGATCCTCTGAAAAATATTCAAAGTTCCGTCCGCCAAGCGGAGAACGCTTACCGTTCATACCAGGTCCAAGAATAATGCCAACGTCGTAATATTGACACTCCTCTGCAATCGTTGCACCAAGCTCACGAATCAATTGCTCATTCCACGTAGCTGCCATAGCAGATTCTATAGGAAATGCGGTCGCAGGCTGCGTATTAGAAAGCATCTCACCTGGATCCGTGCCAATCGAAAGTCTTAAACCGTGGGGTCCATCGGTCAGGATAATAGCAGGAATATTTAAACGTTCAATAGGTTGTGTATTCCAGAACGAGCCACCAGCTAATAAGCTGATTTTCTCTTCAACGGTCATTTTACTAATCAGTTCTTCTATATTCATCGTTGTTTCCTCCTTAGAGTTTTCGTAGAAAACTTACATCGTAAGCATCTGCTGAATTTCTATTTCTTGTAAACGTTTTAATTATAAAAAAATAACACACACTGTGTCAATAAAAATTACACAGTGTGTGCCACTTATTTATCTTCGGAAGCCTTGAGTAAACAATTTCGTAATCAGCTGGATATCTGTAATATCGTAATCATACATCTTCTTGATGATTTCTTCGCGGCTAACGATGCGGATGATTAAGGCAAAAAGAGCATGGTTGATCGTAAGAATCGTATTGCTCACTTCTTTTTCCATCATAGGACGAATGGAGCCATCTTGGATGCCTGACTGAATCGCAGCGTGAAAGCTATTATAAACATTATAATCCTCCAGCCTAGGCGTAGTGAATCCATAGCCCTCAACATGCTTGAATACGCGATCGAATTCGTTTAAATATTCAATTTGATCTATATGCTTCAAGTAATGAGAGAGCAGTAAGTTCAACAGCGCCTCAATCTTCTCCAATCCACTGGAAAATCGCGATACTTTCGCTTCAAGCCCTTCAATCATCTGCAGAATGCCTAAAAACTCCTGTTGAATTTCAATTGCTATTTCTTCCTTCGTATCATAATAATGATAAATTGTTCTTCTGCCCATCCCTAACGTATCTGCAATTTGCTGCATTGAGGTATCGTGAATTCCTTGCTCAATGAACAGCTTTTTAGCTACTTCTTTGATTTTCACTCTGCGCTTTTGTTTGATCGCGCTTTCGCTTGCCTTCACTTGATTAGATGCAATTCCTACAAACATGCGAACTTCCACCTTTAATAGACATTTCTTGTGGAAATCATATCATTTGACGGCTAAGCCTGTCTATTTATCGTCCTTTTCATTATTTTCTCAAATCCAGCCACTGCATCTCATCAACCACATCACTGTTATCCCTTACTTCAGGTGAATACCGCCCTGTGAAAAATTGATATCCTCATCTGCAGATACACAATCCGCCCAATACGGTTCTTGTGCTTTAGCTAGACTAATGTTAGGGCTGTTAAAGGCTATCCCCACTAACCCATGGGCATTAGCATAATCGTTTGCCTCTTGAATACGTCCATGTGTCCAGTTCGATACACCAAAAGTGAAAATACGCCCTGCCTCAACATGCTCATTCAAAATTTCAATAATTTTACCTACAGGCACAATCGGATTATAGCCTGTCGGCTTCCACGATCTTACTCTCGTATGGGCTAAGCTGCTGGCCTTGGAACGTCTTCGTGCTCTCCGTATGATTAAGCAGGAACCAGAGCTTGCGCTCACCCGCCTCTCGGACAACGACCTCGACGCCCTCGTCACTTTCAATATGCCAAATTTTCTGTTCCTTAACAATTGAATAGGCAAGTTCGTTCAGTACATTCGCACTTAAATCGCCACCGATATAATAAACCGTACCTTTACCGTACAGATTGCGAGTAACTGCGGCAGCCGGGAAAATCGGTTCATCGTAGCGATATATGACTTCCGCAGTCGTCGGCGTCAACAAATCGCGCCACACCTAGCATTTCGACATGCTTTCGTCGCTTTTATTTGCTGACTCTGCAGCCACAATCGGGATTTGCTTGCCCAGAGGCAATGCTTCCGAGCTATGAATGACAGCGCCTACCATATCTGCTGCATAACCTGGCGTTTCCATCCCGAAGTGAACGTTATTGCTAATTTTTATTTATTTTACTTAATATCTATAGCAAACAAAAAAAGGCTACCCCGAGGTCATTGACCTTACAGGATAGCCTTGTTCCATCTATTATTCGTGCTTCAAATGCTGAAGCGTTAGCATGAAAATTTGCTCCACATGATCGTCATCAAGCGAGTAGAACACCGTTTTGCCGACCTTTCTGCGCTTTACGATGCGCATATTCCGCAGCAGCCGAAGCTGATGGGAAACGGCCGACTGGCCCATCGCGAGTACTTGAGTCAAATCATGAACACAAAGCTCTGATTGTACCAGCGCGTGTATCATCTTCACCCGCGTCGGATCGCCAAGCGCTTTGAACAGATCAGCCAGCTCGGCAGCGGTGGTCTCCGGAATCAATTTACTTCTAACACTCTCTATGTTTGCCTCCGAACCTGCACATGTATCATCACAGGCTTCGGTAACTTGATTATCCATTATCATCCCACCAACCGTATTTGTCCTAAAACACATTATAGCATGATTCAGTTAATGGGGTGAACCTGAACTACCAAGCAAACCGATAGCTTCCTGATCCTGCCTTTATGGTTATGCCCGTTACCGAGTCAGCCACAGCTGTTATACCGTCCGCCTCGCTAAGCGCCGTACCGCTCTCGGTAATCTTCGACTCCGCCGACGCCGACGGCAGATGAACTTCCGCAGACGTATTAGGTGGAATGGTCACGTCCAGCCTGCACGCTCCATTCTCTGATATACGCCACTTTGAGCTAACCGTTCCGTACATCGTCTCCAGTCTGCCTTCCGCCCAAGTAAGTCCATCGCCGGGCTTCGGCGCTATAATGATTTGCTTGTAGCCCGGTGCCGTCTCGACCGTTTGGATACCCGCGACCGTTCGGTACATCCAATCCCCGATCGCTCCGTACGCATAGTGGTTAAATGAGTTCATATCCTCGCTCCAGAAGCTTCCGTCCTCCTTGATGCCATCCCAATGCTCCCAAATCGTCGTCGCACCTTTCGTTACAGGATACAGCCATGAAGGATATGTTTGCTGCAGCAGCATCTTGTAAGCTGCGGCATTAAGCCCATGCGCGCTTAACACATGATTCAAGTAAGGCGTACCCACAAAGCCTGTCGTCAAATGGAATCCGTTCTTCTCAAGCAGCTCCGCCAGCTTGGCGGCCGCACGCTTCTCCGCCTTTTCTTCCAGAAGGCCGAACATTAACGCGAGCACATGCGCCGTTTGAGTCGGCATCGCCAGCCGCCCGGAGGCGGTCACGAACTCCTCCCGGAAAGCCGCTGCTATATTCCCGTGCAGCTCGAGCAGCTCCGCCGCATCCTCCTCCTTGCCCAGAACCTTCGCAGCCTTCTGTACCAAAGACACCGAAAGGGCATAAAACGCGGTTGCTATAAAATCATTTTCCGTCGCTCCCCTATAATCCCCCGACTTCGCATCCAGTCCGAGCCAATCGCCAAAATGAAAGCCGGTATTCCACAAAAATTCATTTTCTCCCTGCCGGCGAATGTACGACACCCATGCCTTCATGCTGTCATATTGCTCTGCCAATATCCGTTTATCCCCATAGCAAACGTAGAGCGTCCAAGGACAAATGACAGCCGCATCACCCCATGCCGCCGAGGACATCTCCTTCTCGCCCAACACCTGCGGCACCACGAACGGAACACCGCCGTCCTCTGCCTGATCGGCCTCCACGTCACGCAGCCATTTCGTGAAAAAGGGAGCGACGTTCGACAAGTACGACGCGGTCTGGATGAACATTTGGGCATCGCCCGTCCAGCCAAGCCGCTCATCCCGCTGCGGACAATCGGTCGGAACGTCGAGAAAATTGCCTTTCAGCCCCCATTTGATATTATGCTGCAGCTGATTGACAAGCGGATCCGAGCACTCGAACGTCCCCGTCTCCTCCATGTCCGAATGAAGCACCACCGCCGTAAAATCCTCCAGCGCCACTGCCTCAGGAAAGCCGGTTAGCTGCACATAACGAAAGCCCTGGAACGTAAAATGCGGCTCGAACGTCTCACGCTCCCCGCCCTTCAACACATAAGTAATGAGCTGCTTCGCCGATCGAAGATTCGCCGTATAGAAATTACCTTCGCGATCCAGCACCTCCGCATGCCGAAGCTCCACACTCATCCCCGCATGCCCCTGTACGCTGAAGCGAACCCAGCCCACCAGATTTTGACCGAAGTCGAGCACCGTTTCACCCTTAGGCGTTGTAATAAGCGTGAGCGGCTGCAGCCGCTCTTGCTTGCGCACGGACTCATTCACCTGCGGCTTCAACATGCTTTTGCTATGCTCCAGGATTTCAACCGCACTCCAGTCCTTATCGTCATAAGCCGCGCTGCTCCAGCCCTCCCGCTCCAGGCGGGCATCATAGGTTTCGCCGTGATAGATCTCGGACATTAGGATCGGTCCCGTTGCTGCCTTCCAGCTATGATCCGAGACGATCAGCTCGATTTGTCCATCCTCATATTCGACCCTCAGCTGAAGCAATAGCGCCAACCGGTCGCCATACAAGCAGCTCTTGTCGCTCCAAGTCAAATTCCCCTTGTACCAGCCGTTGCCGAGCACGGCTCCAATCGCATTTCCCCCAGCCTTTAGCAGTCCCGTAACCTCATACGTTTGCGTTTGAATGGAATGGCTGTAACTGGTCCAGCCGGGCGTAAAATAGCTGTCCCCCACCCGCTGCCCGTTCAGCTCCAGCTCATATAGACCAAGCGCCGTCGCGTATAGCCGCGCCTCTTTTACAGTCCCCTTCAGCTCAAAGCCCTTTCGCAGCATCGGCGATGGCTCCGCTGTAACCGGCAACAGCGCGAGCGGAGCGGCAATCCAACTCCCCGCCCACTCCTCAGGTGCAAGCAGCCCCATTTCCCAATAAGCAGCATCGGACCAAGCAGAGCCCTCGCCGGCTTGATTCCACGCCCGCACCCGATAGTAGTAGCGCGTGCAGGACTCCGCCGTGAACCTGTCCAGCTCGACATGAACCGACTGATCCGTCTCCACCCGTCCGGAGTCCCATCCTATATTCGCAAAAGCAGCATCACCCGCAACCACGATCTGATAAGCCGTTTGGCGGACCGCCCTCTCGTCCGATTGCAGCTTCCAGCTGATTCTCGGCTTCGTTACACCGATCCCAATTGGATTCGTTTGATATTCGCAGCGCAATTCTGTAATCTTGAACATGGCCTGCTCCTCCTGACATTATGTTTGATTTTCGGTGTTCGCCTTCCTTGCCATTGCACATTCCACTATAATTATAAAAAAGCCCGAACATCTTATTGCAGGCATTACGGACATCTTCATTCGGTATTACGGACAATGTCTTCTACTTAAAATGCTGCGTCAGGAGCGTGAGCCATGGACCGTCCGATAGAAACGTATCGCGGAGAGCAATTTTTTCGAAACAACTCGCTTCTGTTCGTCAATCGCTCGACGGAGGATTTCATCAATCCGTATCACGATCATGATTTCTTCGAATGCGTGTTTATTGCTGAAGGATCGGGCTTCCATCATGTCGGCGACGAGGTCCACAAGGTAAAGAAGGGACAGATTTTGTTCATTCCCATTGGCCTGTCTCATGTTTTTCGACCAACGTCAACGAACATAGCGCGCCATCCATTAAGCGTATACAACTGCGTTTTTTCGCCGCTGCTCCTGCGGAAGCTAAGTACGTTCGCATCCGATCCAGGCATCACTTCATTCCTGAGCGACATGGAAGGCGGACGGCTGCCCTATTACGCCTGCTTGGACTCGAATGATCAGTTCGAGCAGCTGTTTCTGCTGCTGTACCGGGAATACAAGCTCCCGCAAACAGGCTCGGAGGACTACCTTAACGCGCTGCTGCTCCAGCTGCTCATCCTCCTTCAGCGTTCCACGGAGCATCCCGGCACGTCGCCCGCTCCGAGACTGACTGCCTTTCTCGAGCTCTTGAGCTACATGGAGCATTATTATGATCAAGAGCTGACGCTAAGCCAGCTTGCTGAGGTGAGCAGATGGAGCGAACGGCATCTCCAGCGCTTATTTCAGGAGCATACGAAGCAAAGCTTTCACCGCTACCTGCAAAATGTACGTATTCGTAAAAGCCAACAGCTGCTGCGCGAAACGAAGCTCAAAATCAGCCATGTTGCCGAAATGGTCGGCTACAAGGACATTCATTCTTTTAACACGGTATTCAAAAGATGCACAGGCATTACACCCGGCTCTTACCGTAAAGCTGCTTTATTATCCACATGATTAGTCAGACACAGGAGGCATTATGACAGGAAAAACACATTTGGCAATCGGGGCAGCTGTCGGAGCTGCCGCTGCCGCCTATTATTCGCTTGACCCGGAGATAGCCGCCCAATACATCGGCATCGCGGCCTTTTCTGCGCTTTGCGCCGACCTCGACGGTCCGAGCATGCTCAGCAGCAAGCTTAGCAAGCTGTCCAAGTTCATTCGGGAGTTCGCGCTTTGGGGTGCCGTCTTGTTCATGGGCATCATCGCTTATTATTATTTTACCGGTCAATCGATGTCTCCGCTGCTTGTTGGGGCTTGCGCCGCAGCCGTTCTATCCGGCCTCGTCATGAAGCAAGGCGCGATCCGCAACGCGCTCGTCAGCGTAGTGGGCGCCGCGTTAATTTATGCCGGGTACATGTATGAGATGAATTGGCTAATGGGCTTCGGACTATTCGTCGCTTGGGTGCCGTGGCTTAAGCATCGCGGCATGACGCACACGATATGGGCCATTCCCATCTGGGGCGCCATCGCATGGGGGCTGGAGCAGCAACTGCAGCTCGAAGGCATCGCGATCACCGCCATGCTTGGCTACTCGTCTCATCTCGTTGCAGATACGCTCACACCAAGCGGTGTTAAATGGCTTTATCCGGTGGTGAAGAAGTCGTTTAAAATTCGTTTTTAACGTGAACCACTTTAGTGTTTTTTACTCTTATGTTAGAATGAAAATATCAAAGGAGCCGTGCGTCAACACGACTCCCGATGCAATAGCCGCTTTTAAGGGCGGTGGCTAATTAATCAAAGTATGAGTACAAATAGACCGCATCCTTGACCGAGGACGGTCTATTTACATATTTGAGACAGTATCGCTACGATAAGTGCAGTCTATCTACTCGATGCTAGGCATTTTAGGAAACTTTCGCAGCTTAAATTTGGCAGGTAACCCTTAACAGAGGATAAGTTTCTAGGTTCAACAAAGTCCGCGTCACGCCTGTTGCCTGACTAGTTCCCTCTTTCTTTAAATCCCCGGTCAGCTCGTTCGGTTCGCCTCAGAAATGCCAAAGTGATAATACGGGCATTCGGGATAGGACGATCGGATTCATCCGAAATATTTCTTCAGAAGCCATCACACGTTGCTCGAAGCCGCATAATGATAACCACAAAATACAAATAACCATAATAACAGCGTATCGTTCTATCCTACGCATCATCATCACCCCTGGGTACCTTACCCAAAAATAGATGGATCATGCCATTACAGCTTCTATAAATACCGTCGTGTGCCGGGCTAAATCAATTTCGGAAATATCGAGCTTTTTATCCTCCGTGTTGACGACGCGAATAACCGGTCGACCTGGCAGACCCCGGTGCTGACGCACCACAACGCCGATTTCCTTTGTGGAGAGCCGAACGGCCATTCCATTCGGATAAACCGAAATCATTTGCGCAAAATGAACCAAGACTTCATAATCAAGCTGCTGCTCGGACATAGCCATTAAATCTTCGCACGCTTCGTGCGGAAGGCGTCCTTCTCCGCCCAGCGTATTAATTAAATGGTCATATTTATTCGCCACCGCTACTATTTTGGCATATGTATGGATTTCTGAAGCAGATAAGGCTCGAGGCATTCCTCTGCCATCTATTCGCTCATGATGCTGAAGAGCGATATGAGCGATCATCAGACTGAACTCCTGCTTGGACTTCAGCAGCTCGAAGCCGCGCCAGGTATGATGTCCCTTCGTTCCTCCCAGTGTCTCGTCGATGGCATCCACGCCTATTTTTCCAACATCATGAAGAAGAGCTCCTATGGAAAGCTCCTTCAGTTGGCCATAATTCAGCCCCATATTAACTCCAATAACCGTGGCTATCAGACACACGTTCATCGCATGCACATACTGCGCATTGTCCTCCGTCCGGATATCCGTCAGCTGCAGCAGCAGCTCCTTGCTGCTCATAACATCATCCAGAATCCGCCCGGCACTGATGCCGATATTTTTGGGACTCCAATCCTTCCCGGAACGAATCGCTGCAAAGGTGTCGTTCATCTCATGAAGAACCGCCTGTTTGGTGGCATCACTTAGTATATCCTCCGTATCCACATCATCGAAAGCCGGATCTTGAATATATAGATTCGTCACACCGATCCGATTAAGCGTGTTAATCATATAGACGGTGAGTGATACTCCCGCGGCAAGCAATACTCTGCCGTTCCCGGAATAAATCGATTTACCGAGAATCTCCCCTGGCTCCACATTCCCAATACTTACATATTTCATAAAACGTCCCCCGCTATCCTCTGACTGACTTTCCCGCCGTGGAACAGAATAAAGTGCTTCCCTATAAAGTTCGTTAATGGATGTACCATATCCTTCATGCTAACGAATCACATTAGAGGTTACATCCCCTTCTATCTCCATACAGGCGGGAACCGGTGCCGGGTCGCTTGTTCGAAGCCAAAAAGGCACGACGGAACTCAGTCCCATCATGCTTTATGATTGCCTGTTCTTTTCTTAAAGAAATACGTTTGAAGCTCCGGCCTGAAGGAACAGGGTTGCGGCTTCATCTTCTGAATCCACTTCGCTGATAAGCAAATAATGCCCTGCCTCTACAGCTTCTTCGCACTCCTTGGCAAACTTTTCGGGAACTCCGATATCCTGCAGTACGCCTTTCGTGCCCGGACCTTCATCCGAATAATGAGCGCCCGCTACAAACCCTGTCGGGCCTCCCCCGACACCGGTTCCCGTTGCCTGGTAGCTTCCAGCCGCGAAGGGTGCCGCTCCAAGCGGAGGGATATCCATTACGCCGCTGTTCTCGCGGGCCTCTCTAATTCCATGCACTTCTTCAACGGGGATATCCGATTGGGAAGCCAGCAGCGGTACTGATTCCTTGTTGTTTTCTCGAAAATACCAATGGTCACCGTCATGGTGAGCCCTCCTCTCGTATTTTACCTCGGATGAGCTTATATGGAAATATACCCTTTAGCCTTTTCTTTGAATCTCATTTTTCGAATAAGAAACAAAAAAAGAAGCCTAAAGCTCGGAAAGCATTTAGGCCACTATAATTGTCATGATTAATTAATACTATTCACTAGCTTCATAACGGCGTCTCTCGTTAATTTATTTCCGCCTGCTGCGATAAGCTTCACTGTAGCATTCGCCAGCGTCAACGGTATTTTGCAAAAATCCAAGGCCGGCCCGCCTTTCAAATCCTTGATATACGAATCGGCCATTTTCAAATTGCGGCGCGTATACTTCAGCATCTCCTTCGAACCCCATCCATCGGGATAGAAGTCGACGCCTCTCTCAAGATCCTCCGCCCGGTTGCGAAGAATGTTTACAGCTTGAAGCCCGCGTCCAAAGGCAACCGCTTTCTTCATATCCGATTTCGTACCGTCAAACCAAAACCAGATCTCGGAAAGCATCTCACCGACCATACCGGCCACACTGTACGTATAACCGTCCAAATCCTCTTCCGTACGGATCTTCCAGCCTATATGAACCCAATCGGCCATCTGTTTCGACATCATCGCAATGTAACGGTAAACAACGGGGTTGACGGAGACCGGGCAGAGAGATGCCCACTCGTCAATCCGCACGGAAACTGCGGGTAATGCTTCACGATGCGGAGCCAGCAGCTTTTGTGTTTCACTAATGACATCTGGAGATTGAAAGGCATCATGGATACCCAGTAACAGCTCCGCCTTCAAATCTACCGCAAGTGTTTCATGATCTTCGATTTCATCAATCGCTCTCATACACAGATAGGCAGAAGCGACAGCTTCTTTCAACCCGGGTACTAAGCGGCTAATCGGAATATAAAAGGTTCGGCTCGTTTTTTGTAACATGCTCATCGCATCGATCACGATAAAGGCTCCTTCCAGAAAGCAGCTTAGCTTTTTGCTTCTTTTAATATTATATCTCATAATACCATATCTGCATTTGGAAGTGGACTGCCACTACATATATGGGGAAGCTATTTCACAAAAAGGTTGGATTCAGCACTTAAACCGGTCAAATCTGCGTTATTTGTTTTCCTCCAGCGCTGAAACATATTTCTCATACCATATTTTCCATACATCTGTACGGTTCTCGATCGTTTTGCCATCCAGCTGTGCTTGCATAAAATCGAGACATACATGCCAGCCAGCAAGATCTTTGGATGTATGATCCGTAATCCTGCTTATCATTTCTTTCAGAACCAGCATACAACCCTCTGAATCCGAAAATAATTCAAAGCGGACAAGATCCTCGCCCCATTCATATTCCAATACTGAATGAAGCTTGAACGCAGTAATCGCCATATGCAGCTGCTATCATTTATAGCCCCTCCTCTTTCGATTATAACCTCCCGCCCGCTTCCAGATACCCAAGCGATACCTCATTAGACTAGAGGTCATCCGGTAATCATACGGACCTGTGGACCCGCAATCGTAACCATTCCATTACCCTTGGGTGTTACTTCAAGCGAATACCCCAGCCTTTCGATCTCTTCCTCCATATACTTCATGATGCCCATACAATAGCCGCTTGGACTTGGCAGGTTGAGCAAAATTTCCAGCTGACTGACGATATAATCCCGGTTGAGCTGCGGTTCGATTGGCGATAACATGTTCTCAATCTCCTTTCTTAAATAAGGAGTCCGTTCTTGCAGCGTTGATGCAGCGGCTTCTGTTCTTTTTAGTATAACATTTCCAACCCTCTGATACGTATACGCGATGACTGTACCGCCTGGAATACGCAAAAAGACCTAACCAAAGTTAGGTTAAGGTTCTCCATAGAGCACCGATCAAGGCTCGAATGATCGAAGTTGCTGGATAAATCCAACTTAGCACGCCTCCAAGCTGGACACGCGAGTGATGGGAGGCGGTGGTTCCAATAAAAAAAAGCCGTACACAGTGTGCGAATTCGCACACTGTGTACGGCTTTACCTTAATCATCAGAAGCGCTCCGATACAACCTTTGCCTGCGTGAAGAGCAGCAAATAATCGCGGCCGCCGGCCTTGGAATCGGTGCCCGACATGTTGAAGCCGCCGAAGGGATGAACGCCGACCAAAGCGCCCGTACATTTGCGGTTCAAATAAAGGTTCCCGACGTGGAACTGCTCGCGCGCCTGCTCAAGCCTGCTGCGGTTGCGCGAGATGACGGCGCCAGTCAGGCCGTATTCGGTATTGTTCGCGATATCGAGCGCCGCGTCGAAGTTAGCCGCTTTGATGAACGCCAGCACCGGACCGAATATTTCCTCCTGCGCGATGCGGGCATACGGGGCAACGTCCTTAATGATCGTAGGTTCGATAAAGTAACCGCTGCTGTCTCCCGTTTTGCCTCCTTGCACGATAACGCCCTCGCTTCGCCCGACCTCGATATATTTTAAAATGCTAATATACGCCCGTTCGTCAATGACCGGGCCAATCGAGGTAAGCTGCTCATGCGCCTTCCCGGCCCGGAGGCGCTTCGTTCGCTCGATCACCTTCTCGAGAACCTCGTCGTAGACGAGCTCATGCACGACCGCGCGGGAGCATGCGGAGCATTTCTGCCCGGCATAGCCGAAGGCGGAAGCCGTTATCGCATCGGCCGCCAGCTCGAGATCCGCATCCTCATCGACGATGATCGTATCTTTGCCGCCCATTTCGGCGATCACCCGCTTGATCCATTTCTGATCCTGCTGATTCGCGGCCGCCTTCTCGATAATGCGGAGGCCGACCTCTCTCGAGCCGGTAAAGGCGATGAAGCGGGTGAGCGGATGCTCGACGAGAAAATCCCCCACCTCGCTGCCCGCTCCGGGCAAGAAGTTCACGACACCGTCAGGCAGCCCCGCATCATCGAGCAGTTCGACGAACTTGGCCGCGATGACGGCGGTCGGGCTGGCCGGCTTCAGTACAACCGTGTTGCCGGCAACGACGGCAGCCATCGTCATCCCCGCCATAATCGCCAGCGGAAAGTTCCATGGCGGAATGATAATGCCCACGCCGAGAGGGATGTAGACCAGCTCATTATCCTCTCCGGCTATCGTAACAAGCGGCTGGCGATCCGCGAGCCTCTCCATTTCCCGCCCGTAATATTCCAGAAAATCGATCGCCTCCGCCGTGTCGCCGTCAGCCTCGGCCCAGCTTTTGCCCGCTTCGTAAACGAGCCACGCGGAAAACTCATGCTTGCGCCGCCGCAGCAGCGCCGCCGCCTTATAGAGCACCTTCGCTCTCGCGAGCGGCGTCACTCGCTTCCAAGTCTCGAATGCGGAGGCCGCTGCTAAAATCGCCTCGTTCGCCAGCGCCGTGTCCGCCTGCGATACGATACCGACCAACTGCTGGAAATGCGACGGATTGATCGATTTACGCTTGATTATCGTTTCGATGCGATTCGGACCGATCTTCAGCATATACTCGCGGCCCAGCTCCGACTCAACTTTACGGAGCGCCTCTTGAAAATCGTTAATATGATCGGTCACCGCGAAGTCGGTGAAAGGCTCGTTTTGGAACGGCTCCCGCATAAGCGTATCCCTCCTGTATAATCGAATGGGTATCCGGCTTTCTTTCGATCTCATTCATAAAATCTGCTCCCCTAACAACGAGCCGATCAGCTCTACGGCCAGCTTCGCCGTTTGATTGTTGCGGTCGAGGTTTGGATTCACCTCCACGAATTCGGCCGATGTAACAAGGTCTGATTGATAAAGCAGCTCCAGCGCAAGATGCGCCTCCCGGTAGCTGAGGCCGCCTATGACTTTCGTCCCCGTCCCCGGCGCCTCGCGCGGATCGACGCAGTCGATATCGAAGCTGACGTGTACGCCGTCAGTCGTTTGCCGCAGATGCTGAATCACTTTATCCATGACTCGCGCAATGCCCTGCCGGTCAATGTCATGCATCGTGTAGCATGCGATGCCGAGCGTGCGTATATAGGCCTTCTCTTCGGGATCAAGCGATCTGGCTCCGACAATTGCAACATGCTCCGGTTTTATTTTGGGATGAATGCCTCGAAGCTTGGTTAATAACGGGATGCCCCGGCCGAGGCTGACGCCTAGCGACATGCCATGGATATTTCCCGAAGGACTCGTATCCTCTGTATTGAGATCCGAATGCGCATCGAACCATATGACTCCGAGATTGGCATAATGCTCGGCCAGCCCTGCAATCGTCCCGATCGAGATGCTGTGATCGCCGCCGAGCACTAACGGGAATTCGCCCGCGGCAACAACCTCCGAAACGCGATCGCCAAGCTGCCGGGTCACAGCATGCACCTCCGCCAAATATTTGGCATTCACTGTGGGGATAGGCGGTAAATACTGCGGAACATGAATATCTTGCGCCAGCCTATACGTTATCTTCAGCTCATTCAGCTTACGGGTAAGTCCCGATGCCTGCAAAATATGCCGGGGACCGAGCTCCGCACCGGAAGTAGCAGCCCCCTTGCCAAAAGGAACGCTGACAATCGCTACGCTTCGATTGATCATAGCCGTCAGCCTCCCGACTGTGTGCGATTCGTGAAGACAGCTTGTATGCGTTCAAAGGCCCAATCGATTTCCGCATCCGTAATAATAAGCGGCGGCGCCAGCCGTATTACGTAATCATGCGTTTCCTTGCACAGCAGCCCCAGCTTCATCAGCCGCTCGCAGTAAGTCCGTGCAGGGACGGACAGCTCGATTGCGATAAATAAGCCGCGTCCCCGGATTTGGACGATATCCGGATGCTTTAGCGCGGCAAGCTTCGCAAGGAAGTATTCGCCCAGCCGGCTGGATCGCTCTGCGAGCCGCTCCGATTCGATGACCTCGAGCGACGCAATCGCAACCGCGCAGCTTAACGGATTACCGCCAAAGGTTGAACCATGCGAGCCGGGATCAAATACGTCCATGACAGAGGAGTCAGCGGCAATGGCCGACACCGGCAAGACGCCTCCGCCAAGCGCTTTGCCCATAATATAGATGTCGGGGATGACATTCTCCCAATCGCATGCGAACCTGCGGCCGGTACGTCCGAAGCCGGTTTGAATTTCATCGGCGATAAGCAGCAGCCCGTGCTTCGCGCATAGCATAGCCGCTTCGGAGAGAAAGCCGTCCGGCGGAATGCGGATACCTGCCTCGCCTTGAATCGGCTCTATTAATACCGCTGCCGTATTCGGATTTATCGCTGCTTCCAAAGCAATGAGATCGCCATACGGAATAATCCGAAAGCCTGGCGTAAAAGGCCCGAAGCCTTCCCGGTAAGCCTGCGTCGAGGAGAAGGAGGTAACCGTGAGCGTCCGGCCGTGAAAATTGCCCTCGAAAACGATGATTTCCGCCTGGCCATCCGGGATATGCTTGACGCCGCAGGCCCAGCGACGTACCGCTTTAATCGCCGTTTCGACCGCCTCAGCGCCCGTATTCATAGGAAGAATCCGTTCTTTGCCGGTATAGGCCGCAAGCTTCTCGCAGAAAGCTCCCATTACTTCGTTATGAAAGGCCCGCGAAGTTAGGGTCACCTTGTCAGCCTGCTCCTTCAACGCTTCAATAATGCGAGGATGACGATGTCCTTGATTCAATGCCGAATAAGCGCTCAGCATATCCATGTACCGCTCGCCCTCCGAATTCTGCACCCAAACGCCCTCCGCATAGCTTATGACAATCGGCAGGGGATGATAATTATGGGCGCCGTACAATTCTGCGAGCTCCATATCCTTCTGTGCCCTGTTCATCGCCTGCTCCTTTCCGCAGCATGTGCAAAAAATAGCTGTTTTTGAATGTTATGCGATTAGGGGGTGACAAATAACATCTGTGACGAACCAAACTGTATAAAGTCATTGCCTAGCCTTAAAAACTGATAGAAATAAATAATCCAATAATAATTCTTCATATCCAAAACGGTAGCATCTAATGATTTGGGTACTATTGGTGCCCGTCAACCTTCGGGAATTGGGTATACCTTTATATTGAAACCTCCCAATACCTTATAAATATATTTTCGTTATTTAAAACATCCGTAATATCCTGACATAGCAATTTAAGCTCATCAATGTCTTTAGATTTATGCACTGATTGCAACAAAGCAGAAAATGAATTCTTACTCCTTGAATAATTAATTAACTTAAAGGGTGAGATATCCTTATTTCTGTTTGAGTACGACCAATGAGTCAAAATAGATTTAATACCAAAGATATTCTTTTCAAATTCTTCAAACTCCCCATCCACCTCCACAAATAGTTTAAATATTGTTCCTTTTGAGATTACAATTGAGGATGATTTATAAACATCATCAATATTCTGCCAACATATCATTCGTTCCCCTCCTCTAGAATGCCGGAGAAAGCCTTCTCCCTCCCGGAAATTTATTCAATAGTGCTCGAGCAACCATTATTGCTGCTCCCACTGTAGATAAATTTTTAATTGTCCCGTCACTATTCTCAACATACATAGAGTATATTGCTTCACCAGGATTCGGAAAATCTATTCTCATTTTCACATTATCAAATACCGTTATTCCAGAAAGCGAATTAAGCATCTCCCCTTCAGTAAGCCCTCCAATTTCTTTATATAATTCTAACTGTGCTTTTGGATCCTTACCGTTTTTAGGTTTTACTTCCCACACTTTATCACCTAGAACTATATCAGCTTCATATGTTTTCTTAATTCCTAACCCGGACGAGCCGGAACCAATAGGATTTTTGTAAACCCATGTCGAACTTAGTAAGAAACTGAAGCGACATGGGGGAAATACGATGTTACTTACCGAACGTTACAAAGATAAAATTGCCGGCGTGCTTGCATGCTAAGACCGGATTGGAATCCATGGCAACATTCCGGTTCTTTGCTTTGACGGCGGGATGACTTCGTATTTATTCCAAAACAACATCAAAATCTTCGACTACCCGGATTGGGC
>NZ_JAKGAP010000003.1 GCF_021532375.1 Paenibacillus alkaliterrae
CTGTTCAAGGCTTTGTCAATGAGATCAATAAGACCCCAGAAGTTACGGTTGATCGGTTATGCGTTCAGATGTAAATCATTTTTGCCGAATATATAGCTTATTTATGTGCATTTATCTTTATGTTGTATCACGCCTAACGAGGTAGAAAAGTCTTATTCACGGCAGGGAGCAGCCAATAGACCAAGGTGAAAACAAGGTTAAAATAATAATTTCTTCTCCGCGTAAAATATGGTATAAACTAGTAGTTAATGGGTGAGCATATCGGGCAAGTGGAGTGGCAATCTATTGGAATGATCTTATACATACTATCAGAAAAAGTGAGCTACAGATACAAAAATGCACCGAAACAGCGGGCATTGCAGAAGCGGCACCCGTTAGGTGCAACAATACGGATGGTTTTACCCGGTAGCCCCCATAAACAGACGGGTGAATCGTTCCATTGACCGCTCCATTTCCGCCTGCATAGAGGCCATGATAGAGGATAGATGGTGGGGCTTTCCGGTTATGCCGAGTGTTTGGAGATAAGCGACCGCAGCCATGGATATTTCTGTGTTGACGTTGATTTTGCAAATGCCGTTCTCAATGGTTTGCCGAATCTTATCATCTGGAGTGCCAGAACCGCCGTGCAGCACTAAGGGAATCTCAACCGCCTCCCGAATTTGCTTCAGCAGCGGAATGTTAATGTTAGGCTCACCTGTGTACATGCCGTGGACCGTGCCGATCGCGGCCGCGAGGAAGTCAACGCCCGTTTCTCCGACGAAGGCTTTCGCTGATTGCGGGTCCGTCAACGTGCCGCTGCCTTCTTCTTCATCGGAAAATTCGCCGCGGGCGAGTGAGCCGATCTCCGCTTCAACAGTAACCCCGCCCATATGGGCGAGCTCGACAATCTCCTTAGTCCGCCGGATATTTTCAGCCAATTCATATTTGGAACCGTCATACATCACGGAAGTGAAGCCGTTACGGATTGCACGAACGATCGATTCTTTCTCGTATGCGTGATCCAGATGCAGCGCAACCGGAACCGAAGCTTTATGAGCTAAAGCCCGAACCATCGCGGAGAATCCCTCTATGTCAACCGTATCAAAGTAACGCTCGCCCAAAGCAATGATGACAGGATGCTGCAGTCTTTCCGAAACGGCGACGGCGGCTTGTGCGGTTTCCATACTGTACACATTGAATGCGGCCACTGCATGGCGCTGTAGCTGCGCCTGCTGAAGAATGCGCTTCGTATTTACCAACATATAAATTCCCTCTCTTTCGCGTAATAAAACTACATCATTACCACTGATCATTATAAACTATACTACAAATGACATTATCACACAATGTAGTATTACTACACTACTTCCTCTCCTACAGAAAACTTCATATGAATGTAGTATAATTACAAAGATAAGAGATAAAAATAAAAATGTAGTATAAATACATTGATATTTAAATTTAATTGTAGTAAAATTACAACAAGCTGAAAGTGAGGCTGTAAGGATGGCTACTTTTCAAAACCGCGTGAATGCCATTGAGAAGGAGATGACGAATTCCGACAAAAAGATATTGCGTGTGATTCAACAAACGGAAAAAGCATTCTTGTTGTCCATGAACGAGTTATCCAGACTGAGTGAGGTCAGCGAGCCAAGCGTCGTGCGTTTCTGCAGAAAACTGAAATATAGCAGCTATCAGGAAATGAAGGTTGCGCTTGCCCAGGAAAGCACCGCAAATCACAATCTAGCAAGCAACATCTATGAAGCAATCGATCTGTCGGATTCCACGCAGCAGGTGTTTCATAAAGTGATCGAGCAGACGATAGTAGCCTTGAACACGACCAAGGATATGATCGATTACGAGGCCGTTCAGCGGGCAGGACTTAAGATTGCGCAGGCCAAACGGCTATTTTTCTTCGGTCAGGGCGTATCAGGCATCTTGGCAGGCGATGCGGCCCATAAGTTTCTTCGAATCGGTGAAACGGTAATTCCGATCATCGACCCTCATCTGGAGGCAATCGCAGCTTCACATATGAGCAAGGACGACGTGATTGTCGCCATCTCGCATTCCGGAGAAAGTCACGGACTCCTCAAAGTGCTGGAGCTCGCGAAAGAGAAAGAGGCGCAAATTATCGTCATTACCGGGTTCAACAAATCTTCCATCGCACAAATGGCGGATGAGCTACTCGTGTCAAGCGCAAATGAAACCGAATTTAGGTCGGATGCGATGGTAAGCCGCATCGTTCAATTAACGATCATAGACTGCCTCTATGTGATTACGGTTTTGCATAAGGGGAAAAGTGCGATTGAAGCGGTGAACACATCCCGGCTGGCGGTAGCAAAACTAAAAACATGATCGAGAGGGATACAACATGAAAATATTAACGTTCGGCGATGCAATGATTAACGGTAAACAATTTACGAAAGCGGCGCGCATGCTCGGTAATCACGAGATTGTGACCACGGATTGGGAGCCGGATTGGGGTCGACTGCAAAATCGCCGGCTTGTCATTGAGCAGCAGGGTCCGGCAGTCGAAGAGGCGCCCTTGATGTTCAAGGAAAATAAAGACGCCGATATGGTGCTCGGCTTGTTCGGGCCTTTCTCGTCTGAAGGCATGGATTCGTTCGATAACCTGAAAGTTATCGGCGTTGCGCGTGCGGGAACCGAGAACGTGGATGTTAAAGCGGCTACGGAGCGCGGCATTGTTGTGGTCCATGTTATGGGACGGAATGCGCAAGCCGTATCGGATTTCGCCATTGGACTAATGCTGAGCGAATCGAGAAATATCGCACGCGCCCACATGTCGATTATGAATGGGGAATGGCGCAAAGTATTCAGCAATTCGGATTATATTCCGGAGCTTAAAGGTAAAAAGATCGGTATCGTCGGCTTTGGCTATATTGGACGTCTTGTGGCCAAAAAATTGGCCGGCTTCGATGTAGAGATTCTCGTCTTTGATCCGTTTGTACAAGCCGACTCCATCGATCTGCCGAATGTGAAGCTGGTGGATAAAGACACACTCTTGGCTGAATCCGACTTTGTTTCGATTCATGCCAGACTGACTGAGGAAAATCATCATTTTATCAGCCACGCTGAATTGGAGAAGATGAAACCTACTGCCTATCTGATCAACTGCGCCCGTTCCGGACTCATCGATACGGACGCGCTAGTGCAGGCGCTTGCCGAGAAGAAAATTGCCGGCGCGGGATTGGATGTATTTGACATTGAACCCATTCCAGCGGAGCATCCTCTGCTTGCTCTGGACAATATAACGTTGACTACACATATTGCCGGGACGACCTCCGATGCTCTGACCCAATCGCCTTACTTGCTGGTCGAAGAGGTGAAGAAGGTGTTGGAAGGCGGCAAGGCCAATTGGGTGAAAAACCCTGAGGTTCTGCAGCATCCGAAATTCCGTGAATGGCTGTCAACACTATAATAGCGGATAAGAACAGGAGGTGAATGCAATGACAAACCAAGAGCATGCTTTAGTGCTGGTTATGGATATTGGAACGACGGGCGGTCGTGTTATTCTCATGGACGCGAAAGGCGAGTCGCACGGTATGGCTTACCGTGAATACCGGAGTATCTTTCATGCGCCGACCGTCATTGATCATGATCCTACAACGTGGATCAACGCTGTCGTGGAGGGCATTCAAGAGCTTAAAGAGTCGCATGCGAACGTCCTGCAGCGAGTCAGGGCAATTTCCATTACGTCACAGCGGGCGACCATTATGCCTGTAGATGCGGACGCCAATCCACTGACTCATGCGATATTGTGGCAGGATAAACGCTCCATTCAGGAGAGTCGCGAGATTGAGGCCCGAATTGGCCGTGAAGAAATTTATAAACGAACCGGGCTGAAAATCGATCCTTATTTTTCGCTGCCTAAGATTATGTGGTTCCAGAACAACCATCCGGAGATTTATCGGAAAGCGTCTTGTTTTCTCACCGTTCATGATTTCATGGTGGCTTCATTAACGGGTGAGTTCAAAACCGATTGGACACAAGCTTCCCGAACTATGCTGTTTAATATCAATGATTTTGCTTGGGATCGTGAGCTGGCGGATCGTATGGGGATAGATCTGGGAAAATTACCCGAGGCTTATCCCACAGGTACCGTTGCGGGTAACGTTACGGAAGCTGCAGCGGTTCGTTTCGGCTTGCCGGTAGGGCTGCCTGTTGTTATGGCAGGCGGCGATCAGCAGAGTGCGGCCATCGGGTTGGGCGCCATTCGTCCGGGGATTGTAAAAGTGACCACAGGCACGGGTTCATTTGTCGTTGCACCCATCGATCACCAAATTCACAATCCGGAGCAAAAGGTCGTATGCAGTGCATCCGCCGTTCCCGGAAAGTGGGTGATCGAGGCAGGTATATTCACGACGGGCTCAACCTATCGCTGGCTGCGGGATTTTCTCGGCACGGACGGCTTATATGATGAATTGAATGCTCAAGCGGCAATGTCGACACCGGGCGCAAACGGCGTGCTTCATATTCCGCACTATGCTGGAAGCGCGGCGCCCTATTGGAATGCGAACGCGTCAGGCGTGCTCTTCAATTTGTCCCTGGGTACGAAGAAAAGCGATGTTGTAAGGGCTTACCTGGAAGGGATATGCTATGAAACCAAGAAAAATCTGCGTATCATCGACTCGCTGCTTTCAGCGGATCAGGATGTTGATCATATCCGTCTGTCTGCCGTACATGTCAGCGGTGGACTCGCGAGATTTGACTGGTTCAATCAAATCCAGGCGGACATTTACGGTATCGTGGTCATACCGGACAGAACCGAACAGGCCACATCCTTAGGAGCCGCAATTATTGCCTATACGACGCTTGGCTTCTATTCCGATCTGATTGAAGCTCATGCTGCTATGGGCAAGCTCGAAATGAAGCGGATGAAAACGACGAATCGTGCGACCAAAGAAGTATACGAGGAGATGGGCGAACTGCATCATGCCCTCTATGAATCGTTGGATAGAGATGATCTATACGGTCGTGCCAAACACATGGCATCCAAATTTGATGCGGTCAACAGCATCCAGGCCATTTGACAGGGAACAATTCCCCTGCAATCGTATTCAACGGCATTTCAGTCCTGAAAAAGCAGGAGGAATGCCGTGTTTCCTGCAAAAGAAAACAAAACATAAAAATGTAGTAAAATATAATTGTGTAGTACGAAAGTATGTAGTATTATTACATTATCACATATGAAAGCGATATCATTCATTGAGAGGGGAATTCGGCCATGGTAACTGGAAGTGCTTTAATTTTCATCTTTATCGGTTCACTGCTCGCTTTATTCGCACTTATCTTAAAATTCAAGTGGGATCCGTTTCTCGCACTGATCGCCGTTGCGGTCGTTACGGGACTTGTTGTAGGCATCCCATATACCGAGCTTCCGGGCGTTATTACAACCGGTTTCGGTAATACCCTTGCCGGCGTTGGTATTATGATCGGTTTGGGCGTCATGTTCGGCGAGCTGCTTGCCGCTTCAGGAGCAATAGAACGAATAGCCAACTCGCTTCTAAGGGTTTCAGGCAAAGAAAAGTCGCCGCTTGCGATTACGATTACAGGCACTGCGGTTTCCATTCCAGTATTCTTTGATGCAGCATTCGTTATCCTCATCAACCTGATCCGTAAGCTGTCCCAAAGCACCAAGATTTCCATGGTAACGTTCATTACGGCTCTTGCAGTCGGACTCATCGTCTCGCACAGTCTTATACCTCCTACTCCCGGACCGCTCGTTGTTGCTGAAAATACGGGTTCGGGACTCGGATACTTCATTCTTTATTCGATGCTGGTCGCGATCCCTGCCGTATTGGTCGGCGGCTGGTGGTACGGCGTGCGAGTCGGCAAACATTCTCCGATCTACATTCCGCAAGCGGGGGACGCAGGAGTCACTGAAGTAGCTGCATCCCTTGAATCCGATCAGGCGCGGCCGGAAATCGGAACCAAGCTTTCTTACCTTCTGCTTCTCCTGCCGATCGTGTTGATTTTGATGAATACGATTATTGGCTTGATTTTCCCGGAAACGTTTGCCTCAGGCATCTTCGGTTTCCTGGGAGAGAAAAACTTGGCCTTATTTATCAGCGTTCTTGTGGCCGCATTTGTTCTTCGTCCTTATCTGCGGGACAGCAAAGAAAACCTGTATGCAAAAGCAATCAGTTCCGCAGGTTTGATTCTTCTGATCACCGGTGCTGGAGGCGCCTTCGGTGCTGTCATCCGGCATAGCGGTATTGGCGATTACCTTGTCGAAGTTATGCAGTTATGGAGCATACCGGTTCTCCTTCTTGGATTCCTGTTCTCTCAGATCCTGCGCGCATCGCTGGGTTCGACCACCGTTGCTCTCGTTACCACCTCTTCGATTCTGGGGCCGATGATTGCGGATCTTAACGTGTCGCCTGTTCTTCTTGGCCTCGCGATCTGCGCAGGCGGTATCGGGTTGTCGCTCCCGAACGACTCCGGCTTCTGGGTTGTTAATAAGTTCGGAAGATTGACGGTTCCTGAAACGCTCAAAACTTGGACGATCGGCGGCTCGTTAGCCGGTATTACAGCCTTTATCGCCATTTACATTTTGAGTTTCTTTGTCGGCATATTGCCGGGCTTGTAAAATCGATTCACAAGAAGACCCGCCCCTAGGAGAGCCCTGCAAAAGCCTTGCTTTTGAGTAAAATTGAGCTTCAAAATGGAAATGTAATCGTTAAGACTAAAAAAGCAGCTCGTTCCTCATCCGAGGGCGGGCTGCTTTTGCTCTACCAGCTTCACCATTCGTTTCACATTTACAACAAACGCGGTGAGGTACGCCTGTATTCGCATGCGAAATAGACCCCGGTATTTGGCTGTTGCCATCCCGTGGAGTCTCTTCATCTCTGCGTTCTTGTGTTCAATTATTGGTCTCCGCTTAATCCGATCTTTAAACGTATCACTTTTCTCAAACTCGATCTGTTCCTTGAAGTGCTCCGCAATAATGCGAATCGAGTATGTCTTGCTCTTTGAGCCTGGTTTGTAACACCCTTCGCTTAGCGGACAGCTCTTGCACTTCTCAATATCAAAATAAAACACAAGGGAGCGGCTTTTTCCGCTTTGCTTACTTCCTTTCATCGCTTTTCGAGTGTTGTGCAGTCCGGCAGGACATATCACTAAATCCGCATCTTTGTTGTATTCAAATCCTTCTTGTCGCTCGCCCCCGTTATGGACAACAGGGTTTAGTGGTACGACAGGCTGAATCGTTTCTTTTTTCATTTCCGCTAGATTATCTTTGCCAGAGTAGGCGGTATCTGCAATAATTTCCGTTACCGTTATGCCATTTGCTTGAGTTTGTGACAACAGATAGGACAGTTGTTTTCCATCATCGCTGCTGCCGGGTGTGACTTCAACCGCTGTAATAATCTCTTCTTCCGTAATGGCTAAATGCTCTTTGTAGCCAAAGAAGGATTTGGTTTTGCTTTTCCATGCGAATCGGGCATCTGGATCAATGGCTGAAAGAATACCTTTTTGGGACAGCAAGCGCTCATCTTCTACGATTTGTCTAGCTATTTGAAGCTTTTCGCTAATGGCCCCTTCATGAGGCAGTAGTTCCTCCACGGCTTCACTTAACTTAGCCAAGTAATGAAGCGTAATCTCCTCTGCATCCACTTGTTCGCTTTTTACACGAGGCATGGAAGGTAGCCTCTTCTCCAGCTTCGGATGTCGTTTGACAACCGTTCGCAGTAGAAGTTTAGCTGCATCCCGCAACACGTCCAAAGGGCGCTGCTTTTGACTGCTTGCATGGGTATGAGTGGCATCCAAAATAATGGTTTTACTCTTAATGAGTCCTTTTTCCACACATTGACTCACCACCTGTTTCAACGTAAGCGTCAAATCTTCCACACCTATCAACCAATCATACGTCATGAGAAAATGAAGGCATCCTAAGAAAACAGGAGGTTGCCTCATGACAAAAAAAGATCAACGCCAGCTCGAGTGGTCGACGCGCATAGCGGACTACAAAGCAAGCGGTCTTACGATGACCGCATGGTGTACGGCCAATCAGGTTGCCCTGGAGCAATTCAAATATTGGAAGCGGAAACTCAAACCTATCGCATCGGATATGGTGTCCCCCACTGCCTCCTTTATCCCCATCTCCGTAGCGGAATCCGTTCCTCCCCACAGCGCCTCTTCGCTTGTCGTTCACGTTGGGCACGCCAGCATCACGCTTCAAAAAGGGTTTGATCCCCAGTTGCACGAGAAGCCGTCGAAGCCTTAAGCGCAACATGCTGACGTTCTCGAACGCTCATCCCGTCTATCTGGTGGCAGGCGCCACGGATCTGCGTAAATCGATTGACGGTCTTGCCGCCCTCGTACAAGAAGGGTATGGCTTGAATCCATTCTCTCCGAGCCTGTTCGTGTTTTGCAATCGCGAGCGCAATAAGCTCAAACTCCTTTTCTGGGATAATAATGGTTTCTGGCTGTTATCCGGAATTCCGGATAACAGCCAGAAACCATTTAAATCCCAGTATAGCATCTTGAGCTTGTCACGCTGGCGATTGCAGAAAACAAACAGGCTCGGTGAGAAGGGATCAAGACCGAACCCTTCCTGAACAAGGGCAGCGAGTGCGTCGATCGACTTACGCAGATCCGTAGAACCTGCAGCCAAGTAGACTGTGTGAGCGCTCGATAGCGTCAGCATGATCGGCTTATTGCTTCAACAGCTTCGCGAAGCAATTGCGGGTCGAAGCCGGGATGAAGTTCGATGCTGGCGAACCCCACTTGAACAACGAGCGAAGAAGTGGCTGTACGAGGAGCAGGTTCGATTGCGATGAGCGGAATGAAGGATTTGGAAGGAGCAATGGAAGCAATGGCAGAGATCGTTTTGAACTTACGTGTCCAATATTTCATTTGTTCCAAGCTTACGTGATTGGCGGAGCACCAGTGAGTCATTTTGAGTCCGCTAGACTTGAAATCTGAGACGCGGACTTCCCATTCGCGTTGGCGCTGTTCTTTTGGGGACAACATGAGGCAACCTCCTGTTTTTTTAGGATGCCATCATCTTCTCATGATTACCGAGGGTATGTAAGGTGTGCAAGGTTTGACGCTTACCGCAGCGACACGCTCAATATTTAAACGATAGTCTCCTAAACCAACATAAAACATGATTACTTCAAAACCGTTCTTTTTTGCCTCGCGTATTTGGCGAATGACGTTGCCACCTGCAAGGGTCGTTTCCACAGTAAAATCTCGCTTGTTCTGTATACAATCTCTGGCCAACTTTATAGCTTCTTTTCCTGCTGATACCTTACGCCGCTCAGGATGCTCACCATCGATTCCACGGGCTAAGGCGTCTGGATCGATGTTTACACTTACTCCAAGCCGATCTATGATTAGATTGCGTATCGTGCTCTTACCGCTTCCATTGTTTCCAGCAAAAACAAACATAGTGGCTATTGGCTCACTCATTCTGCAGATCCTCTTCTTTAATCCGTTCTATTTCACCATTGCTATGCTCTCTTATAAATTGTCCTTCATTTGTTTTATATACAATATAGGTACCGTTCGCTTTAGCATCTAGCTTGGCCCGATCACCAGTGAGCTTAATTAACTTACTCAAATCTTGAGTTCGATTCATTTCGTCTCGCCTCCATTTCATTATTACGATCTAAAATCGAAACATTCCTCATATCAAAAAGTATAGCACAAACCTCATTATTCAAGAACGTTCAATAAACCAATATTATTACATAGCAAAACAGACTCCCTCTTGGATAAGGTCGTCTGCACATAAATATTCTTATAATTCGATTTTACCGCTTCGCCTTATAAAACTCATGATAAAGCTTCATCAACGCCCTTTTCTCTATCCGCGACACATAACTCCGCGAGATCCCAAGCTCCTTCGCAATCTCCCGCTGCGTCCGCTCATCCCCGCCATGCTCCAGCCCGAAGCGACCGATCACAACTTCCTTCTCACGATCATCCAATATATCGAGGTTCTTATATATCTTGCTCTTCTCTATCTTCAGCTGCACCTTATCGACAATATCATCGGCCTCCGTGCCGAGGATATCTATTAGCGTAATTTCATTGCCTTCCTTATCCGTACCGATTGGATCATGCAAAGACACGTCTTTGCGAGTTTTCTTCAACGATCTTAAATGCATAAGTATTTCGTTTTCAATACAGCGTGCCGCGAATGTTGCCAACTTAGTGCCTTTTCCGGTCTGAAAGCTCTCGATTGCCTTGATCAGACCGATCGTTCCGATCGAAATCAAATCCTCTAAATCCTCCCCAGTATTGTCGAATTTTTTTACGATATGAGCAACCAAACGGAGATTATGTTCAATTAAAAGGTTCCGGGAACGCTGATTGCCTTCGGCCATCAACTGAAGATGCTTCGTTTCCTCTTCCTCTTGGAGCGGCTGGGGAAAAGCGTTATTTTTGACATAGGAGACGAGCAATGTAAGCTGTTTAATGAATAGCGCTATCGCTGAGAACAATCCAGGCATTAACCGTACACCCCCACGTTGTATTACCTGAAATGAGAAGCGCACGCGGCTCCTGATCCAGGCGAACATTGAAGTCTGTTCTTTAGTGTATGTGGGTAATTGCCTAGTCGTGCATGTACGGGGAACGATTCCTTGACTTTCTCTCAGGCATAATGTTTTTATAAATGACTACCGTATGATCCGTTTCTCCTTGGCCGCCTTTATCCAAAGCGGAAATTCATTCAACAGTTGATCGTACAGCATCTCATCCGATACCGCTCCAATATCATCCAGATGGATGAAACGTCCTCCATTACTGGCGGTTCATTGTTGCGTCCGAACTTATGAATGGCGTGATTATTCATAATATGATTTTGAACATATTGGCTAAAATCCTTCTCCGTCACCGAAGATTGGCGATAACACGACCGCTTCCACGGCAGCAGCCACCTCTGGAGCTCCCTCCTCAATCTCAAGCCCAAAGTTTGTGCATAACGCTTCAAGACCGCCATAAAAGCCGCTGCCAATCGCATTGAATTTCCATTCTCCGATATGCCTGTACAGCTCTCCAACCACGATGGCCGTCTCTTTCGTAAATTCAGAACCGCAATCAAAGCGGAACAGTTCTTCTCCAGAGTCGCAATTTACAAGACGAACGTACAGACCCGAAACATCCTTTATAAAATGGCCAAGCTTCTCTCCCTCATGAATCGTTACCGTAAATGCTATTTTCGCGGTATTCTCGGGAACTCGTCCAAAAGATACATCTATGCTTTCCTTATCTGATTAGCTTGATATATCGCGACCTTTTGTTTCAACCTTCTGCCCTTTTAATAGCTGCATGCGTTCAACTCCCGATCATTGATTTAGCTCCTTACCTTACAGCACTTGAATTTATCTTAACTGACTATGCAATTCATACAAACTATCGTGAAAGCCCCAGCCGATGCCGGACGTATAAACGCCTTGCTCCACATAGAAAAGCCTAAGCTCCGTGCTGTATTTCACGCTTCCCGTTAGCTTCTCGAATTCGGAAATCGCCTTTTTGGCGACCTGCAGCTGCAGTCACGCGAGTTCACGGCTGCACCGGCAGCATGAAATGGAAAAACTCCAGCTAGTTTGTCTCTGATGCTCAATATAAAGCAAATAATGGGGAAACCAGGCGTTATTCACCGGAATCATCGCTTCTAGCCGGCAAACGGACCGCATTAGCGGGACAAATTCCAGTTAGGCCAGACTTACTCGCTAATGAAGCAAGTTTAGCGGGATCCTTTCCAGCTAGATTCGTCTATCATTTCGCAGAAGCGACGCTATTTTTTCGCTCATTCCAATATCGTTGCTCTAAATCCGATGGATTGCAGCCATTCCAACACGCGTTCGCGGTTTCGTTCTTCGACGAAAGCATAATACCGCTCTTGCTCGCCGGCATCGGATGAAAGTACATTCTTAAATCTTCGGAATACTCCGCGGCCGCCGTTTAGAGCAGTCATCAGCTTCGTTCTAAGCTTTTCGTTCGATACCTCAGCTGTAAAGAATACCATATCTTCGAAGCCCTCATCCGAACCAATGGCAGGGATTTGAAAATAGATCTCATTAAACCCTTCATCTATGATCTCGCTCCATTCCTCGTCCTCTTCATCCTCACCTAACGTATTCAACGTTACGACATCCCCTGTCTCCACGTTCAAGTAGAATTCGATGCCATCTGCTTGCATGTCAAAGTCCTCGATGATTTCCTGAAGCTGCCGCTTCGTAAGTTGTAGTTCTTTCATCTCTACCGAATCACCCTTCTTCAAGCCGCCTGCGGCCTCCTTAAGCTTATCCGCCTCATGCTCCTCCCAGGTTATTCCGAAGGGTGCGCCACCATCTGTATATCCCGCTATAAAATAGAAAGTATCGTCTTGGTCTATGTCTTCTGCTTGTTCGTTTTTAAACTTACGTTTATTATTTTTCATGACTTGTCCACTCCTGCAATAAGATTCATAACCATTATAACAAAAAAAGCCTCCCTCAAGCAGCAACCGCCGCCTTAGGAAGACCTCTTCAAACGCTATTTTTTATCTACCTGCAGCAGTTTCACCGTCTTAAGAGAATACGTATCCTTAATCTTCTCCTCCGTAATGACATTCAGCTTGATCAAGCTCGTAATTTTGGAAGCGTCGGATTTGGATAACATACGCCATATTTCCGGGTCGGGCAGCGCCTCGAACAGCTTGTTGTCATCGTATTCCTTTCGCTCCTGCGTGACGATCCTCGCCTTATGGCTGCCGGCCTCCAGCTCGCTGACGCCTTGCTCCATGCAATAGGCCATAATTTCGCCCCGCAGCCCGGACAGCTCTTGTTCTATTTCTTTTTGCTTTTGCTTTAGTTGATAGTACCTCTTTATAGCCTTATCCAATAACATCACTCTCCTCATCTACTAAATACTTATGCAGAGAGCGTCATTTTAGGACAAGACACCGATACTTCCCTCAATAAATATCCTTGCGCATAAACACCGCAAACGAAACCGCCAGCGCACCAATCATCCAAGCTGCCAGCACCGCGAGCGAGAAGCCGAGTGTCATACCCTCGATCGGGGGCGCCGTTCCGCTCACATAATCCATTAGTCCCAGATTGACCATGAACAAATATTTCGCTGAATCCCAAGAGGAGACCATGCTGCTAAGTATCGCCCCCGCTATTAAACAGGCGAGCATTGTGCCCATGCCGGCCGCGCTGCTTCTCATCAGGATAGACAGCATGAATGACAGCGTGCCTACAACCATCGATATAAACCAAGCTAAGCCGAATTGCTGTAAAATATACTGCCACTGCGATACCAAACGAACGCCTGATATATCGAGCTCGCCGCCCTGAACCGAGAAGCCGGTCAGCACCGGTGCCGACCAGCCCTGGCTGCCGAACATCATGGCGGAAATCACATAGGATAACAAGCCGAATATGAACAAAACGAGTGAGACGGAAAGGACTAGGGCGATATATTTACTTAGCAAAATGCAAAAGCGGCTCACCGGTCTCGTCAGCAGCAGCTTGATGGTACCCATGCTGCGCTCCGACGATACGAGATCGACCGCGATGATCATAACCAATAATGGCAAAAACAGCTCAGCTGAATTTTCGACGAAGCCCCTGATAAACGTAGGAGCGCCTGGCTCTGACGGATTAACGCCATGGTCTAAATAATACTGGGATTGCTGAATTTGGATTTGAAGATGTTCCCGCCATTGACCTGCGCTGCTGAGGCGGTTTTGCCAATCGACAATTTGCTGCTGCAGCTCGGTTCGCCAATCGACTGATCCCAGCCGCTCCCTGGTCGTCTCGGCATGACGCGCCTGCGCATACGTAAACATCGAGAGAAGAACAATAATGATGACCGAAATAATGAGAAACCGCCGTTTGCCGATCAGCTTCATCATTTCGTTCTGAACGAGGTTAATCAATAGACTCCCCTCCCGTCAATTCGAGGAATAAATCTTCGAGCGCCGGGAGTTTCCGGTTCATTTCCAGCACCCGGACGCCCGCTTCGACCAGCTCCCGGTTCCATTCTCCCGCCTCCCGCTCCGAATAAACGGTCGTCACCGTCTCTTCTTCCTCATTCAAAATAGGAGTCCTATTACTCAAAATGGATTTCCCTGACTCATAAGGCATCAACCGCCATACTAATCTTTCTTCGCGGGACAAGAGAGCTTGAACGGAATCGACACGCACAATTTCACCCTTCGAAATAATGGCCACGCGATCGCACATCAATTGGATTTCATGAAGCAAATGGCTGGACACAAGAACGGTTAAGCCTTCCTCCTCGGCCAAAAAACGAATAAACGCGCGCATCTCTCTAATCCCGGACGGGTCCAATCCATTCGTAGGCTCGTCAAGAATGAGCACATCGGGCCTTCCGAGCATAGCTTGGGCAATGCCTAGCCGCTGACGCATGCCTAAGGAATAAGTGCTCACCTTATCGTTCACTCTTTCCTGCATGCCGACCAGACGCACGACCTCGTCGATCCTCTCCTGCCCGGTCCCGCTAAGCATAACGGCGAAGTGACGCAAATTATCCATGCCGCTCAAAAAGGGGTACAGCTCAGGATTTTCGACGATACAGCCCAGATGCCGCATCGCCCGCGTGAACTGCTTCGATATATCCAATCCGCAAATGTGAATGGAGCCCGCAGTCGGCTTGATCAAACCGACCAGCATCCGGATGGTCGTCGTTTTTCCCGCGCCGTTAGGGCCCAGAAAGCCGAACACCTCTCCGCGCTTCAGCTCAAAGCTTAAATCTTTTATAATGACACGTTTGCCGATGACCTTCCGCAGTCCTTTGACTGATAAAGTGATGTCGCTCATGATTGTCCTCCTGTTCCAATGATTAGCGCGGCAACCCGCTCAGCCATACGCTGATACCCCTTTTCATTCGGATGGAATTGATCCGTGAATAAGTACTCGCTCACATTCTGCTGAAACAGATCATAGGTTGGTACGAAAACCGCATTGGCATATTCCGCTATCGTCTCCATTGTCTTATAATTCCAGGCTCTCACCACACGGGACGTTACGGCTCCCTCCTCAAGCTCGCCAAAAGGATCATATAAGCCCAAAACATATACGGCCGCATCCGGATTACTCGCCTGAATGGCCCCGAGAATAACCTCCAAATGGTTCAAATATTCGTCCTCCAGCTTCGCGATGCCCTCATCCGTGAGATTCGAAAGCGTCTGCCCGCCAAGGAACAGGTCATTACCGCCAATTGTCATTAATACCGCGTCGGCTTGTCCGATTTGACGTCCGATTTCCATCTCTTTCATTTGCTCCGCCAATTGAACCGAGGTTAGACCCTTTATGCCTAAATTGACGAACGAGATGTTCCACCCGGCTTGCTTTAATCGGTCGCTGACGTAGCCCGCATAACCCTTGCCCTCGAGATCTCCGATTCCTCTGGTCAAGGAGTCGCCGAGCGCAATGATTTTAAATTCATCCGAAGCAGGCGCCGGCTCCTCATCGGAAACCGGAAATGCCGAAGCTCCATTTGTCCCAAACAAATAATCGTTCACCGTCCAGCCTAAACCGAACAACCATAGAAGACAGGCAACAGCGGCAAAGGCGGTTATAAAACGAACCTTCTTGCTTTGCAATGAACTCCACTCCTTTCATCTAACAGCAAACCAGCTTGCAACCTGCTGCAGAGCATGTCTAACACCTACAAATTAAGCTCAACCATGCTTTGGGCGCGGGAAGGATAGTCGGTAATGATGCCATCGATCTCGAATTTCAGCACTTCCTTCAAATTGCGCTCGCTATTGACCGTCCACACCCAGACCTCCCGGCCGTTTTTATGCGCTCGCTCAACAAGCTGCTCCGTCAGGATCACCTGCTCAATCGTATAGAAATCGACATCTAGAAGCGATAAATCCCCTAATGCGAAATAAAGAATTTGACCGATCCTGATATCGGGATTCAGCTGCCTGATTTGCCTCAGCGAAAGCTGGTCGAACGATTGAATGTAAACATCCTGTACCATATCGAATTGTTCAATCAGCGACACGACCTGCAGGACAAGCTCATCGCCGGGTCCATATGGCTTAAGGTCTATGAGCAGCTTCGCTTTCCCTTGCGCTTCAGCCAGCACCTCGGCCAGCATCGGAATTCGCCGCGACTCGTCTGCAGCATCCTGCCGGTTGTCGATATTCAGCTTTGAAAGCTGGGCATAGGTAAGCTCGCTAACCCTCTTCGCAACCCCGGTCATCCGCCTGAGATCATAGTCATGATGCAGCACGACGACGCCATCCTTCGTTAGCTGCACGTCAATTTCAACGGAATCAACCCCCTTATCTATCGCACTTTGAACGGCGCGGAGCGAGTTTTCCGGGGCCGCCTGCATATCGCCGCGATGAGCCGATACGAGCACGCTCCATTTGACATAAACCAAGCTGTCATTGGCCGCATAGCTTACAATTAGCGCTAACGCCAAATATACCGCAATGGTCGACGCATAAATCATGCGCTTTCTCGTTCTTCCCTTCAGAAAAGCCGCCATACGCCGCTCGAGCGATCCCAGCAGCCTGCTTCGGTACAAGGGCAGCTTATCAAGCGGCATGACGCCTTGACTGCGGCTGAAATTATAAAATAACCGGGTCAGCAAGATGATATTGACCGGCACAAGAAGCAGCGTAAACATATACGTGAGCACGGTCGATAACGTCAGCGAATAATGATCCGATATCGCTTTAAGCACATTCATGTTCAGCCATGAGGGCAAATACGAGATCGAGGAGATCATGATAAAGCCAAGCATAAATATGAGCGCATTAAGCAGAAATAAGTTTACGAACAGCTTGAAGCGTTTGCCCTTTGTCAGGGCCAGGCTGCTTCTGACCGCCAGGAGAATGGATTTTCCTTCAAGCATAATGAAATGCAGTACGAATATCCATCGCAGTATCGTATAAACGGCTGCTATAAAGAGGAGCGCATATATGGCAAGCCGTATGTCAGAAGTGTTTAGAATCCGGCTGTTAACGAAAATCGGCACATTAAATAATCCGTAAAACCAAGACGATATGGGAGAATCGATAAACGGCACGAGAAACAAGAGGAAAAATAACAGCTGGATAATCCCGAACCCAAACAGCTTAGGCGTTTGGCGGAGCGTCGTCAGCACCGCATCCGCGATTAACACATTTTTGCCGAAATAATGCTGCTGAGCGATCGTGATGATAACGCCGAATTCGATAAAAAGCACAAATACCGCTATCAGGCAGATTGCGATAAGTCCAAATACGCCCGTATAGCTGAGCCCTACTTCATAGACCTCGCCGTTTAGCAGGGAGCCTGATCCCACCACGCGAATAATTCGGTTCAATATAAAGGTGAGTATTGGAATGATGGCGAAGCTCGTTAGAATCATGAACAAATATTCGAACAACAGATGTTTTTTATAGGTTGCGCGAAAGTCTTGCATGCTTTTCCAAAATAGCTGAAGCATAACCGTTCATCCTATTCTTCAACATGATTATGAGCGTAGAGGATGGCTCAAAGCAGCTTGCCATTTTCCCCTCTCTGTCATTATACTCATCATCCTCCCCTGGAGTCGAATTCTCGACATAGAAAAAAGCACCGGCGCATCATTACGAAGCTCGCCGGTGCTTTCCTGATTATCTCAACTGAAACAGCCTATCTATAATTACCGCTGCCTGCGCTCTGCTTGCTTGGCCTTTCGGCGCGAAGCGCCCTTCTCCGACGCCTTGAATGATGCCGCCGGCTTTCATCGCCTCAATCGCTTCCATGGCGTAACCATCGATCATCGCTTTGTCAGTGAATTCGGCTGCGCCTGTCGTTCCATCCAGTCCCAGCCGAAGCTGCGAGGCTGCGCGATAGGCCATTACCGCCATATCCTGACGCGTTATCTCATCTTTTACACCAAAGCTGCCGTCCATTTTTCCTTGCACGATGCCCAGCTTTTGCGCTGCCGCAACGGAGCTGTAATACCAGCTTCCTTCCTTCACGTCACTAAGCGTGCTCGCTGCTTCTTCATCTGCCAGATCAAAAGCATGCATGAGCATTTTCAAAAATTCCGCTCTCGAAACATTCAGATTCGGTTCGAATGCCCCGTTTCCAACTCCATCGATAACGCCTCTTGCCGCGAGCGATTCAATACTGTCCTTCGCCCAGCTTACGTGTGCGATATCGGTAAAGCTGATATCGACATACGCTGTAGCATATTTGCTGAAATGATCCGGCTTGAATTCTGCTTTACCCGTTGACGGGTTATACGTTCCGTCCTTCACGATGTGCAGGCTGCCGTTATCATCCATGAAATAAATAACGATAAGGTTTGGATTTTCGCCAGCCTTCAGGGTATAGTCGAGCTCCACCTTCACGCCTCCACCGAAGCTGCCTACCTTCTTGCCGTCAACCGTAAGGTTGAAATCATATACGGCATGATCCCCGAGCTTCTCCTTCGTTTGCTCAGGCAATGAAGCGACATCGACCTGACTTACTGATAGCTCCACCTTTGCGGATGTGCTGCTTAGGTTAGACGCAAGCAAAGCTTTGTCTATCGAAACCGTCGCCAGTCCGGTACGAACCTCAACCGAATCGATCGCTTCTTCTGCAGCCGTTAATAGCGATTGTGCAGGCAGCGATACTTGAACGGATTTCGCAGCCTGATTGGAAACAACCTCGATAATGACCTTCTTGTTCGCTGCCGATTCCACAGCCTTCGTTATGTCTGCCGCTTTAAAATCAGCCAGCGCTTTGCCATTCGCATCCGCGACAACCGATTGCTTCAAACTGCCGTTCTCGACAACCGTTGTCGTCTGCGGCGGGATATAGCCGACGGAACCCTCCGTGGCCACCGGCTTATCTATCGCGTTCGCGCGAATATTAGGTTGTTCCGGCGCCGTCATTCCCGTTCCGAGGAAAAAGCTCGTATGCGGCGGCTGATTGTAGGCCGTATTTTGCCATGCGATGCCGAGTCGGTAGACCGGATCATGCATAAGCGTATGAATGCGGTGCTCGGTAATGTCGGTTGTCGTATAAATTCTGAGCGCGCTGCTGTCCTCCGTACGGAGGATGACCTCTTCCCTCCAGTCGCCCAGCAGATCCGCCTGAAGAACCGGATTTCCTTTTGTATCATTGTTGGAATAGGTGCCTTCAAATCTCTCGAGCGGTATCAGCGTGTTGTTCACATAATCCCATTTGTCGATTTTCGGAGTTCCTACTCGCGTTGGATCGCCATGCCATTCATGATCCAGCAGCTCGCGGCTAAGATCGCCATCCCACCAGATCGCGAAGTTCGAGCTCGGAATTTGATTCGAAATTTTCTTGCCTTGCGCGGAGAACAAGCCGCCGGTTGCACTATTCCATGCGCCGTCGATCGACCACACCTCCGCTCCCTCGTATCTAGGGTCTATATCGGCCGACAGGCCTCTGCCCGTATCGATTCCGGTCTGCATTTGCCCCCAAATGACTCTTCCGGTCCGCGCATCCTTCACATTCGACGAATATTTTACGGACGTGTTTTCCTGTACAGCAAACAGCTCAAGACCTAAACGATTAGGGTCCAAATCGCCCAAATGCATCGCATCTCCATGACCGAGACGCGAATTCCATAATCCCGTACCGTCATCATCAATCGCAGCAGGGCCCGTTATGATTTCATCACGTCCATCATTGTCGACATCCGCGACGCTTAGCTGATGATTTCCTTGTCCTGCGTAGCTTTCGTTGCCTGCCGTATTCGAATCGAACGTCCAAAGCTTCGTCAGCTTGCCGTCTCTAAAGTTGTAGGCTACAAGCACCATCCTTGTGTAGTAGCCGCGCAGCATAATGACGCTGGGCGTTTCGCCGTCCAAATAAGCGATAGCAGCTAGGAAACGGTCAACGCGGTTGCCGTAATTGTCACCCCAGTCCGCAACATTTCCGCGTTCCGGCTCATATGCTTCAGTTGCGAGCACTTTGCCTGTTGTTCCTTCGAAGACCGAAAGGAATTCAGGTCCGGTCAATACATAACCGCCCGCATTACGATGATCCGCAGCCGCATCGCCGATCACAGTGCCTTCGCCATCAATCGTGCCATCTGCTGTACGGAAGGTTACCTCCGCCTTGCCGTCGCCGTCCAGGTCATACACCATCACATTGAGGTAATGGGCTCCGGCACGAATATTTTTGCCCAGGTCAATGCGCCATAGCCGTGTCCCGTCTAACTTGTAGGCATCCACAAAGGTATTGCCCGTATAGCCGCTATGCGCATTGTCCTTGGAATTGGTAGGATCCCATTTCAATATGATTTCGTATTGACCGTCGCCATCAAGATCGGCTACAGAAGCATCGTTTGCGCGATAGCTGTATGCTTGTCCGCTAACGGTTACGCCATCCGCCGGCTTTTGAATCGGAACGTGCAAGTAATTCATATCCCAGACCTCGGCAAATTCCGATTGGCGCTGTTCAACTCCGTCTAGGACTGTTCTAACGAAATAAGTAGAATCGGCCGTCCCTCCCTCATCCGCATAGTTCGTGCTGCCCGTAATCGGGCTTGCGTTTACCTTCGCTCCATCCCGGTAAAGGTTAAAGGCAATAGAAGCAGGATCGGTGCCAAGCAAACGCCAGCCGACATAGACATGACCCTCTTCCTTAACGGCAACGATGCCCCGATCCAAATTTTCCATTTGCCTTGCAGGAAACCGCACAGGCGTTTCGCTGATCTCCACGCCGCTTGACTCCATCACTTCCTCGCCTTCGTAAGCGAATGCGCCTTTTACGATAAAGTCATACGCCATCCCGTTTGTAAGACCCGATATCGTCGAGATATATTTCCCCTTCGGCACGGTGTCTGCCAATACGAAAGAGCCCTCTTCATTTTTCATATAAATACGGGCTTCCCGATAGTCAGGATCTTTCGGTTCCTCCCAACCGAGCAGCACTTTGCCGTCTCTGGCTTCCGTTGCTGCATAATTGACGTTCGGCGCTTTCTCCAGTCTATTTACCGTGACCGTATAGGTTCGATTAATATCCGTGTACTCGCCGGAGGTTACCGAAGTACTAATCGTTGTCGTATTGCCTGTTAACGCGACCGTTGCCGCGTTTCCATTCTCTACGCCCATCTCTCCTACCTTCACCGCAACTCCGCCGGGATTGCTGGCAATAGGCGCAACTGTCAGCTTCTCAACTGAATAAGGAACATCCATCGTGTAATTATTTACCTTCGGATCGAACGGAGGTACGATCTCCGGGCTATATTTTCCAGCTTGCAGCGCAAGGCTCGTAAGCGCCAGATCGAGCGCTTTTACACTGACATTCGTCAATTTAAACTTGCCGCCGCCCGCGTTCACGAAAAATCCGAAGCTGCTGATTTTATCCCGCGCGCTATAGAAAGCATCCGGCCATTCGACCGTATCATTCGTCGTCAAATCCGTAATCGTCGTCTTATATGTTTTTTGCGGCGCATTGAACACCATCTTGAAGCGATACCAGTGAGCCGTATCGTAGCTGATCTGCTTGTCCGAATTATGGCGCTTAATAACGCCCCCATCAAGCTGATAGCGCAGGACGGCGGCGCTTGTCGCATTGATATTGCCATCCATCACCCACAATGTTCCGCCCTTGCTTGTCGGAATGTTCACATCGAATTCGATGATAACGCCTCCGTTTTGTGCGGCGAACCGTTGGCCGAAATAAGAGGACCCCGTCAGGTCGTGGGTTATTTCCGCATATGTCAAACCCGTCGCTGTATCCTTGATGACTTGGATATCGGGGGCAGTTCCGAGCGTTGACCATTTATTTCCGCTTCCTGCCGTAAGCTTTCCTTCGGCATAAGTGCTAAAGTCATCCGATACAAGTACCGCATCCGCAGCATGCGCCGGCATTACGTTTAGCGGCATCAAAAGCGACATGACTAACATACAGCTTAAAAACTTCGATAAGAGCCGTTTACCATTCTGCTTGCTTCGAGTCTGCATTTCTTCATTAACCTCCCAAAAAATCTGATTGTGAACATTCCTTCTCAAATCCGGTTGGTTCCCTCTTCCCTTTTCCCTCGGCCTCCTTTCACCGAATTGAAAGCGATACCATTTCAATTATATGGATATTTGTCCAAGACTCCATTTAAAAACCAGATATAAATGATTAAAAACTAGACTATTTTCGGTTTTATAACGCCGCATGCGAGCTTAAAGCACAAAAAGCTCCGACCGCAAAGGGTCAGAGCCTTATTTTGACTAGCTTATTTTAACGTATTGTTGCTGACGGCATCGTTGCTCTTCAGAGACAGCTTAGCCTTGTGCAGCGTGTTATTCTCTATCGTGTAAGGGGGCGCGCCGATTCCTGCATTTATAGTAGAGATGCCGATGGCGGCGTTATTGGAGGTAATGGTATTCCCGCGAATAATCGCCTTCAAAATATCATGCTTCTCCTTTCGTTTCCAGTAATCGTTTATTCTAATTAATTCAAGACTCGTATTCGTCAGCTTGCCCGCGTTTATCGTATTGTTCTCCAGCAAGACGCTCTTCGCGGCTTGAATGCTGATGGCCTGCGTGTTGCCCAGCACTTCGAAGGTCGAATTTTTGATCGTGAGATCGAGCTTCGGATGCTCGCCTACGAAATTCGCGATTAGCGTCGAGGCGGATTTAAAGGAACAGCCGTCAAAAACGTATTTACCTGCGGAAGCGGCATGAATGATGCCGAACTTGCCTCCCTCCGCTCCCTCGAACACGCAATTATTGTAGGTGCCCGGCGGAAGCGACAAGCCGTAAGTCGTGTTAAAGCCGATAACCTTCAGGTTGTCGAAAATGCTGCCCTCGGCCGAGATGCCCGAGAAGGAGCGCAAGGTCGATAGCCCGTTAATCGTCAAATTTTTAATATGAACCGGCTTTCCCGCCAAGGAAAGGCCGGAATTGCTTATTTTATTGTTCTTGATCGTAACGTTCGAGACGGCAATGCCGAACGGCACCTTGGAGTTTACGGCAAATAAGGAATCCGTGAATTCCATGCCGTCAATAGTAATATTGGGACCTTCCAAGGTCGTAAAGGAATCATTCATCTTGTTATTCAAGAAATCAACGTCATGATAAGCGATAATTCTTGTTCCGTCAAAATGATTATTTTTGATCAGCGCTCCCTTGAACGGTTCGGACACTGCAAGGCCGATGACTCCTTTCGAAGCCAAATGATTATCCTCGACGGTCGCATCTCTGCCATCGTAGAGAATGACGTCATACGAGGCGTTATTATAAAACTTGTTGCCCTTGATCGTAATATTGCTGTTTCGATGGCCGTTCTCTCCGAAGCCGCCCTCCACATCAATGCCGGACTGCGGCATCGTGCCCTTCATATCATGAAACGAGCTGCCCGTAATCCATACGTTATCGGCGCCGCCAACCGTAATGCCTTGTCTGCGGTTAAACGCGAACTCCGAATTTTTGATCACGACGTCCTGCGTTACGACCCGATTCCAAAATTCCACGTACGCGCCCTTCGTCGCGGATTGATTGAACACGAGATGAAACTTCGCCGCTCCCTCCGGGATGGTGAAGATATCGCGCACTCTTTTGCCTGCCATCTTTTGGAGGAAGGTTCCATTCGCCTTATAGAAATAAATGTCGAAGCCCGCAGGCAGCTTTATCGGATTCGACAGCTCGAATTCGCGCTCGCTTTTGAAAATCGCATTTGTGAAGGTAAGCGGATTCTTCGTACGAATTTTTTTCGCATTCGCGACTTTTTTTCCTTTGCCGTCGAATTCTCCCTGCTCGAAATGATTCGCATACAAATCCTGAACCATCGTTCCATGACCGCCGAGCACAAGGCCGTCACCCGTAAAATGGGTAGCCTTGACACCGTCAATGGTCAAATTAACCGCGCCCTCCGTCGCGATGCCATAGCCGCTTTCATGGGTTCCGGCCGAGAACTGATGGTCCTTTTTCGAATAATCATGCTTATCCTTATCCCCTTTATAGACGCCGCCCTTCAGCGTAACGTTGTTGACGCCGTAGCCGATATACATCAGCTGATAATGCTCTTTGCCGTTCGTCTCCTTCTGAAGCACGGCATTCTTCGGCAGTTCAAAGGTCATGTTGCTAACCATGTTAATGCGGCTGTTTTTGTCAATCAAATATGTGCCGGCCGGCAGCGAGGTTACGGTTTTGCCATTTTTGCCGGCCCATTTCAGCGCATTGTTTATTCCTTTTGTCGTTTCCACGGGACGCGTGCCGTCATTACGAATGCCAAAGCGCGACAGCTCGATTTCATACTTCTTCTGAACCGCCGAAGTGGATGTGCTGGTAGGAACGACAGCCGATGAATTGGACCAAACTCCCGGCACCGACAGCTGTGCCGCAAGCAGTAAGACTAGTAATAATTTCATAAGATTCTCTTTTACCTCCGATTTCTGTCATAACTAAAAGATTCTATTTATGGACAAACGCTCCACATAGACCTCTTCACTATAACATCTCGGAAATTCTTTATAAAGAACATCGCAATCAATTACGTTCGTTTTTCGAAAAATGATTCTTTGCTCCTACTTCGCAGCTAACGTAAATGAAGCAGCGGCTCATAAATACCGTACAACACGATATAAAACGCCGCGCCAAGCGCCGCCCCGATATAAGCCCCGTTTAAGCGGATGCGCTGCAGGTCGGTCTCGACCTTGCTTTCGATAAAATGAACGAGCCGCTGCTCCGTGAAGCTGTCCAGCGTTTTGCGCACGATCAGGCCGATGACCGCATGCTCCGTCTCGATAATCGTGTGGACGAATCGCTGTGCGTACTGCTCCAGCCAGCTCTTTGTTTCCTCATTGGATTTGAACCATTCCCAGTAGGATTCAATAAACCGATTAATCAGCTGCTTAATATCCGCTTGATTAACCGTATGTTTATCCGCGGCCGCAAGCTGCATGCCCGAATCCTGTGTCAGCAGATGCCTGAACTGGCCGAGAACGGCCTCAATTGACGGAAGCAATGAGATTTTCCCAAGCATCTCGTCTCTCCACTCGTTTATGGCAGCGGACACATCCTCCCGGTTCTGCAGGTTATCGGCAAGCTGATAGACCATCGTCTCGAGCAGGACACGAAGCTCATGCTTCGGGTTTCTTAATTCGTTAATGAGCTTTTGCAAATCGTCATACAGCGCGTTCGAAGCATCGTCAAGATTAAGTGCATTCGTGGATTCCGCGATTTCTACGGCCATTTTTTTGAGCCACTTGGAGAACACTCCTCCCTGATTCACGAACTTATCCTTCTCTCTCGCCAGCATTTCGCGTATAACAAGCTTCGTTTCTTCGCCGGCAGCACGCCCCGCGGCATATTCTACGATCTGACTGAGCCAACTTTGAAAATCACCCTTATCCAGTACCCATCTGAGCGCTTTCCCTGCATAGGGGGACAAATTCATTTTGCTTACGCCCTTGCGCGCTTGCTCATCCACTACGATGGATAAGCCTTTTAAATCAAGCTTTGCCAGCATGCCTGACAACAGCGTCCAGCCCTGCTCCGCCATTACGCCTGCAGGGCGCCGGTCGATCCAGGCAATCGCGATTTCCACAAGCGATATTTGCTTGACCTTCTCCTTTAGCAGGTCTTTACTTAGCAATTGCTGCTCAACCATACTCGCCACGCCTTCGATCAGCTTATCGCGATTTTTCGGAATGATCGCCGTATGCGGGATCCACTTCCAGCCGAACGGATGGCGGAATAATACCGTAACCGCGAATAAGTCAGCTAACGCACCGACTAATCCAGCCTCAGATGTATAGAGCAGCATGCGGGCCCACCATTGATCCGGAAAAACATATACACAGCAAGCGGCGCCAACGAACAAGACGGCTAGAAGGATGAGGCTTCGATTCGCTTTTTTTCTCATGGCCATTTCCTGCTAACCTCCTATCCAAAATGTCGCAAGATGCAGCACGACGCCAATTAGCGCGCCGACTCCAATGCCGTTTATGCGAATATACTGCAAATCCCGTCCTGCTTTTTCCTTCACGAGCTGAATAAGCTCCTCCTCGGAGAAGGTATTCAGCTTATCGGTTACCGCTTTGCCGATGTAGGAATGCTTCTGCTCCATCCATTTCAGCAGGGTAGACTTCACATAGCCGTCAAGGCGCGACAGCATTTGATCATTGCCTGACAAATAAACAACGCCTTGATGAACCTTTTCTTTAATCCAAGGATAGCGGTCACGCTCCCCCTCCGCATTCGCCGCCGCTGCCTGCCGGAGCTTCTCTAATCCTTTTTGAATATAGGCGTCAAGCTTGATCTCGTCTTTTACCGCCTGCAGGAGCTTCGCTTTGCCTTCCTCGATCCGGTAACGAAGCCGCTCATCCGTTCTTAACCGTATAACAAAACGTTCGATATACTGCTTGATTTGCTGCCGCTGCGGATGCTCCTCCGAAGCAAATTGACCCAGAAACTGCACCAGCCATTCTTGTATTTTCCCGCTAATGTTCGCTGATTCTAATCCGGCCGTAAAATCAATGAGCTTTCTTCTGAACTGATCGCCCTCGTAGGATTTAATGGCGGAATCGACGATTTGGCCGATAATCGACCGAAATGGAGCCGACTTCACGATCTTCATAAGCTCAGGAATCATGAACGCAATGATGCGGTCATCATATCGGTTGCGAATCGTCCAGTCGCCAATATCGGCGGCCAGATCAGAAACTTGAATCGTATCGGCATTCTCGAGCAGAAAGGTTTGAACCGTTTTGGCCAATTCCTGCAAATCGATCGTCGTAATCACATCATCCGCTGCCTGCTGCAAAATGTCGTTAACGCCCTCTTCCCCGCCGTGCTGCTTTAAATATGCAACGATAACGTCCGCGATATTGTACTCGTCCAGTCTCTCCTTAATGTTAGGAATAGTGAGCAGCTCATTCTGCACCATCATGACAAGCTCGCCTATGAGTCGTTCCCGGTTGCGCGAGATGATGTTAGTCCCCATCCAAGCCGGCCATTTGATTCGCAGCGGGTTGCCGAACAGAGCGCTTATCGCAAAGGAATCGGCCAAGCCGCCAATCGCAGCCGCGCTGAACAGCGAGAACAGCAAGCCTCCTGCAAAGGTATGATGAAATGGAAAAGCAGCTAAAATGCCGATAGCCGAGCTGAGCAGCATGAGATCCGCTTTTTTCTTAATGCTGAAAGACTTCATAGGCAAACTCCATTCTGGATGATCGTTATTCTCATGATTATCCCATATTCAGGGGGTATGAAACAATGGAGCGCTTCCTACCTGGTACATCACAGCGGACTTCATGCAAAAAAAAATGTCCATTCGCTCAAACCGATTCCCGCTCGCATTCGGCGCATCGGCACAAGACCAAGACTCGATAGTCAAGACGGATGCAGAAACTGCAGCTGAGCTTGGTTTGCTGCTCGGTGACGGGAGCGGCGTCAACGCAGCCTATTTAGGCAAGCAATCGACCAGGCTGCAAGCCGCGATCATTTCACTGCGCCTTCAAGGACTTTTAGAGGAGGCTGAGACGTTGTCGGTACATATGGCAAGCGGCGCAACGCTTTTTGGGAAATTGCAATCCAGAGAGTGATTTCCGCATCAGCTATGCTGCCAGACGATCAAATCTTATTGCAGAGCAGCGACAAATTGGGGACATTCTTCACCAATAAAAACGGTCGTACGCTGTATTTCTTTACGAATGATGCAGATGACCTGAATTCCTGCCAGAATCAATACTTAAGCAATTGGCCGGTTTTTGCAAATACCGGGCAGCTTGAATGCCGGCGATTTCTCGGTACTGACTCGTGCCGACGGTACGAAGCAGACAACCTATAAAGGTTGGCCTTTGTACTACTTTGTACGGCAGCAGGCGATGTAAAAGGCGAAGCGGTCGGCGGCGTATAGTTCGCGGCGAAATCCGACTATTCCATCAGATCGGAACGACAGCACCGCAGGTCAAAACATACAAAGTTGACATAAAGGAATTTTCCTTCGGGACGGAGCCGTTGACAGTTGAGGCCGGTTCCAAAGTGGTTTTCACCAATTACGATGAAATGAAGCATAATGCTGTTGCGTTGGACGGCTCATTCGAAACACCTCTCCTCGGCAAAGGGGAGTCCTTCACGATCACATTGGATAAAGCCGGAACTTACGGCTATTTCTGCGAGCCGCATAAGCAATTTATGACGGGCAAAATCATTGTAAAATAAGAAGAGGTGATAAGCTTCATGCCAAGACAGCATCGAACATCAAGCTATACCTGAGCTTCCTGTTTTGTTTAATCCTCGTTTCCGCATGCAGGATGAGGTCGGCCATAGCGCCACAGCGGATAACGAATCCTTCGATACCGGCATGCTCGGTCAAGACATATCGAAAGAGGTAACCTTCTCTGAGGAAGGATAATTCTCTTATTACTGCTTGCCGCATCCGGGGATGAAGGGAACGATTATCGTAGAAGCCAAATGATCGGATGATTAGGGGGAACCGTATACGGTTTCCCCTGGCTACCAAGAATGTCCTTTTTTACAAGAAGAATCTCGATAAAGTGCCTTATGGCGCGCTATACTCGATTTGTACAATAACTTATCGCTTTCGAGTCCTGTTAGGCGCGCTATACTGGATTTGTACATTCCCGATTGTGCCGACTGCCAGGCCGCAATCAAAGAGCTTCGCATCGTATGGGAGGCGTTACCCGAAACCATGGAACGATTCGAACCGCCAAAAGATTTGAAGAAGCAAGTCATGGGCGCCGCCTTAGCTGTGGAGAGAGAAAACGATCATACTAGTTTTGCAAGAAAGCCTATTTTCCGTAAAAGATGGAAATCGATTGCCGCCATTGCCGTCGTATCCGCTTTCTTCTTCATAGGCTCCATCTGGAATTATCAGCTTTACCGCGAACGTTCGGCTGCTCCCCTTCCATTGGAGCAAGCATTAAATATTCCCGCTGCCCAAATTGAGCGTTTGGTTTCACTGAAGCCGGAAATGGCGGAAACCACTCGCACCTATGGTGTCGCCTGCATTGTCGATAACGGGCAGAACAAGCAGTTCATCGTATATGTGTTCGGAGTGAAAGCTTCAAAGGATACGCAAGCATACCAAGTATGGCTGCTCCAGGACGGCGAGCGCAGAAGTGCCGGTACGTTCCGCGTAGACGAGCAGGGGATCGGCGTATTGGCTTTGCCGATCGCTGCGGATAGCCCCAGCTTTGATTCGATCGGCATCAAGCTTGAACCGGATGATCGCGGTGATCAACCCCGCGGCGAAAAAATGTTTGGATCCATTTGATGGAGAAAAGAATATTATTCATTGAAATCAACCACAATACACTTGGAATAATACAGAATGGAGGTCGATCCCTTATGAAACCAGATCAGCTAAACGTTTCTAAAGCTGAAAAGCAGCCGAATGTCTTCAACAATTTAAACCACACGGGAACAAGTTATGTACAGAATGCCATAGAAAATGCACAGGAAAACAATTCAATACATGATGAAGCAGCAGCAAATTTAGTAAAACAAGTTTTGCAAAATAAAAAAAGTTAAATCGAATAACGATGTGGGAATAACGCTGTTATCCGCCGCGTAAAGACCGGAAATGCCATGAATTTGGCCATAAGAATCCGTTACCTATGTATCGGGATCGTACCCCAGCTCTCTAAATCGGGTTTTCGCAACCTGCGTATTTACTTGATCGAAGTAGCTCCAGAAACGCGGCAGGGTCAATTGCTGCAATATAATTGCAAAACGCGCGGATCTATGGGAGACCGCGCGCTTTGACCAATTATTTGGCTTCCTTAACCAGGTGGGGATTAACCCGCAACGAAAGTATAGAGTCTTCCTGCTTCCGTCACGAGCTGAAGCTCTTTGCTCGCCGCTTCGTCCGCTCCTTGAAGCATCAGTGGCACGCCGGCTGAAATTGTACAAGCTCCGCCACTGACCGACAAGAGCACTAGCTTCACAAGCGCTCCTTCCCGCCAGCTCATGCCGATTTCGAAGCCGCCGCGGGCGCGCAAGCCCGAAACCTCACCATCGGGCCACACATCCGGCAAGGCCGGAAGCAAATTGATCATGCCCTCATGCGATTGAAGAAGCATTTCCGCCACGCCTGCCGTGAAGCCGAAGTTGCCGTCGATTTGAAACGGCGGATGCGCGCCGAATAGGTTCGCGTAGACGCCGCCGCCCGTCACGCCTTCTTTATCGCTGTCGACCAGACTAAGCAAATTTCCAATCAGATTATGCGCGCGGTTACCGTCGCCGAAGCGTGCCCACAGGTTCAATTTCCAAGCCAGGCTCCAGCCGGTGCCCTCATCCCCCCGTCGCTCCAGCGAGCGCTGCGCCGCGGCAAACCATTCAGGCGCCGCTTGCTCTGTAAGCTCGCTGCCCGGATATACGCCGTACAAATGCGACACATGGCGATGGTGAACATCCTCATCCTCGAAATCCATAAACCACTCCTGCAGCTGCCCATATTTTCCGATCCGGTAAGGCTGCAAGCGCTCCCTTGCCGCTTCCAGCCGTTCGCGAAAAGCCTCATCCTCACCGGTCAATCCCATTGCCGCGATACAGTTCGTGAACAGCTCGCGAATGAGCGCCATATCCATCGTGACCGCCTTGCTGACGGCCGTCTTCTTGCCGTCCGGTCCGATAAACTTATGCTCGGGCGAGGTCGACGGCGAAGTTACCAGGTATCCGCCGGCATCCTCAATCAGCCAATCCAGGCAGAACATCGCCGCTTCCTTCATCACGGGGTAAGCTTTGCTCCGGAGGAACTGCACATCTCTGCCGAATTCATAATGCTCCCATAGATGGGCGCAAAGCCATGGCGCCGCCATAAACCAGCTTGCCCAACCCGGATCGCCGTGCCCATATGCTCCGACCGGTGCCGCTTGGCACCAGATATCGCTGTTGTGATGCGCGACCCAGCCGCGCATGCCGTAATTTTCGCGCGCGATGACTGCGCCGGTCTTCGCCATATTCCCGATATAATCCAGAAAAGGTCCGTGACACTCGGATAAATTGCAGGTTTCCGCAAGCCAATAATTCATCTCGGCATTGATGTTAAGCGTATAATTGCTGCTCCAAGGCGGCCTGATCTCTTTATTCCAAATGCCCTGTAAATTCGCCGCCTGGGTACCCGGCCTCGAGCTCGCAATTAGCAAATATCTGCCGAACTGGAAGAGCAGCTCGACGAGTTTCGGATCCTGCGCGCCGTAGGCAGCCACGCGCGCATCGGTCGGTAAATCAGGCGATAGGCCGGCATCTCCCAGACTGAGAGCTACGCGTTTAAACAAAGGACGGTAGTCATCGAGATGTGATTGGAGAAGCTCTTCATAATTTTTTGCCAGCGCGTTTGTTACATACCGTTCCGTCAGCGGCGAAGGATCGATTCCGTCCGTGCGAGGATGACGGTCAAAGCCGTTAAAGCTTGTTGCCGCGCTAAACACGAGCGTCGCTGCCGCTGCTTCCACAACGTGAATGCCATCATGGTCAACGTACGAACGTCCCCCCTCCAGCGACAAGCCCAGCCTGCCTTCGAAAAGCATCCCGGACTCGCTATAATCGATCGGATTATCGGTCCTATAGTAGTTGGGATCAACATTAGAAGGACATTCGCCTGCTAGCACAAAAAAATCGCCGTCCGTGCCCGTCCGATGCTTCAGCCTGCTGTCAAGCCTGACCGTAAAGTTCAGTGCATTCTGGCGATCCGCTTCCAATCGCAGCACGATTACCTGATCGGGATAGGATATAAAACAGCTTCTCCGATATTTCACTTGACCGATTTTGTAGCTAGTCGTTGCAACCGCATCCTGAAGATGAAGCTTGCGTTCATATTCCGTTGCCAAATCGCCATGCTGGAAGGTTACGGTCAAGTCTCCAAGCGGCATATACGATTGCGTATAGGAACCCATCGTTTCCTTGCAAAGCCTGTCCGCTTCCTCGTATCGCTCCTCGTCGATTAAACGGCGAATTTCCGGCAGCAGCGCGGCGGCATTCGGATTGGAGCCCGTCTTCGGAACGCCAGACCACAGCGTATCTTCGTTCAATTGCAGCCGTTCGGTCTCGATGCCTCCGAACACCATCGCGCCAAGCCGCCCGTTGCCGAGCGGCAGCGCCTCCTCCCAGACCGAGGCCGGCTGCTTGTACCAAATTCGATTTTCTATCAACGTTTTCATCCACTATTCCCCATTTCGTGCGTTAGCCTTTTATTTGGTCGGTCAATCTATTACTATAAAATAGACAAGTCAAATTTCCCGGATGCAGGTGGCCGTTAACGATGCAAGAAAACGAACAATTTGCCTTATCCGATTTGCTGCAATCGCTGCAAATCGAGCTGTTGGTCGCTCATAAGACCCAGGTTACCCATAGCTGGGGGGAAACGGATTCCGTCCCCGAATACAACAAACTTTATTTCATATGCGAAGGCGAGGGCTGGATCCGCATCGGCGATGTGGATTATTACCCGAAGCCCGGACAGCTGTTTCTTACGCCTGTTAACTGCCGGAAATCATTCTCCGCATTCAGCGGACGCCCGTACTTGAAATATTGGTGCCACTTTCACATCACGGCCGGTCCATTTGACCTGTTTCAGTGGATCGGCGTTCCGCTTTGTATAAATGTGGGCGATCCAGCCAGAATGACGGACTTGTTCCAAGATCTCATCAGCTGTAATCAACAGCATACGATCGTTGCCAGACTGCGCGAAAAAGCGCTGCTGCTGGAGATCATCGGCCTCTTTCTAGAAAGCGTGCCGGTTCGCGTTCTGCAGCATCGCAGCGGCGAAATGAATCGCTTGAATGTCATTCAGCATTTTGTAGACAACAGGCTGCATACGGGCATCACCGTCGATCAGATGGCTGAAGCCGTACATCTTCATCCCAACTATTTTATCTCCTATTTCAAAAAGCATTTCGGCATTCCGCCTTTAAAATACGTCAACCGCAAACGAACGGAACGGGCGAAGCAGCTGCTCACATCAACTCCGTTAAGCATCAAAGAAATAGCCGATCGGACAGGCTTCAAAGAAACGAATCATTTTACAAAGTTTTTCCGGAAGGAAACGAATCTGTCTCCGACCGAGTACCGGAGCGCATATTCCTAAAGCACCCTGTTCCTCCCGCTACCCTGATTATAAAAGCGCATTCATGGCATGGCGATGGAAGAAACTAAGGTATAGGTGTATAAAACTAACTCGCCTTGCCTATGCGCGTATTCGGCATCTCCAGCAGCGGTACCCGGCAATCGAAGAGGATCCGTTATTTCCCTGCAGCATAACTTTATAGCAGCATGATCCTTTAGTCCATGCTTTTCTTCGAATTCTGGCGGTAATCAATCGGCAGTTTGCCATACATTTTTTTAAACATATCGCTAAAATGACGGGCATTATTATAGCCGACCTTTTCGGCAACCTCGTAAATCATCAGATCCGTATTTCTTAGCGGAGTGACCAAGGATATCCCTACTGATTGAAGGCATCGGCTGCGTGCTCTTTTGTCGGCCTGCATGCTACAAAAAACCATCATCCTTAGCGAAAGGATGATGGTCTTTGCTCTTATTTTTTTTTGCTGTCATAAGCATTCTGATAGATTTCGAGATAACGCGGCAGGTTTAGACCTTCAAAGCCCTTCACGTAGTTATCCCACTCCGCATCATTTAATTTCTTTGTTCCCGTCACGAATTGCGCCATATTCGACCGTACGTAATCATTGATTTGCGTACGGAGCTGATTCGCTTCCTTAGCGTCGTTCGACTCCATGAAGATGGTCAGCGGGAACGTTTCTTCCGGCTGCTTGTTTTCATAGTTTTTCGCGGTTTCCAAATACAAGCGGTATTCATAGCCGACTTGGGAGAACGGATCTTCCGGTACGGCCCACGATTCGCGAATATCCCGTGTTCTTCTCGTAATGCCCATTTGATCCCATGTGTCGTTGAACGTCGTGCCGATATTCCAGTATTCCGGCTTCAAGCTGTACTTGGCTTGATTGCCGTGCACGTCCTTCTGGCCTTCCTTGGCTTTTTCCCAGTACTTTCCTTCCAGCCCATATTCATTCGTAATCGCATGCTCTTCGGAATACAAATAATCCGCCATTCTTATCGCTGCAATGGCTTCTTCTTCCGAGGCTTTGTCCGTGATCGCAAACTGTCCGTTGCCGTATGCCTTGTAATATCCCGCGAAGGCTGTGCCGTTCGGCCCTTTGAGCGGCGGGACGGTAATATACTCCTTATGCCGGTTTTGGCCTTCCGTCAAGCTGAAATACATGCCGATATGGCCGGCAGTCACGCTGCCGCTCACGTTGTCGCCAGAACGGTTGCCTACTTGCGCCATTTGATCGTTATTTTGTGTGAAGGCTTCCTTATCGATCAGACCTTCGCTGAACAGCTTGTTTACATACTCCAATCCTTGACGCCATTCCGGCTGGCTGGCAGCGAGCCCAACCTTCCCGTCTTCCATAAAGAAGAAATCTTCATCGTTATTATAGATAAACGAGTTCATCAGGAAGTTGGAAGGGATGCCGCGCCAAGTGTTAAAAGCGCCGGACAGCGGGATTTCATCCGCTTGGCCGTTGCCGTTCGGATCCTTCGTCTTGAATGCTTTCAGCACCTCATAGTACTCGTCGGTTGTCGTCGGCATTTCAAGGTTCAATTTAGCCAGCCAGTCCTTGTTGATCCATAATTTCTGCGAATACCAGCAGTGGAAGCAATCGTTAATGTGCGGAAGCGCGTAGATGTTGCCGTCCGGAGCCGTAATGGCCGCTTTCAAATCGGCATCCTCTTCGAATGCCTTCTTAATCTCGTTCCCGTATTTCTCGATCAAGTCGTTCAGAGGAATCAGTATGCCCTGTTTGCCATAGTCGATCTGTTCGGCTTGCGTGAAATTGCCGGAAAGAAAGACAGCCGGATAATCGCCGCTCGCCATGGTCAATTTTTTCTTATCGTTGGCATTGGCAGACGGAGCGGCGTCAAATTTGAACTTGATGTTCAGCCGATCCTCGATAAATTGGGTTACCTTGTTTGTGCCGACGTCTTCGATCCGGGGCGGTACTGTAATGAAGGTGTTCAGCGTAACCGTATCTCCTTCTCCATTCTGCGCATTCGTGCCCCCGGCGTTATTTCCTCCGGATCCGTCGCTGCAGGCGGATAAAAACATCGAAAACGCGATAACCAAAACCAGGGTGATCGAGCTTGTCTTTTTTTTCAAAGCAGACTCCTCCTTTAAGTTTTGTGAGCCGGAATGATCCGGATTAGCTATCCTTTTAGCGATCCGATCATAATGCCCTGGACGAAATACTTTTGAACGAAAGGATAAATGGCCAACACAGGCACCGTCGCGACGACAATGAGCGAGAATTTCAACAAATCCCGCAAGCCCTGCATCGCCGCCATTTGATTCGCGTCCACCATCATGCTCGCGTCGATCGAGTTCAGGATGAGGATATTCCGCAATATGATCTGCAAAGGAAACAGCTCCTGCGATTTCAAGAAGATGAGCGCATCGAAATACGCATTCCAATGCCCGACCGCATACAGCAGGACCAGGACGGCAAGAATCGGTTTGGATAGAGGCAGCACGATCCGCCACAGAAAGCCGAAATCGCTGCAGCCATCCAATTCAGCGGCCTCCCCGAGCTCCTTCGGAATCGTCGATTGGAAGAAAGTGCGGGCGATGATGACCTGCCACACCGCCAATGCGCCCGGGAGCAGCATCGCCCATCTTGTGTCCAGAATCCCCAGCATTTTAACCGTCAGGTAATAGGGAATCAGCCCTCCGCTGAACATCATCGTAATGACCAGAATGACCATGATGAAGTTTCGGCCGAGAAAGGTGCTTTTGGACAGCGGGTACGCCAGCATCACGGTCATGCTCACATTGATCAAGACGCCGAAGAACGTGTAGAAGAGCGAATTGGCATATCCTGTAAGGATCTGCGGGTTGGAGAAAATCGCCTTATAGCCCGCCAGGCTCGGCTCGACCGGGAACAGCCACACCCTGCCGCTGATGACGGCCTGCGGAGAACTGAAGGAAGAGCTGACAATATAAATGAGCGGATAGAGCACTATGATGAGAATGAACAGCAGAAAGGCGTAGACAAGGAAGAGAAATAGCTTGTCGCCCATCGACTCTTTGACTGCCACCGGTTTATTCATCTCGATTCCCTTCCTCCCTTACCAGAGACTGTTGTCCGATATACGTCTTGCAAAATAATTGACGGCCAGCAGCAAAATGAGATTGATGACCGAGTTAAACAGGTCCACGGCTGCCGAGAAACTGAAATTGGCCCCTAACAAGCCGATTTTGTAGACGTAAGTGGAAATAACTTCCGACGTGCTCGTATTAAGCGGATTTTGCATCAAATAGATTTTTTCGAAGCCGACATTCATAATTTGCCCGACATTCAAAATAAGAAGAATGATGGCGGCGGGCATGATCCCCGGTATGTCGATATGGAGAACCTTCTGAAAGCGGGAAGCCCCGTCGACCTTAGCCGCTTCATATAAATCCGGGTTGACCCCGGCGAGCGCGGCAAGGTAGATGACTGCGCCGTAACCGATGCCCTGCCAGACGTTTGACCATACGAAGATGCTGCTGAAAAAATCCGGAATGCCCATAAAGTTAATCGATTCCATCCCCAGAAACTTGACGATCGAATCGACGAAGCCCAGACGCGGAGACAAGAAGAGAATAATCATCGAAACCATGACGACGGTGGAAATAAAGTACGGTGCGAACGTCACCATCTGCACCGTTTTCTTGAATCTCGCATTTCGGATTTCATTTAATGCGAGAGCCAAAATAATGGGCGCCGGAAATACGATGAGCAGCGAATACACACTGATGATCAGCGTGTTCTTAATTAGGAGCCAAAAATTCGGGGAATTGAAAAAATCCGAGAAGTTTTTGAGCCCCACCCATTCGCTTCCTGTAAAGCCTCTTACCGGGCTGAAGTCGCGAAAAGCAATCTGTGCGCCGTACATCGGAATATATTTAAAAATGACAATGTACGCGAGCGGCAGCAGAACGAGCAGGTATAGCTGCCAATGCCGTTTCATTTTTCTGGCCGGACCTTTCAGACGAACCATTCTGTTCTCGCCCAAGCCGATCCGACCCGCTTTCTTTACTTCCAGTCCTCCGATTGATGGTATGATCGTCGACCACTTCCTTTCTGGATACGATGAGGTTTGGTATCCACGATAATGGAATGGGGACGAGGGGGTCAACGAACAGTATTCAACCAGGAGACGAATTTCTGCAGCCGCTTGCTTTTCCAGGCGATTGCCGGAACGTACAACTTTCCGCTGACGCTCAATATTCTGCCGCGCCGCTGCAGGCGCCGTATGCCGTATTGATGAACGGCTGCGGCTCTGACGAATGCCTATCTGCCGCTCCGTCGCCCCCCGCGGCATACGAAGGGGCTGTCCCGAAAAGTCATCTTGACTTCCGGGACAGCCCCTTGCGACGCGTCATGGATTGCGTTTGTAGTTGTCGTAGGCTGTTTGATAAATAGACAAATACCGGTCAAGCTTCAAACCATTGAACCCTTCCAAATAGGCGTCCCACTCCTGCTCGATATTTTTTGAGCCGGTTATAAACTGCACCATGGCGGATTCAATATAATCGTTGATTTGCACCCGCAAGCGCGCTGCTTCGACCGCTGAGCCCTGTTCCACATAAACATGAGCGGGAAAAACCTCTTCCGGCTCTTTGCCCGCGTAATTTCTGGCCGTCTCCCCGTACAAACGATGCTCGTAGCCTTCCATGGAATACGGATCCTGCGGCACCGCCCATGATTCCCGAAGCCCCCTGTCCCGGTAAGAGATGCCCATTTGGCTCCAGCCTTCATTCTGCGTTAAATGACCGAAGTATTCGGGATTTACCTTGTATTTTGCAGGCCTTCCGTGCTCGTCGACCTCTCCGGGCTTACCTTTGCGCCACCACAAATTTTCCGGTCCGAATTCGTTCCGTATGGCCGCCTCTTCCGAATACAGAAAATCGGCCAGCCGGATTGCCGCTGCCGCTTCCGTCTCCGTCGCTTTATCCGTTATCGCGAATTGACCGTTCTCCACCGTGTTGAAATAGCCGGCCGCCTGATAGCCATTCGGGCCGATTAACGGCGGGATCGTATGATACGCTTTGTTTCTTTCTTCATCCATTCCGCTGAATGCCATCCGAATATGACCCAAAGCCGCACTTCCGAGCACATTGTCGCCACTATGGCTTGCCAACTGGATCAAGCCGTCAATCGTCTGGGTAAATGAGGACGGATCGATCAATCCTTCGCTGTAGAGCCGGCGAATGTAGGCAAGCCCCTCCTTCCATTCCGGCTGTGCCGCGGCCAGCCCCACTTTGCCGTCCTGCATATAAAAGTAATTGTCGTCCGTGTTATAAATAAAGGCGCTCATCAAAAATCCCGTAATTTTCGCATGCCAGGAATCGGTTGCCCCGGACAATGGAATTTCATCGGCTTTGCCGTTGCCATTCGGGTCCCTCGTCTTAAAAGCTTTCAACACCTGATAGAATTCCTCCGTTGTTTCGGGAGGCGCCAGATGCAGTTTGTTCAGCCAATCCATGTTAATCCATAGCTTCTGTGCGTACCAGCAGTGAAAGCATTCATTAATAGCCGGAAGGGAATAAATTTGGCCGTCGGGGGCCGTAATCGCCTGGCGCAGGATGGGCTTCTCGGCAAATATCCGTTTGATGTTGTCCCCATATCGGTCGATTAAGTCATTCAGAGGCTTCAAAATGCCGGACTTGCCGTAGTTGATTTGTTCATCCGGTGTCAGATCGCCGTTAAGAATAATTGCCGGGTAATCGCCGCTGGCAAATAGCATCTGCTTTCTTTCTTTTTTGGCGGCTGCACTGGCGATCACGAATTCAAACTTGACATTCAGCTTTTCTTCCAAATATTTCGTAAATGTGTTTGTATTCAGATTCTCCACAACCACCGGAGGTGCCGCGAATGCCGTTAACACGATCGGCTTGTCCGATATGGGGAACTGACCGGCCGGATTTATCCCGCTCTCGGGGGAGATGCCTTTATCCCCCTTGCCCGTTTCCGAATGGGCTTGAAACAGGGAACCGGTCATGAGCAAAATTGCGGAGGCGATCAGAATCATGCCGACAATCCATTTATGTTCAGATTTCAAATGCAGTTTCCCTCCCTGCCCTGTCAGCCGGTATTCTCAATTGCGTTGAGCTTGCGGTAATCGACGGGCGATAAGCCCTCCACCCTTCGAAAAACCCTTCTAAAGGTAGCCGCGTTGACATAACCGACACGTTCGCCAACGTCCTGGATGGAGTCCTGCTGTTCGACCAACCACTTTTTGGCATGCTGAATTCGGACGTCGGCCAGAAAATCGAGAAAATTTTCCCCGAACTCCTCCTTGAACAACTGGCTTAAATATTTGGCGTTTATGGAAAACTTATCGCTCAAATAGTCAAGGGACAGCTCAGGATTCGCGAAGTGCTGTTCGATATACTCCCTGATTTCTTTCATCAGTCGATGATACTGGCGTCCCTTGCAAAGTACGGTCAGCCGTCCGGAAAATCCCTCCAGAATCCGGCTGAAGGATTGCTGGAGTTCATCCAGCGTATCGAATTCCCCGATCATTTTCTGTGCGGGATTTAACGCATGACAGGTCCAAATCTCATAATGGTCTTTGGAAACTTGAGAGAGATGCAGATCCATATGGGCAATAAAGTAGCGGCCCAGCTCAATGATTTCGTTCTTGGACAGCCGGCATTTCCGCATCCCGTCAAACCATTGCCGGAAACAATGATGCCAGCCCTCCTCGCTCAGCCGAAACGTTTGAACCAGGCTGTCGATCGCTTTGAGATGCTTATTGGTTTCCTTGCTTGTGGCATTTCGGGCTTCCCGATAGTTGATAAGGCGGTTATTGCCCATAACGGCTTTGAATTTCAACGATTCCAGAGCTTCCTTGTAGGAATCCGCGGCGCCTTTGAGTGACACGGCCGGCTCGCCGATTCCAATGGTGAGTGTGAATTTCAGATTTTTATTGACCCAGGCGACGATCCCTTCACAAATATCCGTCATTTCGGTCTCCGGCCCATCCAGGAAAAAAATGCCGGTCAACTGCAGATGGGAGGTCCATTCCAACCATACGTTAATCGCGTGTTGGCTGGCTAATTCATGGGTCACGCTGCTGAGTACGAATTTGAACAACGATTGATCGCGGGTTTGATAGCTGCAGAACGATTGCTCAGCATTGTCGATTTCGATAATGAGCACTTTCAACCGCTCATGGGCAGGTATCGGCAAATGATTCGTGAAATCACTCACGTTGCCGTCTCCCGCAATCAATTCCGTGAAGAACGTTTTCTTCTTATGAAGCACCGCTTCTTCATATTCCTTCTTGAACGCTTTCGATTGCTCGGTAAAATTGTTGATCGCCGATTCGATAAAGGCGAATTCGTCGACGGGCAGCCTTCCCAAAGTATGCTTGTCCTGAAACAGCTTGTCGTTGATTTGGAAGACGATATCTTCAATCGGCTTATAATTTTTGCGGGTGACATAAATGATGGAGACGACTCCGGCGATGAGAACAAGGAAGCCCAGCATCAGCCAGACGCTTGAAAAAGTAGAAACCGCGCTGACGATTCTGCCGTTGTATACGCCGCTTTCCGCCTTCCAGCCGGTATATGGCGAGGAAACGCTGGCGAGCGGTTCCCTTTCCTTGACGGACTCACCCCGCTTAAAGAGCGAATGACCGTTTCGATCGTATAGATTTACAAAAGTCGTTGCCGGATCGTACATATCCGCAACCATATCCTGAAGGGCGGAGATGCTGATGTTTACGACAAACAGCCCGTCCGAGCCAATACTGAGGGGCACTTTATGAACCAGACTGACGACGTCTTTTTTATTCTGAAAAGCAAATTCGCGATACGTCCGCAGATCGGACCACGGGGATTTGTCTGATCGACGCTGGACTTCGCGTACAAAAGGGGCATCTTCAAAATCCGGGAGGCTATTGATGACATTTCCGTTATAGATCAACTGATCGCTATACCTGACCAAATAATAGGAATCGATGAGCGGCACTTCCTGCTTTAATGCCGACAGCCTTTTGGCCACCTGGTAATTCAAATAAATATTACCGTCATCCTTCTCGTTGAAGAAGTCCATGAACAGCTTGTTGTTTAAAATTTCGCGGAGAATGACGGCATTGACCGATTTTAACGACACGTCAACAGACTGAAGCAGCTGCCGCGCGAACACTTTGCTGGATTCCCTCGTATTTTTATTGTTTTGCTCGACCAGCGTCTGGAAAAACATAAAAAAGACAAAGGAAAAAATGATAAAAAATATCGGAATATAGGACCAGATCATTTTACGAAGCCAGGTTCTATTCATATGAATCATCCTTAACAGGAAGTTTCAAACCGATGATTGCAATTGTAACCGCATACATAATGAAAAAGAGAAAATGCGTAAAATTTTCATAATAACTTTATTATATGAATCTTGCAACGAAATAAATAGTACAGAGCTAACTTATGTTTGTACAAAGTTAAGATGATTTTATCTATATAAGTTGAACTAATGATAGCATAGTTTTTTCAGGTCCTATCAAGCATGTTGACAAAATAGCGTCGCTCCTGCGAGATGAATGACGAATCTAACTGGAAAAGATCCCACTAAACTTGCTTCATCAGCGAGTAAGTAAGCTTTTGAGGGCGAATAGCGGATGGTGCGACGTATTAAGGCTAGTTTCTAGACCTAAGTTGGCTGAATGGGTTAGTTTGGTCGGATTAGATCTATTTTCTAGACTAATATGGGTGAGTGGTGGTTGCTTTTTAATAAAGTGTGTCTAAGACAGCTGGAATTATTCCAGTTCGTGCTGCCAGAGCAGCCGTGAACTCGCGAGATTGATTAGTTCAACTTATATTGATCAGATAAGAGCAATGTCATTTACGAAATGATTTCCACCCGGGGCTTCATTTCCTCGACTAATTATCTTCTTCCCAACCCACCAGAAAACAGCTTTGTCTCTAGATGTAACGGCACGATACAACTCACCCATTTTCTGCGAAACATCCTTTGTAAATCTACGAATTTCAATTTCGCTCATGTTATTAACCAAGAGATACTGTATATATCCATCATAGCGCGCCTAACTCGGCTTGGGAGCGAGAAGTTACTGTATATATCCATCACAAACAGCTTCAACGTATGCATTCATACTGAGATCAGTTAAATCCTTTATTTGCGGTGATCTCATTAATAAACAGTACCCCGGAAGAAACTGTGTTAATCCAATTAACGCAAAACCTGTTTTCATCCGTGCTAATACAGTTGGATTTTCTCCTCTTTCTGCTGAGCCGATAGGATCAATTAGCCATTTTTCTTTTTCCATGAACATCACGTTTATTTCTATTTTGTTCACATACATAAATAGATCGGAATTTCTTCATATCCCACTATCCGTTTTCCTTTGTAATAAAAGCTGTTAATGACTACACAATAAAACGTCCAAAAGAAAACCATCTTTTGCTCAATATTTGTTCATGATTTATTCATTGGTTCAAAAATCGACCATCCCATCGATTCAGGATAATCACTCCATAATTCAATAATGTTTCCATCCAGATCATTAATTTCAAAAGAAAGCCCTTCATAGTCAGTTATATCACTAACATTAATTCCAGACTCTTTCATCTCTCGATGAGCTTCATTAAGATTAGGAACAATAAACCCATATGCCGCTTGTGTCCCGTTTGTGTAAGTCATATGAGAAGTAACTTTTCGATCATCGTTATCGATTAACAAAACTCTAACCCCTGTTTCGGATCTTAACTCTAAAAAAAGTTTGTCTACCCTAACCGCCTTGAAGATATCTGAATAATCGCATTCCAGATCCGAGCCTGCCTCTGCACGCTTATATTACATTAAACGTTTTGCGTAACAATGTCTTTGTTTTCCGCCATACATCTCGCTCGTGAATTGAAGCTTAAAACCGGCAAGTTCTAAATTTTTTATACTCACAGCATTCTCCGGATGAACGGTTGAATAGAGGTATCGAAAACCGTTCTCCCTTGCGCGTTTCTCACGCAGAACATGGAATTGTCGCTGCAAGCCCATACCGCGCACAGATTCATGGACTACCGTTGAATCCAATACTGCGACGTAAGGCAATTGTTCCTCCGACACACCAAATTCCCTTCCGAGATTGCCTTCACTCCGTCCAGGAAACGCCAAAACCGAATAAGCAACGAGCTTCCCATTGAGGTATGCGCCGTATATTTCACCTTTGTCTTCGAAGTGGGCGTGCATGTAATCTTCATCATCCGTCGCAAAAAGCTCCTGAGAAGGAAGCCGAGATATAACATCCATCATGAGAGCCCCTATATTTGCAACATCTTTATGCCCCAATCGACGGATTTCCAAAGAAACGTCCCCCATTTTTTTCCTCCTAATTACGTTATCTATATAATTCAAACTAATCAATTACGCGAGTTCTTGGCTGCACCGGCAGCATGAAAAGGAAAAACGCCTGCTAATTGGTCTCAGACACGTCTATTCATGCATTTAACGGGAAACCAGACGTTATTAACAGGAATAATCGCTTCTAGTCCACATACTAACCACATTAGCGGGACAAATTCCAGTTAGGCCAGACTTACTCGCTGATGAAGCAGGTTTAGCGGGATCTTTTCCAGTTAGATTCGTCATTCATCTCGCAGGCGCGACGCTATTTGGTTAACATGCTTAATAGGGGAACGAATCAAAAAAAACAAACTGCAAAATGCTCGCAGCCTGTCAGCTTTTCTATTGGTCAGAAATCAACGCTGAAATCCTCGCTTCAGCTCTCTTCTAAACGTACACTTCATTAAATACGCCTTTAAAATAAGCAGACAAATCAACTTTAATCGGCATGAAATAAATATTGCTTTTAGATTGCTCCGTAAATGTCAATGCTTGTCTCGAGAATTCAATATTCCAATCCAGCGTCGGCTTAAAATCTTTCGGAAATACGACATTATTCCTTGTCTCCCAATATCTCCGGGATTTGTCCGATACGACGGGCGAAACGCCCCAGAAAATCTCCGTGCCCTCCAACATATCCGCATAAAGCTCCATTAACCGCAGATCGAAGTAGGGCTGGGTGAAGAAGCCGTCCGTTCCGGCCGCAAGCTTCCTTTGCACATATTCATATTCATCGCGAATACTGCCACGATAAGGATCAAGAGCAGAATAAACCTTGATATGAGGATGCTCTCTTTTGATTTTTGAAATGAGATCGATGCATGAAGTCGGATAAACGCGATGATGGCTATTTTTTGGAGCATCGCCCGTAACAACCAGAATCTCAGAAATATGATGAGTGTCTAAATAATCTATGATATGAAATGGCTCGCCTGCATCAAAATCCATGGCCCGAATATGAGGGATACTGTTTTCAAAATAGGCTTTGGAAAGACCCACGGCTTCCCAGCTCCTGAAATCAAACCTCGTTAAATCGGGTATATTTATCGTATTTATTGATGGGAATCGCGCTTTGGTTAATTGCAGTTCCGCTCTCAACTCTTCTCGATCCCGCGGAATAAGCTCTAATGAAATTCTCACCCCATAGTCCCCTTACTCGTAAAATAATAAACGATCAGCTGTATCGTTAAGTGATGTTGCATAATAATACATGATACCGAATTTTAATTCGGTTTACCAATCAATATAAACATGTGATCCTATCAATATTTCTTATAAATCAACCGGTATCGCAATCATATTTCCGTCCTGAAGCTCTCGATAAACTGCTGGGCCCGCTTAGACAAATAATAATCCTTAAGCCACAGAACACCGACATCAGACTGGAAATCGGCGTCTTTTATATCGAGCATTTTGACTACCGTAGTTGGAAAAGATGACATAACCGATTTCGGGAACACGGTCGCCCCGATCCCCCCGGCAATAAGCGACATAATGATCGCAACGCTGGAGCATTCGCAAATGATGTTCGGCTCGAAGCCATGACGCTTGCATTCATTGACGACCTGCTCGTGCATCCGGGTCGTTTTGTCCGTCTTTAACGTTAAAAAAGGAAAGTTGGCCAGTTCCTTCATCCCGATCGTTTCCTTGCTGGAGTACGCGGTCCAGGTGCTTGGAATAACGGCTACGAATGGATCGGAGGGCAGCGGCAAAACCGAATATTGCTGAGGATGGGTTTGCGCTTCGAACGGAAGTCTGGCAACGATTAAATCGATTGCCCGCTTCTCCAGCTGCTCACCCAAATAAAAATGGTCTCCCTCTAATATTTTGTAGGTCACCTGCGGGAACCTTTCCCTGAACAGCTCAATTCGCTTCGGAAGCAGGGAAATGCAGGATACGACCGAGCCGATCGACAGGACACCGCTTACTCCCTCCTCTATTCCCTTCACCTCGCGGATAGATTCATCGAACTGAAGCAGCAGCGACTCGGCTTTCTGCTTGAGTAGCTCTCCCGAGGCGGTCAGCTTAAAACCTTTGTTGCCCCGATCAAACAGCTTCACGCCAAGCTCCTCCTCCATCAGCTTCAGCTGTCTGCTTAGCGGTGGCTGCTCCATATTAAGCAGCTTGGCTGCACGGGTAACCTGCCCTTCCTCAGCTACCGTCAGGAAATATTTCAGCTGTCGCATGTCCATTTCGCTCACCCCTTCACCACATACCCAAAAAGTATGACAACTCAAAAATAATAGGTGTTTTAAGTATATCCGATGTGCAGGAATAAACAATAGCTGCCCCTGTGGGTTTTAAGGATAACCTAGGACAGCTCATCTCGATACAGGCAGAAAATCGGCTTCTTACATTTCACACAGCGGCCAACAAGCTCCTGCATAAATATAACCTCCTACATGCGAGATGAACGACGAATCTAACTGGAAAAGATCCCGCTAAACTTGCTCCATCAGCGAGTAAGTGAGCTTTTGAGAGCCATTAGCGGATGGTGCAACGTATTAAGGCTAGTTTCTAGACTTAAGTTGGCAAAATGGGTTAGTTTGGCCCGATTAGATCTATTTTCTAGACTAATTTGGGTGAGTGGTGAGCTTTTGAGGCCGCTTGGCGGGAGGTGCGACGAAATAAGTCTAGTTTCTAGATCTATGTATGCAGAATGGGTTAGTTTGGCCGGATTAGATCTATTTTCTAGACTAATTTGGGTGAGTGGTGGTTGCTTTAATAGAGTGCGTATGAGACAGCTTCAGCATCTCCCGGGTATACGGGCATGCCGGTTTCTATCATGCGACTAAGATCGATGATCATTCCCTATGACTCATCTCCGTCTAACCCTATAAGAATCTTAAGCGTAAAAGAAACATACATTAGTTCGACAATCCTTTTTCAGAAAGGAGTTCTCTAATGTATAGTCATTCATACGGCAATTCGCCTTCCAATCAGTCAAAATGCCCCTTTACCATCGAAGTCCTCGGTGAAGGAACGTTAGCTGCGCCTCCAGACCGGGCTGTGGCCGTGCTTGGAGCCATAACGGAAGGTCAAGTCCTGCAGACCGTCCAAAGCGAAAATGCACAAATCGTTACCAATATTATAGAAGCGCTCTTGGAGCTGAACATTCCAAAAGATAAGATCCAAACGGATGATTTTCGAATCGAGGCCCAATACGAATATATAGATGGGCAGCAAGTCTTTCGGGGCTATAAAGTCACCCATCTTCTGCAAATCACAATCGACAGAATCGAAGACATCGGTATCGTTATCGATACGGCCGTATCGAACGGCGCTAATACCGTTGCGGGCATCCAATTTACGATGGCGCAGCCGGCCATTTATGAGAATGAGGTTTTAGCGCTTGCCATTCAAAATGCCCGTCAGAAGGCCGAAACGATCGCAGCAGCACTCCAGGTCAATCTTGCCGCGGTTCCAAGTCAAGTTCAGGAGCTTTCTCGCAGCGCGGAACCGATTCCCTTCACGGCCTCCCTGCATATGCAAAGCGCAGCCACACCGGTCGAACCGGGGCAGCTGACCCTGACCGCCACGGTTAGAGTGTGGTATTTGTTCGGGTAACCTCCTCAAATTATATCACCAAAAGGTGCATCTTCGCTCAAAATAGCCGATAATGATGGCAGAGAACTCGGAAATTCGGAGGGGCCGGCCTACTGCTGCAATACAAACTCATCCAGCTTAATGCCGTCTACGGCATACGCCTGATAAGTCAACGATTTGCCGTTAATCGTAATCCCCGCAAACATCTGCTTCCCGTTCTGAAAATGCACCTTATGATAAAATTGGTCTTCCTTCTTCTCATTAAATTTCGGTCCGGCCGTATTCGTTACGACATATACGGTACCCTCTTTGTTCAATACCAGGCTTTCGCCATCCGGGACGACTTCACCGTCTCGCAGCGGATACGATCTCGAATACTCGTGGTTATGGCCCTGCAGCACCAAATCCACCTTAAACTCGTCGAACGCCTCGGTCCAGTCCGCGACCTTTTTGTAACGGTTGCCTCCGTACGGCCCTTGGTGCACGGCAATGATTATCCATGCCTTATCCGTATTTGCGAGATCTTTCCTCAGCCATTTCGTTTGCTCCTTGATGTTCGATTCGGAGTTCAACATAACGAAATGGACGGCACCGTAGTCAAACGAATACGTCGTGCCGGGTATTGATCCGTCAGCACCATTTACCGGCACGTTGAAATGAGACGTGAAGCGCTCCGCATTTCCGTCCGTTTCATCATGATTGCCCGTAACCGGCATGAGCGGTACACGCGTTACCCACCTTTCAGCTTCTGCGAAAAGATGCTGCCAAGCCGCTTTATCCTCTTGCTCTATAGAACGAAGCATCCGACCAGCAGCAAGACATTATTACGCATGCTCAACACATTCCCCCATCGATCCATTTATGTTTTTACCATAAAACGCTAAAAATGGATAAACTACCCCTGCTCGCCTACCTGCTTTTCCTTAATAAACAAAACAAGTAAATATTGCAGAGCCGCCATCGCGAATAACACGACCGGCATCCATACCGACTGCATATCCTTAGCCAGCACAATGAGCAGTGTAATCGACAGCACCCTACCCACGTTGAGGAACAGCTCACGCATAACGACCGACTCGACGCGCAGCTGGCCTTTGAGCGGCAGCGTGCCGATTAACCGGTAGTAGTAGGAGGTTAACGTGTTAACCGCGAGCGGATTGCAGATGGAGAAAAGAATCATATAGATCGCAACCGACCAAAATTCCACCTGTATGAGCAGCAGTGCCGATCCTAGCGCAACGCCGGTCGTAGACAGCAGCACATATTTGCGCACATGCTCCTTCTGCGCTTTCCTCGAAATGACATAGCCCGTCGCCACCGTAAGCGAGGAGAAAAACACGCCCAAATAGCCGACTAAATCCTCCCTGCCAACGGTCTGAAACAGCATAATGCTCGGCAGAAACAGCATGATCCCTTGAAACAGCCCGAGAACGAAGAAGCTGTACAGCCCCTTAAGCCAGCGCTTGTTTCGGTGCATGACAAGCCCCATAAATTTCAAGTAGTAAGCTTTGTGATGCGACGGAACCATCGGAATGCGAAAGCTCACGATCGCGGCGATCAGGAACATGACAAATGCAAGCATGAATATGAAAATGTAGCCCTGAAGCCCGTCGCTGCGTTGAATAACAAATCCCGCAAGTGCCGGACCAGCCAATCCCGATGAGTTAAACACGACCATGTTAATGGCCAGGAAACGAATGCGGTTCGCTTCAGTCGACACGTCATATTGAATGACTAAGTATCCGGTCCAATACAAGCCGGCCGCTATTCCGTTGAATATGGCAAATGCTATGTAATATTGAGCAACCTGCTCCTGAGCAATGACGACCATGAAATAGAATAAGGCAATCATAACGATGCCAAGCCTGTAGGTCACCATTCGGTCCCGCCGCTTCGCAATCCAGCCTCCAAGCGCGAAGGCGGGCGGCGTAAGTATAAAAACGATAATATTATAAATGCCATTTACGACTAGATCCTCTGTCAGCCGCCATAGGTATAAATTGAGGAATAATCCGGACATGGAAGCGCCGAATTGAAAGCAGCAATGAATGATTAATGCGGTAACCGCATCCTTGCCCAGCCTTTGTTCGATCGGCAGCGGCACACCTTTCAGCATATTAAATCTGGCCCGTAAACCCGTTCCTGTTCGCATCCGCGGCATCCCCCGTTGTTCGTCAACTTATCTTTTTATTCATTTTATCATAGGTCAAGGCATTGTCCCCGCAGGAAGAAAGCGCTCTCTCCCTCAAAATAGTCTGTCTCCTTGCGTATGGGGCGCCAAAGGAAACCTATTCTTTGTTTTTGTCCATTGTTCGCATGATTAGGCATGCATACCGGACTTGAAAGGCGGTGTTGAACTAAATCATGATCAAATATTTTAAACTTCCAACCCTAATTGCATAACGGGCTGCCCTATAATCACAAACTACTTTCAACGTCACGGGAAAGGAGGGAGATCGATGGCTAAACAACAAGGGCATGCAAATAAGAACACGACAACAAAAAAGTCGGATAAAAAAGGCAATGCATCCGGCAACAACCACTAACCGCGCATCAAAATAAACGTTCCTAAACGCAAACGCCCCGTTATCAGCTCCTTCCAGAGCGGTAATGGGGCGTTTCTTATGCGAAAATAAAAGGTTTTTTACATTTTTTATCGAATATTAGCGTTAGAGTCCTAACCTTATAACTTGAAAAAGTGGTGAATCCTAATGGCTGACCTTTCCTATACCGTATTCGATTTTGAAACAAGCGGGCTCGATCCCAAAAACGACCGCGTCATTGAAATGGCTGCTATCCGCGTCGTAAATGGCGAAATAGCAAGCGAATTCAGTACGCTTGTGCGCTATGACGGCAAGCTATCGGCGAAGATCACGGAGCTCACCGGAATAACGGATGAGATGACCGCAACCGGTATGGACGAGGATACCGCATTCCGCATATTAAACCGCATGCTTGGCGATCATATATTAATTGCTCATAATGCTGCCTTCGACCTTGGCTTCCTGCATCATTCCTTGCTTCGTATCGCAGGTCGTTCTTTCAACAACAGCTTCATCGATACGTTAACGATCAGCCGTGCCATGCATGTCTATCCGCATACACTAAAGGATATGTGCGACCGGTACGGCATCCCGTTAATCGGAGGACATCGCGCGCTCAACGATGTGATTGCCTGCTGGAAGCTTTTCCGCAAAATGGAAGAGGAGCGGTCCGCTCACGATTATTTAAATAAGCTTGGTTATCTGAAGAAGTTCGGTCCTCCCGCTTGGAGTCCCCCTGGCGCAAAGCTCGAGCCTATTGAGCTCAAATACGCGCCGCGCTAGACGCGCTCCTTCCCTTTGTCCGACTCCCCGGCATTTTTGTTAGCTGCTTCGCGGTCCTGCTGCATTTCCTCGACCGACTTCACCTTGAGGCGGGCTGCGCCTTGGTAATCGCGAGTCGGAAGCAGCGGACCCTCCGTTAGGCGTTTCTTGGCTGCGGCGATGGCATCCGAATATTGCGGAAGCCATTGCTCCTGCGCCACAAGCATCTCGTCGACCATTTGCCAAATCTCGTTCGGATTACAGACGGCGCCGACCAGCGGATCCATCATGAAGGCTTGGCGCAGCAGCTTATCATCGCCATGAATCGCCGCTTCAACAGCCAGACGCTGGACGGATATGCTCACGTTGCAAACCGCTGCAGCCCCGAGCGGCAAATCGCCGACAGTCGGCATCGAGATGCCGTTGCGATCGACATAGCCCGGAGCCTCGATAATGGCATCCGCAGGCAGGTTCGCAATGACCCCTTTGTTCTCCGCGTTAAAGTGACCTCGGTACACGCGCCCGGTTTCCAGCCCTTCAATAATGTAAGAGCCGTGCTCATGGCTGCGGAGCTCGCTCTTGAATTCATTAGCCGGATCCTTCATCCAGTTAGGAAAATCGGTCTCAAACCAATTGCGTCCCTCCGTACATACGCGCAAGTAGCCGCCGGTTTCGCCGTTGATCCATGAGCTTAGGTCAATCCAATCGTTAATCTCCTCCGGCCGCTTGCGGTACCAAGGCACGTACTCGCTCAGATGTCCGTTCGACTCGGTGCTGTAGTAGCCGAAGCGGCGCAGCATGTCGATTCGAACCTTCTCCGTGCGGCTGAAATCCGGATGCTTCTCGAATGCTTCAAGCAGCTTGCCGGTCAAGTCCTCGCCATTATGCTTAATTTGGATATACCACGTTTGGTGATTAATGCCCGCGCATATAATGTCGACTTCCTCCTGCTTCAGACCGAACGCTTCGGCAATTTGCCAATGTCCGCCCTGTACCCCGTGGCATAATCCGACCGTCCGCACGCCTCCGTACTTGTTGCAGGCCCATGTCATCATCGCCATCGGATTCGCATAGTTGAGCAGTAGGACATCCTCTGCAGCAACCTCGCGAATATCGCGGCAAATGTTCATCATTTCCGCGATACCGCGCTGCCCGTACATGATGCCGCCGGCGCTAAGCGTATCGCCAACGCATTGATCGACGCCGTATTTAAGAGGAATGTCCACATCGGTCGCGAACGCCTCGAGCCCGCCTACCCGAATCGTACAAATAACGTATTTCGCATCCTTCAAAGCCTCTCGCCGATCGGTCGTCGATTGTATAGCGATCGAAAGGCCGTTCTCATGAATATCCCTTTGGCAGAGCGCCGTAACCATCTCTAAATTGTGAGCATTGATATCCGTAAAAGCGACCTCGATGTTCTGGAATTCAGGTACCGCGAGCAAATCTCGAAGCAGGCCGCGCGTGAATCCGATAGAGCCTGCGCCAATAAATGTAATCTTGAAAGTAGACATGCCAACCAGCCTCCGATTATCTTCTAATATAGATTCGTTTCATCTCCTCTACATTTTAGCAACGATTAACCGGAAGCGTTATCAAAATTGTAACTTTCTCCTGCCATATGAGTAAGAAATCGTCACTTTATTTCAATGTAATCCCTTGAGTCGAGATTCGCGCTCATCCCCGTTCGATATTGGACAGGCGTAACACCGATGTTTTTCTTGAATAAGGCATGAAAGTATTGACGGCTGCCTACGCCGATATAATCGCATATATCCATAATTGGTATGTCCGTCTGCCGGAGGAGCATCTTTGCCTTCTCCAGCCGCAGCTCCGTCAAATATTCCGTTACGGATTTTCCTAAATGCGCCCGGAAAATCCGGTGCAAATAGCCGTGATGCAAATTGACGGCTGCGGCGATGTCCTTCACCTGGATATCGCGGTCGTAATTATGATGGATGAATTGAATACATTTGTTCATGTATATATCATGCCGCGGCGATCCGCTGGAAACCGACTGACGATAGATGCGCGCGATTTGAATCAGCAATTGGGCGAATAGAAGCCCGACCATCGCTTTAGGCTCCTTGCCTATGCTATCAAGCTCAAGCACTAGCGTCTTGAGCGTATGATAAACCTCGTTCGAATCCTTCAGCACAAAGTATGGAGCAGACGCGTTCATTAACGAGGTTAAATCCAAGTCCTCCTGGGCTACTTGTCTTATCGACGGGAAAATGGAACATTCAGAGCTTGTATTAAATTCAATATTCAGCATTCTGCACGGCGTATGCTTGTCCACGATCAGGCGATGCCGCACATTCGCATTCAGAATAATAAATTCACCCTTTTTCAACTCGACGAGCCGGGCGGAATCCGTATCCCCGAAAATCTCGATCCGGCACAATCCGCTGATCACATACATAATTTCTACCGCATCATGGCGATGGAAGGGCATATCGAACTCCTCCCACTGCTTAAAATAATAGGCGCTTGCCGACGCCCAAACATCCCGATTCAGCCATTCCGGTTTAAACAAAGCCGCAATTTCCATGAATTCTCTTGCTCCCTTCCAGCATATATGCTTGAATCCTCTGTCAAGCATGCAGAACCGGCTCTGTCCTGCTCATATTCAGCTGCAGCTAATTCGAAGCGAGCTTCACTACCGCTTTTAATGCGGCATCAATTTCGCGCTCAATCGCTTTGGCGACTACATCCGTATGCGGATCGTATTCGCCCGCGAGGTCTGTGTCGGCATAGCCGTCCAGCGCCAAAATAGCGCCAGCCCGCGCCCCGCGAAGCGCAGCTACAACGTACAATGCCGCAATTTCCATCTCGACCGCGAGCACGCCCGCCTCCTTGTACTGGCGATGCGGGATATCCACGACACCGGAGAAAAACACATCCAGCGTCACCGTTATGCCCTTTTTCACAACGCCCTCGCTCTCAAGCGCCGACGCAAAAAGCGCTTCAGTCACTGCGCTGTCTGCAACAGCGGGATAACCTGCGGGCACGAGCTGGTGCGTAAGCCCCTCCGCCCGGACGGCAGCCGTGCTGACGATTAGGCTTCCTGCTGGATAATCTGCCGAATAAGAGCCGGCCGTACCTGCCCGGATCAGCGTCTTCACGCCGCCGCGAATCAGCTCCTCGAAGCAAACCGCCGCTCCAGGCGAGCCAACGCCATGGCTGACAACCGCCAGCTGTACGCCATCATATTTCCCGACAAACGTACGATACTCACGGGCGAATGCAAGCTCGCGCGCATCCGTCAGCCTCCGGGAAATCGCCTCCGCTCTACGCGGGTCACCGCAAACGATCGCATATTCCGGCAAATCCTCCGCACTCACTTGCAAGATAGGCAAATACATCGTTAATCAAACTCCTTCTTGGTCCACTCGTCCTCGGGCATCACGTACTCATCGCTGCTAAAACGCTGTTCTTTGAAAGGATCGGCGTAATTATGGAAGCCATTGCGCTCCCAGAAACCTTCGCGGTCCTCCTTCATAAATTCAATGCCCGTGATCCATTTCGCACTTTTCCAAAAATATAAATGTGGAACGATCAGCCTTAGCGGCCAGCCATGCTTATCCGTTAACGGCTGTCCGTCGAAGTGATGAGCCAGCAGAACATCCTCGCGCTGCAAATCCTCCAACGGCAAATTCGTATCATAGTCTTCATCCGCATGAATCATTACATATTTCGCATCCGGCTTCGCGCCAAGCAAAGGCAGCAAGTCAGTAAATTTCACGCCCTCCCACTCGGTATCGAGCTTAGACCAGCGCGTTACGCAATGAATGTCGCACAGCGTCTTCGTTTGCGGCAGCGCCAGCAGCTCCTCGAAGCTAAATGAGCGCTCCTCCTCTACCTCACCGAATACACGCAGCGACCAACTGCTCAAATCGTAACGAGGCACATCGCCCTCGTGAAGAATCGGGAAACGATCCGTTACCGTCTGGCCTGGCGGTACGCGGTGCGCAAGCTCGGGCGCTGCATCCGCTCTCCTTACCGCCGATACCTTCTTCAAGCGTTCTGCTTTGTTGTGCATAGGAATAACCTCCAATTTGTATTCTTTGTAGCAGCCGGCAATCGGCTAGCGGGAGCTTTCGTTCGATTTACGCGCTTCCTGCATGTAGTTTTTGTCTTTAAAAAACAGCATAGCTGCAATTGTAACGATATAAGGGAGCATCATCGTGAAATGGGTCGGCATCGCAAAGCCCTGCAGCCTGATGCTTAACGCGTCCATAAAACCGAACAATAAACTCGATGCGGCCACGCCGAGCGGATTTGACTGGCCCAGCATCGTGGCAACGAGCGCGATAAATCCTCTGCCCGATGTCATCCCTTCCGTGAACATCGTGACGTTTCCAAGCGATAGCTGCGCGCCTGCAAGTCCGCATAATACGCTGCACATCAACACGGCGCCGTATTGAATGCGCGCAACTTTGATGCCAAGGCTCTTCGCGGCCGTCGGATTCTCGCCGGCGGCAAGCAAGCGGAACCCGGTAACCGTCTTGAACAAAAACAACTGAAGAAAAATAACGAGTAAAATAGATAAATATACGAGCGGCGAATGGCCGGACAGCGCCTCCCCGAACCAAGGAATGTCTTGCAGCAGCGGTATTTCCCATTTCGGAAGCCCGATCATATCCTTATTGTAGTATGCTCCCTTTACGTCAAAGACAGCGCGTAGCGAGAACGTGGTTAGTCCGAGAGCAAGAAAGTTCAGCGCAATACCGACGACGATAACGTTCGCCTTTAAGTGAATGCTCATATAACCAAACAATATCGAAAAGATAATCGTGCATATGACCGCAAAAATGACCGCGGCAAAAACATTGCCGGTGAAATGGTTGCCCACGATCGCGGAAAATGCCCCCATCAGCACAAGACCTTCCAGGCCTACGTTAAATAAGCCGACGCGGGCGCACAAAGCGCCGCCTAGCGCAGCAAGCAAAATAGGCGTGACCAATCTTAGCGTTGAAGCAAACAGCGAGACATCGAATAATTGATCCATATTATGACCTCGCCTTCCTGCGTTTAATGAACGAATACGTTAATTTCGCGGATACGAATAAAATAAGCACCGCCTGAATGATGCTGGAAACCTCCAGCGGCACCTCAGTATTGCGCTCCATGCCCATCCCTCCGGTTTGCAAGGCGGCCAGCAAAATCGCCGCGATTGCGGTGCCCAGCGGATGAGAGCCTGCAAGCAGCGTCGCCATAATGCCGGACCATGCATAGCCCGGCGATGTTAACGCTCCGTCCAAATACCGGTACTGCGTGCCAAGCACCTCGACGGAGCCCGCCAGTCCTGCAAAACCTCCGCTTACAAACATGCTGAGGAGCATCATTTTGCCGCGTTGTACACCGCCGTAGCTTGCGAACAACGGATTGCCGCCCAGCATTCTTATCTCGTAGCCCTTCACGGTATATCTCATGAACAGAAATAGGAGCACAGCGCCAACCGCAGCCAGTATAAACCCTGCGTGCAGGCTCATCCCTTTGAACAGCTTAGGCAGCCATACGCTCTGATCAAGCATGACCGTTTGGGCCATGGCCGCAGAGCCTGTCCGGTCCTTAAGCGGATAGGAGACAAGGTAGCCGGCAAAGAGCGCAGCGATATAATTAAGCAATAAAGTCGTGATTAGCAGATTCATCCGAAATCTTGCATCAAGCCAGCCAGCGAGCGCCGACCATATTCCCCCGGAAATAATGCCGGCAATGATAGCTGCAATAAGCTTAAACCAGCCAGGCCCTGGCAAATAAATCGCGGTGACCGCTGCGCTAAGCGCGCCAAGCACCATTTGCCCTTCCGAGCCCATATTAAAAAAACCGGCACGAAACGCAAGCGCTACCCCGAGACCGATCAAGATGATCGGCGTCGCCCTGCTTAACGTATTCGTGAAAAAATAAAAGCTTCCGAACGCGCCCTTCCACATTTCCGCGTAGGTCTCCGCTACCGAGCCTCCGACGATTACGATGGCGATCGCACCGGCTGCCAAGCCGACGAATACAGCCAGCAGCGGCTGCAGCATCGAACGTCCGAATTGTAACAGCTTATCCAACCGCTTTTCCTCCCGCCATTAACAAACTAATTTGCTCCTCTGTCGCCGAGCTTGCATCCAGCTCGCCTGCGATCTGCCCTTCATACATGACCAAAATACGGTCCGACAGCTTTAATATTTCCGTTAGCTCCGAGGAAATGAGCAATATGGCGCCGCGCTCATCCCGTTTATTCAGGAGCTCGCCGTGGATAATTTCCATCGCCCCGACGTCGACCCCCCGCGTCGGCTCGGCGGCAATGAGAAACGGCGTCTTCTGTGCCAGCTCCCGCGCAACGATCAGCTTCTGCAAGTTGCCTCCGGACAAAAACTGTGCTTTAGTAGATAACGAGCCCGTTTTTATTCCGAAGCGTGTCACCCATTCACCCACCATCCGACGAATGCCCGATCCGCTCAGCACGCCGTATTTTTGATGCTTCCTGGCATGGCCCATCAATCCGTTCTCCGTTACGGTGGCATCCTTCGCCACGCCCCACTGATACCGGTCCTCAGGAATATGGGCAAGTCCACACGCGCGAATGGCTCCAACGGGAGCACCCGTAACATCGTGATCAAGCAGCTTAATCATGCCCTTATCCGGCTTTAACAGACCCGATATGCTCTGGATGAGCTCCGACTGGCCGTTGCCGGAAATGCCGGCGATACCGACAATCTCGCCCTCAGCCACATCGAAGCTGATCTCGCGGAGCAGCGCCTTCGCTCCTGCTCCGTTCACCGACAAGTTCGATACCTCCAGCACAAGCTTTCCCCTATTGGTTTCATTCCGGGATATATGTACCAAATCCCGGCCGACCATTAGTCGCGATAAATCTTCCACATTTGTATCCTTCGCTTCTACCGTACCCGTAACCTTACCGTCGCGAAGCACAGTGATTCGGTCGGCGACCTCCATAATTTCCTGCAGCTTATGACTAATGAGGATAAAGCTTTTCCCCTGCGCGGCCAGGCCTTTTATGGCAATTAGCAGCTCCTTCACTTCAAGAGGCGTCAAAACGCCAGTCGGTTCATCCAAAATAATGACTTCCGCGCCTTGATGGAGCACCTTCAAAATTTCAACACGCTGCTGCATACCCAGCGAGCATTCCGCAACCTTCTTCCACGGATCAACCAGCATTCCGTATTGCTTGCCAAGGCGTTCCGTTTCGGCGGCTGCAGCCTTTCGGTCGAAGCCGACTCCTTTGGAGGGCTCGCGCCCGATGACGATATTTTCGGCAATCGTAAAGGTCGGAAACAGCATGAAATGCTGATGCACCATCCCGATTTTATGCTTGATGGCGTCAGCCGGACTCCCTAACGAAACCGGCTTCCCATTCAGCTGAATCTCGCCGCTTGTCGGACTTTCCATTCCATATAAAATCCGCATAAGCGTCGTTTTGCCTGCACCATTTTCGCCGACTAACGCATGAATTTCACCTTTGCGCAGCGAAAAATGCACGTTACTATTCGCGGTTACGCTCCCATAAGACTTCGTAATGCTGTCCATTTGCAGCAACATACAAACGCTCCTCTCTTTCCATTTCCGGTTGAAACAAAAAAACGCCTCATCTGAGACAGAGAAAGCTTCCAATTTACAAGCAAACCGGCTGCATGGGTAGCAGCCGGCAGATTAAACTATTGAGCAAGCGGGTTTTTTACTGCGGTTTTACCAGATTTAATATCTTCCGCGATAGCTTTTACTTGATCGACATTTTCTTGGCCGATGAACGGGCTAAGCGCCGACGCACTGTCTCTTGTTATGAACGTAACGCCTACGCCGTCTTCCTTCAAGCCGTAATCCGCTACGCCGTAAGCGAAGCTTCCACCGACAAAGCTTTTGACCGTCTCGTAAGCTACCGCGTCCGTACCTTTCAATTGCGAAAGCACGATATGCTCAGGATCTTCACCCGTTCTGTCCGTGTCTTGACCTGCAGTGTAGAAGCCTTTTTCCTTTGCGGCTTCGAAAACGCCGTTATCTCCTACGGCTGCCATACCCGCGATAAAGTCGGCGCCTTTGGAATGCTGAAGCAAAGCCAGCTCCTTGCCTTTAACCGGGTCTGTGAAACTTCCTACATAATTCACTAGAAACTGTGCTTCCGGATTCGTGCTCCTAAGTCCTTGCTCAAAGCCGGAAGTATATTTGCTAAGCAACGGAGCGTCCATTGCGACTACTGCTCCGACAATGTTTGTTTTTGTTGCCAGACCTGCAAGTGCGCCCATCAAGTAAGAAGCTTCATGCTCGCGGAAATTAACGCTGCGAACGTTTGGCAGGTCGACCACCGTATCGATTACCGCGAAAGCCTTATCGGGATTTTCAGTCGCTACCTTCTTAAGAGCGTCTTCCGCTTGGAATGTCGCCGTAATGATCAAATCATAGTCTTCCGCAACCGTCGCGCGCAGATTCTGCTCGAAGCCGGCAGGGTCAGTCGATTCGATTGTCTTTACTTCCGCGCCGAATTCGGAGCCTGCTTTCTTGAATCCTTCATCCATTAATACGAAAAATTTGTTAACGCCGATTTTTTCAGGCAGTACAAGCGCGATTTTCTTTTTCTCTTTCGTCTCGCCTGCCGCATTATTAGTCGCCGCGCTGTTATTCGTCGCGTTGCCTGCATCATTTTTGTTCGATCCGCAAGCCGCTGCAACCGCAACCATCAGAAACAACGAAACCGCTAAAGCAATTGCTTTTTTCATCGTAATCTCCCCTAAGCAATAAATGTTTTAATTCCTCTTAATCCGGCAAATTTCTCCCTTATTCTACACCAAAACGTTCTGCAAGCCTAATGAAATTTCCAATTGGTCACGAATTTGTAACATTAGCAGCTTCCATATTTTTGCTCATTTGTTCAAAGAGCGCCAGTGCCTGTTCCATATGGTCAGTCGTCATTCCCCCGAAGAGCTTCAACATCATTTTTGATCGCACCGATTCAATGAGCTCAACGATTTTCATGCCTTCTTGCGTGATATCCAGCATAGCGACTCGACGGTCGGCCTCTCCCCGCGTTCGCTGAACGTAGCCGAGCTCGATCAATCGGTCAGCGATGCCCGTCACTCCCCCGCTCGTAATGAGCAGCTGCTCCGCTAATGCTGTAGCTTTCTGTCCGCCCGACTGTGCCAGAATAATGAGCATTCTCCCATGTGTCATGCCAAGCCCATGCACATTGTATGTATTCCATTCCGCAATAATTAGTCTCCGAACCTGACGGAATGACTCGTCCAGCCGCTTCATTAATTCCAGCTGGTCTGCGTTTGGTTCCTTCACGCTTACACCGCCCTTTTCATCTAAATCTTGTCTATGACACCATTATACCGTTCATCTCCAGCTTTCACTAACCTTTGTCATGCAAGCGTAAATGGCTGATGCCGTCCTTTGGCGGCAAAAGCTCGGTTCGCGGTGAAATCTAAGCAAAAATACAGCTCGATCCATTTGATGGAAGCTGTTTTTATCATAGAAGATAGATTTATACAGTATCTTCACGCTCCCAAGCCCTGTTTGGCGCGCTATGATCGATTTTTACAGTAACTCCTCGCTTACAATTGCTTCTAACTTAGCGACCAGTTTATTCAAACATAGATTATCACAATTACTGATTTATTCAACGAAATGCAAATGTCATGTTTCATAGTTTTCAAAAAAAAATCAGCCGAAGCGTTTCGGCTGATCTCGTCTTTCGTAATAAGAGTTACCTTCACTGCCGTCATCCCTGCAAAAAACGCAGCGGCGGCTTGCCGAGCAATCCGGCTCTCGCCGTGCTCCATAGCTCACGCATGAGCTGCTGAAGCGGCCAGGCTGCCGTCGAAGCCGCCATGACGGACAATCCATGCCGATAGGTCATGGATACGCCTGCTATTACAGAATGCCCGGCAGGCGCTTCGAAGCTGTCCAGCTTTGCCTGCAGCTGCTCCAAATGTATTCTACTTACCCGATCGGAAAACAGAAAAAAAGTTGCCGAGTGGGTCATATCTTCCCAACAGCCCGGCGCAGTAATCACTTGCTTGGCTGGCTCGATTCGCTGCCGCTGCGAGAAAATAAGCTCATCTCCATAATGGACCGCAAGCTCGTTGCGGAAGCAGCGGTAATCGAATTTCTCTCCGCGCAGCGTACGGCCCGGACACAGCACGTCCGCCTGCATCCATACGGAGCCAGACTTTAGCCGAACCTGCGCATCATTATGAAAGGCTGCGTTCTTATAAAGCATCATGGCCTCCGGCATATGCTCCACGATCGCATTTTCCTCCAAACAAAAGGTCTGGCGCATGGATGAGCCTCCATAAGGCATGCTCGGATGCACCTTCATATAGGATTGGTTCGTAATCAAGGCATGCGAGTCAGGCCCGGAGGTCCACTCCAGCTCATACCTGTCGCCATCGAGCAAACCCGGCGACACGTCCATGACGATGACGCCAAGCTGACCGTCCAGCGGAAATGCTTTTGCTATTTTGATCGGCGCAGTGTGGTATTTGTTGTCTATGATCGTTGTCCCGTTCGGGTTTGCGAATGATACCCGAAGTACGGATGTTCGAGCGGGTTGTTCGCTTGACTGAGAGGTTGATTCTGCTCGCGTCTCCACGTTGAAAACTCTGTTCATCAAGAAGCGGGATGCGATTGGCCAGCCGGGATGCTCGAGATCTGTATCACATGAGTGTGCTCCGTTCCGCGGGCGTGCGCGACCTCATGCGTCAGCCAGCTGACGATTTCATCCACGCCATCGCCGCCGAACAGATTCGAGAAAACGAATGGACGATTTCCGCGCATCTTCACCGTATCGGCCTCCATCACCTCAAGGCTTGCTCCAACGTAAGGCGCGAGGTCGATTTTGTTAATTACGAGCAGGTCGGAGCGCATGATGCCGGGACCGCCTTTACGGGGAATTTTTTCCCCTTGCGCAACGTCGATGATATAGATGAAACGATCGACCAGCTCGGGACTGAAGGCCGCAGCCAAATTGTCGCCGCCGCTCTCGATAAAGATCATATCCAGATTCTCGAACCGGCGCTCAAGCTCCTCGATCGCTTCGAAGTTCATCGACGCATCCTCGCGAATAGCCGTATGAGGGCAGCCGCCCGTTTCCACCCCGATAATTCGCTCCTCGGGCAGCACGCCCGTTTGGAATAAAATACGCGCATCCTCCTTCGTATAAATATCGTTTGTAATGACAGCTACGTTGTACCGTTCGTGAAGCTCGCGTGTCAAGCGCTCGACAAGCGCCGTTTTGCCCGAGCCGACAGGCCCTCCGATTCCGATCCGGATCGGACGCGTGTTGTCGATAGCCTGGCTTTCCCATTCCTGGTGCGTATGTCCTTGTCCTTGGCACATTTCATATTCCTCCATTTCGGAATTAAAAAATCTATCAAATTTAGCCGAGAGGACTCCCACTTCTACAAAGTGGTGAGGTGATTCGGATCTTCCTGAATTCGCAAAAAAGATCTTTGCTTTTAAAGAACAGTTTGGTAAAATGAAAATTAAGAACACATGTTCTTTGACAACTGAACATATTCGGTTGTAGCAGGTATAACTGGCTCTGCTACGTAAAATGTTCAAGCCTCCGAAAGAGCCGAGTTTCTTAAGAATCTTACAATAGGCTCATACGTACTCCCAAAGGCATAGCCAATGGGATAGAGGGGTTGGACGGTAACCAATCCGTCAACGTGTCAACTCCACTGGTGTTAAGCATCCTGAAATAAGTCAGGTTGATACACCAGAAACCCTCACTTCATCCGAAGCGTCAGTGTAGGTAAGTGGCGGGAGTGTTCATTTATTCTTTTGTTGCTTCTAAGACATAAATAATCTGGAGTACAGCCGCTCATGCCGAATCATCGCAACCTCGGACATAGGCATATTTGCGTACGCCTCCTCCGGCTCCAGCTGACTTGCCAGCTCCATCGCCCGCTCCGTAAGAGGAGCCAATCTCGCGATCAACGACTGTCCCTCCGTCTGTCCGATCGGCATGAGCCGGAGCGCGCTGTTCACACAAGTAACGATACAGGTATAGAAGTAGCCTTGGAGCGCCCTCTCCTCGGCTGCGCCCAACTGCCAGCAGGCATAACCATGCGCGAGCGGATGAGAAGCTAAGCATCGTCCTGCGCGCATGGCTTCCATAACCGGCATCCAGTTCAGCTGCGGGTGAATGGCGGCCGCAAGCTGCAGCAGTCTGCGTCCCATCTTCTCCACCCCGCTCCGTGTTTCGGAGGCGATTCTTTGAACCTGCACAAGCCGCTCTACCGACCATAAGCGCTCCCAGTCTCCTGCCGGAGCATCCCGGTAAACGGCTTTTATAACCATAGCATCCGAGCTGGCCCAGCTTTGCAGAAGCATCGCTGAAATATAGTCGTATAGCTGGGACGAATGATTCATTCTTCCTTCCTGAACCATCGTCTCCAGACCGAACGAATGGGAGAAGCCGCCGATTGGCAAGGCCGAATCCAGCAGTTGCTGCATGGCAAGCCATCTGACGTTATCGTTCATCCTGTCGCTCCCCTTCAAGCCTTGCATTCATCTAGAATAAAAAATAACGCTGAGCCATTGGCAGCACATCTGCCGGCTCGCATGTGACATGCTCTCCGTCCACTTTGACATGATAGGTCTCCGCATCAACCTCAAGCTTTGGCGTTGCGTCATTATGAATCATGTCCTTCTTTGTGACGGAGCGGCAGCCCTTGACCGGTTCGATCCGCTTCTGAAGCCCCAGCTCCCGCGCTATTCCGCGGTCATAGGCCGCTTGAGATACGAACGTAATCGAGCTGCTGTAAACAAGCTTGCCAAAGGAAGCGAACATCGGACGTCCGAACACCGGCTGCGGCGTCGGTATCGACGCGTTCGGATCCCCCATTTGGGCATAAGCGATGCTGCCCCCCTTCAACACCAAATCAGGCTTCACGCCAAAAAACATCGGGTTCCATAGGACCAAATCGGCAAATTTCCCTTCCTCCACCGAACCGACGAGATGGGATACGCCATGCGTAATCGCAGGATTAATCGTATATTTGGCCATATACCTCTTGATACGGAAATTATCATGCTGTTCGTTGTCAGGCGATAACGGACCGCGCTGCCGCTTCATTTTATCCGCTGTTTGCCAAGTCCTGATAATGACCTCGCCCACGCGGCCCATCGCTTGCGAGTCCGAGCTAATCATGCTGAATACGCCCATGTCATGCAAAATATCTTCGGCCGCGATCGTTTCCGGCCTGATTCTGGAATCGGCGAACGCTACGTCCTCCGGAATGCGGCTGTCCAGATGATGGCATACCATCAGCATGTCGAGATGCTCCTCAATCGTATTAACCGTAAAAGGCCGCGTCGGATTCGTAGAAGAAGGAAGCACGTTCAGTTCTCCGGCGGCCACAATAATATCCGGTGCGTGGCCACCGCCCGCTCCCTCCGTATGGTATGTATGAATGGTACGGCCGCCGATCGCAGCTAACGTATCCTCTACAAACCCGGCTTCGTTAAGCGTATCCGTATGTATCGCGACCTGAATGTCATACAGATCCGCCGCCTGCAGGCAGGCATCAATCGCCGCCGGCGTCGTTCCCCAGTCCTCATGAAGCTTAAGCCCGATCGCGCCCGCTTCGATTTGTTCAATAAGCGGCGCCGTGAAGGATGCATTGCCTTTGCCGGTAAATCCGATATTCATCGGAAAATGCTCCGCCGCCTCCAGCATCCGGCGCATATGCCACGCGCCGGGCGTAACCGTCGTCGCATTGGTACCTGTCGCAGGCCCCGTTCCTCCGCCGATCATCGTCGTAACGCCGGACGAAAGCGCCGTCTCGATTTGCTGCGGGCATATAAAATGGATATGCGAGTCGATGCCGCCGGCCGTCACGATTTTGCCTTCGCCGGCAATGACCTCCGTGCTGGCTCCGACGATCATGTTCGGATGCACGCCATCCATAATATCCGGATTGCCCGCTTTGCCAATTCCTGCGATCATCCCGTCCTTTATGCCGATATCCGCTTTCACGATACCCCAATGATCAATAATGACAGCATTTGTAATAACCGTATCGAGCACGCCTTCCGCCCGCAAGGCGCCGCTCGATTGCCCCATCCCGTCGCGTATGACCTTGCCGCCGCCGAATTTGCATTCATCTCCGTAGACGGTATAGTCGTCCTCGATTTGCGCCCAAAGCTCGGTATCCGCCAATCTAACCGCATCTCCCGTCGTCGGACCGAACATCGCCGCATAGCTTTTCCGATCCATATGGCTCATGTCCCGGCTCCTTCCCAAGCAGCCAGCCGTTTCCGCGCCTCTTCTGTCATATTGCCCATCTCCGCTTTACCCTGACTTAATCCGTTCAAGCCATAGGACAGCTTCGAGCCTCCCAGCTCCACAACCGTCACCGGCTTCTCCTCACCCGGCTCGAAGCGTACGGCCGTTCCCGCGGCGATATGCAACCGCATTCCGAATGCCGCCTCACGATCAAACTTTAATGCGCGGTTCACTTCAAAAAAATGAAAATGAGAGCCCACCTGTACCGGTCGGTCCCCCGTATTCACGACGATTAAACGCTGCGTCTTGCGTCCGGCATTTAATTCGATATCACCCGCAGCCGTACGGTATTCACCTGGTATCACCCTGCCAAACGCCTCCCGTTCTATGCTCTTCTTCCTTTAACTAGCCTGTAATCGGATAATGAATGGTAACAAGCTTCGTTCCGTCGGGAAAGGTCGCTTCCACCTGCACCTCGTGAATCATCTCGGGAATGCCGGTCATCACCTGCTCCCGTTTAAGAATTTGCGTGCCAAATTCCATTAAATGCGCAACGGTCATCCCGTCCCGCGCGCCTTCCATAATTTCGGAGGTGATGAGCGCGACGCTTTCGGGATAATTAAGCTTCACGCCGCGGTTCATCCGGCGTCTCGCCAAATCCGCAGCGATCGTAATGAGCAGCTTTTCTTTCTCGCGTTCGGTCAACTGCATGTATCCACCTCTTTTCCAGTAATATCTACATTATAGACAGCAAATTATGGTTAGTAAATAATTCATGTTAGATTTTATGACATAAACCAAAATTCTAAAATAAATACGCCTCCTCGTGCTTCACAATATGTCCGATGAGCATACTTCGTTTAACTCCATCCTCTCTTGCATAATATGAAATCGTTCTCACTAAGTATAAGGCGGCTTGGACTAAACCGCTGCCGCGGGAGTTAAGGCATTAAAGATCGTGGATACCCACCAATTTGGTGGTAATTTTTAGCTACTTACACTGTGTCTGACTGTAACTTAAACTGGCTATGCAGTTTTACTGCTAAACCATTAAAGGAGAAGTCAGTATGGACAACAATGAACAGGTTTTATTACGGTTAAGAGAAGACATCTTGCTGCGGGGATAATGGAAGCCTGCAATCTCTTGGTCCATTCCAATATGACAATCACGAATATAGCTAACTACCTGGGATATTACGATCCATCATATTTCCATAGAATATTCTAAAAAATTACTTCCATGTCCCCATCCGATTATGCAACTCAGTTATCTTGAGATATCCTTAGGAAATCTTACTATATATCCGGCAATAGATGGTTGGAATAATTTTCTGGACAGTGAGAGCTGAGTCGTATATCGTAAAATCATAACTCTATGAACCCGCGGGGTACGATAAATGAAACTGCCAAAACTCCTTCAAGAAGATCAGAACGATCCAGAAATTCAGGCGATTAAAGCGGCCATTAAGGCGAATAAGGACTTGAGAATGCACGAAAGATATCAAACGATCTTACTTGTGCTGCATGGCGTGTCCAAGAAAGACACCAGCAAGATCATCGGACGTTCGCTTTCCACCGTCTACAATTACATTAACGCCTATCGTCAAAAAGGCATCAAGGGGTTGAGAATCGAAACGCCTCCGGGACGCCAGCGGTTTCTGAGCGCCGAACAAGAACAGCGCGTCTATCAAACGATTGTAAATCAGACACCTGCGGATGTGGGCTTTCCTGCCAAAATGAATTGGACTTCACCGATCATCCGAAAATGGATCGAATTCTGTTCATCGATGAGTCCATGATTCGTGACTACCAAGCGCTTTCCCGCACGTGGTTTCCTAAAGGGAAGCAGAAAATCGTCCCTACCTATGGCAAGCATCATGGTGCCAAATTGATCGGTTCTCTGGATTACGAAACAGGAGAAGTGTTCTGCACGCAAGAAATCCAATATACCGCTCAAGAATTTTTGTCTTTCCTGGAAAAACTGTTGAAGAAGTACGAGAATCAGAACATCGTTCTTGTACTGGATAATGCG
>NZ_JAKGAP010000030.1 GCF_021532375.1 Paenibacillus alkaliterrae
TCCGACACCAGCAAATGTCTGCACTACTACTTCTACTTCATCGATCTGGATTTCGGACTGTGTTATCTCCGAGTTCCTACTTGGTGTCCGTTTCGTTTGCAGTTCTACATGAACGGACACAATTGGCTCGCCTCCCGTTTAACCAAACAAGGCATCGAGTATCTGATGCGGGATAACGCATTCCTGCACATCGGCGACTGGGAAAAGGCGCAACAGTTGTCCGATCATATCCGCGTCGAAGATCTCCATCAAGTGCTCGACATCTTAGCCAACCGCTACTGCCCGGTGATCAAGAAACTGGGTGTTATGTATCGCTGGAGCATCATGCAGGTCGAATATGCAACCGACGTCGTATTCCGAAATCCCGATGGGAACTATGAGGGCGAAATGGGCAATCGATTCAACAAACGTATTCTCGGTACGAGAATCAAGCACCAAATGGGTGCAGTCACCATCAAGATGTACGACAAATTTGGTTACGTGCTGCGAATCGAGACAACGGTGAATAACGTCTCGCAATTCAAGCATTCGCGGGAGGTTCAGCAGCGCGATGGAACCGTGACGCAGAAGGTCGCTCCGATGAAGAAGAACATCTACAGCCTGTTTCTGCTCAGTCAAATCCTTAAGGCATCCAATCGTCGTTATCTGGCGTTTGTTTCTTCGCTCGATGATCCGAGTGACGGTGCCAAGAAGCTCGATGAGCTTTCCAAGTCCAAGAAAGTGGATGACAGGAGCTACAAGGGTTTTAATTTCTTCAGCCGGGAAGACCATCAGTTGTTTCAGGTACTGGCGCATGGCGAGTTTAACATCAGCGGATTGCAGAACAAATCGATCCGCAAGCTGCTCCCTGATCGAAGCCCAGCTTCCGTCTCACGCCCTTGAAACGACTGCGAATTCATGGCCTCATCAAGAAGGTATCCGGCACACGCAAATACTACCTGACCAAATTGGGTAAAGCCGTGATTACATTGGGACTGAAAACCAAAGAGCTCTTCATTGTTCCTGGCCTGGCTACAAAGTAAACGCGAACTGACTCTAACTACCTGGACGCGGGGCTGTTTTTGACAGTCCTTGGTTTCCTGCTGCCTTTTCGCGGATTTACCAAGTTTCTTTCCACTTTTCAAAGATATCTGGACTTAAGAGTCTATTTAGCTTTCACAGCTATGCCTTTATTAATATCAATATCGTATTTGCCATCTTGCAATGGAAAATCTTTTGTTGTTCGCAAAGAGTATTTATTGGGTTCTAAAGTTTGTTCTAAAGTAATCCAAAAATTGGTCCTCCCCAAAGATATACCCTTAATCTTATATATCTCCATTTCAAGAGGAATACGTAATTCTTCTCCAGTAGATATGCTTCTTAAGTAGAGCCGAGCATAGCTGTTTTTTTGGAAAAGGTTAACTAGTTCCAAGTGATATTCATACTTGCCATCAGCTGTTACTTGCAATGTATCTGTTGTGACTTTTTCAGTTAACCAACCACTAGTATTTACATTTTTGAACAATGGCGGACTTAAGGTCAACATGCTTAAAATTAATATACTGACACCTATAACTCCCCATATTGACGAAGGTTGCCACGCTTTAATAATTAAAACTATTGATAGAATAATCAGTAACAATGAAGGTATTCCAAAGTAAACCAAAATGACAGTTGATACTAAATCGATTCCGCGTTGGAAATTAGCTGTAGTTCCAATAATGAACCACATGACAGCACATAAGTTAATGAATGCTGCTATAGCCCAAACTACTCTTAATATTAGCAATAACTCCGCCCCTTTATGAATTATTTAAATTATTGAAAACATGCATATACGGACTGTTAGACACAGCCCGCATATTACCAACGGATTATTCCGGCTTAACATAAAAATCTGCTAATAGCCCCTGAATATATTTCTTCCAAACATCGACATTAGAATGCATTACTGAATGAGATTCAATACCGTCATATTTTTCATCAACTTCAACTTTCACATTTGCGGCTCCACTAAATGTACGACGTGCTTTTCCAAGCAACCATATACTCCCACCATTGACTTGAACTCCATCACGTTCATTATAAACATGAAGATGCTGTCCTACTTCTTGTTTAAGCTGATAGCCTCTAACTGGAGTTGCAACCGTTACAAGAGTTTCAACTTTTACATTTTCTTCTCCTAAAAGATTAGCTACCATGATAGCAACATTTCCTCCATGGCTATGTCCCACTAACCTGATAGGTTCATCCGGGTTTTCTTGTCTCCATTTAATAATTTCCTCAGCTAATGCTTCAGCCCCTTCTTTTCTAGCTGATTTATTATTGCCACCTGACCAATAATGTGTGGCAACATCTTCATTATATAAATCACCAATATACTCTTTAAATTCTGGAGTCCAAGTCTCTGGATTACTGAATGTACCATGAATCAGCCAAACTTTATGCCCTGTCGGGTCAACATACTTCAAAGGGTTATTGTGCACATAAGCATACCTATTCTGACTCTGCGGATTCCACATATCCCCTTCATACGTATCCTCACTTATAAACCGCCCCAGCTCCGGCTGGTAATACCGCGCTCTTGCATACGTGAGACCACTGGTATAATCATACCCCAATCCGGTGTAGCCGAAAAGGTTGTCCGGTCCCGGCCAGTTCGGGTCGAATTTCTTCGCGGGCAGCGGGATGCCGAACTCGTCGTAATGGTAGCGCGCCGACATGCGCCCGTCCTCGGTCATTACTCCCAGCGCACTTCCCAGCCCGTCAGCCATATAGTACAGCGTCTTCGGCGAAACACCCGGTTCCGCCCCTCCTGCCCCCGGCGAAGGCTCCCAGCCGTTGTCATGGTCGTACGCCGGCAAGTAGGTCATGCCGATCCGTTCCCCGCCTGCTCCGTAAACATACGTTTCCTTCCATTTCGTCGGGTCCGCTTCGGTCACCTGGATCGGTTCGGGCAGCGCCAGACTAACGTCGTTCGTGTAATGGAACTCCCAATGCTTCTTCTTGAACTGCTTCTCCCATCCGTCGCGCGTTCCGCCCGGATGATCGTCCGGATACGTCGTTTCCCCGCCGCACTTGTCCGCCAGTCCCGGCGGCACGAAGCCCGGCGGAACGGTAAAGCAATCCGGGGCTCCGGAGCCATCGTCGTTTCCGTTTCCAGGTTCGCTGCCGCCATCGGCATTGCCGCACTTGTCCGCTAGTCCTGGCGGCACGAAGCCGGGCGGCACTTCAAGGCAGTCCGAACCGCCGTTTCCGTCTCCAGTGCCGCGGCCGTCCTCCGGGATGTAGGCCAGGTCGACGATCATCTTCATCCGGTTGCCGTCGCCGTCGTAGGCATAACGCGTCACGTCGCCGCTGCGGTTGATTTGCTCGATCAGACGGCTCGCGCCGTTCCATGTATACTGCTCGATCACTTCCGGTTCCGACCATTGCGGTTCCGTTTCCGTCTCCGAAAGAAGATCCTTCTGCATCACCTGCAGCAGATTGCCCTGCGGATCATAGATGTAATCTTTCATCTCACTGCTGTTCGTCCATTGCAGGAGCCGATCCGCCGCATCGTATGTGTACGACTCGGTATCGGTCACTTCGCCCCATACGCTCGTTTTCGACAGGCGATTCCCTACAGCATCGTACAGGTATTGCGTGGATACCGGCAGCTCCACCGACACTGCATTCTGCGTCTGAACGTCGATGAGCTGATTCAGCGCATCATACGCATAGTCGGTCACGATCAACTCCTGGCTGTCGCCCCCGTCCTCGTCGTCCCCGTCCGACAGACGCTCGCTGCGGATGCGGTTGCCGACCGGATCGTACGCATAGGTCATTTGCTCCATGATTTTACCGAACTGATTCTGGTGCGTCAGCTCCAGCAATTGGCCCGCGTCGTCATACCGGTAGCTGCTCTGCCCCATTGTTGGAAGACTCTTGGAGATAAGCATGCCTCGCACATCGTAAGCATAGCTCGTGACTCTGCCCGCTGCATCCGTTACGGCCGTCATCCGGTCCAGCAGGTCGTACTGATAATGGACGACGGCGGCATCCGGATATACAATTTTGCTGCGCTGTCCGCTAGGCGTCCATTCGTATTGAATCGTCTGCTCGTAAGGATCGGTCACCTTAGTGAGACGGTTCAGCGCATCGTAGGTATAGCTCGTCTCCCCGAGCTCGTCGGTCATTCGTGTCCTGCGACCGGCCGCATCGTATTCGTAACCGACCTGCTTCCCGTCCGGATAGAGAATGTCCGTCAATCGGCTCATAAGGTCATAGCCATAGCTGGTCGTTTCACCATCCGAAAGCTTCACGCCCGTTCGATTGCCAAGTCTGTCGTAGATCAGCTCCGTCACGCGCTGCTCTGGACCAATTTCCCGAATCAACTGGCTGTTCAAGTTATATTCATAGGACGTAATGCGCCCAAGGGCATCCGTCTTCGATGTGATATTCCCCATGGCGTCATGCCCGTAAGCCGTCGCCGCCCCAAGCGCATTGGTCACCTTATGAAGCCGGCCGAGCGGATCGTAGCCATATTGCGTCGTCTGCCCTTTGGCGTCCTTCAAGGCGGTAAGCAGGCCGCGGGCATCATAAGCCATTTCCGTCATGTGACCGAGCGGATTGATCAGTGCGGTCACCTGTCCGGCCGCATCGTAGCGATAGCTTGTCGTTTTCCCAGCTTCGTCGATGGAGTCGATAACCCGGCCAAGCGCATCCCGGGTCATCTCGGATGCTTGTCCGAGCGGACCGGTGATCTTGACGAGCATGCCGCGCGGGTCGTAATCGAGCTGCCACACCCCGCCGTTCGGATTAACGGTCTGGATCAGGCGGCCCGAGCTGTCATACGTATAGACGGTCTTCTGCCCTAGGGCATCCGTCTGTTCGGTCAATCTGCCCAGCGCATCGTAGGTGTATAAGACAGCGTGGCCCAGCGGATCGGTTTCCTGCCTCAAACGGCCGGCCGCATCATAGCTCATCAGTGATACGCCGCCCGCTGCATCGGTTACCTTCAGCGGAAGATTGCGCCCGTCGTATTCGATCCGGGTTTCACCGCCGTTCGGATCGACGAAGCGCTTCAGGTTGCCGTTATTGTCGTATTCGTAGCGGTGTACATTCCCCTCCGGATCGGTGACCGCCTCCAAACGGTTGGTCTCGTCGTAGCTGTAAACCGTTTCAGCCCCGTTCGGGTCGGTCCGTTTCGTCAGATTACCTACGGCATCATATTCGTTACGGGTCGCATTACCCAAAGCGTCGGTCACCGCAATCACTCTTGCGTAGCTGTCATACGTATAGACGGTGCGCGATCCCTCCGCATCGGTGTAGCCGGTCAGATTGCTGTCCTTGTCATACTCATACCGCTCGGTATTCCCAAGCGCATCGATCCGCGCGGTAATCCGATCCCGCGGATCGTATTCCATCTGCATCCGCTGTCCCAGCGCGTCAAGCAGGCCGGTGACGCGGTGAAGCGGATCGCGGATCATCTCTTGGCGGTTGCCAAGCGGATCCGTGATGAACCTTGCAAAACCGTATTCGTCATTCTCGATGCTGGCGGTTTCGCCGTTTGCGTTCGTAACGGATACCGGGATGCCCCGGCCATCCACCGCAATGCGTGAAACACCGCCTTCAGCGTCGGTAATCGCGGTCAGGTTGCCGTTGCCGTCATAACCGAGCGCCGTCTTGTGTCCAAGCGGATCGACGATCTCCTCCGGCAGATTGAAGGCGTTGTACCGGATTTCCGTCTGGTAGCCCTCCGGGTCCTTGGCACGGATCAGATTGCCTGAATCGTCGTACATATATCCCCAGACCCTGCCGCCCCGGTCTGTCATTTCAATCAGGTTGTCGTGCTTATCGTACAGGTAACGCTCGACTGTCCCGTCCGCGTATGTCACCGCCGTTTTACGGTAACGCTCGTCATATTGGTAAACGGTCTGCCTTCCAAGTGCATCGGTTGTCACCGTCCGCATCTCTGCGGGATCATATTCGATGCTGCCCCAGACGCCTGCAAAATCCCTCTGGCGCACGACCCTGTCCTGCTCATCATATTCATTAATGAGCGAGGCCGTTTCATTCGGATTGAGAATTTCGATTATTCGGTGCTTATCGTCATATTCATAAGCAATCCTTGCCCCGTCGGGGAGGATCATGGCGGTCAAATCATGATTGACGGCATCATACTCATAAGCCGCATACCGTCCCGAATGGTCGGTTACCCGCGCGACCTTGCCTCCGGCTCCATAGGTGAGCGTCAGCTTCGCTCCATTGGTCGCCACATCGGTAAGCAGGCTTCCCAGATAAGTGAGCTGAATGCGATTGCCGTTTGGATCCAATATCTGGTACAACAGGCCGTCCCTGCGATAAATGTAGGACCATCTTTGCGGCGTTTGCTGCGTGTATGTCCCGTCTTGATTCTTCGTCAGGGTATCGTATATGCCGTCCTGCCCCGCGTACTGCCCGTTGCCAGCCGCTTCGAAGCGGTGGCTCGCGCCTTCAGGGGATACCGCATAGACAATGCCGTTCTCCCGGAACTCCAATCTCCGCTCATAAGTATGATGCCAGCCGACGCCAAAATAGCCGTCATAGCGGTCCCGGCTGTGGTACGTCAGCGTCAGGTCAAGCGGTATAACCGCCTGTACGCTCATATTCGGATGCCGGAACACGAAGTCCCCCGTCGCCAGGTTGACCGGGTCGAACGCCTCCGCAATCGGATGGCCGTTGCGGTTCGTATATTCCTCGTGGATTCGCTCGTCATCTTCCTGGCCAATCTCTCCGGCTTGCTGCGGCTCCATGACCAGCAAATTTACGCCCTCTTCGAGGGTGCCGTAGCAGGTCTGCCCGTTGCAATCCTCAACGGGAAAGCCGTTGTCGACGGCTACTTTGCCGATTTTCTCGACAATGGCTTCTTTCTCAGTCACGTTGTAATAATAGCTGGCGATGACCGACCAGTTGATATTCCATGCAGGCGTTTTATACCTCAGCACCCGCAGCGTTTTAGAGCTGTCTGATTTCTTCCCGTCGAAAACTCTCGTCGCGACAGCCTGGATTTCTGCGATTTCATAAGCGGGCAGCCGCACCTTCACTTCCCATTCGCCCACATAATCCTCAGGCAGATTATCCGACCTTTCGGGGAAATTCGTAAAGTAGGAAGCGTTAACCGGTACGGCCAGCGCCCATGACGATTTCCTTAGATTAACTTTAATGTTCTCGGCAAGCGTTTCAACGCTTCCGTTATCGACAGTCGTATCATTGCCGACTCTGCGAATTCGCTTCATCTTCAGATCTATCGTAGTGCCGATCTCCGCAATACCCCTGATCGTGTGCTCCTCGCTTTTCGTATCGGACTCGATATCCATTATCGGCTGCGGAGGCTTCGGGTTTATGATCTGCACGCTGCCTGAATTGCCGTTATTCGGAAATCGGGTCGGCGTGACCCGAATCTGGTAGCTGCCTTCTTCGGCCGGCTCCCCGTTGGCCTTGCCATTCCATGTATAGCTATTGTTCGTTTCGGTCGGATATGTACCGTTTTTCAGCGTTGCGACCGTCGAGCCGTTACGCTCCAGACTAATTACCGTTTCATGGGATTCTTGCGTTTCATCGTCCGGGTCCGGATCATCGAAGCTGAAGTTCACCTCAGTCCGTCCGTTATATACCGAGCTGAGCGAATAGGGATTAATCTGCAGCGACGTATCCGCATACGCTCTCGGCAGGTTTGCATTCGGCAGCAGCGGGAGTCCCGTCAAAAGCACGATAAACGCAAGCATGCACTTTCCAATTTGGCCCCACACCGATCGGGGACGTTTGCTCTTTACTTCTTTACTCATTGAACAGCTCTTCCTTCATCGTCAGCCACCTGTAAATGACCGCTGCCGCTTCCGCACGCGTACTCGTTCCGCCGGGATTCAACAGGCTGCCGCTGCCCTGTATGATGCCGCTCTTGATTGCGGTTTCGACAGACGGCTTGGCCCACGCACGCACACGGTCTGCATCGGCATAACCCGAGAGCGTATCGCTTGTGTTATCCTTCGGCAAACGAGCGGCATTGACCAGCATGACCATCATTTCTTCGCGGGTGACGGCGGCATTCGGCTTGAATAGACTTCCTTCATAGCCCTTGATCCACTGCGCTGCGGCCGCCTGCTCGATCCACCGGGCAGCCCAGTGGTTGTCCGGCACGTCACGAAACGATCCCCCGCCTGCTTGTCCGATCCCGAGCCCCGCCGCTTCGACCAGCATCTTGGCGAACTGGGCGCGCGTCACGGATTGCTTGGGATCAAAATCCCCCGTCTGCATTCCGTTCACGATCCATCTGGACGCCAGCACTTCCACTTCCGATTGCGCCCAATGGCCGTTCATATCCGAGAAAGAAGGCGCGTAGGCAAAAAGAGCGTACAAGCCCGGCGTAACCACCCGGGCGCGAACTGTACGCCATGCCGAATCTACCGTTCCCCCTGCGTATACCCATTTGCCTTCCGATTCGTCATACCGGTAAATGCCCGTCCGATTTGCCAATTCGGCCGTCTCAATGGCACGTTCCATTTCAAAGGTCAGCATTGCAGGCTTCTTCAGCTCCGCTTCCGCCGTCCATTTCCATGCCATGCCTGCCCAAGTCATGCCTTGTGCCGGCTTACTTTGGAACAGGGACGTTTCCGTGCTATTGTCCAGTACGATCCGGGTATCCGCTTCGAACGTTCCTTGTTCAAACGCCAACGATGCCGCTTGGTCGGCCGACACGATACCGCCGTCGGAACCGATAACGGCGCCTCCCGTTTGAACGCCGGCCGGGTTGTTCGAAAGTCCTGCTTCCGTTTGGATGATGGTTCGGTTCACCAGCTTCCCATTGTTCACAAGGGCAAGCCCGTCCCCATTAAATCCGATAAATTGCGAAGGCTTTATCACGCCGAGCGTGTATGAAGAACCGCCGATCAAATCCGCACCCTTCATGACTACCGAACCGCCGGATGCTTCGAGCCAGACGGCCGTACCATCCGAGATGCTCATTTCACTATACTCGACACCCTGCATGACCGGTCCGGTCAGATCGAGAGGCTGCGGATTGTTTTCGCCCAGATCCATGAACGTATATTTCCCATAACCATCCAGATCCCGCTGCTTCCACAGAATCTCTTCGCCACTGAAGACAAACCGCTCCACGTACTGGGTATACGGCAAGTCCAGTATCTTCTTATGCGTTCGGGCGGCAATCGCATATTCATATAAACTTCCGTCCGCAGATCCTTTATAGACGATGCGGCCGTTCCCGGCGACCGGATCCCTTCCGCGTCCCAAATCCGTCAACACTGCGGCCGCCATATCGTATATTTGCATCTCATAATCCGGATTGGTCTGCCAGACGATATAGTTCCCGTCGATGGAAGGGATCCGGTGTTGGCCTATAGTATCATTCAGCTTCTTCTCGGTATTCGTGCTCAGATTATAGCTGTAAATATCCCAGTTCAAATTGCCGGTTCCTTCGCTTTGATCCCTCTTGTCTGCCCATACGACGACGGCCTCCCCCCTCCCGTTGATTCCGATAGCAGGCGAATCCGTCGATTTCCCATGATTCGTGACAACCGTCTTTTGCCCGGTGCCCGTATTGCCATAATGGATCTGACCACGCTCGCGCCATACGACATGCTCCCCCGTCATTCGTACGGAACTGCCGTTTATGGCGAAGGAAGACGTCTCATCCTTATAGGTATACACCGTCTCCGCAGAAGCCTTTTGCCCCGCAGGCAGCAGCAATCCCCCCAACAATCCCAAAATAATGAATCCTTTTAGCGCATTCCTCATTCTGCTCATCATTTTTCCCCTCTCCCGGAAAATAAATAGACCAAGCCTCTTAAGCAACCCGGCTGTCAGTTCATGAACAATCATGACGTAAGACCCGTGGCTTTGCGTCCCCGACTTTCGTGCGGGTTTGCCTTTTATTAATGCTTGGTTAGTTCAAATCTACCATTTGGATAGTTCTTCAAATCTATTTCCAACCAGAATTATACATACAGTTACATAATGTGACAACCTTTTTTTGGAATTAGAGTGGAAGGAGATAAAGCAGGAGTTTGGCTATGAACAGTATCATTCGACGTATGAAGCGCACCAACACGCACACCGGGAGATGCATTTTGCTACTGAGATCTGTTAAGCTGCGTATAGAAGAAGGGGTTAACCGGGAAAAACAAAAAAAAATTTCTCGTCCTATTATTTAGTCAATTCGTGTTCGTCCTGTTTACGTTCGTTTGGATCTTTTTCGCGATGATGTCGGTCATGATGTTCGATACCCCGGGCTCGGAAAAGCTGCTCTGGGCGCAAGCGCTGTTCGCCGCCATCTGGATCTACCCGCTGGCGTTGCTTGCATCGATGATCGTCAGCTGGATCCTGTATCATTACCGGAAAATGAAAACAGCGGTTACCATAGGTATGGTCCCGCTGCTATGGGTGCTGCCTATTGTAGCACTGCTCGGCTATGCCAATCTTAGCTAGTCCTATCGGCTCGCTTCGGCCGATTCCTGAACTTGCTCCTTGCAAAACGCAAGCACCATCTTCTCTTCGTCCTCTTCCAGCTCAAAATCGATGTACTTGTTCGACGATGTCGTCAAAAACTCATACTTTGCGATTCGTGAGGCCTCCTCTTCGACGACATAAATGACGCGAAGCGATACGCCTTCCTCCTGATACAGCTCGTCATCCTCCGCCACATCCAGGTCAAGCATAAACTCATACCTCGATCCCGTCAAAATGCCAAATGGATCCTTCATCAGATCAACGCTATATTCCCTAACGGTAAACATCGCAATCACTCCTCTGTTATATAAACAAAAACAAAAGCAGCCTGAAACTTGGAGATCAAGCTTCAGACTGCTGCATATTAACGGTGCCGCGGCCTATTACAGGCTGCTCAACGTTTCAGTCAGTACAGGTACGATTTGCGATTTGCGGGAAACGACGCCCTTCAATACCGCTTTGTTATCGGACAATGTTACGTTGTAAGCTTTCTCTACGGCGTGAGCCTGAGCGCCCAGAGCAAGCGCAACGGAATCATTGTTCAGAATATCCGTTACGACAAGCACGAACAGGTCAAGGCCTTTTGTCGCGATAATGTCGCTCAGAGCTGCTTCCAGCTCCGATTGACGGGAAAGCACGTCGTTTGTGTCAACTGCGTTTACTTGCGCGATTTCGACCTTGTAGCTGCCCATTGCGAATTCTTTCGCGTCTAGGGATATCAATTGAGCGATCGTTTTGTCGCTTAGATCCGCACCTGCCTTCAGCATGTCAAGTCCATAGCTGTCAGCGTCAACGCCGGCGATTTCTGCAAGCTCGCGAGCTGCTGCTACGTCTTGCTCCGTGCAAGTCGGCGATTTGAACAGCAAGGAATCGGAAATAATTGCGGACAGCATGAGGCCTGCAATTTCTTTGCGAATGGCTACGCCGTTCTCTTTGTACAATTTATTCAAAATCGTCGCTGTGCAGCCAACCGGCTCAGCGCGGAAGTAAAGCGGAGCGCTTGTCTCAAAGTTAGCAATACGGTGGTGGTCGATTACTTCAAGAACGCGTACGCGATCAATATCGTTCGCGCTTTGTTGACGCTCGTTGTGATCAACCAAAATAACGGTATCCGTTTCGTCGGCAACATTCTCAATTAGACGCGGTGCCGCAATTCCGAAGTAGTTCAGCGCGTATTGCGTTTCGCCGTTAACATCGCCAAGACGGATCGCTTCTACGTCAGCGCCCAGCTTCGTTTTCAGCTCCGCATAAGCAATAGCCGATGTAATCGTGTCCGTGTCCGGGTTTTTGTGCCCGAAAATAAGCGTTTTAGTCATTTCGAGTACTCCTTAATCGTTTTTTTGGATAGAGAGAGAACAAACGTCGCACCCAAATCCTCTTTGGTCATTATACACTAAAAACCATTATAACTTTAAGTCCACCTTATTCCTATACTTTTACACCGAATTAGATTGTAAAATTTGTGAATAATGACTGATTAGACGATAAAGCGTTTATTCAGCGCTGTCAGTTCATTCGACATAGAGCGGATCGATTCCGCAATGGATATGACGAACGGAATAAAGCTAAAAAGCAGATCTATTTCATGCCTTTTTCGTCTATTCGAGGAAATAGATCTACAATTTAGATCTATCTCCTTGATTCTCTGCTGAAACACCCGCTAAAGTCCTTATATCCTGCTAATAGATCTAAAAACTAGACCAAATTACCCCGAACAATTGAAATGGAACCAAATAGGTCTAATAATTAGATTTAATCTCCCTTGTAAGCAAGAAGCGCTGCCAAGCGCACAAAAGGCGGGGGAATTAGTCCTCTCCCCGCCTCTTCCTTATATACATTTACTACGCTCTAAACCCTTTCAAAAATTGAACGGCCTTGCCAATATCGCCTTCCGGATTGGTGCCGACCTCGCGTTCGATGGTCAGGTAACCGTTGTAGCCAATCTCTTGCAGGGCGCGCAGGTAGGCCGTCCAATCGACGCCGCCCTCCCCGAGCGGAACCTCTCGGAACGCTGAGCCTGATTCGGCCATCTCCGCGATCTTCTCGTGATCAAGCTCAGCCTCGTAGCCGTAATAGCCATATACGTCGCGCGGATCGATATGGCCAAGCTTCACGCCGTCCTTCGCATGCGTATGCACAATGTATTCCTTCAACGTGTGTACGCCTTGAACCGGATCATCGCCCGTCACCATAACCATGTTGGCAGGGTCGAAGTTGACCGCTACGCCCTTCGTGCCAAGTCCGTCGAGAAATGACTTCAAATGAGCCGACGTCTCGGGTCCGGTCTCGATCGCGAAGTAAGCGTTCATGCCGTTCGCATAACGAGCCAGTTCCTCGCATGCCATATGCATCGTCTCGTATACGCGGCTGTTCCTGTCGCTAGGTACGATGCCAATATGCGTCGTAATGATGTTTGTTCCAAGCTCCATGCCCAGCTCCATAATACGCTTGGACTTGTCGATCTTCGCGCGGTTTTCCGCCGGATCCTGAAAGCCGTGTCCTCCTAAATCGCCGACTAATGCGGAAATATCAAGTCCAAGTCCTTCGATGTAGGACTTCCATTCTTTTCTCGCCGCCGTCGATAGGTTGGCAGGATCAAGCTCACCATGAACCGCGTACATTTGGACGCCGTCCGCTCCGACCTGCTTCGCTTTCAGCAAGCCTTCCTTTACGCCAACCTGAAAGCTGTCTACGATAACGCCGATTTTGTTCGTAAGTTTTGGCAATGTCATATGCTCCACGCTCCTTCGGTTATAGTTCGTTCCATACGCGCTTAACGTAGTCGAAGCCCAGCTTCGCACCGGTCCGGCAATCTTCCATACCTTCAAACTCGATGGAAATGAAATCGTCGTAGCCGCTTTCCTTCACCTTGCGCAGGACATCCGTCATCGCGATGTCGCCGTGACCTACGATTGCGCCGCGCAGCCAACTTCCGCTCGTCGATCTGAACCAGCCTTCTCCGGGATTATCCGTGGCAGGCCTATAGTAAAAATCTTTGACATGCACCATGGAGGCGATGCTCATATTGTTCCTAACCGCAGAAACCGGACTTTCGTCTACACACAGGAAATTTCCTACGTCAAGCGTCGTCTTGAAATTTGGACGCTCAACCGCAAGGACAAGCGCTTGTACGCGATCGCTGTGCTGGATATAGTAGCCGTGATTTTCCACGCTGGTCGTAATGCCGTATTGTGCTGCATAGTCTGCGATGGTTTGGCATGCCTCGGCTAGTCTTGGCAGCTCAGACAAGAAATTGGCGATGGACAGATCCTTCGACGAGGCTACATCATGGCGCATTTTCTTCACGCCAAGAGCAGCTGCAATATCAACCTCCCGCTTCAAGCGCCCGAGTTCCTGCTGGAATTGCTCATCGTTCAAGCCGGAGAAGTTCCCCCCGACCGCATAGCCCGACAGCTCGATGCCGCTTTCTTTCGCTTGCCTCTTGATGACATCGATCAGCTCCGGGTTTTCCGTCAGGTTAAAGCCAATCGGAACAATTTCCGCATGATCTGCACCAATGGACGCGATATAAACAATAACATCCTGAATTGACATCTCACCGGCATGTATCGCATTAGATAAGCTGTAAGTACTGATGCCTAGTTTCATAGACGTATTTCAGCCCCTTTCTTCGCCGATTCATAGATGCCAACCAGCATTTTCATAACCTCAACGCCATCTTCGACCGGGCTGATCGGCTGCTTGCCGTTTCTCACACAGTCAATGAAGTGACTGGTTTCATTTTTGAAAGCGCTTGGGAAATTAAAGCTTTTATGATCAATTTGCGGAGATACATTAAGAATCGTATCATTCTGCTCCGTCACGATAACTACTTCCGGGTCGATTTCGAAGCCGCCCTTCTCGCCGAACAGCCTAACCATACCCTCATCAGACTTCGCATGCAGCGTGAAGCTGACGTCGACGAGCAGCGAAGCGCCGTTCTCGAAGCGGATAAGCGCATTCGCCATATCTTCGACTGTATTATGATTGGCGTCATAGTCTGCCGCTTGATAGAAGGACAAATTGCGGACATTGGACCGATTACCAAGCTTATGATAAGTATTCGCGCTAACCGATACCGGCTTCGGACGGCCCATCATATACCAGCACAGGTCGATCATATGAACACCGATATCAATAAGCGGTCCGCCGCCGGAACGTTCGATATCGGAAAACCAGCCGCCCGGATTTCCGAGGCGTCTAATCGACGATGCTTTGGCATAATAAATTTCACCAAACTCTCCTCTGTCGGCCATCGAGCGAAGCAGCTGCGCATTCGTATCATAGCGGCGGACGAAACCGACCTGAAGCACCTTGCCGGATTTCTCAACCGCCTCTTGAATGTGAAGCGCTTCCTCCACCGTACGGCAAAGCGGCTTCTCCACAAGTACATGCTTGCCCGCTTCGAGCGCAGCGATGCTAATTTCGGCATGTGTGTTATTCCAGGTACATATGCTGACCGCTTCAATTACCGGATCGGTCAGAAGTTCGCGGTAATCCGTGTATACTTTAGTTGCGCCGTATTTCTCGGCCGCTTTCCTCGCGCGTTCTTCATTCAAATCGCAAACCGCATAAAGGTTCGCATTCGGGTTGTCCTTATAAGCATCTAAATGAGCCGATGAGATAGAGCCTGTTCCAATGACCGCGATTTGTACCGGTTGCATCGCTAATCTCTCCTTTAATCTTGTAGGGTTTGGCATGTCTATACTTTCGTATTATAATGGTTTCAACGCAGAGCTCCATGCAGACGTGTGCGGTTTATTTGTACAATTGTGCTATTGGAAGGAGAGGAAGGATCAAGGTGAACAAATTTGAATCGCTTCGCGAGCCCATGGACATGCCCGATCCCCATTTTCCGATCAAGCTGCATCGCACCAGCTTCGACCAGCAAGGAACGGTTCTCTTCCCCCCCCATTGGCACGAGCATCTTGAATTTCTTTATTTCATAACAGGTGAAGCCTCTATTGAATGCGGCTCAACGGTCATTTCCGCATCGGCAGGCGATCTTATCGTCGTGAATAGCAATGAGCTGCATTACGGCATAAGCTTGTCCTCCGATTTGTTCTACTATGCGCTCATCGCCGACATTTCACTGTTGCACAGCCAATTCGTTGACGCCGCCGAAACGAAGTTCATTACGCCGATAACCCAGAACCGGCTGTTGCTTCGCAATTACATCGGCGACGACAGCAAGGCGTCTCAATGTATGCTTGCGATTATTAAGGAGCTGGAGCAGCGCGAATTCGGCTATGAGCTGGCCATTAAGTCCGAGCTGTACCGGCTGTTGACGCTGCTGCTCCGTGATCACGTCGACACCGTGCTCACCCAGGACGAATACGCCGAGCGAATGAAAAATATCGAGCGCTTCGCACCGGTTTTTGAGTATATAGAGAATCGGTACAAGGATGAAATGTCGGTTGATTTGCTTGCTGGCATGGCAAGCCTTAGCCGCTTCCATTTCAGCCGCTTGTTCAAGGAGCTTAGCGGCCGCACCTTGACCGAATACATCACGATGACTCGCCTGAACAAAGCCGATTATTTGCTGCGCCACAGTCCGATGACGGTCTCGGAGGTCGCCGCTGCGACCGGCTTCAACGATATTTATTATTTTAGCCGGACGTTCAAGAAACACAAAAAAGTTTCCCCGTCCTCGTTGCGGGGAAACTAATCTTCTAAATTAGAGCTTACCTGACAGCCCTATATTATAGAACTCTTCTTGCACTGACGTAGTGACTTGACCACCAACCGGAGTTCAAGCTGTTTATAGCTATTCCATCCTTGGATGGCGTGTTATGAATAAATTGTCCGTTACCCATATATATACAAACAAATATAGCAGTTATGAAGCTCCCTAAATTATTCCTATGAGAGTAAATACCTAGCATTAATAGGAGATTACAGCCTTTTATTAGAAGAGAATGAGAATTCCCTAATGTTCGGTCAGGAAATATGTTCCTCGAAAATTACCCTCTGTTATGTGATAAGCTGTGCGAAATAATATACATTATAGAGGTGATAAACTGTAATGATAAAAAAACGCTGTTTGTTCTGTGATGAAATCGTTCCGATAGAACCGAAAGGCGAACACGACAGTTATATAAGCTGTAACTGCTCGCCTGGCGGCTTCTATAGCCTATTGAGAGACAATTACGATGCAATCAACGGTTACTCCCATCAAACGAAACGCCAATTATTCCCCCTTATATCGGCGTATATCCGAGAGCAGACGGATCGTGATGAACGGGTCACACTGTCGATTGAAGATTTGGATTTGATTAAAAATTGTCCTAAAATACCGGTTTCTATTGAAGATAAAGGAGGCCGTTTGCTGCAATATTTGTATAGACATTCTGAAGGGCCGGGTGAAGCGGTCGTCATACATCCGCTGACCCATAGCTTTAACTTGACATATTCTCCAAACCTGCAAGAGCTTGTCTATATCATTGAGAAGCTCCGCGAAGAGCAGTTAATCATAAGGGAAGGCATGACCTTCAAGCTTACGGAGATTGGATGGAGCGAAGCTGCTGCAAGAGCTGGAGGACGAAAGCTGAAATCCTGCTTCGTTTTACTTTCGGATGATCGCGAATTAAGTAAGCAATGGTCGGAAAGCGTGCTTCCAAAGCTCGAACAGTGCGGGTATTTGCCAAGCTTATTTAATCAGTCGGGGGTGGAGAACCGTGACAATCAATCCCTGCAGCTTATCTCCGAAAGCAAACTTATTATCGCAGATTTAACTAACCTTTCACCTGAGGTTTATTTTGCAGCGGGTTATGCGCTCGGCATGAATGTTCCGGTCATATGGACTGTAAAACATAACGACAGGGATAAGCTGAACGTTCAAACCCGGCTTATCCGTCCTTTCGTTTGGGACACGGCCGAGGAATTGGCCGTATTGCTGCAGCAGCGATTGAGTAAATCATGAATTACATATATCGAGCGGCGAGCATACCCAAAAGGTATGATAACTTAATAAAATAGATATTTTAAATATAGCGTATGAAATGTTAGCATTCAATTAACGATTAGTAAAGGGAGATGGGCCATTTGCTTCAATCATTGGAAATTGAGCTAACCAAAACGAAGAAACAGCAGCCGCCGGCGGAACAGCTTGGCTTCGGCAATTATTATACGGACCATATGTTTATTATGAATTATGAGGATGGAAAAGGCTGGAATACGCCTCGCATCGTGCCTTATCAGCCGATCGTGCTGGACCCTGCAGCCAAAGTATTTCATTACGGCCAAACGATCTTCGAGGGCTTGAAAGCGTATAAAACCGATGACGGACGCGTGCTGCTTTTCCGTCCGCACAAAAATATACAACGCATGAACCGCTCCAACGAGCGGCTTAGCGTGCCCGAGCTCATAATCGATGATGCCATCGAAGCTTTAAAGCAGCTCCTTGCAGTCGATCAGAATTGGATACCAACGGCACCGGGCACCTCGCTGTACATTCGTCCTTTCATTATCGCGACGCAGCCGCAGCTTGGTGTGGCCCCATCGACGCATTATCAATTCATCATCATCATGTCGCCGGTAGGCGCTTACTATACGGAGGGCGTTAATCCGGTCAAAATCTTCGTCGAATCGGAATACGTACGTTCGGTGAAGGGCGGAGTAGGCGAGGCGAAGACGGCCGGTAACTATGCAGCCGGACTTAAAGCGCAGGAAATCGCCAAAGAAAAAGGCTATTCCCAGGTACTGTGGCTCGATGGCGTTCATCGCAAATATATCGAAGAGGTCGGCAGCATGAACGTTTTCTTCAAGATTAACGGAATTGTTCACACGCCGGCGTTGAACGGCAGCATTTTGGACGGTGTGACGCGTAATTCCATTATTCAGCTGTTAAACCATTGGAATATTACGGTGGAGGAGCGTCCGATCACGATCGAGGAGCTATATGAGGCTAACCGTAAAGGCGAGCTGGAGGAAGCCTTCGGAACGGGAACCGCAGCAGTTATTTCCCCGATTGGCGAGCTGAACTGGCAAGGCGAGGTGCTTGTCATCAACGAGGGGCGGACCGGCGAGCTTTCGAAGAAGCTCTACGATACGTTGACCGGCATTCAAATGGGCAAAATAGCTGACCCGTTCGGCTGGATGGTCGAGGCAACAGGCATTCGCGTATAATCAAATGGAAAACGAATATTTATTTCATGAAGCTGTCCCAAGGGTGATTCCCCGGGACAGCTTTTTTCATAGTGGAGGATTAACGAAATATTCTAATGTCGGAAACAGAGTAAAGTGAATTTTTTTCCGCTGCCGAATCGGTACAATAGCAGAAGACTATACAGATGAGGAGGGTATTGCTGTTATGAAGCTGCCGATTTATCGCATTGGACTACTGTTCATCGCATTAATTGTCTTACTCTTACTTGCATTCGCAGCTATAAGATCAATCGATAACAGAAAGGAGGAAATAAACATCATCCCCGCCGATTACAATTTCAACCCCAGTCCGACCTATTACACGGAGAAATTCCGGCCGCAATACCATCTGTCGCCGGAAACCAAAAATATGAGCGACCCGAACGGCATGGTTTATTTTAAAGGGGAGTATCATCAGTTTTATCAAAGCAGCGGACAATGGGGACATGCCGTGAGCAAAGATTTGATACATTGGGAGCATCTTCCGCTTGCGATCGTCAAGGATGAGCTTGGCGATGCATGGTCCGGCAGCGCCGTCGTCGATTGGCAGGATACGACCGGTTTCTTTAACGGCAAACCTGGATTGGTTGCGATTTTTACAAATTTCAAAAATGGCGTTCAGTCTCAGAGCATTGCTTACAGCTCCGATAAGGGACGTACATGGACGAAATATGAAGGGAATCCCGTCATTCCTAATCCTGACGTGAAAGATTTCCGCGATCCGAAAGTATTCTGGCATGAGCCGACCAAAGCTTGGGTTATGATCGTTTCGGTCGATAAGAAAGTATGGTTCTATAACTCTCCCGATTTGAAGAAATGGGAATGGACCGGCGAGTTTGGTCCGGGCCACGGCTCCCATGCCGCTGTCTGGGAGTGTCCGGATTTATTCCTGCTGCCTGTCGAGGAAACCGGGGAGAAAAAATGGGTGCTGACGGTAAGCATCGGGAACAATACGCAAACCAAAGGCTCCAAGGCCCAATACTTCGTAGGCGCTTTCGACGGCAAAACGTTCAAAAATGACAATCCGCCGTACGAAAAGTTGTGGACAGATCATGGAAAGGATTTTTATGCCGCTATCTCCTATTCGGACATTCCGGAGGAGGATGGCCGCCGGATTTGGCTAGGCTGGATGTCGAACTGGCGTTACCCTTTCTCCATGCCTACCGGTACATGGAAAGGAAATATGTCGATCCCGCGTGAGCTCAAACTACGGAATATACCGGGAGCAGGAATTCGTCTCATTCAAGAACCTATCGAAGAGCTGGAAACACTGCGCGGAAATCCGCAAAGATTCAAAAAACAAATCATCACCGCCGGACAAAATCCTCTCGAGGGGATCAAAGGTACTTCCTTTGAAATAGATATGGAGTTTACACCGCAAACTGCGGATGCATTTGGCATAAAAGTAAGACAGGGAAGCGATGAGGAAACGGTCATCCGTTATGAGCCTGCGAAGCAAGAGCTCATTCTGGATCGCACTCGGTCAGGCGAAAGCTCCTTCGAGGTCGGCTTCGCGGAGAAGATGACCGCGCCCCTGCAGCCTAAGAATGGCAAAGTTGCGCTGCAGCTTTTTGTGGATGACACTACTTTGGAAATATTCGCGAATGATGGAGAAGCCGTCATGACCGCTATTATTTTCCCGAATCCGGTAAGCAACGGGCTTGAGCTCTTTGCGACCAACGGTACAGTGACGTTAAACAAGGCTGTCTACTACCCTATGCGTTCCGTATGGCGGAATGAGGATCCCGACGACAATTAACCTATTAGGATTGTTTAACGATGGACTGCCATGACGCCAGCATTTTTTGCCGATCATTTTCTGAAGCGATTAAGGATTTAAACTTTTGCAATGCAAAGGATTGAGTCCAATCCGAACGTTTATTGAATATTTTGCTAGTTATCCCGTAGAATAAATGCGGAAACAAAAGATCGGCATAAATGATTTGGCATTCCTCATCGCTAAGAGGATGAACCTCGCGATAAGCGCGAAGCATCAAAATGGCTTTTACCGAGCTCCACCCATGTTTCTTCATGACTTTATTGAATATTTTACGAATATCCCTTGCCGGCAAATCGTAAGTTAGCGAATCCATATCGATTACGACCAAGCCTTTATTTGTTTTTATCAAATTAGCCGCTGCAAAATCCTGATGGCAAAGATTTTTTTGCATAGCGACCTTGTTGACCCAATTCGTGTAATAGCCGCTTCTAATCCATTTTAAGGCTTCTTTTCCTTGGGCAATAAAATGATCGGCATGAAGCAGGAACAGCTTTTGGAATTCGTTGCTGCTGCTTTTGGGCAGTCCTTTAAAACTTTCTAAACGCTCAATATATCGCTCGTAGCTTTGCGCCCAGCCACCGAGATGCTCTCTTTCGTTTGTCGTAAAATTAGATTGAAACCCTCTTGATGCCAAGTGAAACTTTCCAAGTTCTTTCATTATTGCAAGGAGGTCTTCTGTTCCATAAGTAGGAGAAGTACCCTGCACGGCATCGGATAAGACGTAACAATTACCGCTGCTGTCCTCCGAATATTCTTTTCCTGATCGTGTAGCGACCATTGCGGGAATTGGTGCTCCGTTTTTTTGCATATGCTTTACGGCTTGAATAAGAAACAGCAGTCTCTTTATGGTCGCGGGCGATTTTTTCAATATTTTTGTACCCTCATTTGTAGCGATGCTCCAGGCCGCTTTTTTGCCTTTGTCAGCAATTAGTGTGGCGCTCCTCAAACGTAGAGGATACTGAGACATAATCTCATTTATATTCACCTGCATGAATGCTACCTGCCTTTATGTTGTATTCTTTTAAAAGCCGTGGCGGTTTTCCTTTCTTTACGTGAACGAAGCGTCCGAGCTTGTTTCTTCCTGGATACGGAAGCATTGGATAACGGAGTCGGTTTACTGGAATAGGCTTCCATATAAATTTTATTTAATCGCTGCGCAACATGCTCGAACGTAAAATTGCTGTCTACGAGCTGCCTGCCTCTTACAGCCATCGCCGCCGCCTCATTTTTGTTAGTAAGCATGTAGTTGACCGCATCGGCAAATGAAGACGCACTCGTATAATCACGGACTATATAACCGTTGTTCTTATGCGTAATGACTTCAGCATTGCCGCCGCGATCGGTCGTAACAATCGGGACGCCTGCAGCCATCGCTTCATAATGAACGCGCGCTAAAGGCTCCTGCCATTGGGAGCTGCATACAAAAACGTCGGCCATCGAAAAATAATTTTGGATTTCATTTGCCGGAACAAATTTTGTAAATATAACCCGGTTTCGATATGGCTCAGCTAATTGCAACAACCATTTGCCATAATCGTCCACGGCGTTGTCGCTAAACCATTTCCCTCCCACAATGACAAGAACGGCATCCGGATGCTGCTCCAGTACGCGATCCATAGCCTGAATGAGCAAATGAGGACCTTTTTTTACGCTAAGCCGCCCGACAAACAATATAACTTTTTTGTTATTAACTCCGTATTGGTTACGTAATTGTTCCCGTATCTTACTTCCTCGCGCCGTCCATATCGGGTAGTAGGCGTTAGGATCAAAGCCCGAATAGATCGGTTCAATTTTATTTTCCGCTTCGGGAATGCGGTCTGTTACGGTTTTTTTTATATAGTTGCTGACGGTTGTTATTTTGTAGACGTATTGCACGCATAACTTAGCTTCCGTATCCGAAATTTTGTTAACGGCAAACATTTCATTATGAAGACTTAAGACAAACCGGCTGGCGGGAGATGCCGTTTTAAACGGTATGACGTTTCGCGGGCGATTAAAAACATGAACGACGTCATAAACATGTTCTTTAAGCGAATGGGAAACTTCTTCTACATACCGTTCCCTCGGAAACCTTATATACTTTATGCCGCCGCGAATCTCTTGATCGGGCAACGTCTCATCCGTCACGGTATAAACCGTTAATTGATGCTTGCGGGCAAGAATGGGAGAAACCCCGTCCATCATCATTTGGATGGCTCCGCCTTTTACCGCGGGAGCAGGAAGTTTCTCCGTACATACGAATGCCAGTCTCATGCTGAGACAGCCTCCCGTCATGAATAGTATTTAGTAAGATAGGCAAGCTCTTCTGCTAAACCTGCCGTTAAGCTTACCTTCGGTTCGTAATTCAAAATCCGAGCCGCCTTCGAAATATCAGCCCATGTATGCATTGGCTCTCCTCGCATCGCTCCGGCGTTCACGATAGTCGCTTGTTTTCCCGTCAAATTCTCCAAGATGCGAATCACATTTAGGATGGATGAGCGTTCCTTTCCTCCAATATTAATCGTTTCTCCTATTAAAGTGGGCTGGTTCGCGACTGCAGCCGTCGCCTCAACACAATCGCTAATATACGTAAAATCTCTGGACTGCGTGCCGTCTCCAATTAGCGTAATCGGTTCATTCTTGATCATTTGCTTAATGAAGCGATGAAAGGCCATATCCGATCGCTGACGCGGACCGTATACCGTGAAGAAACGAAGGATGACAATCGGTACGCCATCGTTCTTCCAATAAACGCGGCATAACTGTTCGCCCGTCAATTTGCTTACACCATAAGGAGAGAGCGGGGCGGTGCTGGAATCTTCAGGCACTTTCCCTGCCTTTTCTCCATAAACGGATGAAGTAGAAGCAAAAATGATTTTTTTTATTGCGCTGCTGCGGCATGCTTCAAGCAGCTGCTGAGTAGCGAGTATATTCGTTTCTACGTAATTACGGAAATCGTTGCCCCAACTGGACCGAACGCCGGGTATACCCGCCAGATGGAAGACTACATCAACGCCTTTCAGCATTACATTCCAATCGATATGCAGCAAATCAGACGAAATCAAGGTAAAGCGCGGATGGGAATAAAAGGTTTCCATGTTTTTTGATCCAATTATTTTCAACTCTTCGCGAACAAAGGCATCGATTCCTATGACTTCGTGCTTCCCGTTGTTCAGTAAAAATTCACAGAGATGCGAACCGATAAATCCTGCGGCGCCAGTCACAATGATTTTCATGGCCGTCCAACCCCTGTGAATTCAAACCCATATGCTTTCATCATTTTTTTATCCAAGCCGTTTCGTCCATCTAAAATGATATTTCGTTTCATCAGTTGCTTTACGCGGCCCCAATCGGCTTCGATAAACTCCGGCCAGACAGTTGCAATGACTAGTGCATCCGCCTCCTTAACGGCTTCATATTTGTCGGAACACCAAATGACGGACGGGATCGGAGGAGAAACGAGAGGATCGTAAGCATAGACCTGATATCCTTGTTTCGTTAATATCTTCATAAAGGCTATTGCTTGAGAATAACGGGTATCATCGGTATTCTCTTTAAACGTCGCTCCCCAAACCGCGATCCGAACGTTATCTCTGCTTTCGCCTAGTTTGTGGTTCAGTTTATTCAAATAAATGTTCAGTTGTGATCGGTTAATTTTTTTTACAGCCTGCAGCAGATCCATTTTCACCTGTTTGGTTGACGCCGCATAGCTCAGTGCATTGACATCTTTCGGAAAGCAAGAGCCTCCATATCCTAACCCCGCCTGCAGAAATTTGGGCCCGATTCGATTATCCATTCCGATACCTTTAGCTACCTCCGTGATATCGGCCTTAAATGCATCGCATACACGCGATATTTCATTAATAAAAGATATTTTAGTTGCCAGAAAAGCGTTGGAAGCATATTTAATTAATTCCGCTTCAACGCGATGAGTCAATAAAAATCGGGTATCTATGGGATGATATAGCTCTTTCACTCTCATTGCCGCTCCTTCCTTATTCGCACCGATAATAATTCTGTCCGGATGTATCGTATCTTCAATCGCGCTCCCTTCCCGAAGAAATTCGGGATTAGACACAAGCTCGTATATATCTGAACTTACCCCGTATTCGAGAAGAAGCTCGTCAACCCAATCCGCGGTTCCAGGCGGAACGGTGCTTTTCATGATGATGGTTTTAGGCGAACGAATGACCAGCGACAGGTCTTTTATGACGTTAAGGATATACTTCATATCCGCACTTCCGTTTTTTGCGGAAGGCGTACCCACCGCAATGACGATGACCGGACAATTCCTCATATGCCGTCTCACGTTCGCAGCAAAAAACAGTCTCCCTTCCGCTTGGTTTTTGTCGATCATTTCGGTTAAACCTGGTTCATAGATAGGAACGATGCCTTGCTTTAGCTTATCTATCTTTGCCGAGTCGCGATCCGTGCAATAGACCGTATGGCCGATGTCCGCGAACACCGCAGCTGTCGTGAGACCGACATATCCCGCTCCAACAATACAAATATTCATTGAACCATCCCTCTCAAAATCTAGTAATCTATTATATTAATCGAAGTCTATAAAGTGTGACGGCTATCCATTAAGAAACGAAGAAAGGACTCTATAAATTGGGTGTATACAGAAGCCTGATTTTAATAGAGGACAGGCTTCAAACGGAAATATCTTTATATACTAGTAATTATTATCCGTAAAATATTTCGAACTGATGAGGTGATTTCTTTGGTATTAAAAGCAATCATTCCTGCTGCCGGTTATGGAACCCGCAATTTGCCGGCTACTAAAGCGGTTCCAAAGGAACTGTTCCCTATTAGCGGACGGCCGGCGATAGACTATATCGTGTCGGAGGCCATGAATGCGGGGATACAGGAAATTTTGATCATTCTCTCCCGTAATAAAACGGAGATTATGAATTACTTTGACCGGTCCATTGAGCTGGAGCGGCATTTGTCTAAACAACACAAAGAACAGCTGATCGAGAAGATTGGCCCCGCCAAAGTTTATATTCAATATGCCCGCCAACCGGATGCACTCGGTCTCGGACATGCTGTACAACTCGGCAAAAAGTTTGCAGGAGATCATCCTTTTGCCGTTATGCTTCCGGATCAAGTATGCTTAGCTCAGCCCTCTCCGCTGCAAGCATTGGTTCAGTTGTACGAGCATTATAAAAGCCCCGTTATCGGATTACAGAAAGTAGAGACCACGCTGCTTAAGAACTACGGCATCGTTGCCGGTAAACGCATTCAATCACAGATTTATAATCTTCAATCTATTGTGGAAAAGCCTAAAATCAATCCGCCCTCCCGTCTGGCTGTTATGGGGAGATATATATTGACACCGGAAATATTCCCTTTACTCGAGCAGTTGAAAGCAGATGGAAAAGGAGAAATTCAATTGACAGACGCCTTAAATGAAATGTGCCGTTCCAGCAAGGTACACGGCTATGTCTTTAAAGAGAAGTGGTATGACATTAGCATAGAACGAGAATATATAAACATCCAACGCCGCGCATACCTGTTGAATAAGTCCTAACAGAAAAAGCAACCCGTCCCCTGGAAGAGGACGTGCTGCTTTTTTGTTTACATATATATTAGCTTACTCGATATCATCGTCTTGGTTTTGAGCAAATGGCCCCGCTCTTACCTCCTTCGTAAAGTTACTTATAACTTGATCCTTGCAAAAAACTTGTCGCTGAAAAAGCTGTAGAATTCGAAGGGAACTTCTCGAAACATTAGAACCTTTGTCGATCAAGAAAAATAAAAAGGACATCGTGCCATTTCTAGCGAAATTGTTGGTCACCACAACACAACTTTTTCCAGAAAAGGGGATGTCCCAATTCCATGGTAACGATTCATTCTGCTATCGTCAAGTTTATTCTTTCACTCCAGATGTTATCAGTCACTTTAATTGACGATGAATTCGGAACCGACAAGAGGCTGTAAAATAAATTGTGTAAACTCCTAAACCAAGTTGCTATACTAATAGAATCGCCATGCGTGGCGCACACAAAGACCCGCCCAAATTTAAACTGGGCGGATTTGGGTTTGTTATCCGGAAAGCTGAACGGTATAAGCGTCCAAATCATTTATCCTCTATTAGAATTGTTTTCTCTCCATTATAGGTATTCTTAGCATCGTAAAGGATGATAACCCAATTCTGATCTTTGCTATGATATGAAAATTCTTTAACAATTGGAACTTCCCAATTTTCTACCTGGAGTAATGATTTTTTTAAAGCGTCTTTCGGGGATAAGATTGTGTTCTCTGGCGATTGTATTTTAAGTATGGTTATCTCTCCTGCAGTTCCTTGTCCTGGGTCAGAAGTTTGAATTGTTCCATCAAAAAATACTTCAACTTTTTGGCCTATATCCAGATCATCAATGTTGCTCCCCGACACCCAGACAGATTCATATTTGTTCTTTGCATTTGGAAATTCAGACACCACGAGTATTTGGGACTCCTTTTTCTTGACAACATACCCAACCAAATCAGCTTCACCTGATTTAATAGTTTTATTCGGTTCTTCATTAGATACCCCACAACCTGATAGGCATAACAAACAAAAGAAAATTTGAAATATTCTTTTTAACATTATACCGATTTGATCTCCTTTCTATACGAGTTTAAACAATGACCTGCAGTAATGATAAACTTCTCAGTATTTCTTTTTGCTGTGGCTGCAGTAGTACAGGATGAATTATTTAAGGCGATCCCTCCACCTATAAGACCGAAATTATCTGTTCGTGTAAATGTTTCTTCGGCTCCTTTATAGAAAGAATCTACTTTTATTTCAAGTATATCACCATATTTTTTAAATAGTTTTTCTTTTACATCGTCTGACAATGATGTTGCCTCTATAACAACTTTACCCAATTCTTCGTCAATATAGTAGAAGTGATGCTTGAGTCGTCTGTATTATACTCGGAGAAAATAGATAATAGTTTATTAATCGATTTAAGCTCTTGTGATGTATACTTACGTCCCTTTTCAATCTTCACCTCTTCGTCAGAAAAGCTTTCTTTTAGATCCCTTATGATGTCACTAGTTTTTGAGTCCTCTTTGGCAATACCTAATACGAATTTCCCATTTTTATCGATGTAAAATGACCCATATTCGTCAACATCACCCATTATTTGTTTCGAAATCTGAAGCTTTTCAATTTCTGTAGTTTTTTCATTTATCTTATTTGGTTCAGCAAATGCTATCGACGCTGTAGATGCAATGAGGCTTGTTAACAATAATACTTTCGACAATTTTTGAAACATCTTTATAATTTTTACTAAGTTTTTATAATTTACCATAATATTAAACTTATAGTGAGTATATAAGGTTTTAAGAGATTTGTAAAGTCCCAGATTTGTAGGATAATTTCTACTAATTTGTACAAGTTTGATGGTTCGCGTACCCCATTTTGTATCCTGTGTACGGATCGTAGCCTGGATCTCGTAACCATCCTGAGTTACTACCGTGTTCGCTGGCATATTGAAACTGGGTACCGATACTTCAAAGAACTGCTTGGATTCGATCAAAACCAGTTGCTTTTGCTTAAAGGAATCGAACGCTTCTGGACCATTCAATTCCTCACACAGAACTTGTTAAAATTTCAGCGGCAGGAGTGGTCAAATTCGAACTCCAAAGTAACGCTTGGCGATGTGGTTAGGCGATTACGCCACGAGCACCGCGGGTGTGTACTACTCTATGTTTAAGCAAGCCCTACAGAAGAAGCCGTTATTCGACATTTTGCGTGATCTGAAGATGTCTTCATAAGGTCAAAATGTCACTTACGCTATCCGTCTGCCCTTTTCAGGATAAAGAAGTGATTTTTGCAAGAGTCAAGTTATAACATAGGAATCAAATCTATTATTCGTAACTGATCATCTGATTGTTTTATAGAATAGTAGCAGGACAAAAAAGAAGATGAGCATCTAACTTTGTCTAACGTCGCGGAAAGGAATAATTAAGCTTTTCCATGGCAAACTAAATTGGTTAAATTTGAGTATTAATGGAGGGATTCGAAATGAGCAATACGAATGTTAAGGTACAAGAAGCTTCACATCATCTTCGCGTAAAGGATAAAGTCGCGGTCATTACCGGTGCGGGATCGGGTATCGGACGTGCTTCCGCTTTGCATTTGGCGCGGCACGGCGCTAAAATATGTCTGCTCGATTTGAACGATGACCGCTCAGAAGATGTGGAGCACAAAATAAAGGAGCTGGGAGGCGATTCCTTGTTTGTGGATACGGATGTGTCTGATCCGAAGCGAATCGAACAAGCCATTAAAGCTGTCGTCGACCGCTTTGGACACATCGATATCGTGTTCGCGAATGCAGGCATTAACGGCACGCTTTCCCCGATTGAGGATCTCACCCCTGACGACTGGGACAAAACGTTGACAACCAATTTGAAGGGCACCTTTCTCACAGTAAAATATGCTGTCCCTCATATGAAGAAATCTGGCGGAAGCATTATCATAACCAGTTCGATTAACGGCAATCGCTCGTTTTCCGGGTTTGGCATGTCCGCCTACAGCTCCTCCAAGGCAGGTCAGGTGGCATTCGCCAAGATGGCCGCGCTGGAGCTCGCACGTTATAAAATCCGCGTGAACGCCATCTGTCCCGGCGCTATCGAAACGAACATCGGTGAAAGTACGAAACCGACGCCTCTATTGGATAAGATCAAAATACCTGTCGAATACCCCGAAGGCAGTCAGCCGCTTGAGCATGGACCGGGGCAGCCCGAGCAGGTCGCGGATTTGGTCTTATTTCTTGCGTCGCAGGAATCCAGTCATATATCCGGTACCGAAATATATATCGACGGAGCGGAAACGCTTCTTTAAAAGAAAACCTTTAAGAAAACTAGAAAAAAGTAAAGACGCAAAGAGAGCTGCGGCAGAAGGGAAACTCCCCCGGCCGCAGCCCTCTTTGCGTCTAGTTATTATCGTTCGTTATAGAATGCCACAAGCTGGTTAACGACTGCCTCAAGCGATCCGTCGACGCGTGTCTGACGCTGCGGCTTCTCGAACAATGCTTTGATTTGTTCCGGAAATTGCTGCTCAATGCCGCAAAGCTCGATCGCTTCATTGAACTTCGCAGGATGGGCGGTTGCAAGCGACACCGTAATCTCTTGCCCCCTCTCGTATTTATCAGCGGCGGCTACGCCGCATGCCGAATGCGGATCTAGCAGGTAGCCGGTTTCCGCTTCATATGTTTTTATCGTATCGAGACATTCTTGGCCTTGCACGCCATGGGCACCGAATTCCGATTGCACCCTGCTCAGCGCTTCGCCGGAAATGACGATTTGTCCTTCTGCCTTGAATTGATCCATCAGCTCACGAATTTGTGCAGCATCCTCGTCGAGCACGTAATACAAATACCGCTCGAAGTTGCTCGCCACCTGGATATCCATTGACGGGCTGTAGGTGCTGCGGAAATCGCCGGGCTTGTATACGCCTTCGAGGATGAAGCGCTCCAAAATATTGTTTTCATTCGTAGCGAGAATAAGCTTGCCGACCGGAAGGCCCATACGCTTCGCCAAATAACCGGCAAAAATATCGCCGAAGTTGCCAGTCGGAACGCTGAAATTCACTTGCTTCGCGTCCGTCTGCTTCACGACCTGGAAGTACGCATAGAAATAGTAAACCGTCTGCGCCAAAATCCGCACGAAGTTAATCGAGTTAATCGCGGCGAGATGATTGCTCGCTTTGAAGTCGAGGTCAGCGAACAAATCCTTTATCATCCGCTGGCAATCGTCGAAATTACCGTCTACCGAAAGGTTCAGCACATTATCCTCTTGAACCGTCGTCATTTGCAGCTCCTGCACTTTGCTTACTTTGCCGTGCGGATGGAGAATGCAAATTTTGATGCCTTCCTTGCCTTTCACGCCCTCTATGGCAGAAGCTCCCGTGTCGCCCGAGGTTGCGCCAAGGATGTGGATTTTTTTGTTCTGCTTGGCTGCGACGTAAGTATATAGCTGACCCATAAATTGCAGAGCGATATCTTTGAACGCAAAGGTTGGACCGTGGAACAGCTCAAGCAAATACAAATCGTCCTTCAGCTTGCGGACCGGCGTCACTTCCGGATCGCGGAAGGTTGAATAGCTCGCGTACACCATTTCCTTCAAGTCCCGCTCCGGTATTTCGCCGTTCGTATAATACGAGAAAATAGCAAGCACCAGCTCCTGGTAGCTGAGCTCCTGCCATTCCTTCAGCGTTGCCGCCGAAATGACAGGTATTTCATTCGGGACGAGCAAACCGCCGTCATTCCCTAACCCCATCATAAACGCATCGATAAAACCTATTTTGCCAACCTTGCCTCTTGTACTGATGTACTCCATTTGTAAATTGCCTCCTACATACGCACAATCGATTCTTTTCCTAACAGTATATCACTTTTTCCGGCTAAAAATAAACGTAAAGCATTCTCATCGGCCATTCAATCTTCACGATTAACGACAAGTCCGAAAATCGTCGCGAGCGTAATCGCCTGCGCGGGCGATATAATGCATCGCCTTAAATCCTCCATCGATACGCCTAGGCCGTTAAACTCGCAGCTGCTGATGTCAATCCCGCCCAGCTTCGTTTGCGAAAGCTGAACCTGATCGATATTCGTTTCTTGTAAGTAGAATTTCGATAATGTCATATTGGACATATCCGCCTTCGCAAGCGAGCCTTTATCAAACTTGACGCCCTTCGCGTTGGTGAAGCGCAATACCGCATAATCCGCATAGCAATGCTCGAACAATACGTTACGAAGCGCTGAGCCCGTAATGTCCATCCCAAGCAATTTGCAGTTATGAAAGGAAACTCTATGCATAATCGTCTCGCTCAGCTCGATATTGGACAAGTCGCAGTTCTCGAACCGGACATCGGTAAATTCCGCCTTCCGCAGGCTCGTTCCTCGAAACACCGCATTATTAAACACGACGCGATCAAAGCAGGCTTTATATGCGGATTGGTTATGTATATGGCAATCTTGAATGATGCTGTCGCTAATCTCGTGTTCATCCGCCCACTCATCATCGGACACGGCCAACGCCGCTAATCCGTCCGGAATTTTGGGAGCCTCGAGCTTTTCTTTCTTGCTGGTCATATATGAAACCTCCTCATGCAGCAGCTACTTGCAAGCCGCCGCGGCTATCCTTCATTATAATCGATTAGCATGATGTGTTCGACGGCAATTATAATGACTTATTCTTCAGCCGCCACTATAATGTGAATAAAAGATACCAGGCGGGTTACGCCGGGAACGAAATAAATTGTATTCGAGTAACTTTTGACATAGCGGTGGAGGTGCAAGATGAAATACGAATTGACGATGGAGCAGCGCGATCAATTAATGGGGCAGCTTTCGGAGGAGCAGCGCCATTTCATTCATCATGAGCTTGTTCGGGGCAGACGAACGCTGTTCGCGCGCCAGCTTGCCCGCAAGAAATGCCAGTTCATCCCTGAGGATGCGGCGTTCGAGGATATTGAATCATTCATCGAGGAATGGGATTACATCGGATTCACCGATAGCGGCGAGGTATCCCCGCATACGAAATGCGAATGCGGCCGCTCGCTGCGTTACCAGCATCAGGTCATGCATCTGCCGACGAATACGATGCGGTATTTTGGCATCGATCATTTGCAGCTTCATACGGGGATCGATGCGAAAGCCATTTCGTCGATTCTGAAAGGCTTTGACGTGTTGGACGGCGAGATGAACGAGATGCTGTACAAGTATCGGGAGGGCTGGGAGCTGGGGCAGCATGTATTTCTGCCTTTGCCCGCCGGGCTAGAAATGCCGCAGGATATCCAGGATCATATGGATGCCGGGCTTCCCTTGCTGGATAGGCAGCTCGCCCGGCTCCGAGGCAGACTTCGCGAGCTTGATCAGGCGAGCAGACAAAAACGGATAGAGGCAGCGCTCACAACATTTAATGATGCGGTAGAGGGACAAATCGATCCGAGACTCGATGATTCGGTAGAAGGGCACGCCGATCTCTCCCTTGATGATGTGGAAGACGGTCAAGGTGCATTCGATTTCGGCGAATCGGATAGCGGACAGGGCGCTTTCACCTTCGGTGAGCCGACCGCCCAAGACTATTCCCCCATCGAGAACGCAGAAAGCAGTGACGACGCCCTCTTCCTTGAAGGAGCAGGCCGAAAAACGGGCACCAGCCATGACGCGGACAGAGGATCAATCAGCATGAACGCTCCCTCAAAATCCAGCCCTTTCCACCTGCCCTCTGCGGCTCAAAGGGTTGTCGATGACGCATTGAAGTATGGCCGTATCAGCACGCGAGCCGTTTCCGAATTCGCGATCGAGCAAAAGCTCGTACAGGAGGACCGGATGTCGACCGGAAAGCCTGCCATCTACATTGCAATAGCTGCTTACTTGGACAGGCTTAGTGCAATAGGCAGATGCGAGCTGGTATCGGCAAGCGCTGAGGATCGCGTTTACGTAAGCAACAAAGTCGAATCCTAGCCTGCAATCGGCGAAAGGTGAAGAGCAACGCTGAATTTACCCCCTGCTATTTCAACCGACTCATCGTCCTTATTACCGTACGGATCACCACAGGACAACCTGCGGCGCTTATCTTACTTATGCCGCCCTATGCGAAGCAAATGGGCTGGACGCCTGCCGCCGAGAAAGATTTCGATATCCGAACCGTAACGGATTCCTTTCTTGGGAGCTATCATACGCGCAGCCAGTTCATCGGCCTGAAGCCCGATTCGATTCAAGCCTATATGTCGAAAAATAGTATTTCCTCGGAAATGTATATCGCCGATACCGGTGAGACGAAGAAAAGCATCTACGATTGGAGCTGCCTGGACAAAAAGGACAAGTACTCCTATTTCCAAGGCGGCGTTCATGCGTTAATGACACTCAGCAGCAAGCTTCCTACCAGGAAGGCCGATCAGGATAAGCTGCTGGTCGTCAAGGATTCCAATGCGCACAGCCTTCTCCCGTTCCTTACGCAGCATGTGAAGGACATCCACGTCATCGACATCCGCTACATAACGGCAGCATCGGCGAGGCCGCTCCCCGCTGATGGCCGGTCATACCCTGGTAGGCCTATGATCGCCCCAACCGGCCAGTCCGATATGAATCGGCATGTTATTCCCTCCATCTGTTTTATATGAAACGATATTCCGAAAAAGCCGCAGCTTGTCCTCTATATGCGCCTTCTTCATCAATGAGATTCCAAACAATCGCATTCACGATGTAAAAGCGTCGTCCTGTACTGGAAATGCGGATTCCCGTATAATTATCGACAAAGCCGTTAGCGGTCACCGCCTCGAAAAAACGGTCCCGCTCCGCCCGCTCCATAGGTTCGGCGGTAAGTCTTGAGGGAGTGCCCGTGAACGGCTCCCAATCCATCTCCCAAAGCTCCAGCCCTTTCCTGTTGCCAAAGTTCAAGACAGGGTCCGTCTCCGTTCCATGCGACAAAATAATTTTGGGCGCTTCAAAGAGCTGCTCCCATACGCCGCGATCCGGAACAAGCCCGATCAGCTCCCGTCCCATCCACCGTCGATAGCTGTCCGCCAGCAGTCTCGCGTGTCCCTCGGTTGCACCGATACCCTTTTTCTGCAATTGCATCGTCCTCTTCCTCTCCGTTGGTATCTTTCCTTTACGTATATCACGGAGGGCGTTAAAAGTCTACTTTTGCCAGTCTGCTAGTTCTTATCCAATCTATGTCCATAATATTCCATATGACGTTAAGATACTCCATACGGTTGCAAACCACTCCCTATGGGGCGGAAAAGTGATAAAATAGCTTTATATGAAAAGAGAAAGGCGGACAAGCTATGTTATATGCGTTTACTATCCAGCCCATCACGTATACGGCCTTCGGGAACGAAGCGGAACAAATCGACAAGTGTAAGGAATGGAGCCTGCTTTCCGATAAAGCGGTCAAGACGAAAGCATTCTACTACAAAGGAAACGGCATGAATCTGCCCTGCAGCATCGTTGGATATGTCGATAAAATAACAGCGGTTATCAAGCTCGATAATGAACAGCTGCACTGCATCCATCCCTCGTTCCTGAAGGAGATGCAGGCTGCGAACTATGGTGTGAAGGCTGCGGTTTCAGCTGAGGAAACGACTGCTCTTGAGATCGTGGAGACTGCTGCGAAGCAGGAGGAACCTGCCCCGGAGTCGGAAATTCACAAGGCCGACAGCTTAGCGGAGTCCTCGGCTACCGCGCAAGCAGAGACGCATAAGAAAGGAAAAGGTAAGAAGGAGAAGTTGCAGCTGCCTGAAGAAAAGGTCAAAATGACTGCAACGGTGCAGGAATTCACTACCGTGCCGAACAACTTTTCCGATAATGACGACGAGGTCGTCATCTACGAAGCGGCTTCGATTTTGGAGCCTGCAATTGAGGTTGGAGCTGCCTGGTCGAGCCACAGCGCCACCCTTAAAAAGCTGGAGCTGGCCACCGGCGATACGATTACGTTCGAAGCAAAAATCGTAGCCAAAAAGCTCACCAAGCACCCCGTTCCATACAAAATCAACAATCCGGCGAAAATTCAAAAAAGCTAGAAGGCAGCAAACAGGGAGTATGCGGCGGCATGCTCCCTGTTGTTGTTCAAATCCAGTACTACAGCATGAACTGGAAAAACGCCAGCTAATTGGTCTTAGACACACTCTATTCATGCATTTAACGGGAAAACCAGGCGGTATTCACGGTTATATTCGCTTCTAGTCTTTCGTCGTTCATCCCGCCACGCCCGCAGGCTAACCCACTACCTATTTCAGACGAAGAATAGTAATCTTTGTTGCATTTTTTAATCGCGTTTTTGAATCAGGATTATTTTGTAAATTTCATTTAATTCTTTGGGCTTAAATGATACAATATGAAATGAAAACCTGCTTAACCATTTATAACTAAGGAGTGAAGGAAATGTCTGTTGATGTTTATATTAATTTTAATGGAAACTGTCGTGAAGCCGTAGAGTTTTACGCAGAGGTTTTTGAAACAGCAAAACCACAAATTATGACCTTTGGAGAAACGCCGCCGAACCCTGAATTTGTTCTTCCAGAAGAAGCGAAACATTTAGTCATGCACACACGCCTTAACATTAGTGGCAGCAATGTTATGTTTTCAGATGTTTTTCCTGGTATGCCTTTTGTTGAAGGAAACAACATTAGCCTTGCAGTCGTCAGTAAAAATCTAGATGAAATTAAATCTTTATTTCATAAATTGAAAGAAGGCGGCACTGTAGGCATGGAGCTGCAAGAAACATTTTGGAGCAAATGCTACGGCAGTGTGACGGATAAGTTTGGAATTGGATGGCAATTCAACTATGACAGTGGAGAAATGAGAATGTAAAAAGTGAGAGGAACGAAGGCTGCCATTCATTTGACAGCCTTCAGTATTGAAGTATCATTTTGCGTAGACACTTAAAAAATCATTACTCCATACCCGAATGGACGATGGACATGAACAATGTTTATTTTACTCCATCTATCTTTCCAGTTCTTCTTAACTATTCGGTCTTCGTATATCTTAGCTCTCTCATTGGTTTCACAAAAATATGGAGTGGGCTTGAGTTGCAAATTAATTATATCTTGAATGCCGTTAATGTTTCTTAATTTCTCTTCTAGTGTTTTTTCTTCTATTTCTTCAATATTGGAATTATCAAAATAAACAATGTCAATATCTGGAAGAGGTGTTCTTACCGTGAATCCATGTAGAACATCCCAAATTTTTGAACAGACAAATCCTGCACATACCCACCAATCGGGTAAATCTAACGATTTCACAGCCTCCAATATGTCTATCATCCATACATCTTCTTGAATTAGTCGAATTATATCCTCCTCATTTTTCAACTTCATATCCCTCACTCCCATTGCCTAATGATATGTGCCATTCATTTATTATGACGTGACGCCTCTTTCATCTACCATTTTTGATGTGTTCCTTGTGTGTCGATTCACTAGATACGTGATCAATGTCGCCACTGCAGCAAGGAGTGCGAGTCCGCCGCCGATTCCATATGAAACTTGAGCACCGAACTGTTCGAACGCATAACCTCCTCCGATGCTTCCAAGCATCCCTCCAAGGCCACCGAACGTGACGGCAAATGCGGCTTGGCCGCTGGCCCGTAATTCTCCGGGTACGATGATGGCCAAATGCTGAATTGACGCGACAAGGAACAACGGGAACGTAACACTATGAAGAGCCTGCGCTGCAATAAGAACGATAGGATCGTCCGTCATGCTATATACAGCCCACCGGATCGAATATGCCAACGCTGCGATAACGAGAATAACCATCTCGTTCCAACGTTTCATCAACCTGCCGACTAATAGCAGAGCGGGTACAGTACTAAATGTTGCGACGACCCAAGCCAAACCAAGCTTGGATTCAGATGCCCCTAACTCGGATAAGTATAATGCAAGCAGGATGTCATTCATTCGATGAGGGATGCTAACCGTCATGATAAGCGCTAGAAACCACAGGAGCTTCGGCTGCATGAACAGCTTCCCAAGTGCTTTGAAATCAACGGGTACCGGTGTTGACAGAGAGTCCTTTAGTGAGATGGCTATTAAAATCGTAGCGGCAAGCAAGATGCAATAAATGCCCCACAGATATCCCAAACCCAGACGCTCAATAAGAATGCCCAGCAGCAATGCGGATAAGCCTACGCCTACCTCGCCCCACAGACGGATTTTACCATACTCGACTTTGTTCTCATGAGCATAAGAGATGACCAGCGTCTCGGTCAACGCACCGGTAGCGCTATTGAAAAACATAAAAAATGTAAAGAACATTGTGATGGCGATGAAAGTTTCCATTGAGAAAAAGCCTGAGATGGCTAAAAAATTACCGCAGATAAGGAGAATCAACACATTTTTGACGGTTTTCCTTTTATCGCTGACAAACCCCCAGAATGGCTGCGCGATAATGGAGATTACCGCTCCGCATGCCATTACGATGCCGATTTGTATCGAATCCAGGCCCTTGCTCTGTAAATACGCCGGCAGAAAAAAGCCGACTATGGGAAACGTAGAAAACATCAAACAAATAAAAGCAGATATGCGTATCATCCAGTGCCTCCCGTGTTGCTAGCTTTATTCTTATGATATCCGTTCTATTGAGAGGGCACAACGTGAACAATTTATACGTTTTTATAACGGAAAACGAATCGAATCAATTGTGACTGCTCCTCTTATACATAACCAGCAGCGCCATGCTCGCGGCGAACGATATGACGATCAACAGAAATGGCATCGTCGGATTCCATTTATAAGCCCATCCTCCAATAATGCCAGACGGCGAAATGACAAGCAGGATCAGTACGGATAAAATGGCAAATACGCTTGCGCGGTTTTCGTCGTCAATGGCATTTGCAACCGCCGCTTCCAAATACGGATAGGTCATCATCGTGCCCACCGCGGCTAGAATCGTACTGAAGATCAGCCAGAACAAAATACCGGGTAGAGGCAAGATCAGCACAAGGTTAGACACCAACGAGATAAAAAAGCCCCAAAGCATAACCGTGTGGAGCCTGTCATCACCCAGCCGGGGCAGCAGGAGCCACATCGAGAGCAGCATGAAAACAGAGGTTACCGCCGGAAATATCGACACGAGCCCGCTGTCCAAATGAAGATGATCGACGAAAAAAAGCGACAAAAACGTGCTTTTCAGCGTGAGCTGAAACTGGAACAGAATGTAGACGCCGAAAATCAGCAGCAGCGGCCTATTCCCTGCCATATCGCGAATAACCCCTTTGTACTCGCGCAATCCGGTCATGAAACCGACACCGCGGGTTTCTTCCATTTTACGAAGTCCGATATCCGTTTCCCGGGTAGCAAAATGGCGTCCGATGAATTGAATCGTCATACAAACGCATGCGAGAACATACATGATCCGCGTACCGGGAATCAGACCGTAATGGGCAACGAGCAGCCCCCCGAGCGGAGCGAACAAACCTCCCAGCATGGCGACGAACTGGAGTACCGAAAACACGTAGGTCCGGTCCTTAGGATCGGTGTCCTCAACGAGCAGGCAGTAAAACGCAGTATGCGGCACCCTTTGAAAACCGTTCACGACAGCCGCCGCTATAAAAAACCAAATATTTTGCGATACCGCCCACAGCAGGGTGCCCACCGTCCAGCTAAGTACATCAAAATAAAGCAGCGCCCATTTCCTGCCGAGCCTATCGGTAAGATAGCCGCTAATGAAGGATGAGAACACCTGCACGAGCAGGGTCAGCGTCGTAACCCAGCCGATCGCCGTTTCGCTCAATCCCATCTCAAACATATAAATCGCGGCATATGTGCTGAACATACTGTACGGAATTAGAAAAAGAGGCTCGTACAGCAAACAGCCTCGCGCATTTTTGGGAAGCCTGGATAATCCAAACATCTTTCTCCTCCGTTCTGTAAGGAAAGATTGACAAGACTGTTATTTTTATATAAAAATGGTATTCATACCGTTAATTATTTTGGCCTCAATAGAAAGGAAACGACAATGAGTCAAAATAGACAATCAAAAGAGCGCCTAGCCGAGCTGGATCTTGTACGCGCCTTTGCCATCCTGGGCGTGCTGACCGTGCATGCAACCTCATTTGCTACGCTGGAGATGAAGATCTATGACAGTTATCCCATCTATAATGCCCTCAATATATTTATGAAATTTGGCACGACGACCTTTATCTTCCTTAGCAGCTTCGTTCTGTTTTTAAACTACTATAACTCTCCTATGACGAAGTCTCTACTTAAGACCTTCTATAAAAGAAGGCTGATGCTTATTATTGTCCCATACCTGCTCTTCTCTGTCATCTACTACACAGTTGTTTTATTGACTCATTATCAAGGAGAAACAGCTGGAGAAGTGGTTTCCGGCTTCTTAACGAAAGTACTGACAGGTGACGCATATACCCATCTTTATTTTGTATTTATCAGCGCACAGTTTTATCTCTTGTTTCCAGTTGTCCTGTTCGCGATGAAGCGATGGCCTGTGCTGGTGAGCTGGGCGATTCCAATCGGCTTTGCTGTTCAGTGGGGATTCCGAGTAGTAGATGATTACGTAAATATTCCAAGCGTTGGCAGCTGGTCGTTGTCATATTTCAGTTATTACCTGCTCGGGGCGTGGATGGGTATTCGGTATCAAAAGGTGAGAGGCTGGCTTGAGGTTGTTAAAGGCTATCATTCGTCCGGACGATATAAGAAGCTATCGTTGAAGCTGCTCGTTTTGTTCTTATGGTTGAGTTCAAGCGCGGCACACATATATATCTGGTATAACTTCCGCCTGTATGGGACGAAATACGATATGCTGCTGTACAACGCCTTGTGGAGTATTCATACATTCACGACTGCTCTAGTCTTGCTGCAGCTATCTTACATCTCTTACACTCATTTATCTGCACGGTTCATCTATTTGTTTCATCGCCTTGGAGAATTGGCCTTTGGTATTTACTTGCTGCATCCTTTGTTCTTGGCTCTATACCGTGAATTCCGCCCGGCAACAGATATTGAAGCACTCCTGCACGTCTGGTATTTAGGAGGGTTCGCTTTTGCCCTATTCGGTTCATCGCTTACCGTCTCTCTGGCCTCCCGTTTCTTGCCCTATTACTGGGTGATATTCGGCCGAGTGAAACGTTCAGAAGCGGCTTGAGCTTCTGTATAAGAGAAAAAAAACTGTCCGCAAGCAGCAACAAGCTGCTTGCGGACAGCCTCTTTGATAATATTATAGCCTCTCGGCATTCGCCGAGGCAGATAGGATAAGGGCTCCCTTAACCTATCAAATGAGCCTTCCTCCTATTCTCGAGGATTTTTTCATTAATGTCGACTTATTGTGAGGGAAATCTCAATAAATCTATAGTGAGTTTACCTCATCAGTAAGGGGCAGCGGCTCTCACAGCCGTTTTTCCTTCACGTTTCCCATTTCCCAAACAGCTGTCCTGCAGTCATTAAGCCCCATCATTTTCATCGAATACCGAGAGGCTATTATAGAAGATCTGATTCTTCGCCATTACAAGCGTTAGCCATGTATTACTCTGGATTCACTGCACTTTCATCCATATAGAAAAGCTCCCAAAGATGACCGTCTATATCCTGGAAACTCCATCCGTACATAAAGCCATGATCAATCGGCTCTTTTGAAGGCTTACCGCCAGCTGTTAGAGCCTTATTCACAAGCTCATCCACTTTTTCCCTGCTGTCAGTGGATAATGCGACAATAACCTCCGTGCTTTTGGTTGCATCGACAATGTCTTTTTTGGTGAACGTCTTAAAGTAATCTTCAACCAGCAACATCGCAAATATATTTTCACTGATAATCATACACGTTGCATTTTCATCGGTAAATTGGGCGTTAAATTCAAATCCGACTAGTGTAAAAAAGTCGACCGATTTTTTTAAATCTTTAACCGGCAAATTAACAAAAATTTTCTCAGCTTGAACTCCCATAACAGATCTCACCTCATCATTGAATTAGGATATTTTAACAGCTCTATTATAGCATCAAAAATAGGATAGAACTTCTTCCAAATTGCTATTTTATAAACTACCGGCTGCAATCTGCACAAATTGTAATCATAATGACATCTATGCTTCATCATTCTTTAATGTAGAACGTCTATAATCATCCTTGACCCCCTTTTTAATTATATATATATATTTTTAGACCCGCAGCCCGTTGCTGTGGGTCCCTTTTTTTATATACACCACGATCAATGGAGTTTCACATATTGATGAATCCAACTGGAAAAAATACCGCTAAACTTGCTTCATCAGCGAGCAAGTCTGGCCTAACTGGAATTTGTCCCGCTAATGTGGTCAGTTTGACGACTAGAAGCGATTATTCCCGTGAATAACGCCTGGTTTTCCCGTTAAAAGCATGAATAGAGCGTGTCAGGAACCAATTAGCTCAAAAGGAGCTGCCTTGGCAGCTCCTTTGTATTTTTCTGGAAATTTTCACTTTTTCTTTTAAACGCAGCCGATTAACCATATGGTCAGTTTATATGGTTAACGCCAAGTTAAACCATAATCTTGCAAAGATCATTCGTAAACTCTACCGGATCCTGCAGCGGCAAGCCTTCGATCAGAAGCGCTTGGCTGTACAGCAAGTTCGTATACAGGCTCAGCTTCTCCTGGTCGCCGGCATGAGCGCTCTTAAGCGATTGGAACACCTCATGATTAACGTTGATTTCCAGCACCTTGTCCGCTTTTACGTCCTGGCTGTTCGGCATCGCCTTCAGGATCTTTTCCATTTCGATCGTGACTTCACCCTCGGTGGACAAGCAGACCGGGTGGGTTTTCAGACGCTTGGACGCTTTTACGGCCTTCACTTTGCCCGCAAGGATGGTTTGCATCTGCTCGAACAGGTCCTTGCTGTCGTTCTCTTCGGCCTCGGTTTGCTTTTCGCTTGCGTCCGGTTCAATGCCCAGGTCGCCGCTCGACACCGATTTGAATTCTTTGTCTTTATACTTCATGATCACCTTGATCGCGAACTCGTCGATATCATCGGTGAAATAGAGGATCTCATAGCCCTTGTCGGACACCAGCTCGGTTTGCGGAAGCTTCTCGATACGCTCGTTCGATTCGCCGGATGCGTAATAGATGTACTTCTGATCCTCCGGCATTCTCGATACGTACTCATCCAGAGTGACCAGCTTCTTCTCCTTGGAGGAGTAGAACAACAGCAGATCCTGCAGGTCTTCTTTGTTCATGCCGTAGTCGTTGTATACGCCGAACTTCAGCTGTCTGCCGAACGCTTTGTAGAAACGCTCATATTTGTCTCTTTCATCCTTAACCAAGCCTTGCAATTGGCCTTTGATTTTGTTTTTGATGTTTTTGGCGATGAGCTTCAATTGACGGTCATGCTGCAGCAGCTCGCGCGAAATGTTCAGAGACAAATCCTCGGAATCAACCATACCTTTCACGAAGCTGAAATAGTCAGGAAGCAGGTCCGCGCATTTATCCATGATAAGTACGCCATTGGAGTAAAGCTCAAGCCCCTTCTCGTATTCCTTCGTGTAATAGTCGAACGGCGTATTTTCCGGGATGAACAAAATGGCGTTGTAGACAACGGCGCCGTCGGCGCTAATATGGACATGCTTGATCGGCTTATCGAAGCCGTAGCGCTTCTCGAAATAAAATTGCTCGTAGTCCTCGGATGTGAGCTCATTTTTATTTTTCCGCCAAATCGGCACCATGCTGTTGACGGTTTGCTCTTCCTCGTAGCTTTCGAGCTCGTTGTCGTCGCCTTCCTTCGGACGTTGTCCCTTCACATCCATCTTGATCGGATAACGAATAAAATCGGAATATTTTTTAATAATCGCCTTTAAGCGATACTCATCGAGGTATTCGTCGTACTGCTCGTCCTCGGTATTTTCTTTAATGGTCAAAACGATCTCGGTGCCCACTGTCTCTTTCTCGCCCGGCTCAATGGTGTAGCCCTCCGCACCCGTCGATACCCATTTATAGGCCTGATCGCTTCCAAGCGCCTTGGTTGTAACCGCAACCTCATCCGCCACCATGAACGCCGAATAAAATCCAACGCCGAATTGGCCGATAATATTGTGTCCGTCCTTCACCTCATTCTCATTCTTGAAGGCGAACGAGCCGCTCTTGGCGATTACGCCCAAGTTATTTTCAAGCTCCTCCTGCGACATGCCTATGCCGGTATCGGAGATGGTCAATGTTCTGCCCGCCTTATCGGCGGTAACTTTAATGTAGTAATCCTCTTTGTTAAACACGAGCTGCTCGTCGCTTAGCGCCTTGTAATAGATTTTGTCAATTGCATCGCTGGCATTGGAAATCAGCTCTCTTAAGAAGATTTCCTTCTGCGTGTAAATGGAGTTGATCATCATTTCCAGCAATCTTTTCGATTCTGCTTTAAACTCTTTTTGGACCACGGATAGAACTCCCTTCGATCTAGTATCTAGTAATCAACCGTCACGATGATTAGCACTCACATTACAGGAGTGCTAATCCTCCCTTTTATATAACACATCTTAATTTTCCATGTCAATAGGTCAAGTTATGAGTTCCATTTGTGTCTTGCTTTATGCTCTAACCCATCCATCTTCTATGATTAATTCTCGAATAACTTTCGCCGGACTTCCTCCGGCCAATACATTCTGCGGCACGTCTTTATTAACCGTGCTTTTAGCCGCAATCACGGAATTATCGCCAATGGTGACACCCGGCAGAATGGTGCAATCGGCTCCAATCCAAACATTAGCGCCGATTACGATTTTTCGGGCGAGTTCTCCTTGATCGGCGCAGTCCAAGCGATGATAATTACTATCGAAAATGCTCGTTCTGGGACCAATCTTAACATTGTCGCCGATCACGATTTCTTGATTAGCCGCAATTCCTACTCCTGCATTAATATATACATTGTCACCGATTTTCAAATTGGCCCCCTTTGTGCTCGTAAATTGAACAGCCCAGGGATGTCCAATTACGGAAAGATTCTTTCCAATCTGAATCTCTCCGATTTTATTAACGTACACTTTCCCGCGCAGCTTTGGAGCTGCTTTACCAAACTTGTAGAACCCGATAAGTTTATATACAATATTTTTTAACCGCATATTATAATTCCGCCCTTCTCCGATATGATATTCATAATGAATATAATATCAGAAATTTGCGTAATTTATTATTCAAAACGAATAATTATGAATAATTAATGTTTGTTAAATATCGTTTCCTTTTTAAATTAATGAAATCACTTCGTTCTCTTATATATTCTCTCAGGCCTTCCAACGGTTCCATAGGAGATGTCGGCAATCAACTCGCCCTTGGCCACGAAATATTCCAAGTATCGCCGGGCGGTCGTACGGCTGAAACCGGCCTTCTTCCCAAGCTCTTCCGCGGTCAGCACTTCCGGGCCGCTAAGAATGAAGGAGAAGATTTTCTCGCTCGTTATCTTATCGATGCCTTTAGGGAGATAATTGTCCTTATCCGGGCTATCGTTCACTCCCCATAACAGCTGATCAATGCCCTCCTGATCCACTTGCTTATTCGCTCCGCCGAGCAGCGTCATATGTTGATGATATTTTTGATAAGACTTAAGCTTCTCCTGAAAACGCTCGAATACAACCGGTTTGATCATAAAATCATACACGCCGCCGCGAATGGCTTCCCGTACCGTATCAAATTCCTTAGCCGCCGTAATGATAATGACATCCGTTAACGGATTGTTTTTCTGAATATAATGCAATAGATCAAGTCCATTCATATCGGGAAAATACAAATCGAGCAGAACGAGATCCGGGGCCAAAATGTCCAAATGCTCGTGCGCTTGCTGCTCATCCGTTGCAATTCCAACCACTTCGAATCCTTCTATTTTTTCCACAAACCGGCGATTGATCTGCGCAATTCGGAGATCGTCCTCAATAATGACCACTCGTATCATAGCTCTCTCTCCTTGTCCTTTGGAATAACGACGGTAAATAGGGCGCCTCCTTGTGATTGCGACCGGAAGCTAATATATCCCCGTAACTGTTGTACAGCCTGCTTAACGATAGCAAGACCAAAACCCCGATTGACCTCATTTTTCGTGGAGAAACCAACCTCAAACAGATGAGCTGCAGCGTCCTCCGCTATACCGGCTCCATTGTCTTCGACCTCAATCCTTATGTCATCGCCTGCATCCGTCAAAAGAACCTTTACCGTTTTAGCGGCATTGCTGGCGGCGAGCACCGCCTCCAGCGCATTATCAATTAAGTTGCCGATGACGGTTACGAGAAGGTTGCGGTTTAGATCGCGGGGGATATTTCTGAACGTACTCTTCGGATCAATTTCCATGCTCACCTTTAATTCATTCGCACGGTTAAACTTACCGATTAAGATACCGCCAACAATTGGATCCGGAATCTCCTGCAATAGAAACTGAATAAGGTTTTGATGGACATCCGTTTCATGCGTAATGATATCCATCGCTTCCTGATACGATTCCAGCTGAATGAGCCCGTATATCGTATACAGCTTATTGGAATATTCATGCGTTTGCGAACGCAGCGCTTCGGTATATCGTTTCACTTGCGTAAGCTCCTCCGTCAAACGGAGCAGCTCGGATTTGTTGCGGAAGCTTGATACGGCTCCAACGACCTGATGTTGACGGTCAAAAATCGGCAGGCGATTGACCACGACCATACTATCGTTAATGACCATCTCCTGATCCATTTCCGCATTTCCGGATTTGATAACCTCGAGTAAACGGGAATCCGGTATGACGTCCCGTACATGCTTCCCGGTAATCTCCATCCGCTCAAGCGGATCGATCAGCTTTAATGCCGTATGATTAACGAGTGTAACGGTTCCCTCTGTATTAATAGCGATGATTCCTTCATGTATGGTTTCCAAAATGGCTCTCTTCTCCTGATATAACAAGCCAATTTCCTTAGGCTCGAGACCGTGAATGGACCGTTTCACGCCGTTTGCAATCGCAATCGCACCTGTGCATCCAACTATAAGCGCTATTGCCGCAAAAATAATCATCGCATTCCGGTAGGTCGCGGCCGATTCATGAATGTCTTTTAACAATATACCCACTGACACAATACCGATGATTTGATTATGATCATCGTAGATTGGCGTTTTCCCCCGCAGTGAGGGCCCCATCGAGCCGACAGCTTCCGAAATAATCGATTCGCCGTTTAGTACCGGTTCGTTGTCTCCGCCGACCATTTCTTTCCCGATTCGATCCGGAATGGGATGAGCATATCGAATGCCTTCCCGATTGCCAATGACAATGTACTCGGCATCCGTTTCCATTCTAATTTTTTCAACGATCGGTTGAATGATTTCGGATGGATTTTCCTCGTCAAAAGCGTCCTTTATCACATCCATTAACGCTACCGTCTTTGCTATTTTCAGTGCAGAGGCGCCCACATTCTTTTCCAGCGTGGTCACCAGCATTCTCTCAAAACTAAAGGTTAACGCAATAATAATGATAAATAGCAGCGTTCCAATCAACAAAATAAGTCTGGTTTGTAATCGCATTCAACAACCTCCTTGCAAAGAGCATCTCAACTTAAATGTTGGCATTGCCTTTATTGTATTCTACATATTTCCCTGAACATAGCCCCTGAAGCCGATTACGGCCGTAAATTTTATGAACAAAATTAACAATATGTTTCCTTTTCAACTTATGTCGTTATTCTTTTCAACTCAAATAAGCGATGCTAATATGAAGCATATAAGTTGAGTAAGCGCTTTCAACATTTTGCATGCGCTTACTTGATGGATACTAAAGGGGGAATTATCGAATGGTTCTCAAAACAAATCATTGGAAAACAATAGTAGCCGCAGCTTTTGTTGTCGTTAGTCTTACAGCTTGTGGAACAGCATCGAATGGAGGAGGCTCGGATGCCGCCAAATATCCGGAGAAGCCTCTCGTGATCACGGCCCCTTCAGGAGCCGGCGGCGGATGGGATAAAACAGCAAGATCTCTCTCCAAGGTACTCGGTGAAACGAAGCTGGTCGATCAGACGATGACCGTAGAAAATAAACCCGGCGGCGGCGGCACCGTATTTTTGGCCGAATACGTAGCGAAAGACAACGATGACCCTTACAAGCTGTTTGTAAGCTCACCGCCTATTCTCATTAACAATCTCAAAAAAGAAGGAAACAGCCCGTACGGATACAAGGATGTCACCCCTCTCGCACAAATAACGAAGGATTACGGCGCAATCGCGGTTGCTGCCGATTCCAAATACAATGACATTCAAGCCCTTATCGACGACATTAAAGCAGACGCTTCAAAGGTTACGCTTGCGGGCGGTTCCGCTCCCGGTTCCATGGACCACTTAATCAGCGTACTGCCGGCCTTCAAGCTGGGCGTCGATCCGAAAACGATTAAATACCTGTCCTATGACGGCGGGGGCGAAGCGATTGCCGCTTTGCTAGGCAATAATGCCGATGCGATCGGAACCGATATCTCTTCCCTCGGAAGTTATTTGAAAGCAGGCAAGATCAAAATTCTCGCGGTTACTTCCAATGAACGGCTCGGCGGCGACTTTAAGGATGTGCCTACTTTAAAAGAGCTGGGCATCGATGCAGATTTCACGATCTGGCGCGGCGTATTGGGCCCGAAAGGCATGACAGCAGACCAAATCGCATTTTGGGACAAAACGTTGAAAGCTCTTTCCGAGAATGAAGCCTGGAACACAGAACTGAAAGCAAACGATTGGGCGAGCGAGTACAAAAATTCCACCGATTTCGCAGCCTTCTTGGCAGAACAAGAAGTGGTTATACAAGAGCTGTTAACGGCGCTCGGCATGCAGAAGTAACCGAATTCATTAGGGGAGGGAGGCATGTCTCTCTCCCCCTCTTTCTTTAATCACAGGAGGTGCACGACATTGAACAAAGTTTTCGATAGATATGCCAGTATTGTATTTTTACTTCTAGGAATCGGTTTTATGTGGCAGAGCACGACCATCAGTTCTTCGGCATACGGAAGCACCGTAGGTCCCAATATTGCCCCTTTCAGCCTTGGAGCGCTGCTCGTTCTTTTAAGTCTGCGTTTGTTCTACGAAGTATTGAAGTCTAAAGATCAAAGCAGCAAGGAAGAAAAGCTCGATTACAAAAGGTTTCTAATCATCTTCGCTGCAGCGTTTTTATATGCGTTCTTGTTAGAAACGATCGGTTATATCATCGGAACCTTCCTCTTCCTCCTCGTCAGCTTTCAAGTGCTGGAAAGAGGAAAATGGCTGAAGTCGATATTGATCTCCGGGTTGTTTGCAGTAGGCGTTTACGTCATCTTTGTCGTCATTCTCGAAGGTTCGATGCCTGGCTTTCCGTCATGGCTATCGTGATAATAGGAGGTATATGAATGGACACATTACAATTTCTCGCAGACGGTTTTGCGACCGCCTTCCACTGGCGTAATCTTCTGTTCGCTTTTATCGGCGTGTTAATCGGTACGGCTGTAGGGGTACTTCCCGGTATAGGTCCCATGAGCGGTGTCGCGCTGCTTATTCCTATAACGGCTTCAATAACCGGCGGATTGCCGCCGGAAGCGGCGGCAACAAGCTCCATTATTCTTCTGGCCGGCGTTTATTACGGAGCGATGTACGGCGGATCAACGACGTCCATCCTGCTCAATACGCCGGGAGAATCCTCTTCCGTCGTAACAACCTTGGACGGCTATCAAATGGCCAAGCAAGGAAGAGCTGGAGCTGCTTTATCCATATCTGCGATCGGCTCTTTTGTCGCAGGAATATTTGCCGTCATTGCGCTCATTGTAGTAGCTGAACCATTATCGGAAGTTGCGATTAAGTTCGGGCCCGCGGATTATTTTTCCTTGATGCTCCTTGGACTATGCGCCGTCAGCGGTTTGGCCGGCAAATCCATTACGAAGGCTCTTATTATGACGGTACTCGGATTACTTCTGGCTACTATCGGCATGGATACGGTGTCGGGTGTCGCAAGGTTTACTTTTGGCATTCCGGTGCTTTATTCCGGCCTCGAGTTTTTAACCGTTGCGGTCGGCCTATTTGCTCTGGGCGAAGTATTCAAAACGATATTGGAGAATGATTACTCCACCGGCCAAACAGCGAAGATCGGACGTATTCTTCCGACAAAGAAAGATCTAAAAGATAGCGCCGGCCCGATTACCCGCGGCTCGATATTAGGATTTTTTATTGGCATTCTGCCTGGCGCCGGTGCCACATTGGCTTCTTTCTTCAGCTATATTTTGGAGAAAAAAATAAGCAAAAATCCTGAATCGTTCGGCAAAGGAAATATCGCCGGCGTAGCAGCTCCGGAATCCGCTAATAACGGAGCATCCGGCGGAGCCATGATTCCTTTGCTTACACTCGGCATACCGGGATCGGGGACGACAGCTATATTGATGGGCGCCTTAATCATGTATAACATCCAGCCAGGCCCTTTATTATTCGAGGAGCATCCTCAAGTGGTATGGGGATTAATTGCCAGCATGCTGATCGGAAATCTCCTTTTGCTTATTCTCAATATGCCGCTTGTGAAAGTATTTGCCAAGATCATTCAAACGCCGCCGAAATACTTGATCCCGCTCATTATCGCCATTTCTATTTTTGGCGTTTACGCCGTGCAAGCGCAAATCTTTGATTTAATGCTGCTGCTTGGCTGCGGAGTTGCCGGGTTCATACTTGCGCGGAATGATTACCCTTTAGCTCCCCTCGTGCTTGGCTTAGTGCTAGGGCCGATGATTGAAAATAATATGCGCAGAGCGTTAACGACTTCCAACGGTGATTTTATGATTTTCCTGCAAAAACCGCTGTCACTCGTTTTCTTAATTATCGCGGCACTTTGGATTATTGTTCCTGTCTTGTTGAAAAAGAGAGGAAAAGAGGTTGTAGTCAATGAGGAAGGATAGCGCAGGTTCCTAACAAAATATTGAACGGAGGTTGTCTTATGAAAGCTGAAATCCGGGCTATTGTTGACATTAACCAAACTGCAGCCAATTTTAAATCAAGCATCGTCCTTTGCATCAGTGAAACGAAATTCGTCGACGTCAAAAGTATTCTTGGCCTAAGTATTTCACTATACAAAAATCTTGCATATAAACTTGAAATTCATGGTCCCGATGAGGAAGAAGCAAAAACCGCCATGATCGATGTCTTCAATAAATATCATCTTTATGTAGAGGTGAACTCTAATGAATGAGCCCGGTTTGCATTTACCAACTTAACATGATCTGTATGAAAAAACCCCGAACGCAATGCCACTATGCGCGTTCGGGGCTATTCCTATATCTCAATCCGCTGCTTATCCTGCAAAGCTTCGAGCGCGCCTCTTTTGTCAGCAGAGCGGATTTCCGCTTCGACGATCTCGAGCGATTCCACCGCGCTTTCCGGCGTGCATATGGAGACCGGCTCGCCCTTGCTGACCGACTCGATAAAGTATTTGATTTCGCGGTAATAGCCCATATCCTCCGATAACTCGGCGATAAAGCCGGGGCCGTCGTTCGGATTGGCCTTCACCTGGTTGTTCTCGAAGACAAGGTTTCCTCCTTCGAAATTCACCCGGTAAGTCATCGCGAAGCCAAAATCGCCTTGAAGCGTCCAATCCGCCTGCGCGTTCAGCACCTTGCCGTCCGGGTAAATATAGTTCGTCGAGACGATGTCGTAGCCGCTGCCCGGAATGACATTGCGCGCGTTCGTCGACACCTGCTCCGGCTTGCCGAACAGCCAGTTCACGATATCCGTATCATGAACATGCATGTCAAGGATACAGCCGCCGCTTTGGCTGCCGTCGAGGAACCAGCCCTGCGGAGAGCCGCTCCCGCGGAAGAAGCTGCCGGCCGTAACCGCGCCATAGCGCCCGTCCGAGACGCAAGACTTCAAATATTCATAAGCCGGCCAGAAGCGAAGACATTGTCCGATCATGAGCGTGCTGCCCGTGTTCTTCGCCGTTTCCGCCATTCGCCAGCCGTCCGCCGCTGTGCCCGCCACCGGCTTCTCGCATAGGACATGAATGCCTCTTTCCAGCAGGGAGCAGGCCAAGTCCGCGTGAAGATTTGTCGGAAGCGTAATATCTACTATATCGAGCTGCTCATTCTCCAGCATCGTTTGTATATCGTCGTAAAGCCGGTACGGCGACAAATCGTACACATTCTGCTTCGTCGCGATATTGCCCCACGCTGCCCCGTTTTTCAGCTCTTCAATCCGCAAGTCGCAAATGGATATCAGCTCTACCGGCGCACCTTCCTCCATTAAGCGGACATAATTGTCAAAATGCATACGTCCCATAAAACCGAATCCGATTAATCCTACCTTTAACATGAGAAAGTCTCCTTTGTCCTCGTATTATTTAGTGCCTGCGCGTCCCAGAATCGCATCCATCGCGCCTGACGAATTGAAAATGATTTGCTCGGAATGATGCGCATAGGGAGGAATCATTTCCGCCGTTACATAGTTGTCATAGCCGATCGATTCCAGCGCCTTCATAACCGCAGGGTAATCGACATCGCCCGCAAGCAGATCGACGAAGCCGTGCAGACCGCCCGCTTGACGGCGGTAGTCCTTAAAGTGCACCTTCTTGATGCGGTGACCCAGAATACGGATCCAATGTTCCGGATAGCCGCTGTGCACGACATTCCCCACGTCGAAGTAGGAGCCTACGAAGCTGGAGCCGTGCGCGTCGATAAACGAACGCATTTCGAGCGGCGACAGCAGAAACTTGTTCCAAACGTTCTCGATGGCGATCGCCACGCCCGCGCTTTCCGCGAATGGCACCAGCTCGCCGATCGATTCCAGCGCGCGTTCATATGCGCGATCGTAGTCGATCACTTCGGCGCCCGGGATGAAGTCCACGCCTACGGCGCCAGGAATGACCAGAATCGCATCGACGCCTAACGCGGCCGCAAGCTCAAGCTGCTTCTTGCATACGTCAATCGCCTTGCTGCGCTTGGCTGTATCGCCGCTCGTCATCGGATAAGACCAGTAGAGGCCGGTCGCCAAGCCTGCGATTTCCAGCTCCGCTTCATCCAGACGGGCACGAATTTCCCGGACGTCCTTATCGGTTGCCTGAAGCCCCAGCTCTCCCGTTTCGTTCAGAGACAGCTCAATGCCGTCGAAGCCCGCCTTTTTCGCCAGCTGTATGCACTCCCCGATCGAGGTGCCCTCTTTAAACGACCATATGTTTATTCCTTTTTTCATCCCAAACGCCTCTCTTTCATCGGTTTAAACGAATGCCAATGTTCCAAATCTCGACGGTATATGATAATTGATGGCTCCGGTCGGCTGCCAAGCCTGATACTGCCTGGTCCCGTCCTTCCCCTCGTCAATCCGGTAAAAATTCACTTTCCAGCTAACTCCCTGCTCGGGCTTGCGCTTGAAATTATTGGAAGGTATGCGGATGAAATAAATGAAGTGTCCTTCTCCATCCGCTTCGACGTTCGTCTGCAGCCCGGTGAAGCTCCATTCTTTATTCGTTCCTGTAATAGAAGCCACGCCATCGTTCTCGATCTTTGCGTCGAACACGACATTACGCGGACTGACCTCAAGCTCCAAATAATGGCGTCCCAGCCCTTCTTCGTCGATAAACATTTCTACGACGTCCTGCTCGTACAGCGGATCGTCCCTTCGCGTAAAGCCCGAGACGATATAACTGTCCTTGCATAAGAAACGAACGTACAAGCTGTCCGGACTCCAACAAGCCCGCACCTCCGTAGGCTCATAAGGCGACAGCCCCGTCACGGTGTCCGTTAATGCCATGGAATCGCAGAAGCTCCAATCCACCGTCTCCGATCCATCGGGCTCACAGGTAAATCTGGCTCGTTTGCAATAATATACGCCGTCTGCATGCAGAGCGTCGGTTTCCAATCGCTCTCCTCCTCTTTTAGCTGATTCCGTTACGTTGTATTTCAGTGAATGGCATGTAATAATACTTATAGATTAAATGATTACTGGATGAAATTCTTTAGCGGGAAAAGAGATTATTTGCACAATTCCGTTGTAAGAGGATGCAAGTTTTCAATCGAGGAGGCCATGCGGTGAATCCGTCAGAATTGATCTATCCCCGTCAGCGCCAGGCTCCTTTCAGGGAGTGGTCGCCCAGTATACATTACGCGCAGTTCCAGCGCTTGAAGACCGGGTCCATGCCGCTGAGAAGGCTGTACGATTTCGAGCTGCTTTATGTCAGCCAGGGAGAAGCGGCCACAACGATGCGGGGGCAGCGCTACACGATTACTGCGGGTCAGCTCATTTTTCTTCCTTCCGGCGTCTTTCATCAGAATGAAGCCGTTTCTAAGCCGGATACCCGCTTTCTCGGCATTCATTTTGATTTTTTCGATGAACTGCAGATCCAGACGGAAGCGGACTTGGTCGTGAACGAGGCGTCCGTTGACATCGGCCGCTTCGCCCATGAAGCCGTATCCGACGTCTTCCCTCCATTGTCTCTGAACCCGGTCTATACGCCCCCGCTCGTATGCGTGCAGCTTATGGAACAGCTTGTTCAGGAATTTACGAATCGTCCTTTAGGCTACGAGCTCGTATGCAAGGCGTTAATGCTGAACATCCTGGCTCAATTACTTCGACTGCCATTATCGCGCTCGACATTCCTTGCCTCCCAGCATGACCTTAAGCTTTTTGAGCTGATGGAGCAGATCGAGGCAAATCCGGCCAAGGCTTGGACGAACAAATCGATTGCGGACCGACTCAATTTGAGCCTCGATCACGCGGCGAAGCTCTTTAAACAGCTTGCCGGCATGCCGCCAATCGAATTCGTGCAATCCATACGCCACCGCGAAGCGAGAAGGCTGCTCCGCGAATCCGACCTCTCGATCGAGCTGATCGGGGAAAGCGTCGGCTACGCCGATATTCATTATTTCAGCCGCCTATTCCGGCGGAACGAGGGCATTTCCGCCACGGAATACCGCAAGCTGTCCCGGATATTATAACGGCCAGCGGTTGCGCACGGGGTACGGCTTTACGCTTAGCCAATTACAGCAGCTTCTCGATCCCCCCCGTTTGGCGCGCTATGATGGATTTATACACTAACTTCATTGAAGTATACGGCGCAGACGATTTTCCTTGATATTTTCGAAAACTCATTTAGCGTGCAACTTCCGGTACAACAATCCAATCACGTTTCCGATCAACTATCGGCGAAACGGAGCAGCACTTGCCCGCAAGGGGAGTCCTGCAGTGGGACGATCAAAAAGTTCTACCGGACGACCCCTCAGATATTCGCTGCCGATGCTGCGGTATCGTGGTGGATGACCAGGGTTTTGAGAAACTGTATGAGAATGAGAAGCAGGCAGAAGGTCAATAATTCGCGATAAGTCGAGCGATCAGCAACCCTGCATGAGGGATTTAGCAACAGCCTCCCCATGCGAAAGGGGGTCTGGAAGGAGATATTCGTATGAGTGACCTTAATCATATAAGGCAGAGATAGCGAAATTGATTCCAGGAGATTCATTCTTAGTTGCCAGGTAAAACCTATCTATTCGTGCATTATTCGCGGAGAAAGGTCATTGGCCAGTTGGATGGTAAGCAATATTAAATTGACGCGAGATGGTTTGTCCGCCTCGTTCAGAAAAACGCAGATCCCTCTCTTGCGAAAGCATGGAAGGAAGCAGAGCTTACAAAGGAAACGAAGAACGATATCTTGCGTACGCTTGATCTTGGAGATATGGTTCGGTGTAACGACGATCAGGTATACAATTCATCAAGCTCAACAAGACGAAATTTCTTGGACGGCTTGGTGATGATGTGTTCCAGATACCGATCACCATTTTTGTCGAGCTCGTTGAGAAGGCCAAACCTCATCCCGAGATTGAAGCGAAGAAGGTGTGGATTCGTCCATATTTCGGCAAGGAGATTGGAACCTGTTATGGTCCGAGGTAGTCAAAGGCTTTACGGAGGAAGAAACGCACGTCACCTTGTACGAGTTTGTCAAGGCCGGAATAAAAGTTTATCTTTTAGCCGATTTAATTTTTTAGATTTTAGCCATAAGGGAGTCAGATTCAAAGGGGGGCTAGCCCCCCT
>NZ_JAKGAP010000031.1 GCF_021532375.1 Paenibacillus alkaliterrae
CTAGAAATCCTTCACCCAGAAAATCCAAATTCCATCATAATCGCAAGGTGAATTGTTGACCCTAGGCATCGATAGGCCTTAACCTGTTGACATTGATTTCTAATCTGAATAACATCCGTCCTTCTCGTTTTTAGACATTCCTGTTCTTGGAAATCCGAGTAATAGGTCGTTACTCTCTCCGTTGGAAGCGTATCGATGACCGACATGCAATGCTTACAAATAATAACCCCCAAATCTATACACTTATTTTCCATGTGCAATTCACCCTTTCTCTTACCATATTTGCAACATAGACCACGCGGCAAGCATACGCCCATTCGTTGTCATACCATGCCAGCACCTTTATTTCATCGTTCATCACCAGTGTCGAAAGCCCATCCACAATAGCCGATTTGGCACAGCCGATATAGTCGGCGGACACGAGCGGCTCCGTTGAAAATCCAATATAAGGTGAGCTGCGGCTTGCAGGACGGCGTTTACTTCATTCACACTTGTATTTCTTGATATTTTAACGTGCTGGTCTTCATCCGTGATCACTTCGACGTTCGTCCGGCATCTTGATGCAGCTCGTTTCGGGGACAACTGCATATTCAGCGAACGTGATGAGAAGTGAGTTGTGGTATATCATTTGTCCGTCATGGCTCAATCGTGACGTGCCATCTAAGAGCGTTCCGGCAAACATTGGACCGAATGCAGATTCGCACAGGTTCACCTGTTCCGTTTGTCAAAATTCACAGATGCCGCAAAAAGGAACCCCGCTCAAAGCGACTTTATCTCCCGGTTTGACCGGACCTCTACTTCGGCTGCTGCACTTCAAAGGGTTACCGGATGGATTTGAACCGCCTAGATTGTGCGACTGCGTGGCGCACCAAAAAAACCGACTCAAAAATGAGACGGTTTCCGTTCAATATTTAAGATTTCGTTTCATCGCACCATGCTTGAATGAAGTGATCACGTATCTCTCACCCTTATCCATAACTTTATAAGACACGACATAACGATCAACTATGCAGTAATAGGTGTTGCGATATTCACGCGAAGGCATTGTCGTTCCCATGTTGACGACTGTTGTTTCCACTCGCCGTATTAATTTAATTTTGTAATCGATTGTTTCCTGCTGTGTGTAACGATCGCTCTTGATTTGTTGGATTCGACGCCGAGCCGTTTCGGTCCATTGAACGATCAATTACAATTCACCACGCTTTATCGCTTCAATTATGTCATCTGTGGAATAAACCTTCCCATTCTTGATGTCCTTTTCAGAATCCTCAATCATTTGTCTAATTTCGGGGTCTGAATCCAGATCATGAACGGGATTATAAATTTCATATTCCATGCCTGCAATTCGAATGAATTCTTTGTGGTCTTTATGATAGGAATCAATGACTGTTCCATCAGGACCTCTTAGACTAAATTGCATCTTGTTCGCCCCCTTTAACTTTAAATGAATTATATCATATTAATCGTTATATCTCATCCTTTACGATCTGCAAATCCTCAAGTCCCATACAGAAAGCAATACTAAAATCGTGGAAGAGGCCGCCTGATTCTAAATAAAATCAGGCGGCCTCCCCAGGCTGTGTTTTGAATAATTCCGTTTTCTATGACAAGTATCGCATTGCAGATCATGCTATCCTATATGCTGCATGGCTTTGCCTAGTCAGCCCCTTTTTCCTTTCCCTCCAAAGCTGCCAGACCAAGCGCAAGCGAGCCGCATAAGCCGGCATTGTCGCCAAGCCCCGGGGATACGATGTATTCGTCAATTCCGGTTAGCAGCGGCGCCGCACTGACGTAACCATTTAAATTTTTACCCACCTCGTTGCGAATCATAGGCAAGAGCTGCTTCTGATGCATGACCCCCCCGCCTAAGATGACACGTTTCGGTGAAAGCATGAGTATCGTAGTCGTCACTGCTTGTCCGAGATAATACGCCTCCATGGCCCATGCCGGATGATCCGCCCCAAGTTCACTGCCCTTCACGCCCCAGCGCTTCTCGATAGCGGGACCCGCAGCCATGCCCTCTAGACAATCGCCGTGATATGGACAGTTGCCCTCAAAGCGGTCCTCCGGGTGGCGTCTCGGCAATATATGCCCGCCCTCCGGATGAACCAAGCCGTGTACGAGATTGCCCTCGGAATATACGCCAACTCCGATTCCTGTACCAATCGTAAAATATACGCAGCTATCAAGTCCCCGTGCAGCGCCCCAAACCGCTTCGCCGTACGCGGCGGCATTCACATCCGTGTCCCATCCGAACGGCACGTTGAATTCCTGCTTCAACGTTTTCAGAAAAGGAAAGCCCGACCAGCCCGACTTTGGCGTTGTTGTCACGCTTCCATACGTTACGCTCGCACGATCAATATCGATAGGCCCGAACGTCCCGATGCCGATCGCTTTTGCATTTTTATCTTTAAAATAGGAGATAACCTGCTCCATTACCCGCTCCGGGTGCTCAGTAGGAAAGCTAACCCGATCTTCAATCACTCCATTTTCATTACCTATCCCGCATACAAACTTCGTGCCGCCCGCTTCAATTGCTCCAATTCGCATATGCTTGTTCTTCTCCTCATCCTAATCATTACGTAATCGTTTACGTAAAACTTATACAAGTACTATCGGATTTTACTCGTGTTCGTTCCGCTTAATCATTACGCAATCATTTTTCTTAATTATAGGAGGATTCAGCTATTGTCGTCAAGCCTATGCCTTGATTCTCAGAGCTGACGCACGAAAAAGTTTGTAGATCTTGCGAATGGCTAAAATACCGGTTTTTTCATGGCACCATATGAATTTTTCCGGCAAATTCCCGGCTGAGCAGCAGCATCACCACCTTTTCGAGGTATACTTTCGTTTTTGACCGCGTTTTTCCCATCAAATGGGCAGACCAGTAGCGTCGTATGGATTCGATGGATTTTTTATGCGAAATTGCCAGTCAAGAAGCAAAACGAAGTCGCGGCTTCTGTTCCTGCAGGTGCCGAATCCGTTTGTAGTCTATCCACGGTCCCTCAATGGTACCGCGTAACAGCCGGATAAATCCTCGAATGCCGAGTTCCAAGATGAGTTCCGCTACAACTTCAACCAGTCCAATCAGCTCATTCATCAAATGAGCCAGATGCATGAGATAGTGGTATCCTCTCATCGCATTCCAATCATAGGCGAAAACATGCTCGTATTGGTACCCTTGCCGTTTCTCTGGCAGGATGTCGTTCTCCAGCCCCCAACGGCTTCGGGCCATCTCGTTGCAACGCGCATGCAGATTGCGTTCATGGAGCGGAACGCTTGACAGCCATGCATGACGAGAGGTTTTCGTGACGACTTTCGCATTAGCATCCACTTCTTCCCACGTTTCTTCACAGACGACAACATGTACGGTTTGCTTCGACCGCGCATTGGAGCCATATTCGTATTCGATGTCATTCGTAAACCGAAAGGTTTGGTTTCTTCCCTTCCATGTGCGGGCGATCACCTGATCAGGATGAAGCTTCTGCAAGGCGTTCGCTTCTTTCCATACGCTGGGCAGCGAATCGTGTTGCAGCACGATCATAAATTCCCACCGGTTCTTGCGGCAAAGCGCTATGACTGGTCCATTGGCATACAGCCCATCTAGCAAGAGCGTAATCGGCAAGCGGGGAAACGCCGCTTTAAGCCGATCCGCCAGCCGGTAAAAAGCTTTCAATTCACAATCCTGCTTACTGCTGACTTCGTCCACCGTGTTGTCGAGAAATTCGCTCATGAGCGGCAATACCAAGCCATTTGGAAACACTGACTTAGCTTCCAGCAGATACACGTAATAGTGCGGTTCTTCTTTACCGCCCGGCTTCCGGTGCAATTGCTCTTCGGCCAAACACGTTTCCGTCACGAATTTTTGTGTGCCGTCTACCGCGATTAGGTACCGTTTCTTAATCAGGTAGTTTTGAAAGATGCGGCAAGCTTTCCAACTCTGGAAAAAGCGCCTTCAGATGTACTTTCCATTGGGAGAAATCCACTCCAATCCCTCACAAATCGTTTGAGCTAACTCGTTTCGCGTTAAGTGTGAGAATTGGCGGACGATGAACTTAATGTCCTCCAGTTCCTATTTCGTAAATATCCGTCCAGACAACAGTTCCGTATCCTTAATCAAATTTTCCGCCCCCTACATGAAAGCATCGCTTCGGTTCAGCCATGCGGTGAACGCAGCTATTACTTTCGGAAAACGGTCTGCTTGATCGATCTCCTCCTGCGGAATGCCGGTCTTCTTCTTTATAAAGCTGTTCAGCTTGGAGAAATAAACCGGTTTGATCAAGGCGGAGAACACAACCGTTTGCTACAAGGAGGAGTCTAAGCGGACTGCTCCGATCTCGATGACCTCCATCGGTAAATCGCTTGCAAACTTGCGGCCGTTGAATTCAATGTCCAAAATAATATAATCCAAAATAGTAACCCCCGATTGATGGCGATAGCTTGTGTTTTCCATTTTATCAGAAAAAACGGTCAAGCAGGGGAATACAATATTGGCAAAGGAAAAGCCTCCAGCTATACCATAAAGGTATGGGCTGGAGGCTTTGCGTTCTACCGCTTCGTACGGCGGGCGTTAAGCCATAAAGGAATGCGGAAAAGTAAATTGATGAGCAGCACAACGAATACGAGTACGGCTGCCGCTTTCTGAGCAATTTCTTGTGCATCGCCGACAATGGCCTCGGATTGCACGTACCATAAATGAACGGCTAGCGTAGCGCCGGGGGAGAACAGACTGAAATCCCACATTTCGCCTGAAGTCGTTACGCCGGCAGTCAAAATAATGACGGCACTCTCGCCAAATGCCCGTCCGGCAACAAGACAGATGCCCGTTATAATGCCGTTCAGCGAAGCAGGAATAAGTGCGCGTGAAATGGTCTGCAGGTGAGTGGCGCCAAGCGCGAAGGAAGCGCTCTTCAGCTCCTTTGGAACGGCCCGGATCGACTCCTCCGTAACCCGTGTCAATACAGGCAGGTTGAGAAACGCAAGGCTGATGCCGCCGCCGAGAATGGTCAGGCCGATCTGGAAATATTCGACGAACAGCGCGATACCGAATAAGCCGAAGATAATGGATGGTACGGAAGCGAGTCCTTCTACACAAATGCGTACGAAGCCGATCAGCTTATTGTCAGGCGCGAATTCGGCCAAATAAATGCCTGCGGCCATCCCGAGCGGAATCGCGATTGCTAATGAAATGAACAAAATGTAGAACGAGTTCAGCAGGGTCGGACCAATACCGCCGCCTTCTTCGATCTCGCTGGGCAGTCCGAACAGAAAGTCCCACGTCAGCTTGGGAAGACCGTCCTGAAGAATAAGATAGAGAAGACCAAATATGAATGCAATGATAATAATGCCGAGCGACCATACAACGGAAGTGAATAGGCGGTCTTTTAGCCGGTTTAAACTTTTCTTGCCGCTGAACGGATTCGCGAAGGGGTTCGTGGTAACGGCTTGCTTCATGCTTGCATCCCCTTTCTTTGAAGCCAGCGGATGGCAACGATCATAACCAGTGAAATAACGAGAAGCAGGAAGCCCATCAAATAAAGGGCATAGTTCCAGGTGGAGTCAAAAGGAACGTTCGAAATTTGCATAACGATGTTGCTCGTTAGCACGGATGTTGGCTTGAACAGGCTATCAGCCAGCTGCGGCGTATTACCGATAACCATAACAACGGCCATGGTCTCGCCGACTGCACGGGCCATGCCGAGAATGACGGCGTACATGATGCCGCCCTTTGCCGAAGGCAGAAGCACTCTCCATACCGTTTGGAAACGGGTGGCGCCTAATGCGTAGGAGGCATCGCTGAATTTTGCAGGAACCGCACTAATCGCATCGTCGCTTATGCGGCTTACCGTAGGGAGCACCATAATCGTCAGCACTAATGCTGCAGCGAGCAGGCCATCGCCCATACCGGTGCCTGTTACATCACGTATCAAAGGAATGAGTACCGTTAATCCAAGATAGCCATAGACGACTGACGGGATGCCTACAAGCAGATCGAGAACGGGCCGGAGCATGTTTTTCAGCCATGTAGGCACGAATACGGACAGGAAGACGGCGATAATCAGGGAGATCGGTACGCATATAAGCAGCGTTAACGCTGTTAAAGCAAAGGTGCCGAATATGAAAATAAGAGCACCGTATTGTTCATTTTCAGGGTTCCATTCCGCAGAGAAGAAGAAGTCCGCGAATGAAATTTGGCTGAAGGTTAAGACGCCTGTACGGAACATGAGAAACAAAATCATAAAGAGAATAAGGCATACAAAGCCGGCGCAGGCTACGCATAAATAACGGAACAAGCGGTTCGTGAAAAACAGGCGGGATCTCCGGTCAAACGGCTTGCTGCTCCCAGCCTTGATAGCGCTGCCGAGCTCGGCAGCGAGTCGCGGCTGCCGTCCGGCGTGAGATGATTCCAACATGATAATCGGCTCCTCCGATAAAGAGCGGCCGGCTTTGGCGCCTATTCGCGCAAGCCGGCCGCTCTTCCAAACTCAATTTATTTACGTTCTAGCAGTAAATGAAGGTTATTTAAATGCCGAGATCGGGATGAATTTCAGCTTTTTCAGCGATCCGTTTTGGAACTTCGTGCCTTGCACATATTTGATGAATTCTTTTGTTGCACCGGTAGGCTGGCCTTTAGTCATGTAGTAACCGTAGCCCCATACCTTGTACTTACCGTTAATAACGTTAGCTTCCGTTGGTGCAATGTCATTAATTTTTACGGCAGTCATTTTGTCGGTTACGTAGGCAAGGTCCATATAGCCAATCGCATTAGGCGTTGTTTCGATCGTGGACTTCATGTCGCCGCTCGTTTTTACTTCTTTGTAGTTATCGCCTTTTGTCATGAAATTTGTACCATTAAGCGCTTTGTCTTGGAAATTAACGCGTGTACCGGAACCGAAAGTACGGTTAACGACGATGATTTCAGCATCTTTTCCGCCAACTTCCTTCCAGTTTTTAATTTTGCCGGAGAAGATGCCTTGCAAATCTTTTGTCGTAAGGTTAGTTACGGTAACATTCTTGTTTACAACCGCTGCGAAAGGAATAATAGCTACTTTGTGAGCGACTTGACCTTCGAATCTTTTGAAGCCGGGAACGTCTTTCGAAGCATCCCAGTCTACGGCGCCGATGTTAGCGATGCCTTTGCGGACAGCTTGCGGTCCTGTAATCGAACCGGCAGCGGATGCGGAAATTTTAACCTTAGGGTGCAGCTTTTTGAACTCGCTGGCTGCTTGTAATGTCAACGGAAGAAGGGCAGATGAGCCGTTAATGACGATTTTGCCGCTAAGCTTGCTTGCTGCGGTAACAGTAGGAGTGGAAGCGGGTACTGAGCTGAAGCCGATTACGGCAATAAGCGCAGCTATTGTAAGTTGTTTAAACCATTTCATTTGGTATGACCTCCGTTAATTAGTTAGTGATGTTTTTCCACTTGCCATTGACGAAAACAGCAAGCTGTCCGTCCAGAAGCACTGCGATATTCGCATTGCCGGATACGATCAATTCAGAAACGCTGTCGGATACGGTTTGAATGAGTGTGCTGGCACCAGTGATTCTGTTGATCCTGTAGATCGCGTTGGTGCTGTCACCTTCTGCAGTTAAGAGGTAAAGCTTGCTTCCGCCCTGAACGAGCTGGTACACATCCTTGTCAGCGAAGACAGTTATGCTAGTTTTGCCCGTGTTGTCTACGGAAACCAATTGGCCGACACTTGCATCGTCTGCGCTTATGCTCACGTAGTTCACTTTGGAGCCGTCAGCCGCCAGCTTCAGAAACACTTTTTCGGTTGCATCCTTTGTAAGCTGGACCGGTTTGTTGCCTGCAACAGCAGAGTTATAGAAGTAAATTTGCGGCTCAGTGCCAGTCGCATCGATCACTACGTCATCAAGCTCAACGTCTTTGCTGCTGTCAGCCGTTACTTTCGGCTGCTTGAACACGTAGTATGCAAATTTCGTGCCGTCTGCCGATACTTCCAGGTTCGCTTTGTAATCGACTTTGTCCTCAAGCATTTTAGAGACAGTTCCGTCTGCCAGCTTCAGCTTCGCGATTACGGAGCTTTTTTCGCCTTGCAGGTAGAAGAGGGACGAGCCGTCCTGCGACCATTGCAGCTCGTTCTTGATCGAGCTGTCCGTGCTTACCTGCACCGATTTCTTCGTGCTCAAATCAATCGTGTAGACAGCGCCATTCGCATCGGAGTAGGCAACGCTCATGCCATCCGGGGAAACGATAAGGTCAGATGTATCGGATGAAGTGAGCAGAAGCTCGTATTTGCCGGTTGCAGCGTCAACCAAGTAATCTTCGCGCCCGGTTTCATTCGTATTCGATACAAGCAGCTTCGAGGAGTTGATCCATACCGCATGCTCTGCTCCTGCAAGAAGCTCGATTGTTGTGATGGATGCACTTTCCGCGTCCGCAGAATATGTTCCGCCCAAAGCCTTCACAAATGCTGCCGGTTCAATGAAAGTCGTGTAGCTTACTGCTTTTGCCGGGTGCTGAAGGGAGACGGCAACGCCGTTAACCGTAATTGTTTTCGAAGCAGCCTTTAGCTTCACTGTGTTTTGACCAAACTTAACGACAACGGTGCCGTCTTTGTTAATATGCAGCGTTGCGCCGATAGCGTTAACGATGTCACGAACCGAAGCAAGCGTTACGCTGGCGTCTGTGATGGTCCGAATGGCAACCGGATTCGCATTGACGACAAACGTCTTGCTGCCGATTTGAACAGCCTGCATTGCGGCAGCGGTTTGTGCCAATACGGGAGTGACGGCTGTTGCGCTTAAAGCTGCTGCGATCATGGAGATAACCATTGCTTTTTTCATTTGCATGGAATGGGGTCACCTTTCTCATATCGAATATTTTTTTAAAAACCGAATGTCCGACGGCCTCTGTCGGTATGTATGTAGGCTTTATCCCTCCCAGGCAGTGTTTGTTCGGAACGTTTCGTGCTTGTTCGATCATTTACTATCAAATAATAACAACCTTTTATTATCCTATTATTTAGAAATTGCAATGAATTTGTAAATGTTAGGCATGGTAGAAGGTGGAATCAATTGATTTTAGCTTCCTTTTACAATAGAAATTTCCCTAACGAATGGACTACTTTTTTAAAATGGATTTTGGAGACTGTCGATTAAGAACCAAAGGTGTTGGGTGAGGCTATCTAGCGGTAATTTGTGGTCTATTGTGTACCGCCGGCCATCAAACCGACCTCAAACACGCCATGACCTACTGCTCTGAATTAGAGCTAGAAACTAGCTCTATTTCATCCAAACTAACCAAAAATTGAAAATATAGAGCTAGAAATTAGCTCAATTGGGCACTGCCGGGGTAGCGAACAGCTCTCATCCAAAAAGACTGATTACTCGCTCTATTGCAGCCTGTAACGGAGAACGGAGAAATCGAGGAAATAGCGTACGATTTATGCATGTTCGACTGTCTCAAAATACAGCCATGCTGCAACCTTTTTTGGCGCGTAGACGTTCTAAGGATAGAAAGCAACGAACAAGAAGAATAGGTGGACGACCATGAAGAAACGATGGAGAACGGCCATGGCAGCTATCGTCGTGTAAGTGAAGATTGAAGCGCTGCAGGAGAAGGGGATCATAAGAGGGGCTAAGCTTTATTGAAGCACATCAAGACAATACCGTCATGGAGCCGGAGTCAAACAGCTAATAAAAAAATCAGAAAGTAGTTGAGCAGAGTGCTGAAAGCCTCATCAACTACTTTTTATTATGGGCGAATCAGGATGATTTCCACACCGAAGTCGGTCTCTATCCAAGCGCGATCAGCAGTTAACACAGGACATGCTAAATGTTTGCCTAACGTCAAACAAGCCAAGTCTCCCAAGGATAGGCCAAAAGGTTTGGCTACAGCCCTCATCAAGCCGATTTGAACGGCTAAAGATGCATTCAAATCAAACACTTGAATTCCGAGCAACTGTAGCAATGGCATTAATTGATCGGATGACAACCCGATATGTTGAGTTTTCCCGATTACTTCCGCTAAGTTAACAGCAGATAGAACTGTCAGATTGTGCATATGTTGAGAAACCGCATCATGTCCAGGTTCTTTGTATAACAATGCCAAAAGGGCGGATGCATCAAGAACAACCGTTTTAATCATGATCGGATTGTTCCTTTCGTTCTGCAATGAGTTCTTCTGAAAGGATCCGACCGTCGACTGCGTATCCTGCTAATTGTTCCTGAACATATTCGATTGCTTGTGTTCGAGTCATTAGTATCATTTTTCCCTTTTCAAGATGCAAAAGCAACTCGTCACCCACTTTAATGCCGAGAGCTTTCCGAAATTCAGACGGGATGACAATTCGGCCGCCTTCTCCAAGCTTAATCGGAGTTTGTTCCATATTCCATGCCTCCTTATTAAGTGACAGAAATTATAATATGTGGCATTTCAATTATACAATGACATCAATTTGTTTTCAATGGCATGGAATCCGGATTGTTCCAATTTATTCGGTGGCGTAGAAACCATAAAGCTCCCGCACGATTTTGCCAATCTCAAGCTTCAAGCTTTGAGGCTCCAGGACGCGGACGGTCGAAGTATAGGATAACAACAATGCCGGCAAATATTTCATCATTACCTCTTCATCTATACTAAGCCCAAGCGTTTGGCCGTCGCGCTTTACTACGCAGTTCCGCAAATACCAATGGCCGGAAAGCCGCTTCAGACTATCTGCTGTTCCCTCAATAAGCACGAAGCAGGCTTCATCGCCGCTGGTTTCTTGTACGGCAGTAACTTGTTCAAAATAAGTCTTTACGGAAAAGTCCGGCGGAACATGGAATGTGCGCCCGGTTTCGACAAGCTGCTGCATACGATCGACGCGAAATGTTCGTACAGCCTGTCTCCTGTGACAATACGCAGCGATATACCATTTATTCGACCGGTACGCTAATCCATAAAGATCCAGCTCCCGCTAAAAAAAGGTTGATGCCTGAATGACAGACATCAACCTTCAATATGGAGATTAAATTTTCACTAGCCGATTAAGGAAACCAAGCTCTTAAACTCCAATTCCTCAAACTTCCGCAGCACGCTGTCGCGGTTATATGCCCAGCAGCAGCCGGCCAGCTCGGCGGCCACAGGAGCGTCGCAGCATCGTTGCCAAATCGCGGGATAGATGGAGCATCTCGAGATCGGCCTCGATTTTCGCGCGAACCGTTTTGGATATGGCATCGAGGTTAGCCAGCAAGCTATCGATCGAGCCATGCTCCTGTATGAGCTTATGCGCCGTTTTCTCGCCGATTCCTTTGACGCCGGGATAGTTGTCGCTCGTGTCGCCCATCAGTCCTTTTAGGTCGATAATTTGTGCGGGCGTCAGCTGACGTTCCTCCATTAGGCTCGCGGGCGTATAGACCATGTAATTGCCGATCCCCTTCTTCATAATCGCAACCGATACGCGGTCATCGACGAGCTGAAGCATGTCATGATCGCCGGTTACGACGAAGATTTGGGCCTGGCTCTTGAGCGCTGCTGCCAACGTGCCGATGCAATCATCGGCCTCGAAACCCTCAATGCCGATATTCGGCACGTCAAAGCTGGCAACGACCTCCTTCACCAGATCGAACTGGGGAATTAAATCCTCAGGGGCCGCCGGCCTGTTCGATTTGTAGCCGTCATATTGCGCGGTACGAAACGTCTTGCTTCCCATATCCCAGCAGCATGCCACATGAGTGGGATTAAAGGTATTGACCGCGTCCATAAAATAACGAACAAAGCCGTGTACTGCATTTACCGGTAATCCTGCGCTCGTTTTACGAACGCTGCCGCCGAATGACGTAGCAAAATACGCGCGAAACAAAATAGCCATTCCGTCTACCAACAGCAATCGCTGTTCATTCATCCCTTCAGGCTCCCTTCAAACTCTCTAAAACATATTCTATCATTTATTGCCACGAATGAAGCATCCAATTCTTCTCGCCGCTTCCTTCAGACGATCTTCGCTCTCTACAAGTGCAATTCGCACGTAACCTTCGCCCTCTGAGCCGAACGCCTCTCCCGGCACTACGACCACGCCGGTTTTCTTCAGCATTTCCTGGGAAATTCGTCTTGAGCTCCATGGTTCATCAAGCGACCATTGCATCGGCGGAAGCTGCGCCCATACGAACATCGTCGCTTTCGGCGCGGCAACCGACCAGCCCTCTGCTTGAAGCGCCTCGATAAGCGTATTTCGCCGCAGCTCGTAAAGCTTGCCCGCTTTCGGAGCATTCGGACTTTCCATCGCTTCCTTCAGAGCAAAGATTCCCGCCTCTTGAACGGGATCGAATACGCCGTAATCGATATTGGCCTTCAGCTCGCGCAGCGCGCCGACGGCCTCCCGATTGCCCGCCAAGAAGCCGATCCGGCAGCCTGCCATATTAAAGCTTTTGGATAACGAATGAAACTCGACCGCCTGGTCAATGGCCCCTGGAATTTGCAAAATGCTCGGCGGCTCGCAGCCGTCGAAGCCCATCTCGGAATAAGCTAAATCATGCACAACAAGCACATGATGACGCCGCGCCTTATCCAGCAGACGCTCAAAAAATGCGAGGTCAGCGACGGCGGATATCGGATTGTTTGGATAATTGAGCAAAATAAATGACGCTCGGTCCCATTCCTCATCGGGAACGGCATCCAAATCCGGCATAAAGCCATTTTCTTCGCGCAGAGGCATAAGCACGCATTCTACGCCTGCAAGCGCTAAAGATGCCGAATAGATCGGATAACCCGGATTAGGGAGCAAGGCCATGTCCCCGGGATCGCACAGCGACATCGCCAGATGCGCAAGGCCATCCTGCGACCCGAGCAGCGTAACGATCTCGTCCGCCGGATCAAGCCCGACGCCGAATCGATGCCTCATCCAATCGGCCGCGCTTTGCCGGAAGGGCAGCCCGCTCTTTGTTGCCGGATAGGCGTACATATCGGTACGAAGCGCCGCTTCGCTAAGCGCTTGCCGCACGGCAGGAGAAGGCGGCTGATCCGGACTTCCGATTCCGAGATCGATGATATCGAGTCCGCTCGCCGCGGCCTCCATTTTCCAGACAGCTACTTCGGCAAATATAGATGATCCAAGCTGCGACAGCCTCGCGGATCTCCATTTCGGTTGCGACATTTGCCCACTCACCCTTTTCCGTTGTTCCAAACTTGTTCATACTGCTCTTCCTTGTACCCTACGGTTATCTTCATGCCGTCCGTTACGATTGGTCGCTTAATGAGCATACCGTTCGAGGCAAGCAGCGCATATTTTTCATCCTCAGACATCGTGGCCAGCTTATCCTTCAAGCCAAGCTCCTTGTACACTTCGCCGGAAGTGTTAAAAAACTTCTTCAGCTCCAGTCCGCTGTTCGCTACCCATTCCTTCAGCTCGCCGGCTGTCGGCGTTTGTTCTACGATATTCCTCGAAATAACCTCATACCCTTTGCCTTGCAATGATTTAACGGCCGCTCTGCATGTACCGCATTTCGGATATTGTATAATCGTTAATTGATTTTGTCTGTTCATAGCTGCGAATCCTCCTAATTCCCTTCATAATTATGAAGGTTTATTCCAATTACGGTTTCGCCTTATTCTGCGCAAGGATCTGCTCCAGTCGTTCAAGCTCAGGAGGAAGAGGCGCCTGCCACTCCATCCATGATTTCGTAATCGGATGCCTAAAGCCGAGCGTTTCGGCATGCAGCGCCTGTCTGCCGACAGCATTCTCCCAATCGTTGATTGCCCCGTCCTTCGGCCCATACATTTTATCGCCGATGAGCGGACAACCGATATGCTGCATATGCACGCGTATTTGATGCGTTCTTCCAGTCTCCAGCTTCAGCCTGACGGCTGCCGCGGCAGGCTTCTCTCCCTCGGCCCGGAAACGCTTTGCGGTTTCGTAATGCGTAACCGATGGATAGCCTTCCGGCGTTACGATTCGAATATGAGGCTCGTCCGGATTACGGTCAATCGGTGCATCGACCGTTCCTTTAATCGGCTCGGGACAACCATACACATAAGCCCGATATAACTTCAAGAAACCGTTCGCTTGCATTTGCCCGGATAATTGCTGATGCACATAAGAGGTTTTCGCAATGGCGACAAGGCCGGACGTTTCTTCATCCAGACGATGAACAGGTCTGAATCGAACCCGCTCTCCACGCTCCTGCCAATGATAGACGACGCCATTCGCCATCGTGCCTGTATAGTGACCATGGGTCGGATGCACGATCATACCCGCCGGTTTATTCACGATAAGCAAATCCTCATCCTCGAATACGATTTGAATCGGAATAGGCTGCGGCAAAATATCTCCAGACACTTCCCGCTCCATCCGGACGCGAATGATATCGCCTTGCACGACTGGCGCTGTCGTATAAGCACGTTTCTCATTGACCGTGAGACCATGCTCTGTTAGCTTAACCTGCGAAAGCAGCTTTCGCGATACGCCTAACTGCCGCTCAAGCACCGTCCGTACCGTCTTACCATGCTCCGCTTCGGTAACGACGGCCACTAACGGTTTATAATAAAATTGATCTAGCGATTCCATCATTTTTTCGGCTTCCGGAACACTTCCGCGCTCCGGACATACTCGGTATCGGGCACTCCGAGCTTCGCGTTCGCGACTCTCGCAGCCGCGAAGAAAAAGTCCGACAGGCGGTTTAGATAGGTCAGAACCTCACCGTTAATCTCTTGCCCGGCCGCCAAAGTCACGACGCGGCGTTCCGCGCGGCGGCAAACCGTTCTGCATACGTGCAGCAGCGCTGCTACCGAGCTTCCGCCTGGTAAAATAAATCTCGTAATTTCCGGCGCTTCCGCAATATATTGATCAATCCAGCCTTCTAATCGCACGGCCGGCTCCGCCGATATTTTCAAGGGAGCGCCTTCCTTGGCATAGGCAAGATCCGAGCCGCAATCAAACAGCTCCTGCTGGATATCGACCAGCCAGCCTGCCATTTCCGCCAGCTCCCCGTGTTTCGCCGCCTCGGCGGCCGCTTGGCCGACAAAGCAATTCAGCTCATCGATCGTACCATAGGCTTCCACGCGAATATCGTCCTTCCGAACACGCCCGCCTATAAGCGATGTCTGACCTTTATCTCCCGTTCTCGTATATAATCTCATATTCCTTAGCTCCTCTCGGTCATCCGATTGATTGCATTTATGCAAACAGCAGGCCGGATTTGCTCCTGACCTGCTGTTCGATACGTGTAAGCATCATCCATTCCTAGCCCTGCCGCTTCAGCTTATAGACGAACTGTCCGATCCGCTCTATCGCTTCGGTCAGATTCGCGACGGAGGTCGCGTACGAGCAGCGAAGATGCCCTTCGCCCCCGAGACCGAATACATCGCCCGGCACTGCCGCAACGTTTGCCTCGTCAAGCAACCGCTGCGCGAACTGCTCGCTCGTCAGCCCTGTCGACGCAATCGATGGGAAGGCATAAAATGCACCTTGCGGCTCGTGGCATGAAAGCCCGATTTCCCGGAAGCCCTTTACCACGAGGCGCCGCCGCTGATTATAAGCCTCAACCATCCTATCCTTTTCTTCCAGACCATGCTGCAGCGCTTCAAGTGCAGCGTATTGCGCCATAATCGGAGCGCACATGACGGTGTACTGATGAATCTTGAGCATCGCTGCGATAAGGTCGCTGTGACCGCAAGCATAGCCCATCCGCCAGCCCGTCATCGCAAAGGCTTTGGAAAAGCCGCTGACCAGAATCGTACGGTCCTTCATACCCGGCATTGCCGCAAAGCTCACATGCTTCGAGCCGTAAGAAAGCTCCGCATAAATCTCATCAGAAATGACAATAAGGTCATTCTCTTCAACAAGCTTGGCAATCGGCAGCCAATCCTCGAACGTCATCGTTCCGCCTGTCGGATTGCTGGGATAACATAAAATGAGTACTTTCGAACGCGGTGTAATAACAGCCTTCAGCGACTCCGCCTTCAGCTTGAACTCATCCTTCGCATAGGTTTCGATCCCTACGGGTTTCCCCCCGCTGAGAGCCGTTATAGGGGAATAAGAAATATAGCATGGCTCTGGAATGAGTATTTCGTCGCCAGGCGCAATTAAGGCCCGAAGCGCAAGATCAATCGCTTCGCTGCCGCCTACCGTAACAAGAACTTCTGTTGCCGGATTATATTCCACCGAGAATTGATCATGCAAATATTGGCCGATTGCCCCGCGAAGCTCAGGCATACCGGCGTTTGACGTATACTGCGTCTTTCCCGTTTCCAGCGAATAAACCGCTGCTTCCCGAACATGCCATGGCGTGACGAAGTCAGGCTCTCCGACTCCTAGAGTGATGACATCCTTACGCGTGCTGACCAAATCAAAAAACCGGCGGATACCCGACGGTTTGATGCCCCGAACGAGCGGGGACAAATAATCAGCCATCGTTTGTTGCTGCACGGATACGGAGGGTTGTTTCTGTTCATCTCTAATCATGGCCTTCACCCTTTTTTACGGCGAAACCATCAACCGATGGTCACCTTCATGCTCCTCGAAGATAATGCCGTCTTGTTTGTATTTTTTCAATATGAAAAATGTCTTGGTCGATAATACCGCATCAATCGGCGATAATTTATTGGAAACGAAAGAGGCAACCTCTTTCAAATTTTTGCCTTCTACTTCAACAAGCAGATCGTACGCGCCAGACATTAAGTATACCGATTTTACTTCCGGATATAAATAAATGCGCTCCGCGATTCCTTCGAACCCGCGCCCGCGCTCTGGTGTAATTTGAACTTCGATAAGTGCCGTCACCTTCTGGTCGTCGATCTTGCTCCAATTGACGACTGTCGCATACTTGACAATAATATGTTCGTTCTCAAGCTCGGCGATCGCCTGTTTCACTTCCACTGCCGGAACGGCAAGCATGGTTGCTATTAACTCGGCATCCCTTCTCGCGTCTTCCTTCAGCAGCTCTAACACCTTCAACTGTAATTCGTTCATCGTATAACTCCTTCCGGTAACGCCTGCGATTATAAAGAATATTTTACAACGAATTCAATTTTACTGCAAAGTAAAAAAACGAAAGGCCCCGAAGGGCCTTTACATGTAATAAGGTTGATTTCCTTGCTGCTGCTGATTGGTTTGCTGCTGCATCGCAGGCGTATAGAAAGTCTGGTTCTGCTGCTGTCCAAGATTTTGCTGCACGAATTGCGTCGTCTTTTGCTTCGTTTGCTGATACTGTTTCATTTGCTTGTCAAGCTCCTGACGAAGCGCCGGCGAGGCTGCATTATACATATTGGCTTGCTGCATTGCCTGGAATAGCTGACCTTGAAGAGTCAAAGTACTGTTCATTAGCTTCGTGAACAATTGACGGATATCCGGACAAGTCGATTCCGTTGCTGCCGTTGCATATTCGCGAACGACTCGCTTCAAATCGGACAGGATCGCGCCCGCCAAATCTTCCTCTGTCAAAATGGACTGTTTTTGTTGCTGCTGATACATAGCGAAATCCTCCTATCGTCTATTTCCGTGCGTTTATGCCGCTTATTGCTGCGGTTGAGTCGGTGCCATTTGTTGATGATGCTGAATCGCGTGAAGCAGCGAATCATAGTGGTTTTGGTGCGTTTGCAAAAATTGTAAGCTTAGATTTTGTAATGCGGGAGTTGTTCCCGTTACCGCTAATGCCGTGCATTGCTTAATCAATAGTTCCTCATTCGACATCGAGTCTGCGATATACTCGAGCTCTTTTGCAGTCATTGGCTTCATCTGTCACCCTCCACAAAGTCTTTCTCCTTATTTCAGTGCCATGCGTATTATGACCAGATTTCCTTTTTTTATTTGTTTTGCTTCAGTTCTAATTTTCCGGATTGGATCAGCTTGAACTTAGCAGTAAAACAAAAAAAGACCTTCCCTAAGCCAACGCATTAGCTGAGAGAGCAGTCTTTTGGGTTACGGAATATGCACCGTCTTTACATGATCAAAGTGTAAAAAAACGGCGTTTCCGCTTGCGTTCGCAAGCTCGATCATATTTTGATCAAGGCTTTTCAATACGCCGATTTTATTCGGGTTTTCTCCTAAATCGAGCACGACAAATTCACCGATTAGTTTGCGCAGCTGTTGATCGAACGTTCTGGCGAGCGTTAAAGGCGAAGGCTTAAGCGGAAATTGCTCTGGCGTTAAGGTGTACGGCGTTACGTTCGGGTTGTACGGAATCAGGTATTTCAAATGTTGGAGCGAAATGATGACGGTATGATAAACAGGGGAGTAAAAGACAAAAAAATCATTCATGACGGTCGTCAAGTAACCGTGGATGGGTTGATTCCCGGTAATGTAAATCTCCGAAAACATGCCTTTGGCATTCATTAATATTTTTCGATAAGAGATCGGCTCATTATAAGGCTCAAAGGGCATTTCAGGCACTTCAAACTTTTCTCCATCCTGTGACAATATACGAAGCTGCTGAAGATGAATAAGCGGTACATACAAAAATTGCGTTCCGTTGTGCAGTACTAAAATATCCTGGCCAAACTCGATTAATTTTCCGCGTATCGGTGCCACTTTCCCTGAAATCACCAATTCAACCTGCCGGTCCAGCAGCGGATGACGGTTTTTCATGCGATCAACCTCCTTTCATCCGAGTAGATAGAAGAACCGGACAAGGGTACTTACCTTTGCCCGGAAATCCATTAAACTTTATTTATCATACGGCGAGTCGTTTTTGGAGTTGTTATTACAGAAGCTGCATTGGCACTTTTCTTTCCGCCGCTGCGGTTGCCGCCAGTACGGCTGCCGCCTGTACGGTTGCCTTGTGTTTTATAATTTTTGTTACAGTCTTTATGGCCGTCGGATTTCTTGTCATTTGTTGATTTGATCGATTTGATTTGCTCAATCGGAATTTGCAGCGTATCTTCGCCGTCAACGAGCAGGACCGAATCCTTGCATACTTGCGCGAGAAAGCCCTCTACCTTTTCGGGTCCGCCCGTGTTGATTTGTACGAAAGTTTGATTTAACGCGCGAAGGACTTCTTTAAAGTTGTCGGCCTTAATAAAGTCATGCTTATGGTGTCCGGATTTATGGCAGCATTTGTGATCGGATTTATGGCAGTATTTTTTGTCGGATTTATGTCCGCTTTTGTGTCCGCTTTTGTTGCAGTCTTGTTTGCCATTTGTTTCGGTAATGCTTTTTACGTGGCTGGCAGCAACGTATACGATACCCTTCTTCGTTTTTACCACATAGTAGTCGCTTTTGACAGCCAGCAATTTGCCTTCAATCTTGTCCGGGCCGCCGCGGTTGATCTTTACGCATTTTCCGACTAAGCTATCAACGAAGTTTTCGTTGATGCAGGTATTGCTCTTATGATGATTGAAGCTTTTGAAGCGATTGTCATACATATCCATTTGTCCCGCAACATTACGATAGTTCCAGCAATAATTCATAAATAAATCCCTCCGATAATTTCGTTAATAATAGATTTGAAATCTTTCATCACAGCCGACACCTATCAATCTTGTAACGAGCATGATGTTTGAATTATCGTGAGCATCCCTCCGATTCTTGATTTCTTCATTTATCATGGGAGTCGATATGCAATATAATTATATGTATCCCACATAGCTGAGGTACTAGATTACTATCTATTTATTAAAGATTAAGCAAATAACCCGTTACGAATACTAGAGTTGAGTCATAGCTTATAGTATCTTCATATAAGGAGTTGTTTGAATTGTCCAAAAAAAAGAACGGTAAAGAAAAGCAAAACGTAAATGCAAAGAATACTGGAGGTAACCGCACTGACGGCAACCGGACAGGCGGCAACCAATCCGGGGGTGATAAATCTGTCGGTAAGAAAAGCGGCGGCAACCAATCCGCGGGGCATAAATCCGTTGGTACGAAAAGCGGCGGCAACCAATCCGGAGGGCATAAATCCGTTGGTACGAAAAGCGGCGGCAACCAGTCACTCGGCAACCGCTCTGACGGTGTCGATCCAGCCGTCCAAACAGAAGCAACTAGCATAGATTCCGGCTTAGTGTTTGAAATTACGCTTTAACAAGCGTAAACGACTTTCTTATATTTTTAAAAAACGGTGACCATCCAGGCATCGGCTGAATACGGTAAATAAGATAAAAAGCCTATCGTTTAACGGTAGGCTTTATCTTTTGCCTCGGGAGATGATTAGATGGCTGCTGAAATATTGCCTGTCCGCTCCATTCGGATCGATGAAGCCGATCTGCAAGAAATTAGAAGCAATGCATGGGGTAAAGCGTTCAAGCCGGCCGAGCTGAAGCTAGGGGAGAAAACCTATAAAGCTATGTTCGGGCTGCGGGGCGGTCACACGCGTAATTATTCTAAGAAATCGTATGAAGTACGAATAAAGGATGGCAAAACGCTTCATTGGAATGCTGAGTACGATGATCCATCGATGATGCGAAACGCGTTGTCTTTCTACTTTTTCAATAAAATCGGGGTACCCTCGCCTGAAACGAAACATTTTTGGCTTATTATTAATGATGTGCCGCAGGGCGTATACTTAGAGATCGAAGCGGTTGACCGGTTATTTTTCGAGAAAAGGCGCATAGGCTACCGCTCGCTTATTTATGCCGTGAACGACAGTGCTGACTTTAGCTTAATTGATCCGGAATCAAAGGCCTTAAAGCCTTCGTTATTCGATGGTTATGAAATCGTACACGGGAAGACCGGCACTAAGAGCAGATTAGTATCGTTTGTACGCCATTTAAACCGGAGGTCCGGCAAAAGCTTAGGCGTCTTTACCGTCCGCAGACTGGATATTTCCCAATATTTATTATGGCTGGCAGGTGCTGTACTGACTGGGAATTATGACGGATTTGATCAAAACTACGCTTTATACGAGCATCGATTAAGCGGAAAATATCGGATCATTCCGTGGGATTACGAGGGAACCTGGGGAAGGAATTGCTATGGTAAGCCATGCGGCAGCGATCTTGTTCGTTTCCAAGGCTATAATAAGCTGACCAAAAAGCTGTTTATGTTTCCGGCCTGCCGCAGAAAGTACAAGAGCATAATGAAGAGGCTTCTTCAAACGGCCTTCACGGTCGATCAGCTTAAGCCGGTTATTCACAACATGCATATCAAGCTGTCACCGGCTATTCGCAATGATTATACCCGCAAGGCAAGCTTCGATACTTTTCTCTCGGAGCCTGCATTCATCCATGAATATATTATGGAACGGCGTGAAATTTTGCAGCAATCGCTGCGGGAGTGGGGCTAAGAAGCCCCATTCGATGCTTAAAATATATTCATGCTCAAATAACGTTCACCCGTGTCTGGAGCGATGCATAACACACGCTTACCAGCGCCAAGCCGCTTAGCAATTTGCATAGCCGCCCACACGGACGCACCTGACGAAGGTCCAAGCAGCAAGCCTTCGCGAGCAGCCAGGCTTCTCATCGTCGTCAAGGCATCTTCATCGGATACTTGAATGATTTGATCATAAACGGAAGTGTTAAGAATAGCCGGCACGAAGCCCGGGCTCGTACCGACCAGCTTATGCGGTCCGGGCTGTCCTCCCGACAGTACCGGCGAGCCCTGCGGTTCGACGACTGCTATATATACGTCCGAAATAAGATCTTTGAGCACCTCGCCTGTCCCGGTAATCGTTCCTCCGGTTCCGGCCGTTGCGACGAAAGCATCCAGCTTTCCATCCGTTTGCCTCATAATTTCCGCAGCCGTCGTTACTCTGTGAATATTAGGATTGGCTTCATTCTCGAATTGATTGGGAATGAAGCTGCCCGGATGCTCGGCCTGCAGCTCCAGCGCTTTGCGGATCGCTCCGGGCATCCGCTCCGCAGCGGGCGTCAGAACGACCTCGGCGCCGTAGGCCTGAAGCAGCTTAATCCGCTCCGCGGACATATTGTCCGGCATGACCAGAATCATTTTATAGCCTTTTGCAGCCGCGTTCATGGCAAGCCCGATGCCCGTATTACCGCTTGTCGGCTCGATAATCATGTCGCCCCGCCGAATCTGCCCGCGCTTCTCGGCATCTTGAATAAGAGAGAAAGCAGCGCGGTCCTTCACGCTCCCGCTCGGATTAAACCGCTCCAGCTTGACCAAAACCTCGGCGCTGCCCGCCTCCTGAAGCCTGTTCAGCCGAACGACCGGCGTTGCTCCTATCAACTGCGTAATGTCAGAAACGATTCTTGGCATAGCCTCACCTCCCTTCTTCAAGTGTTTATCCTTGTTGTTGTTGTTGTTGTTATTGTTGTTGTTGTTGTTGTTGCTGCTGCTGCAAAAACGGCTTCATAAACCACCAGCCCGCGATCGGAACGACACCGACGGCAAACAGAAGCCAAGTAATCGCAACCGGAGAATGGTTCAGCGGCAAAACGATCAAATACGAGGATAAACCGATAATTCTGCCGATGACGAGTCCCGCTTCCCGCAGAACGATAAACTCCTCGCGCTCCCTCGCGCTTTCCTCCGATTGCCCGATGAGATCGAATACTCTGGAGGTCATCGGAATAATGTATAACGGCATAAACAAGGAAGTGCCGATACCAAACATCAGCAAGGTAATATACGATACTTCCCAAAATAACGGTAAAATAACGACGGCAATCATCACAACGCCGACTAGCATCACGATTTTACGGTTGTTTTTATTCAGCATTTTACCGATAATCCAGAAGCTGATTAAGGCAACAAGCGATGTGATCAACGAGAACGTCCCCAACTTACTCTCGTCCTGTGTCGCAACATAGACGGTCAGCCCGACAAGAAACGCAAAAACTCCCTCGCGCACGCCCTGTGCCGCGATTGCCGGCAGCATGCGCCTCCATGGATTTCCTTTTTGCCGGAGCTGCTGAACGCCGTGCTTCCAATTATAAGTTCCATGAACACGCCTTTTCTTTAACCAGAAGCTTAACACGACGCTTATCGAGAAAATAATGAGCGACAGCGTAAATATGAATCGATACCCCTTCTCGCCCTGCATTGACGTAATTAGCAAGCCTGAAACCCAGGGGGCAACAATGCCGGCAGCGGAGCCGAGAAGACCTGCCCAGCCGTTATAGCGGTCGCGATTATCCGGACCGGTCACTTCGAAATAAACGACATTAAATGCAATCCAAAAAAATCCAAGCGCCATTCCGTTCAAAATGCCGAGCGGCACGCCGTATGCCTTCGCTTGCTGTCCGAGCAGCAGCACCGTGCTGTAGAAGACGCCTGACAATATAATGCCGATGCGCAGGCTTATCATTTTGTCATGCTCTTTGACCCATTTTCCGGCTACATAGAACGTTAATCCGCCCATCACATACTGACCTAACGTGAACCAGCCGATAAGCATGTAAGACTGGCTTGCTTTCCATAAGTACACCGGCACGAAAGTGCCGGACAATGCGTTCGCCACGCCATAAAGCGCTTGGACGATCAGCAGCAGCACGCCTTGTCCGCCTAAAGCTTTTGCCAAAACGATTCTCCTTCCGTAAGATAGAACGCGATTAAGCGTTGCTATCCGTTCACGTGGTTAGAATTACGTTTTGTAAGATTCCCTTATCCGCGGCAAGCCATGCCCGTCCATTTTTGCCAGCAGCGCACTAGTCGTTCGGAGCAAGGCGCGCCAGCAAATGATCACGATCCTTTTGGCTGAGCCATGTTGAGGTTTGGAAGCAGGAAGGACAAACATATAAGGTTAGCTGAAAAGGAGTTGTCAATACCGGACCGACAATGGATGGCGCGAACTTCGGCTCAAACTGCTGATCGTTTACCGTCTGAGTGCCTGCTTCCAGCATATATTCACGGCAAGACGGACATTCCGGCACTTCATCCTGATCATCGAGAATGCGCTGGACCTTCTCTTCGACTGCGAATCTGGAGCTGTCTGCGCTTCGGAAGCCATCGCCTTGCTCGGTCCAGCGCTTATGATTAGGGTGATCCGAATCATCCTCATCCTCTTCTTCGGATACCTCATCCTCAAGCCAATTACCCTGATGCTGTTTGGCCGCCTTTTGAGCATCACTCGCTTTCAGCGTCTGAACAGCCCGCTCATATTCGTCAGCTTCGACCTCATCCTCGTCATAGCCGAGCTCAATCGTTCGGTACGCGCTGAGCTCATTGTCACAATGCGGGCAATGCTTCTCCGGACCGATCTCTTCATCCCATACGATTTCCGTCAAGCACCACGGACAAATTACATGCTCTTCCATTCTTGTACTTCCTCTCTAATTGTTCAAGATATAAACGATGCCGAACACAAAAAATAAAACAGAAACAACGGCTAATATTTTCCATAAGTATTTCATAAGGACTTCCCCCATTTAAATAATGACAGTCGCTCCGATCACATAGGAGAGTGAAACGGAAATAATCATCGCGATAAGCCCGACGGCGCGGTTATCGCGTACGATCTCATCGTCTATTCGAAAGACCGGCGTCAAAAACTCAAATAGAAAATAAGCGGCCATTAGTATAACGAATCCGAACGTCCCCCATATCAAACTTTGGTAAACGGAATCGTTTGCTTCTATTGAGAAGCGGAAAATATTGCAAATGCCGAATATTTTACCGCTCGTGGCTAACGCTACGGCTAAATTCCCCTTTTTAATTTCACTCCAGCATCTATACCTTGTAACCAGCTCGAAGACAGATAAAAACACGATAAGAGATAATACCGTTACCGACACGTAAACGAGCGACGCGGCATACGGATTGCTGAGCAGCTTATCGACTTCATGTTCCATTCCTTGTTAACCTCCATCGTCAAGCATTATCGTCAATTGCAAGACCGCTTCATTCCGTTACTTTAGTTCTGCAACCGTAACGCCAACGCCGCCTTCGCCGTAATTGCCTAACCGAAAGCTTTTTACATGGCTGTGCTTCCGCAAATACTGCTGGATGCCGGCGCGAAGAACGCCGGTACCTTTCCCGTGGATAATCGCGACCTGACCCAGCCCGGACAAAAAGGCTTCGTCCAGGAAACGATCCACCTCAAGGATCGCTTCCTCTAAATTCTCACCCCTCAAATCGAGTTCCAACTTCACGTTCTCATCGCGGGACCGCTTCAGGCTAGCCGCTTGCTTCGGCTGCTTCGCCTTCACGGCAGCAGTCGATTTTAACAGCTCCAAATCATCCAGAGCCACCTTCATTTTCATAATGCCAAGCTGTACGGTCGCATCGGAGCCATGAATTTCGACCACCGTTCCCTTTTGATTCAGGCTGTACACCGTTACTTCGTCGCCGGCTTCTATATTAGCCGGTTTATTCGATGCTTTCGCCGCACCGCGCTTCGCCTTCTGCTGCTCAGGCGCAGCCTCGTCAAGCTTACGGCGGGCTTCTATAAGCTTATGCTCTTTGACCGAAGCGCCCTCCTCCATAGCGAGCTTGCGCAGATCCGAAATAATTTGCTCGGCCTCGCGCTTCGCTTTCACGACGGCTTCACGCGCTTCTTCCTGCGCCCTGAGCAGCAGCTTTTCCTTCTGCTCTTCGAATCGCTGACGCTCCGCCTCATGGCGAGCTCGAAGCGTCTCTACCTCACGGCGGAGCGATTCCGCAGTCTGACGCTCGTTCTCGGCGCCCAACCGGTTCTCTTCCAAAGAAGCGATCATATTCTCGACCCGTTGATCCTCTTCGCTCACCTCGCCGCGCGCATGATCAATAATTGAACGGGGCAGCCCCAGCCGCTCGGCAATGGCGAAAGCATTGCTTCTGCCTGGTACGCCTACAAGCAATCGGTAGGTTGGACTTAGCGTCGCGACATCAAACTCCATGCTTGCGTTAATAACGCCCTTCCGATTATAAGCATAAGCCTTAAGCTCGCTATAATGCGTCGTAGCGACAATTCGGCTTTCCAGCGCATGGACATGCTCCAATATGGCAATCGCAAGCGCCGAGCCTTCAGCCGGATCCGTTCCTGCGCCAAGCTCGTCAAGCAGCACCAAACTCTTGGAGGTCATGGAACTCAGAATGCGAATAATGTTCTTCAAATGACTGGAGAACGTACTGAGACTTTGCTCGATGCTTTGCTCGTCGCCGATATCGGCGTAAATGGCATCGAACACGCACAGCTGGCTTCCGTCCTCAGCGGGCACGAACAAGCCCGACATGGCCATAAGGCTGAGTAATCCTATCGTTTTGAGAGAGACGGTTTTACCGCCTGTATTAGGGCCCGTAACAATGATCGCCGAGTAGTTATTGCCTAGCTCCACATCGATCGGAACGACCATATCCGCTGCAATCAAAGGATGCCGTCCGCGCTTCAGCTTCATGAAACCCCTATCATTCATTCGCGGCAGCGACGCTTTCATTTCATGGGCGAGCCTGGCCTTTGCGTAAGCAAAATCGATCTGGCCAAGTAAATCCAAGTTGATAACGAGATCCTCGACATGGTCGGCGGCTAAAGCGGAAAGCTTCTGTAAAATTTTCTCGATCTCGCGCAGCTCTCCCGCTTTAAGCTCTCTGAGCTTGTTGTTCATCGCGACCAACGCTTCCGGCTCGATGAACAAGGTCGCGCCGGAGCCCGACTGATCATGGACGATGCCTCCGAAATGCGAGCGGTATTCCTGCTTAACGGGAATAACATAACGGTCGTTGCGCAGCGTGATGATCGCGTCCTGCAGCATCTTCTGCACGGAAGAAGAACGAATCATTTGCTCCAGCTTCTCGCGTATGCGCGATTCGCCGCTGCGAAGCTCGCGTCTGATCGAGGCCAAAGCCGCGCTGGCGCTGTCCATTACCTCCGCTTGATCGTCGATGCAATCGAAGATCGCATCCTCGAGCGGCTTATGCTCGCTTATTTGATCCGCTGTTTGCTGAAGCATCGGAATCGGATGTTCTTCATGCAATACGCCGATATGCTTCTTTACGCGCCGGCCGCCGCGCGCCGTAGCGGCGATATCCAACAGCTCGGCGGGATTTAACGTGCCTCCGATACGCGCGCGGTGCAGCGGTGCTTTAATATCCGCAACTCCGCCGAAAGGAGCGCTTCCCTTCAGCCGGTCTGCCGCATATGCCTCGTCCGTTATTTGAAGCAAGCTCTTAACCGCTTCCAAATCGGAAACGGGCTGCAGCGCCTCGGCAACCTCTTTGCCCAAAGACGTGGCGGCATGCTGCGACAATCTATATATGATTTTTGGAAATTCAAGTGTCGCCAAAATTTTAGTGTCCAACAATTAACACTCCTCTCGCATTCCTATTATAGCCGAACCGCGATCGTGATGCACGATCTTAAGCAACGGTTTCATACATAAATGATGCTCATTTGGTCACAATATAAACGATTGAACCGCCTTACAATGTCACTTTAGCAATATGAAAGGAAATTAACGCTAAGGAGGGTTTAGGGTATGACTTTTTTAGGGCATATCGTACGATTTATCGTTGCCGCGCTAGTATTAATGCTAGTCGGGTTTATCGTTCCGCAATTTAACGTCGGAGGATTTTGGAGCGCATTTTTTCTCGCTCTCGTAATCGCCGCTCTAGGGTGGATCATTGAAGGCATTTTCGGCAAAAGGGTTACGCCGTTCGGCCGCGGAATCGTCGGCTTTATTGCCAGCGCAGCGGTCATTTGGATTGCGCAATTCATCGTCGGAGGCGTGACGATAACGATGCTTGGCGCAATTTTAGCGGCTCTCGTTATCGGGCTTATCGACCTGTTCATTCCGGTCAGGACCCCGTACGAAGCAGGCAGACGCACGCGCAATTAATCAATCAGCAAGCGGCAGCCCTTGATTGCCCGATAGCGGCGGTCAAGGGCTTTGCTGCGTATGAAGATAGAAGCAGTTTCGATACATTCTTCACAGGTTTTTCATCAGTTTGTCATAGGGCGGTCACTGCATTCTTGGGAAAGATGCGTTACAATAGACATACTTTAGTTGCAAAATAAGGTTGAGCAATAGAAAGGAGCATCCATTCAGATGAAAAAATGGTTATTATTTGCGAGCGCTATCTGTCTTGTCATTGTGCTTGCGGCATGCGGAGCGAACAGCGGAGCAAACCAGCAGGTTAATACGTCCGTTGCCGATAGCGGAGCGGCGACTTCCGAGCTTGTGATCACGGCTTCGAACTGGAAATTCGACAAAACGGAATATAAAATCAAGGCTGGCGAAACCTTTAACCTTAAGCTTGATTCCATCGACGGCATGCACGGTGTGCAAATCAAAAAAACCAAATATGAAATTGATAATGGCAAAACGGTATCCGTGAACTTTAGCGAGCCAGGCGAATACGATATGATTTGCAGCTTGCCTTGCGGACAAGGTCACCGTACTATGGTTGCCAAGCTGATAGTTGAATAACCTACGGAGGAGGGACTGTCTCATAAGCAGCTAATTGCTGCTTTGGGGCAGTCCCTTCTTATTTAGTGCCGGACGATCATATAAATAGCACAAAGCATCAGATGGTGTGCTCGTGAGTTAAGTTACTGGATAAATCCACTATAGAGCGCCTAATGGTGGGCTAGCGGGTAAAGTATTAGCGGGACAAATTCCAGTTAGGCCAGAATATTCGCTGATGAAGCAAGTTTAGCGGGATTTTTTCCAGTTAGATTCGTCATTCTTCTATATAACTTAACTTGCTTTTATAAACATTCCTTACCTTTTAAGTAAAAAAGTCTGATGGATATTCCTCTTCCCCTGTCGCTCTGCCTCTGATAAGATAATCACAATACGAACAGTGAATGGAGGAATGGTGATGGGAGCCTTACAAGATCGAGTTGCCATTATTAGCGGAGCCGGTACGGGGCTGGGCCGCGCTGCTTCAATTTCTTTCGCTTCGGCCGGCGCGGATGTCGTCCTATTGGGTAGGCGCAAAGCGAAGCTCGAGGAAACGGCTCTTGCCGTGAAGGAGCGTACGGGCAAGGAAGCGCTTATTTTGCAGACGGACGTATCCGATGAAGCGCAGGTCCAAGAGGCTATCGCCGCTGCTATTCGCCACTTCAACCGAATTGATGTCATCGTAAATAACGCTGCCGTTTTCGAGCCGGGCACCGTGCTTGAGCTTACATCGAATGAATGGCAAAATCAAATTGCAATAAACTTAACAGGCCCATTTCTGCTGACGAAGGCGGTGCTGCCGGCTATGCGCAAAGCGAAATACGGACGAATTATTAATATAACCTCGGGGCTGTCTTGGAACGGAGCAGGCGGATACGCTGCCTACAGCGCTGCTAAAGCCGGCTTGGAATCCTTGACAAGAACGCTGGCAGACGAGGAGCATGAGCACGGCATTCTCGTTAATCTCTACAATCCCGGCACCTTGCGCACGGAAATGCATGCTACCGGCAAGGATCCCGCTATCGTAACGCCGGACCTGATCCGGCTCGCCAGCTTGCCTATCGGCGGCCCTACAGGCACGATCGTTTCCTACGGGTAGACTCATTCCTTTAATGAAGCGGAGTTAATAGCCTTTTAACCAAAGCCTTAGGATTTATCCTCTATCCCATTCGGCTTGGTATAAGGCTATTTTTTTCTATCCGCTGGCAGATCTTCAAAGCCCATGCATGATTTCGTGCTTGGGCTTGTTCATGCGGTTCTGATCACAAACAGAAATGGCTCCGCACGGAGCCCTTCTCTTCAATAAGGAATAACTATGAATACTCCCACCACTTACCGATGCTATCGCTTCGGCTGAAATAGGGGTTTCTGATGTATCGTCCTTACTTATTTCAGGATGCTTAACACCAGTGGAGTTGACACGTTGACGGACTGTTTACCGTCCAACCTCTCTATCCCATCGGTTCCTTTGGCGGATACGTTTGGGAATACTTTGCGCAAAATGTTGGCGGCGCCGTTCACATCGGCATGAATCAAGCCCTTCGTGTTCGTATACAGCGCGCGACATATTCGCTTGCCGGAGAAGGTCCATGCCCCCTTTCCGTCATAACGCGGCAATGGGTCTTGATCTATGAAGCTGGCTTTCGAGGTGTATGCTTCTTCGGTCAGGAGGACCGCTATCCCCTGTTCAGCCGCCTTATACTGGATCATCGCGATGAGCATCCGGTGTGGGATGTGGCAGAAGGACAGATTGTTTCGCCGTCCCATAGCAGACGGTTGCTTCCATCCATCGTTATGCGCGGGTGGCGATTGTGCCGATATGTTGCTCCACGGCCAGCTTGACGATGTGATGACTTGCTTTGTGGAACAAGTCTTTGATCCGGCGATGGCGCTTAAGATGCAATCGTTCCAATCGTCTTGACAAATGCGCCCCTTCGTGCGGTTCATTGCCTTGACGAAGAATACCGGTATAATGCGCTTTCATCTTGGCGTTCTGAAACGCTTGATCCAGGTACGCAAACAACCGATGACCGGGTTTGATCCACACTTGATGGGTCCTATACATGGGCTTTGAATCTGACATGACTTCACCTCCTTCCAACCAAAAAATACGAATGTATGTTCCTTTTTATTATACCGCTAAATAATGAGGAAGGAAAGTACATCTTGTGAGCGTATTCAGGAGATCGCTGATTCACCTCGCCACTTGCAGAAGTGGGAGTCCTCTCAGCGAAAATTGATAGATGATGACGGCAGAGGCATCGCTGCGTACGATTATTCCGGTTGTGTCTTTTTCAAATAGGCCCGCCAAGTAATGCACCATTGCTTCGGATCGTCCAAGGACGATTCGTCATTCCGGTGAACCGTGCTGTTATGCGGAGCCGACTTCACGATATCAGGCTGTGTATAGGCTTCATTCGAGATATGCTCAAGCGCATGAATATATTCGTCCAAATCCTCCTTGGAATACGACTCCGTCGGCTCCAAAGTGAACGGCTGCGGCACAATATACGGATGGTGCGAAGTCCAATAGTGCAGGCCAAAATCACACATCCGGCGAGTGATATCCTCCGTCGTCACACCCGTCTCATCCGTAAGCTGCTTCCAGCTGTAGCGGACCTGCTCAAGGCGGCGTCCTTTCATATAAGGTGCGCTCGCTCCGCGGATTTTCAGGATTTTATGATAGAGATAGTTGTTGTTCAGTACAGCTATTTGGGCGACATCCTTAAGCCCATCCGGCCCCAGGCTCATAATCCAGGCGTAGGAGCGCAGCACCGTCTGCGTAACGCCGTGAAAGCTGCGGACTTTGCCGATGCTTTCGTCCGTTTGATTAGTCCATACGTAACGGCTGCCGTCAAAGTCCACGAGCGGCCCGGGTAAGAAACGTTTGAGCGACTCCGTCACCCCAAGAGCGCCTGTAGCGGGACCGCCGCACATATGAGGCGCAGCAAACGTTTTGTGAAGATTGAAGAAGCTCATGTCGAAGCCCGCTTCCTTCGCCCGGGTAATGCCGAGTAAACCGTTGGCGTTCGCCTGATCATAGAAGCAGATCCCGCCCGCTTCATGAACGATTTCGGTAAACTCACGGATTCGGTGGTTATAGATTCCCGTATCCTCCGGGTTCGCGACGACAAAACCGGCCGTCCGTTCGGAGACGGCATCCTTCAGCTTCTCCAAATCTGGGAAGCCGTCCTCGTCCGGATGCAGCGTAATGATTTTGTATCCTTTGACGGCAGCGGTCGCGGCTTGGGAAGGGTGGGAGAAAATAGTCGTGATGATTTCATCCCGCTTGTCACCCTCGCCGCGCGAATCATGATACGCGCGGACGATCGATGCCATGGCGAGCAGCGCCTGCGTTCCGCTGCTCGGTTGAAACGAAAAGGCGTCCATCCCTGAAATCTCCCGCATCGCAAGATCAAGCTTATAGAAAATTTCCAGCATCCCTTGAACCGATTCCCCGTCCTGCAGCGGATGAAGCTCCGTCATATTCGGGTTACGAATGAGCATTTCATTGATGCGCGGAATATATTTCATCGTGCAGGTTCCTTGTCCGATCTCCACGTTCAGATCCGATCCCAGCGTCTCCTGGGACAGCCGCAAATAATGCCGGAGCACCTTTGCCTGGCCGATTTCAGGCAGACGCGGCGCGATGCTGCGTCGCATGGATGACGGAATGCGTCCGATTCCGTCACCAACCTCAGCTGTAATACCCGCTTCCGCCGCAGGCGGGATTACGCCCCGCTCGCCTGGACGGTGAAGTTCAAAAATGACTGGCTCATCCCATTTGGCTTGATGGAATTGACGAACCTTATGGTCTCTGCGAATCCGTTTCATGGCATTCAATCCTTCCTCTGTATAGGTCAATTATGGTTTGTGAACGATGGTTTGAATGGCATCTGCAAGCCTGTCCAAATCCGCTTGAGAATGAATTTCAGTAACGCAATAGAGCGCGCATTGGCCCCAATGCGGGTAAGCGTCGGACAAATCTTTTCCTCCGAAAATACCTGCCGCCGTCAACCGTTGGTTGATTTGGGCGACAGTTAGCCCAGTATCGTTGAAATCAACGACAAACTCCTTGAAAAAAGCCGTTCCACCGAAACGAAGGGAGACGCCTGGAATGGCGGAAAGCTTCTTCGCGGCATACTGCGATTTCTGCATGATAGTCTCGCCGACCTCCTGCATGCCGCTTGGCCCAAGCAGGGACAAATATACACCTGCCGTTATCCCCCATAATGCCGTCTGGGTACCGACCGATTCCTTCCCGTTCTCGCGATGGGCGAACGACGTGCGTTCGTAAGCTACATCACCGAAGCCATACTCGCCTTCGACCTCAGTCGGCACGATGCCGAACAACCGGGAAGGGTACTCCATCACATAGGTTTCCTCGTCGCGCGTTGCAATAAATCCGGCCTGCCCGCCGCCATAATTCATGTGCATCCCCAGCGGCTGCAAATCCCCGCAAACGATGTCGGCGCCATATCGGCTCGGCGGCTCAAGCACGCCGAGCGAAATCGGATCCACACCAACGATAGAGACAGCATTCACGGAATGGGCAAGGCTGGAAATCTGGTTACCTTGATCTTCGATAATGCCAAGGTACCCCGGGTTCTCAAAGTATACCGCCGCCGTGTCGCTGGAAAGCTTGCTTCGCAGATCATCCAAGTCCATGCGGCCGGTCTCGGCGTCGATTTCAACGAACCGCAGCTCCATCACTGGCGTGCAGTAGTTGCGGATAATCATTACTTTGTCGGGATCGACGGACTTAGGAAGCAATGCGACAGTGCGACCAGTGATGCGGCCGGCCATCCGAATCGCCGTCGAGGCTGCCTGCGACCAGTCAAAGGTAGGAACATTGACAACGTCCATATCGACCAGTTCTGCCATCAAGCTTTGGTATTCGAACAGGGATTGGAATCGTCCATGGTCTTCATAGGGTTCGCCGGCATAAGCCGTCACGAACTCGGACCGTTGATTAACCTCGTCGCAGATGGCGGGTATAAAATGCTGCCAGCAGCCGGCTCCGAGAAAATTGAGATAAGCAGCGCCATGCTTGTTTTTGGCCAATAAGCCGTCAATATGCCGGCGAAGCTCGTGTTCTGTCATAGCAGGCGGCAGATTCATCTCCCGCTTCAGCTTCAAACTGTCAGGAATAGCATCATGGAGCTGTTCCATCGACGCGAGGCCGATTTCCTTCAGCATCGCATCCCGAACCTCCGGCACCGTGTTTGGAATATAGGGATGGGCATAAGTTCTGTTCTCAGACAAGGTTAACGCCTCCAATCATAATGGTCAGTATAGGTTATGTTGTGCAGCCAAATCGCCGGTCTCAGTTGCCAGGCATTGATTCGCAGCTGCCAAGTTATAATGGCTGCGGTCTTAAGCAATTCCTCCGCCGTCGACCACAAGCACGCTTCCGGTTACCCAAGACGACAGATCGCTAGCCAGAAACAGTACCGCATTGGCGATATCCCGCGGTGTTCCAAGCCGTTCAAGCGGTCGTCCGCCTGCAGAGGCTACCAGGAACGCAGCTTCGTCCTGCTTGAGCTGCTTGGCTTCATCGCGCAGCAATGGCGTGTCCGTATCGCCAGGCGATACACAGTTCACGCGGATGTTGGCAACGCCGTGATCGATGGCCATCGCCCGGGTTAGATTCACGACGCCGGCTTTGGCGGCGCAGTAAGCAGCGGCACGGTCTCCGCCCTTAAGGCCCCAGCCTGAGCCCGAGTTGATGATGCTGCCTCCACCGTTACGCTCCATGATGGGGATGACATATTTAGAAAGCAGATATACGCCTTTCAGCGAGACGTCCAAGACGAGGTCCCAATCGCGTTCCTCCAGCTCGACAACCGTTTTGCGACGTATGACTCCGGCATTGTTGAATAGAATATCGATTCTTCCATAGGACCCGGCAATCTCCGATGCGACGCGCTCGCAATCCGCAGAGGAGGACACATCGCAGCGATAAAAGCCCGCTCGGCCGCCCTTTTCCTTGATGCCCGTTACCGCTTGTATCCCCTGCGCCTCGTTAATATCGAGCAGGACTGTGAGCGCCCCAAAGCTGGCGAGCAGCTCGGCTGTCGCCAGGCCGATGCCTGACGCTCCGCCGGTTATGACCGCTACTTTCCCCGTTAAATTCAAAACATCATGTGCGCTAAGCATGGTTTGTTTCCTCCTTTTGTACTTGTTTCGCTTCTAAACTCATGTGATGGCTGAGCCGCTCGGGAGCGGCGTCTTCCGATAGATAAGGCTTAAGCAGCATGCGGAAACGGAATGGCTCTGACGTGACTGTGTTTTCCGGTGATTGCACAGGTCCGCAGCTATTGCTGCCTAGACCATTCTGCCGGTAATCCAAGTTAAGCGTAATGAAATCCCGCGGAACAAGGTCACTTGCATGCTTTGCTGCTTCTCAGTCACTGTCCGTATAGCGGCGTGCGCTGAATTCAAGCGTCGGTGCACCCGCCGCAAGCAGGCCGATGCCGGCTCCGTCCGTGATCGACACCCAACGGACATCGGTGCGATTGCCGTTCTCTTGCGGATAAATATAAGGCGTGAACAATCCGTCGACGGATTTCTTATAAACCCCGAACCGGCCCGCCTCCTTGCTGTCGGAATAGCTTTCCCCAGGACCGCGGCCGTACCATTTAACCAAATCCATGTCTCCCGGTATCTCCATTTGGAGCCCAATCTAGGGCAGCATGGACGGAGGTGATCCTTCGGGAACGCCATGCAAATCGATAACGACAAGTCCCGATCCAGTGACGGTATAGGTCGTTTCACAACGAAAGCCCCAATCGTATACCGGCGGTGCAATGCGCGAACTCCAGCTTAAACGAATCGTCCCTTCATCCAGCCGGTTCCAACGAAAACCGTCGATCCGCTCTGTGAGCCTATCAAGGTGCGCCTTCCGCCAGCCAGCCAAAACATACATATCGTTTTCGATCGGTGCCCGCCAGAAATTGAGTCGGGGTCCCGTGTTAACAAGCTCCTTCCCGTTTATCCGGAGCGAGGCGATCCCAGGCCGCAAGGTGTCGAAAGCGATTCGAAACATATCATTCGCCAGCACGAGCTGAAGTCCTTCCTCTGTGCAAGACAAACTCCGAGTTATTGGCAAGCTGCCGGTTGCGTTTGTTTCTTGTGTTTCTCGGTCACTCGTATCATCCTGCCAGACTGCCTGCATAGCGAACTGAGCCCAAGCAAGCTCATGCCCTTGCTCTCCCCAAATGCAATCCGCCGCAAGTGTAAAGCCGATATTCAGCCATCCCTCCGCGCCGTGCTCGAATGGGACAAGCGGCTGCTTCGCATGAAGCTGTACGTCCAGCTCCGCGCTTTCGCCTGGACCGATTAGCGGAAGTGCCAGCACACCGCTTTGAACCGTCCGCCCATCTACCGTCACGCTCCAATGCGCATTTAGGTGATCCAGCGTCACGATCGGAGTACGGGATAAAGTAACCCCGGCTTTTCGCCCGGTTGCGTTCCAGCACCTCAAGGTTGTCCCAATCGCGCCCGATCTTTTCGTTTCGCATCGTTCCTTCTCCTATCCCTTAATCCCCGTACCTGCGATTCCGCCGACAATATAACGCTGAGCGAAGAAGAATACGGCCAGCGGCGGGATCGAGATCAGGCAGGTGATGGCCATAATGGATTGCATATCTACGCCGAACATTCCTTTGAACTGCGACAAACCAAGCGTCAGCGTGTACTTCGACTGATCGTTCAGGAAGATGAGCGGCCCCAAATAATCGTTCCAACTGTTCATCATATGAAACACCCCGACGAGAATAAGCGAGGGAGCCATGAGCGGAACAATGATCCTTACGAGAATGCCCAGCTTATTCGCCCCGTCAATCGTCGCCGCCTCATCGAGCTCGCGGGGCAGGGTCAGAATAAACTGCCGCAGCAAAAAGATGAAGTAAGCCGAGCCGAACCACGACGGAACAATAAGCGGTTTAAGTGTATTGATCCACCCGAGATAATTAAACTCCATATACAGCGGAATCATCGTCACTTCCCAAGGGATCATCATCGTCGCGAGCACGACGAGGAACAGGAAGTCGCGCCCCTTGAATTGAAACCTCGCGAAGCCGTAAGCGACAAGCGTACACGATAGGAGTTGGCCGAGCGTCGACATCAGCGTCACCACGACCGTATTTTTCAGGAACAGGTTAAAGGGCTGAACCGTCCACGCTTCGGCGAAGTTGCCGAACTTCCAAACGGAAGGAATCCACTTCGGCGGAAAAAGGTACAGCTCGGACTGCGATTTCAGCGCTGTCGTTACCGCCCAGAACAGCGGAGCGACGAATAGCAGTGTACAGAAAATAAGCATCGCATACACGATCGTTTTTCTCATGCAGAACGCCTCCTTCCGTCCGGCTTAGACTTCTTATGCGGCTTCCGCTTCATTTCTCCTTCATAGAACACCCAAGCCTCCGACGATTTGAATACAAGAAAAGTCAGGCTGAGCACAATCAGAAACATGAACCATGCGTTTGCAGCGGAATAGCCCATTTTGAAAAATTTGAACGCATTTTCGTACATGTACATGGCATAGAAATAGGTTGCTTTCATCGGGCCGCCTCCCGTGAGCAATAGCGCGAGAGTCAGCTGTTGAAAGGCCGCGATAATAGAAGTAATGAGATTGAATAGAATCGTTGGACTGAGCATCGGAATCGTTACGCTGACAAACTGCCTAAGCATCCCGGCGCCGTCAATCGAAGCGGATTCGTAAAGATCTTTCGGTATCCCTTTGAGTCCGGCCAGAAAGACCAGCATCATCGAGCCTTGTCCCCACAGGCTGGCGACGACCATCGCCACCAGAGACCAGTGTATATCGTTCAACCAGTCAGGACCTTGCACACCCAATAAAGACAGAAAATAATTAAAAATTCCGTAGTCTCCGCTGTACACCCAAGACCAGATCATAGCGAGCGCAACTCCCGAAATGACCGAGGGCAAATAGAACGCTGTTCGAAATATCGCACTGCCTCGTGTCTTCTGATTCAGCAACATGGCGAGTCCGAGCGCAACAATAATATTGAGCGGAACGAACAGGGCTGCGAACTTGAGCGTAACACCTAAGGATTTCCAGAACAATGGATCGTCCGTAAACATGTCGACGTAATTGCCTAAACCGATAAAGCGCACCTTCCCTACAATCGGCCAATCGAAAAAAGAGATGATGAGCGAGAACAACAACGGCCCTAAAGTGAAAACGAGGAATCCGAAGATCCAAGGGAAGATGAAGAGGCAGGGAACAACTCCACCCCATCTGCGTTTCCTTTTAGGCTTGAAGCTGACCGTTAGTTCCCCTGCAACCTGCGGGTAGGTCTGAGCCATCTCCCAACCTTCTTTCTGAAACTGAAATCGTTATTTCAAATACCGTTCGCTATCTTTAACCGCCTGGTTCAGCGCATCCAGCGCATCGCTGCCGTGCACGACCGCTTCCACTGCCGCCGACAGCTGCCGGTTTACTTCATTCCACTTGGTATTCATCAAGAACGCCGGCGTATTGTCGGATCGCTCCAGCATCGTGTAATAAGGCTTGTATAGAGGATCCTGATCCTTCTTGAGCTCGTTTACGACGCTGATCCTTACCGGTAAATCGGCGACGCGCATCTTGATGGCTTCGTTAGAGACGTAATATTTAATAAACTCCCAAGCCAAATCCTTCTGCTTCGAATCTTTGGCAATCGATAGAGCCGATTCGGCAACCACACCTTTGACCGGTTTGCCCGGGAAAGCTGGCATTTCCACGGTTCCTATATCAATGCCCGCTTGCTTGAATGATTCCAACGGCCATATACCGCTTTCCCACATGGCGATTTTGCCGCCTTTGAAAATATCCTCTCCGCTTTGCTGTCCTTTGCCGCCAGTCAGCACCGCCGAACCGTTCTTCACCATGTCGCCAAACATTTGAATGGCTTCAGCTGTTTCTTTGCTGTTCATGTAGCCATTTATGGTCTTCCCGTCATCGGAAATATAAGAGCCTCCGTTGCTCCAAACAAATCCTTGCAGATCATACGTATCGTTCTCGGCACGAACACCGAAGCCATACTGCTTCTTCGTTTTGTCTGTCAGCTTCTCGGAGATATCCAGGAAGTCGCTCCATAACCAACCGTCTTGCGGGTACGGGATATTCGCGTCATCGAACATTTTTTTGTTGTAGTACATAACGCGAGTCGTGAAGCCAGCCGGTATGCCGTAAAGCTTGCCGTCGATTGTGCCATAATTGAACAAGCCGGCATAGAAGTCTTCCTTGTTAAGGTCTTTATCCTCGGAGGCGTAGCTATCGAGCGGTTCGAGCGACTGGTGGTAGGTCGGAAAGTCCCACATGTACATCACATCCGGAGGATTCGTCGCGCCAAAGCCCGCGGCCAGCTTCTGGTCGAAACCATCCGCGTAAGCTTCCACCTGCACCTTCGTTCCGGGATGGCTCGCTTCGAACTTCATGGCGATGTCCTGCTGAATCTTGAGCGCGTCGCCCGTGTCCCAGGTCGCGAAACGAAGTGTCTTCGTTTCGGCGGATTCGTTACCGCCCGCAGGCTGCGTCTTGCCGCCGTTTGCGATTTCATTGTTACCGCCGCAAGCCGTCAACATCGTTATCGTGAGCGTCGTTGCAAGGACAAAGAGAGAAATTTTCTTCTTCATTTGGCAGCTCCCCTATCTAATGAGTAGATAATAATTGAACCGCTTTCATTGTATCGGAAATGAAAGCGGTTCAACACCGATATCTATTCGATTGTTTGTGCGATTTTGTTCGATGATGAGGGACAGGTGTCATTCTGTTCGAGATACACCGTCTTTTTGTTGTGCGCGATAGTGGCTTGGCGTTTGGCCTGTACAGCGCTTGAACCATTTACTGAAATATTTGCTGTCGCCAAGTCCCGTCCGCTCGGCAATTTCCTGCATCGTAAGCGTCGTGTCTTTCAGCAATCCGTATGCCAGCTTGAGTTTCCTTTTATATTGAAAAGCGACAAAGCTTTCTCCCACCGCTTTCTTGAACAGGATAGAGAAATGGCTCCGGCTGAGGCCGACCTGTCCCGCAACGTCACTGACTGACCATTCGGCCGCAGGGTGATCGTACAGCAGCTTCACCGCTTTCCAGATCGGATCCGGCCAATCGGTTGCGGACACGCCGTAGGCTTTCTCCAATTCCGCTTCTTTATGCAAAGATAAGAAGGCTTGCAGCCGTTCCTCAGCACCTGTGAGCGGTCCTCTTTTGGCCCATTGCAGCTTCGCACTCGCGCTCTTCTTCTCAACCAGCAAGCTCTCGGCGGCATCTATATGCGATTCCGGCAAAATCCAGTAGAAGCGCTCTTCTCCGAAAGGAATCACCGCCCGCTCGCAGAGCTGACGACCGTCATAAACGGCATCCTTCAAGAGATCCAGCCAAGCTCCCTCGCACCCGGATGTCTTAATCAGGTATACATAAACCGGCTGTCCGTCAAAGCGCCACTCTTCCTCGGAGCGCTTCTGCATCTCGTTAATAAATTTGTCGCTGTGCCCGTTCAACCAAGCATACAGCAAATGGCTGAGCCGCTCTCCGTTCGCCTCACTTTCCCCGGAAACAACCGGGGCAGGAACCGCGAGCTCTTTTTGAAACTTCTCCAGCATCCCTTCCAGCTCTTCGTCCTCGAAAGCGGTTTTGAGCAAATAACCGGAAGCCCCCAGCTTCATTCCCTGCTGCGCATAATCAAAATCCCGATGACAGCTGAGCAGGATGATTCTCGTATTCGGGGCAGCTCCCTTTACTTTGCGGGATAATTCAATGCCGTCCATCTCGGGCATGACGATATCGGTAATGACAATTTGGGGTTGGTGAACGAGAAAAGCTTCCCAGGCTTTGCGGCCGTTAGGGGCGTCCGCCACCACTTCCATCCCGTATTTTTGCCATGGCACGGTGGATCTAAGTCCTTTACGCACGATGCTTTCGTCATCTGCAATCAACACTTTAATGGTTTGCGCTGTTTCCATGCGGACTCTCCTCCTTCTTGGGCCACTGAATGACGATCGTTGTACCTTCCCCCTTGGTCGAATACACCGTCAAGCCATGCTGCAAGCCAAAATGCAGCTTGAATTTCTGATTCGCATTTTGCACGCCGAGTCCTCCTCTTCCCTTTCGCTTCGCGCTGCCCGGCAAAAGTAAACGCTCGAGCTTATCGGGTGCCATGCCGGCTCCATTATCGGATAGCGTGAGCAGCAAATGGTTGCCTTCCTCCCGTACGTTTAAGCGGATAGCGCCTTTGCCATCCTCGAAGCCGTGAAAGAAAATGTTCTCAAACAACGGCTGCAACGTCATGCGGGGAATAAGATAATGCTTCAGCGGCTCTTCGCATTCCAGTTCATATTCGAATACCGGACCATAGCGAACCTCCTGGATTTTCAGAAAATGCTCAATCATGCGGAGCTCTCTTCCGAACGGTATCAGCTCCTGCGAGATGTCCAGATTCCCTTCCAGCACCATCGTAAGGTGATACAGCATTTGACGTATATCTTCCGCTCCCTGCAGTCTCGCTTTCCATTGAATGGAGTTTAACGTGTTGAACAGCAAGTGCGGATTAATTTGATAATGGAAGGCTTTCAGCTCCGCTTCCTTCTTCTGCCGCTCGCTCCGTTCAACCTCCTGAATCAATGATTGTATGCCGCCCACCATGCTGTTAAAGCTCGTATCCAGACTGCCCAGCTCATCTTTGCCCTCTACCTGCGTCCTCGTATGCAGCTTGCCGAAGCTGACCTTCTGCATCGCATCCTTGAGGCGGCGGATCCGTGCCGTAAAACGGGAAGAGAACAGGTAAGCCAGCCCGAAGGCGAGCAGGGAAGAAGCGACGGCCACCATAATCGTATTGGATCGGATTATACCTGAAGAACGATAGAACGCTTTAGCGGGCAGCCTCGCCTCAATGGTCCAGAGGTTGAGAGCAAGCGTTTTATTCCATACGATATCGCTGTCTTGCGGTGAAAACACGGATGCTGTCTCATAAACGATCCGTCCCTGCAGGTCGGATATTTTCAAGTGGGCTTTCGTATCGTTCTCGAACAGCCGGAACATATGGAGCAGGTCTTCCGCATTTTCCTCAACCAAAATTTTGCTGCCACGCAGCGCTCCATACGGGTTGTTGATCGGAACGGCCAAGCCTAGCACAGGCTGTTCAGTACTATCCGAGTCATTCATACCGTGATTCTGAAGGTAGAATCCTAGCCAGTATTTCCCTTCCGGGATATCCGACATGGATTTCCAAGCGGGAATACGGCTGAGCTTCGAGACATCGAGATTATTTTCCCCATAATAATAACCGGAACGGGTAATGACATAGATGCCTGACGTCCGATCTGTTTTAAGCGCTTTCAGAAGAACCTCGAAATCATCCTTGTCCATAATCTCTTTATAGGTTGTCGGAATATTGTCCCCCAGATCGGCCCGGGCAGGATCAAGCAAGTACGAATATATGGTCTCCGTCGTCTGATTCATCCGGTTCAGATAGGAGCTGGTCTGCTGTTCCAGCTGCGCCACCGCGTTCTCTCCGTACTTGCCAAACTGAGAATTAATAACTTTCCCGGACTGGTAATAAGACAAGGCTCCTAGAGAAAGGAGCGGAATGATCGTCACAATAAGAAAACAGAAGAGCATCTTGGTACGAATGCTTCGGTAGGAACCGGACAATAGGCGGACGTTTAGCTGCTTAAGCAAATGGATCATCATGACTGTGTTGTCCCCTCACTTCCCCATAAAAAACATACTCAAAGTGTAGCATGGACCGGTTCGAGCGAACAATGTATCTTCCCCCCAGCCCCTTCCGAATGAATTTCCCGAAACGCAAAAGCACCTCCCCTCTGCCAGCTAAAGCAAGGGGAAGTGCGGATATTAATTAGGTTGTATACTCGTTGCCCAGAATCAGGAAGACACTCGACGTCCAGGTAAATGCTCTGTCGCGCAAACCTTCGCCCGTAAGCGCATCGAAATTCTCAGCCATTCCGCTGCGGTCCAGCATCGTACAGAACCGGCGGGCGACTTGCTTCGCAAGCTCTTGATCCCCCGCTGCGGCAACCCCTTCAACGAGCAGCATTGTCGAGGGCGCCCAGATCGGGCCCCGCCAATAACCATCCGGCAAATAATAAGGACTGTTCACGCTCTCGGTCGCCCATCCATTCGACGTCAGGAAACGACCTTCATCCCTTAGCCCTTCGAGCAGGGCAGTGCGAATTGATTCCGGCAGACGCTTGCCAAGCAGGATGGGCACGAACAGAAGCAAGCTATCGCCATCGGATGTTTCATGCGTACCGGAACGGCATGCCGTGAATCGGCCGTCCTTCCAGAAATGGTTAATCATCTTCTCCAGTGTGTTCTTAGCAAGCTGCAGCCATTCAGCCGTTTCTTCGGTATTCCCGAGACGTTCGGCGATTTCTGCGAGCAGCTCCGTTTGGAGGATGAGAAAGGCGGCTAAATCCGGGCTTTCCACCGGAATTCCGTTATTGAACGCCGTGCTGTTGTCCCAGCCGGAGTCGTTGCCGTGATTATATTGCGGAATACCGTCTCCATCCCCATCGCGGTACCGGAACCACCATCTCGTCCATTTGGATAACGGCCCGTAAACCTCGCGCAGTTGCTCCTCCTGAATATAGTCCGTTCTCGCCATCATCCAGGCAAGCGTCCATCCGTGTATCGGCGGTTTGTTGCAGTTCCAAAGCTCGTACTTATCGTTGACGAAATCGGGAATCAAGCCGCTTTCATCCTGCCGGTCGAAGAAGATCATGAACTGATCCCACGCCAACTTCGGATGATGGCGGATAAGGGCCATCGCATTGAAACAGTGATCCCAGCTCCAAATGTTCGTCATCCAATTTTTGGACATATACATAGCCGGTCTTGTTAGACAGCCTTCGGCCGGAACGATGCAAGACCAAGTGATATAAGCGGCCAGCTCGCGGCTCTCTTGGAAACGGTCAGGGACTGGAAGGGTGCGAGTCAGCCATTCGGCGAATTCCGCTTTTACTTGCTTGACCGACTCGTCAAAAGATTCCCATGATGCCCGCGGCTCCCAGACCGTCCGGAACTCTTCCACTGCGAACTCCGCTGTTCCGACATTCGCGTCCGGGGCAAATTCGGCGATAACGCGGGAGCTTTTGATCTTGTCCCACGGCACTTCCATCTGAAGACCGCCGACAAGCGTTGTCAGCATAAACCGGCATTCATGGGTGAAGCTGTTCACTTCCCAGCTATCCGCAGCGTCTTGGTAAGCATAATCGTAAGCGGCCGTACGGAACGTCAGCCGGATTCCGCAGCCGCTCGTGCGGAACCGGAATGTCCGGCAGTCGGAAATGCAAATCTCCGCATAGCCTGCCGGCGTTTCAAGACGGACCAGCTCCGGAGAAGCCTCTGTCGTGAACGGCACTGGATTTCGGCCCTCATCCAGCATTTCAATAAGGAACGCCTCGCCGAATTTGTCATCTCCGCCGCGCACCGTGCGAAGATATAGGCCTTGCTGTCTATCGCTTGCTTCAGGCAGAAGAGAGATCGCCAGAAACGATTCTCTCCGGCTGAAAGGCACAACGTTCAGGTCAAAGTTCATCGTTTAGCTCCTTTACGGACAGTATGCGCTTTCATTGTACCTAAAGGAGCTCTGCTGAAGAACCGACAGTTGTTTCTGCCATTTCGCCATTTTGTTGCATGCAGCGGTTAGGGTTCTATTTTGTTCGGAGTTTGTCGCGTTTTTGTTTGTAAAAATCGTGATCAACGAACTCATAGTCTTCGGACGTCAAACTTATGATCTTTCAACCTCAACAACGCAATAAAACCCCTGCTGTCGCAGCAGGGGTGAAATTCGTTTGAATCTTTCTTCATTAGCTTTGCTCAATCAGCTCGATCCATTCATTGTATTCGGTTTGGAGCTTCGAATACTCATTTTTCAGCTTGTGATGCTGTTCAAGCAGCTGCTTATGATCCTCAGCGAGCTTCTCTGCGGAACGTGCAGATTCATCACGCTCATAGACTAACGATTCGGCTGCGCGAGCTGCCTCGTCACGCTCAAATGCCAACTTCTCGGCTATCCGGGCCGCCTCATCACGCTCATGGGCGAGCTGTGAAGTATGCTCACTCAGCTCCTCCTTCAGCTCCGAGGCTGCCGCAGCCTCACGCAGGGCACGCTCGAGTTGATCCCGGAGCGCTTCCTCGTCTGCTTCCTTCGTCTGCTTCTCAAGCTCAAGCCGCTTCGCCTCGGCGGCGGTTTGTTCTATATGCTGCTGCTGCATTTGCAGCCGCTCGCTCAATTCGCTTTCACGGGCCGCTGCCGCTTCAAGCTGCTGCGCTGCCATTCGTTCGCGCGCCGCCAGCGCTTCGAGCTGCTGCGACGCGATTCGTTCGCGGGCTGCCGTAACTTCCAGCTGCTCCACCAGCTCTAGTTCCCTAGCCTCCTGTTTCTCCAGCTCCGCCTTATAGCTTTGCTCGCTTTGAGCCGCTGAGGCCGCTATCATCTCGATCTGCTCCAACTGGGCCTTCAGCTTATGTATTGCAGTTTCATAATCATGACGCTGCTGCAGCAGCTGCTCCTCCTGATTCGCCGCAAGCTGCTTAAGCTGCTCCTCGTACTCGGCCGCTTGTAACATATATAGCTCTGTTTCCTTTTGCTGTTCTTCATACTGAGCCGATTGTTGCTTATGCTGCTCCGCCAGTATTTGCTCGCAGCGTTCCTTGCTTTCCGCTGCCAATTGCTTGAATAACTCGTCATTTTCCGCTTCTACGAGCCGCAGCCGCTCCTCCTGCTCCGCGCGCAAAGAACGACTAAGCTCAGCTTTCTCCTGCTCATGCAACTGTTGCTGCCGTTCATACGCCTCTTCCATCGACTCGCGCTGCTTCTCCAGCTCTTCGCGCAGCAGGCTTTGGAATTGCTCCTGCTCCTTCTCGCGTATAAACCCCCATTCCTCCTGCTCCAGCTGCAGCTGCAGAAGCTGCTCCTCTTGCTGCTTTTGCAGCTCTTCGTACTGAAGCAGCTTGCCTGCCTGCTGCATATCCTTCTCTTGCGCCTCTTTCAAACGAAGCTGCAATTCAGTTGAGCGCTTATCCGCGGCTGATACGTGACTACGCTCATGTGCAAGCTTCTGTTCGAGCTCTTGAATGTGCAGCTCGGCTTGACCGTTATATCCTTGCAGCTCGGTAAGGTGATCATTCGCGGCAGCCAATTGGCCGTTAAGAACCTCTAATTGCCCTTCAAGCTCCAGGCTTTGCTGCTCAAGCTGCGCGTATGAGGTACGGAAGTTCTCCTCCTGCTCCATAGCTAATAAAAGCTGCTCATCCATTGAAGCAATACGAAGCTCCAAAGTCAATTTATCCGCGGCCCAATTTTGCTGAAGCTCGGCAATCTGCGCCTGCAGCCTGCTTCTCTCCTCCAGCCAGCCGTTTCTTCGACGCTCCAGGTCAGCGCGGAACGATTGCTCAGTCTCGGCCGCTTCGGCCTTCCAAGCTTGCTCCCGCTCCTCGTTTAAGCGATCTTGTTCCAAACGAACAGCCTCGGCTGCCGCCTCCCAGCTTTGCTCGCGCGCCTCCCATTTGCTCTGCCAGCCGGCAGCCAGCTCGGAGAGCTGCGTCTCTTTCTCCGATTGAACCGCTTCCAGCGCTGCTGCACGCTCAGCCGCCAATCCCGCCAGCCGTTCTTCCTGCTCTTGCAACAGTGCTGTCAGCTGCTCGTCCTTCTCGCGCATAAGCTCGGCGCGCTGCGTATCCAAAGCTTGCAGCAGCTCCGCCAATTCCGCTTCCTTCTCGCGCTGCAGCGTTGAAAGCTGCTCTTCTTTTTCCTTGTCGAGCTGCGCAAGCTGCTCATCCTTCTTATTTCTAAGCGCGGCTAGCCGCTCTACATTTTCTTGCGTTAAACGCAAAATCGTCTCTTCCTGTACCTTGATCGCCTCGGCAGCCGCAGTCTGCTGAGCTGCCGCCTGCTCCTCCGCAAGGGCCAGCATATCGGCCAGCTCTGCTTCGGCAGCAGCTTTGGCCGCTTGCAATTCCGTCTCTGCATGGCGCTTCAATTCCGCTAATTCATACTGAAGCGCGGCCGTCTGCCGGCTTGCCTGCTCAAGCTGCTTCTCAATTACATGCAGCTTGGCCTCCTCTTCTTGAAGCCGCGTATTGTCCCGGCGCAACCGGAATACTTCCTCCGTAATCTGCACGGCGGAGAGCACAGCCAGCTTCGGCATATCGAGGCGTGGGTAGCCTTTTGCCAGCTTCTTCATGCTTTCATCGATCGCGCTTGCAACCTTTTTCATATATTCCACATTGTTGTGGCCTTTTAGCTTATACTGCACTCCATATATATCAACCGTTACGACCAATTGTTCAGCATCCATTAAGGAAAATCCTCCCCTTGTCCAAGTAGAGCGCTGCAAAAAAGCCGCATCTCAGCTCACTAGGAACTATTTCGATGCGGCTTTAAGGGTTTCCTGCCTACTTGCGCAATTCCGCTGCAAAAGATTGTTCGAATTGTAAAACAACCTTTCCGTGCAGCTCCGTAACCTCTTCATCCGTCAAAGTACGCTCGCCGTGACGGTATACGAGGGAGATTGCGACGCTCTTCTTGCCTGCGCCCAGCTTCTCGCCGGTATACACGTCAAAGACGCGGACGGACTCGAGCAACTCGCCCGCAATGCTCCATGCCGTACCGGTCAGCTTGGCAGCCGCTACATCCTGATCAACGACTACCGCGATATCGCGCTGCATAGCCGGATAACGAGGGAGCACCTTGTATTCGATATCCGAGGAAGCCAATTCATATAGCAGATCCAAGCCGATCTCAAGCACGTACGTATCGGCAAGATCCGCTTCCAATTGAAGCGCCGGGTGAAGTTGACCCACATAACCGATAATTTCCGAACCATTCGGCGTGTCTATGAGTACCGCGGCCGTTCTTCCCGGATGGAAGTGCTCCGGCTGAGCCGCCTCGTACGATACGCTTGCCGTCAAGCCAAGCACCGCAAACACCGTCTCCAAAATACCCTTCGCATCGTAAAAATCAACCGGTACCGCCTTGACGTTCCACTGTGCTTCCGAACGGTTGCCTGTGAGCAGAGCGGCAAAGCGATGCTTCTCCCGGGGCAAGCGCGTCAGCTGCTCCTCGTCCGTATGGAACACGCTTCCGATTTCAAAAAGCGCGGCCGATTCATTTTTACGATTGCGGTTATAAGCCGCCGTTTCGAGCAGCTGCGCGATGAGCGTCGTGCGAAGCGCGCTGCGATCCTCGCTCATCGGCATCGCTAAGCGAACCGCATTCGTATCCTGCGCCAGAGCCGGGAACAGCTTCGTCCGTCCAGGTCCGGTGAAGGAATAGTTGACGACCTCATGAAGGCCCGCATCCGTCAGACGCTTGCGAAGCTCGCGGCGAATCGCCTGCGGCTTCGTCAACGATCCCGGCACCACATCCCCATGGATAAGCGTCGTTGGAATGTTATCGTAGCCGTGCAAGCGGGCTACCTCCTCAATCAGATCGACCGAACGTGTAATATCGCCGCGGCGCGACGGTACATGGACGGTAAAAACATTGCTGTCAGACAGGTCATATTCAAAGCTCAAGCGGCCGAAAATCGTTTGTACCTCGAGCCTCGAAAGCTCCGTTCCCAGGTAGCCGTTAATTTTATCGAGTGAAACATCCACATTTACAGGCTGTGCGCTTCCGACCTTCACTTCTGCGATGCCTTCCGTAACGAGTCCTTCCGCAAGCTCCGCGATAAGTGATGCCGCACGGTCCAGTGCCGGAATGACTCCAGCCGGATCAACCTCCTTCTCGAAGCGGATGCTCGATTCCGAACGAAGGCCTAGCTGACGCGATGTTTTACGAACCGTACCGCCATCGAATTTTGCCGATTCCAGCAAAATGTTAACGGTCTCGCCCGTTACCTCCGTGCTCGCCCCGCCCATGACGCCCGCCAGCGCAATCGGCTCATTGCCGTCGGTAATGACGAGCATATGCGGCTCCAGCTTACGCTCCTGATCATCCAGAGTGACAAGCGTCTCGCCCGCTTTCGCCAGGCGAACGTCAATGCGTCCGCTATTCACGCGATCCGCATCGAATGCATGCAGCGGCTGGCCATATTCCAGCATAACGAAGTTCGTTACGTCAACGACATTATTGATTGGACGAATGCCGGCAGCGATCAATCGATTTTGCAGCCACAAAGGAGATGTACCGACCTTGACCCCTTTAATATAACGAGCAGAGTAATGCGAGCATTGCTCTGCTGCGCTGATACTCACCTTCACCAGGCTGTCTGTGCGTTCGGAAGAATGATTAACCGCATGTTTCGGCAGCTTAACCTCGCGGCCCGTCAATGCGGCGATCTCATAGGCCACGCCCAGCATGCTTAGGCAGTCCGAACGGTTCGGCGTCAGATCAAGCTCAAGCACCTCATCGTCGATGCCTAGCACCTCGCCGATCGGCGCACCGATCTTCGTTGCGGCCGGCAGGACAAGAATACCCTCCTGCTGCTCCTTCGGCAGCAGCTTGTCGTTTAGGCCAAGCTCCTTCGCCGAGCAGATCATTCCCTGCGACTCTACGCCGCGCAGCTTCGCGCGCTTAATCTTGAAATCGCCAGGCAGCACCGCTCCGATCACGGCAACGGGCACGAGTTGGCCTGCATCTACATTTTTGGCGCCGCAGACGATTTGAAGCTCTTCATCCGTACCAACGTCAACCTTGCAAACGTTCAGCTTATCCGCATCCGGATGCTTCTCCTTCGATTTCACATAACCGACTACAACGCCGGTTACGCCCTTGTTGAGAGATTCCACCACGTCAATTTCAATGCCGCCGCGCGTCATTTTCTCCGCAAGCTCTTGCCCCGTATAACCGGACAGGTCGATATATTCACTTAACCATTTATAGGATACGTTCATTTCGCTTCTTCCCCTCTCTCATCGCTACATTCTTGCAAATTGGTTCAAGAACCGCAGATCGTTCGTATAGAAATGACGAATGTCGTCAATGCCGTATTTCAATAGCGCGATGCGCTCCACGCCCATTCCGAAGGCAAATCCGCTTACTTCCTCCGGATCATATCCGCCCATCTCGAGCACGCGCGGATGCACCATCCCGCAGCCGAGAATTTCGAGCCAGCCCGTATGCTTGCACATCCGGCAGCCGTTGCCGCCGCATTGCACGCAGGTTACGTCAACCTCGGCGCTTGGCTCCGTGAACGGGAAGAAGCTTGGACGGAGACGGATTTGCGCCTGCGCGCCGAACATTTGCTGCACGAATTGCAGCAGCGTACCTTTAAGGTCGCTCATCCGAATGTTTTTGCCGATGACGAGGCCTTCGATTTGATTGAACTGGAACGAATGCGTTGCATCGTCATCATCGCGGCGATAGACCTTGCCCGGGCAAATAACTTTTACCGGCGTTTGTCCGTTCATCGCTTTCATCGTGCGAACCTGCACCGGCGAAGTATGGGTACGCATTAAAATCTCATCCGTCACGTAGAACGAATCCTGCATATCGCGCGCCGGGTGGTTTTTCGGCAAATTAAGCGCCTCGAAGTTGTAGTAATCCTCCTCGACCTCCGGTCCTTCAGCGATTGTATAGCCAAGTCCGATAAAGATATCCTCGATTTCCTGCGCTACTTTATGAAGCGGATGTACCGCTCCGCTCGGCAGCTGCTTGCCCGGCAGCGAAACGTCAAGCGTTTCGGCCAGAAGCCGGTTATTCGTTTCCGCCTGCCGGAATGCCTCCTGCTTCTTATCGATAACGGATTCGATCGCAGCGCGAACATCATTCGCCACCTGCCCGATTATGGGACGTTCTTCGGCGCTGAGACCACCCATTCCACGCAAAATTTCCGTTAACGCGCCTTTTTTCCCTAAATACTTCACGCGCAAATCATTCAGCTGCTGCGGGGTGTCTACCAGCTGCAGCTCCTGCAGCGCTTCTCCGCGCAGTCCTTCCAATCTTTCCTTCATTCCTCTTCGCCTCCATATCATCATCCTTACATCATGTCACAAAAAAAAAGGCCCTCTCTCCCTAAAGGGACGAAAGAACCGTGGTACCACCCTAATTCGAATTACGCTCCGCTCTGCTTACGGACTGCTAACCTGTATAATCGGCCGCCGCTTGCATTAAGTCGGGGAATCGTAATTCCTTAGCCCCATAACGGCGGGAACCGGACAATCCCTACATGCACCCCGCGGCAAGCCGCTGCGGCGTTTCAGGAGTCTGCTCAGGAGTGAACTTCGACAGCCTAATTTCGCGAAAGACGCTCTCAATCTGCGGCGTCTTCTCCCTGTGCGAAAGCACTGCTTACTTTTCTCCATCATCGCTTTATTGCAAATATGAAACATTAATCTTTATTATATGCAATCTGTTGAAGCGTTGCAACAATTAAGATAGTGCAATCACATGCCTTGCCAACTTATCCGTTCGCCAATTTCAAAGCGCACAATAGGCCAACCAGTATACTCTGGTTGGCCCGACCTTTAGAATATCAATTTTGCTATGCGTTTTCCATTCCCTTCTTCTTGGTTCGGAAGGAAAGCCGGTTGAAAAAACCTCCCGGCATTTCGTATACGGCATTTGCGGCTGTACTAGCTACGACGTGACGGCTTGCGCGCAGTGGATTGTTCACTGTTGATCTGCTGGGTAACGACTCCGCAGCAAAGCCTTTTCTCGCAAGCGCTTCGTCGAACTCTTTCTGTGCCGCCTGTTTTGCCTTGAACAGCATCATTTGTACCCTGCTGTATACATTGATCGCCCCGTCACCCGTCGTTTCGATCGGGAGAAAGATAGCGTCGGGGTATCTCTCGGTAATCAAGGATTGAACCCCGTCCGATACGCCGGAAGACGGCATGCATCCGAAAGGTTTGACGGAGATGGTCATGTTGACTTTCCGTTTGACCACGTTCAGAATCAGCTTGCCCACTTCCATATGCCCTTCTCCGCCGCGCAGCTGGTTGTTGTAGTGGTCATTCGCAACCCGGGCGATTTCCTCCATATCGGGCAAATGATAGCCGCGCAAACCGATCATTCGGGCATACGTATGGAATATCAACCGAATGCCCCGGTCGGCAAGCGCCAGCATACGTAACGTTTTAACGGGATTCTTACCTTTCAAACCTTTACCTCCAGCATCCGCTTTCCGCAAGCCTATCCGCTTCCGGGTATCGTAGAGCCCCGACCAAATGAGGAACAGGATCCAAGCGGTAACCGATTGAACTTCAACCTCGGCCCCTTCGGTTTCGAGAAACTTTTGCAAATGATAATTGCCGTCACCTTCCGTCGTCATGGCCCAAAATTCCCCGATGATGCTGACTTTCGGCTTCACACGCGTCCGGTCCACTTTAACGGCCTGCAGCTCTTTGCGGCACCGGATAAGCGTCGGAATGAGCGATTTGCGCCGGCTTAAAGCGTCATGCATAAGCTGCTTGCAGCGCGCAAGAACGGCGTCGGTTGTACCTTCCTCCACTTCATACGGACGAATGCGATAACCGATCGCATTCAAGATGTCCCCGAGCAGGACGGCCTTCAGGAAGCTGATAAAAAACGAAGTGTCCAATTTAAGCGCCGATTCTCCGCCGGTCGCCTGCTTCAAACCGTCTGTCTGTTGGAACAAAAGCACTCGAAAACCGTCAAAGCCCGCATCGCGCAGCGCTTTCCGGTATTCCGTGACGTAAGTGCCGAAACGGCAGGGACCGCAGGAGCCGCTCGTCACGAACAGGTAATTGCTGACAATCTCTTCCTTAGACTTCCCTTCCACGTCGCGGAGATGGTGCAAGTATTTGATTAAATTTCCGACCGTGAAATATGTCGGATTGCACTGTCCGCGGTTGCCGAATTCCTTGCCATAACGCAGCGAATCGCTGTCCGGACAATCCATGTGCCGAACCCGGTAGCCGAGCCCGGACAAAGCGCCCTCCACCAAGTAGTCATGAGCCATCGTCAGCCCGCCGAACAAAATGGTTGTAGACGCTTTGTCTTTGGTTAGAAACCGGCGGGGAACAGGATCGAACCACTGGTGCTTGCCTGCCTGAATCAAACCGAGTTCCTTTTCCTGTTCCTCCTGAAACTTGCGGAGCTCGTCCTCAAGCACATTTTTCTCCATTGCCACCATAACTGATTTCACTCCTTGTTTTATAATGTTTTAGAGGTACGAACTTTTAAATGGTTTTTTTCAAAAGTTCGGAACGTTTTTGCTCTAAACGAAGCTGCAACTCCGCTTTTCTCGCGGCCAAATCCTGCAGCCGTTCTTCATGCAGCCCCAGGCTGTGGGCATATGTCTTCACGCGTATTTTAATTGAACCGCTTGGTTTGTTCGCATCGATGTCATGTAATGCCGAGAACGGAGTTCCCGACGCAGAGATGATCGAGTCGATTAAACCGTAGGTCGGAGCGTCATGCCCGCATTTGAAACTGGATAGGTCCAGCACTGCAACATGAGGATGGCGCGCGGCAAATTTGGAAGCCCATACTTTTTGCACGCTGTTGGAACTGAAGTTCTCGGGCCACACGTCGGTCACTTCGAGCGCATATTCCACCCGTCCGCTTTGCAGGTCGTCACTGAAAAACCGGCGAAGCCATGCTTCATCTTTGGGGATGGAGCGCATGGATAAAATTGGATAGCCAAGCACCTGAAATTCATCCAAAACGTTGTGATTCATGCCCGGATCGGAGTGATAAGGGCGGCCGGTCAACAGAATGGCTATACGGTTCTCTTCTTCCATCTGTTCCAGAATCAAACGTCCCTTCTCCTGCATTTCGGCATCGAACAATTCCATCGCCTTCCAGCTTTGATCGGCGGCAAAATCGCTCTCATCCTCCGTCATCAACAGATAGTCGCCGAATGCCTCAAATAGCTGTCTCTTCAAAAGATTCGGTTCCGTGAAGGTCATCGCCGGATCGAGATAGACTACCCCTCTGGTTTCAAAGAAGTTTACTTCTTTGGTAAAAGCAGCCTTGATTACATTCGGGGCGCCGGCCACAATCGGACAGCTCGTCGAATCCATCACATTCTGCACATGGGTCGGAATGTGGGTGATACACGGAAAGAAAATATAGTCGATAGGTTTTTTCTCATGATGTTTAAACAACAAATTGTGAACATGCGCCTGCGCGACTTTCGACGGATAGCAAGGATCGATCGATCCGTATTTACCGCCTTCCTGCCACATTTCCTCACTCGTATTGTCGCTGAACACGATGTTCCGCTGCTCGATGCCAAGCGTCTCGAAGTAGGTCCGCCAAAAAGGCGCAGTCGACCATATGTTAAGGACTTTCGGAATGCCGATGCGCAGACGGTTCCGACGCTCCGCCGCCTCGGCGGAGGAACGTTCAAAATCCGGCCGGTGCGATGTTTTGCGCAGTCCAAACCAGCTGCGCTGCGGCAGGTGGTCATTTGCCTGTTCGCCTGATTCGGGCAGCGGCTCCGGATCGTAAAAATGCTGGAACATGCGGCGCGCTTCGTATTCCACCAGATTCGGATAATGTTTTTTCAGCTCCTGCCGCTTCTTGGTTAATGTGGTGACAGCTTCCTGATCTTCCACGGTTCCCTTCTCGCAGCTGAAACCCGAGATGTAACGGGCGGTTTGTCCGTCCGGCGTCTGAGAGTCGATAAAAGTCCGGCTGCAGTTGTTGGGACAGAACGTACAGCGGGTGGATTCGTCGTTGCGCGATACATAGCTTAGCATTATCGCCGCTTCCAAGCCCAAAAACGTGGAATATCCGCGCCGTTTCACCACACGCAGCGTTTCCCTCGCCGCCCCGATCGCACCCGCTTCCCCCGGGTGAGGATGAACGTATACTTCAGCATCGGGAACCCGCTGTTTAATGTAATCCACCTGCGCTTTTACGGCTGCCAAGTTGTATTGCGTCCCTCCCTGCAGGACAAATTTACGGCCTAGTTCCGCCATGCGCGGGATCTGCACGACATACTGCCATATGTTCTTCGGGAGGACAAGCGCGAGTCCGGCCAGCAATTCCTCTTTGGAATACCCCTCTTTCTGAAAATTAACCCGGTCCGCATCGAGAAATACGGCACATCCGTATGAAAATTTTGGTGAAAGGTCTGCCGCGAACGCTGTATCCGCGTAATCCTGTACCGGTATGCCAAACTGATCCGCCATCGCCTGCAGCAGCATCCCATTCCCGGCGGAACATTGATTGGACAGCCTAAAATCCCGAAAATCCCCATTTTTCAGAAACAACACTTTAATGTCCTGACCGCCGATATCGCAAATGACATCAATATCGCCGAATTCGTTAACGGCGCTCATCATATGCGCAACGGTCTCGACAATGTTGACGTCCGCCTTTAACGTTTTCTCCAATACATCCGCCGCATATCCGGTGGCGCCGAAGCCGATGATTTCCAATTCGGCTCCCTGCCCCGTTACCCTATCGCGGATCCGTTTCAGCATTTCTCTCGTATCTTCGAGGGGGTTGCCTTTGGAAAGCTGATATTCCTTAAGCAGAATCTCTCCGCTTTCATCGACGAGAACGGCTTTGGACGAAGTGGAACCGCCGTCCAGACCGATCGCCGCCCTTACCTTCTGCCCGGGTGCGAAGGTTGCCGGCGTAAAGCGGGGAATCTTGTACGTCTTGCGGAATTGTTCCAGCTCCGTTACGCCGCTTGCCAACGGCGGGCCCGCGTTTTCACCCAACTTCGCTTTCCGGCCGTGCGCGATAAATTGTTTCAATTTTTCCAATCCTGTGTAATTGCCTACGCCGGCCGGTTCATGCATGCCGTACATGACGGCTCCAAAGGCAGCGTAGTACTGGGAATTGTCGGGTACGAAAATCAATTCCTCAAGCGGGATGTCTTTGGGATAATCATATCCCCGGTCCTTCCAAGTTTGCGGTATGCGCATCCGCCAGCATTCCTGCAGAAACGGCAGGTATGTATTAGGTCCTCCCAGCAGCAAAACACGGTGCCGCAGCGTATTGCCCCGGGTCAGAACGGAAAGATTCTGCATGACGATAGCATCAGCCAAAGAACACATAATTTCGGCTGAAGGAATACCGCTCTTCACCAGATTGACAATATCCGTTTCGGCAAATACCCCGCACTTGGCAGCCACATGGTGCAGTTTCGAATCGTCAAAGTGCAGGTTCCCCACTTCTTCCATAGGCATTCCCACTTTAATCATGCACTTGTCGATCGTGGCGCCGGTACCGGATGCGCACTTGTCGTTCATGGACGTCAGCGCTTGTTTATTGCCGGTTTCCTCGTTCACTTTAAAAATGATGATTTTAGCATCCTGTCCTCCAAGTTCAATGACACTGCCCACATCGGGATGAAGATGTTCGACGGCCATCGAAACGGCGTTCACTTCCTGAACAAACTTTGCTCCGATATGCTCGGCAATCGGTCCTGCTCCGGAGCCCGTTATAAACACACGAATGTTCTCCTGCTTGACGTCTTGAAATTCATTTCCGATCGTAACCAGTAATTCCAATACCTTCTCCGCCTGCTTCGTATGGTGGCGCTGATAATCCGACCATACGATTTCTTTGCTTGCCGGGTTGACTACGGTTGCTTTGACAGTAGTCGAACCGACGTCAACTCCGATGATTATACTGTCTGAAAGCTTTGAATTATTTTCCATCCCAATGCTCCTTTTCTAAAATCATAGTTAGTATTTTGTGTATAAATTAGGCATTCTATACAAAGAACAATTAACGGAATTCCCTTTCAAGGTTATTCGAAACTTAAGCTTATGCTTAAATATGCGTTTTTAAGGAGGCGAGATTGCAATTGCTTTGGATCATTGCGGCTCTCTTGTTGTTTATCATCCAAATCGCATCCATCATCATCCTCGAATATCGCCGTTCGAACAAAGCGATTGCTTGGCTGATCATCTTGTTCCTCTTTCCGATATTTGGTTTTCTGCTGTATTATTTTGTAGCGAAAGAATATTTTTGCCACCGTACCCTTCGGCGGAAAAAAAACAGGCACTGGGAATCATTCAAGTCAGACCTCATTCATCGATGCAAGCAGCGAATAGCGATTGATATGGTTGAGGAAACCGTTTGCCAAGAGGACAACTTGCATGCATTACTCAAAAACATGCCGTCCATCCCCATTACCGCTTGCAATGAAACGACGATATATGCCGAAGGAGAACAAGCGTTTGAAGCGATGCTCGAATCGATAGCAGGGGCCAGGCACCATATCCATATTGAGTTCTACATTATCCGCGACGACAATCTCGGTACCCGATTTGAGCGGTTGTTGATCCGGAAAGCGCAGGAAGGGGTCCAAGTGCGGCTTTTATATGACGGATTCGGCAGCCGTCGATTGGGAAAGGCCTTTTTGAAAAGGCTGCAGGATGCCGGCGTGGAAACGGGGTGCTTTTTTCCCCCGGTAGCCGCATTCTTCGATAAGCGGCTCAATTACCGCAATCACCGCAAAATTGTAGTTGTGGACGGCAAAATCGGTTTTTTGGGCGGATTGAATATTGGGGATGAATACTTGGGGAAAGATCCGGCATTCGGTTATTGGCGGGATACTCATTTCAGTATGAAAGGCGATGCGGTACTGTGGATCCAATATACCTTTTTGACAGATTGGTATTTGGTCAAAGAACAAATAATAACCGATTCTGTCTATTATCCTGTTCAGGAAAGTCAAGGGAGAGAATTTGTGCAAATCGTGAAAAGCGGTCCGGACGAGACGATCCTGGAGCTTATTTTCTCCCTCATCGTTTCAGCGAAGAAGCGGCTTTATATTGAGACGCCTTATTTCGTTCCCGATCCCGGCATCTTATTGGCTCTAAAAACGGCCGTCATCAGCGGAATCGATGTTCGCATTATTATACCAGACGTTCCTGACAAAAAAATTGTATACTATGCATCTTTGTCCTATGTCCAGGAATTGCTGCAGGCGGGAGCCCGATTTTATTGCTATCAGAAAGGGTTCCTCCATTCCAAAGTGATTATTTCCGATAACTTGGCTTGCTCTGGCAGCGCAAATATGGATATACGCAGCTTTTGCGGCCAATTCGAACTCAATGCGGTCTTTTTTGACGGAAAGGTAATTGACCGCTTGGTACAAGATTTTTTCAGGGATCTTAGCCTAAGCCAGGAGATTTTGCTGCCAGAATTCGAAAAGCGGCCTGGAATTCAGAAGATGAAAGAAGTTTTCGCCCGGTTGCTCTCGCCTTTGTTTTAGACCGGGCTAGGTGTGCTTATATTTAGAAACATAAAAATAATGGAGTGTGAGAGGAGTTCAACAATCATGTCAAACGCTCCTCCTACACGACCAGCCCTTGCTCCAGCGCGTAACGTGTCAGCTGTACCCGATTGTCGAGATGCAGCTTTTGCAATATATTTTTGAGATGGTTTTTGACCGTATGCTCGGAAAGGCCCAGCACACCGGCAATATCGCGGTTAGAGGCACCCGTTGCGACGCGTTCCAGCACTTCCTTTTCTCTTTCCGTCAACGGGGTCGTTATGACTGCCGCATGCTTGTCCAGCGACTGCCCTGTGCCTGCTTGCCGCTTCGAAGGCTGCGGATTGCTTGACGTGAATTCCTGCAGCAAACGAAAGGCAAGCTCCTTCGGCATCGGCGCTTCATCCAGCGATACGGCGCGCAAATATTCCATCCACGCGGATGGTGCGACATTTTTGAGCAAATAACCCTGCGCTCCCCGCTTAATCGCCTCGAATAAATGCGTGATATCATCCGATACGGTTACCATAACGATCTTCAAAGAAGGCAGAAGCAGCTTCAGCCGCTGCGTGGCTTCAAGACCTCCCATGCCGGGCATATTGATATCCATCAGCACCAAATCCGGCTGCGCAGCCGGTATGGACGCTATTGCTTCCTCGCCGCTCGCCGCCTCCCCTACAACTGCAAAGGAGCCGTCGCTCATGACGATATCGCGCATCCCTTCGCGGCCATGCGGATGGTCGTCGACCAAAAATACGCGTACATATGAAGTACGTTCCGTCATCCTAATCTCGCCTCCCTCTAATTTCAACGACCGTTCCATGCGGCTGCGCCCGTTGCACCATGAACGTCCAGCCCAAGGCGCTCGCCCGATCCCGCATCATTTTAACGCCGTACTTCCCTTTCTCGTGCAGCTTCTGCTCTTCCGCTCCAACCCCGTCATCTTGAATGGAGCAGCGGAAGGCATTACGATGCTCGCCATGACGGCTTTCGTTCTCGCCGCGAATAACAACATGCTTCGCCTGCGCGTGCTTCTGCACGTTCATAAGCGCTTCACGAATAATGGCAAGCAGCTCCACCTTCTGTTTATGCGTCAGCGTCCCCTCCCGCACCCGCCATTCCACCTTCGTTCGAATGCCGGAGGTTTGCTCCATTTCAGCTGTTAAATGATGTATGCCCTGCATCCAGGACATTTCCGCAGGCAGCGGCGCATCATTCAAATTAGCGATCGATTGCCTTACATCGTCATAAACGCGGCGTATCGTCTGCCTGATTTGATCCGTCGTTTGCCGCATGTCCGTGTCCGTTTGGGCGCGCTCCAGCTTGTCCAGCTTAACCGATAACATGAACAGCGATTGCGATATTCCATCATGCAGCTCCCGCGCCAATTGCTCACGCTCTTCGAAGGCCGCCTTCACGATTTTCTCGCGCTGCAGCAATTCCTGCATGTGCTCCAGCTTGGCGAACAGTGCCCGCAGCAGTGTCAGCGTAATAAGAAAAACGAAGACGGGAGCAAGCAAGTTGCCAAGATCCATGGAGATGAACGGAAGCAGCAGCGTATGCCGCAAATATTCCCATAATCCGATCGTAATCGTCGGAATCCATAAAATGAGCCATTTTAACCATTTGTAAGACATACCAGCTTCAGCTCTCTCCTCACGTTTAATCGTTGCGGAATGGAATCGTCTGCAGCACTTCCCCGTCAGCTTTGTCGATTATTACCAGCTCAGCAACCCACTCCCCTCGCTTAGGCAGATCAACCTTTTCCGCGTAATAATCCGTCTCTTTGAAGCCTGGGAACACGACATCCTCGTCTGCGTAATCGCTGTGCAAAGGAACCTCAATGACATTGCGGCTCGAAGCATCAGCCGATCGAAGCTGCAATTGAACGGAAGCCGGCGACCCAAGCTGCTCAGGCAGCCATACCTTCAGATTCACCCGGTTAGGGCCAGGTCCGTTTGGTTTTATTTCTAACGTATAATGAAGCTTATCGCCCATTTTATGATAGGACAACGGCTCCGTTTTGGGGATCGGGCTCACATAGGTAAGCACGCCTACTAAGATTAGAGTGACGCTCATTAAGAGACCATCCAGCTTCAGAAGCTTTCCGCTTGGGAGCTCGGATCGAGAAGCTCTCCGATGCAGGAAGAAGCCTGTTCCCATAATGAGTACGAGCAGTGCAGCTTTCGTCAGCAGCAGCAAGCCCCAGCCCGTATAGAGCAAATATCGCCAGGAAGGAAGCAAAATTACGGTCATCAAGACCCCGCTCACCGTTAACATGATGATCGTCAGCCACGCCATTCTGGTAAACCGTTCGGCGAACCGCCCCGCCTCCTTGCGTTCCGCATGCCAGAAGAGCAGCAGCAGAAATACCCCGCCGGTCCACAGGGCCGCGCATACGAGATGAATATAATCGAGTACGATAGCCAGCGTATTGGAGGGCAAGGCATTGACATGTCCATTAAAGCTTTCCGCCGATAGAAGCAATAGCGCCCATACGGCTTTGAATGGATCAGAAAGCCGCAGCACGGCAAAGCCAAGCAACGAGAACAGGCCGAGACCGAGCCATGAGCGGCCGGTCGCGGTCCCCGTTAACAAGCGGAGCCATTCCGTCTGACTGCTGCCGTTGTAGCCCTTCAATAAACTGCTCATGTGAACAAAAACGTAAAGAAGGACGACAAGCAGCAGCCCCCTCATAGCAAGCAATCCCCATTTGTTCACGAGCCTGCGCTGAACTTCATCATTTCCTTCCGGAATAGCAACGGACCAAAGCATGAGGCCGGCAGTCATCATCAGCATAAAATAAAAAACGGCTCTAACCGCGTAAAAAAAAGCCTGCACCACCGTAATGCCTCCGTCACCATGATCGGCCTGCGAATGGTTGTGACCGACCTGCTCATGAGGATCGAAGGCAGTCGCTTCATAAACGAAGCCCGGCTGCGCTGATGCGGATGCAGGACCAGACCATAGGTAAACGGAAGCCGTTATGATTAGAAAAAGTAAGCCGAAGCCGACATATTTATAGCAACTGGCGGTAAATGGTTGGCTGGGAGTTTTTTCGCAGAATATGTTACGCACGATGTCACGTCCTTTATGTTGTTCAGCTTCAGTGTACTAGACGGACGGGAAAAGAACAATTCGAAAACAGCGAGTTTTCTATTAAGATTGTATATCAGCGGGACGTATAGACTCCAGATCTAAGGACCATTCTACATAATATAAAAAATACAAAGGATGTGAGCCATTTTTATGGACAAAGATTTTCGTATTGCTGAGCTGGGCGGACAACCTGATGGACTCGATGCTATACGCAGGCTGGAGCAGCAATTAACCCAGCAGTACGGCTCGGACGTTGCACTGATTGCTTATACAGCGGAGACGGAAGAAGAAAAATAAACGTTACCCTATTTGGCAGCCCGGTAGTCCGGCCAATAATCCCCTGGTATTTCCGGACAGCCTCTATCCGTTGCCCACACATAGACCCAGCCGGATGGGCTGCCATTTTCAATATCTCCTACCCAGATCCGTTCGTAATCATTCTGCTCCTCGATTCCGTAAAACTCCTCGAGCCTATCCATTACTGCAAGTCCTTCCCTATCGACTGCTATCCATTGTCCACGTATAATCTTCCGGCAATCGCCATGCACGAGCTTTCGTTCCCTCTGCCGCACAGCTCCATGCTTTTAAAATTATCATAAGACCAAAGCCCGTCCCTTATTCGAAGCAGGCATTGCGCCCTTCTTCGAATAGGGCTTTTTTTGGCTTACAGGATGCAATATGGTAAAGTTAGGTGCAGAGTTAATCTCATTCCTGATCGAAAGAGGAGGTCGTTTAGTTATGGCTGGTCAAACGGGCGCCATCGTACAGCAATCTTTAAACGCATTAATGGGAGATACGGCTTTTTTGCCGAATTTGCAAAACCAAGCCCGCGAGCAGGCCTTTCTGTCGCTTGCCGCCATCCTTTCAACACCTAATAAAGTACACAAGGCTTTTTTACGCATAACGGTCGATAACGGCAATGTCGTACGCATTCCGGCTTATCGCATTCAGCATAACGACACGCTCGGCCCTTATAAGGGCGGCATTCGGTTCCATGAATTAGTAAGCGAGGACGAGGTAACGAATCTTGCGGCGCTCATGACGCTCAAAAACGCGCTTCACGAGGTGCCCTTCGGCGGCGGCAAAGGCGGAGTCGTCATTAATCCGCGCAGCTATTCCGCAAGAGAGCTTTATCTCATTTGCAAAAAATATGTGCAGTACTTCAGCGATGTGCTCGGTCCTGACAAGGACATTCCAGCCCCGGATATGGGGACCGGCGAGCGCGAGATGGACTGGATGATGTCCGAATACAAGAGCATCCATCCCGGACATCCCTACCTTGGCAGCTTCACCGGGAAAAGCGTCATTAACGGAGGCTCCCTGGGCCGCAGAGAAGCAACGGGTAAAGGCGTCTATTTCACGTTTCGCTATATGCTCCACGATTTCCTTAAGGCGCAAATCGGCTGGTTAGCCGGCAGCACGAATCCGTTCGTGCAAACCGCGCTTGCACACTCGGACCGGCCGCTGTCGATAGCTGTGCAGGGCTTCGGCAATGTTGGGTCGATAGCCGCCTTAGAGGCGTATAAATGTGCTTATTTGCATAATAAAGTGGTGGCCGTCAGCGACCGCAATGTTACCTTATTTAATTCCGACGGCCTGTCGATTCCTCTGTTGATCGAATATGCCGCCCGTCATCAGGGCGATTTGCCTGATTCCGAAACGGCGCTGGCCGAGCTTGATCTTAAGGCGCAAATACTTAGTCGCGAGGATGTGCTCTTCCTGGATGTCGACGTGCTCATTCTGGCTGCGCTCGAGGAGCAGATCCGCAAGGATAATGTCGGGCACGTGAAGGCACGCATTATCGTGGAAGGCGCCAACGCACCCGTCACGGGCGAAGCTGACGAAGCGCTTACCTCGAGAGGCACCATCGTTATTCCGGATATATTAGCCAACGCAGGCGGCGTTATCGTATCCTATTTCGAATGGCTGCAAGGTCGGGAAACACAATTTTTCACCGAAGAGCAAGTATTCAAAATGCTGTATGATAAAATGCAGAAAACGTTAAACGGTATTTTGCCTGCCTTCTTTGGAGATCCGTTCCCGCTTCGCCAAAACTGCTACAATCACGCCGTGATGAAGCTCTCTACTATGCTTTACCGCCAAGGTAAGCTGTATTAAATAAAAAGTACCATCCTTCCCGAAGCTGCGGCTCCTTGAAGGGTGGTCCTGTTCGTTTTACTACTGCACGTAGCGGTTAATGACCTCGACGAGCAAATCGTTTAGCAGCTTCACCTCATATTCGCCTACTGCAGGCTTGAGGTGATCGCCTCCGATGCCGCTGTCATCGGTCAGGAACAAATAGGTTCCGCCAGTCGCCGCGGCCATGAACCGCAGCAAATATTCCGTATCGACGCTGACGCCGCTGGAGGCAATCGGAATGATTCGAATTCCCTGCTCCGCCGCATCCTCAATCAGCTTCTGAATCTCATCAATAATTTGCGGATCGTTATGCGGCGGCGCATCTAATACGAGAAATAACAGGCGCGCGCGCGCCTCCTCGCTCCATTTGTGCTCATGAATCGCATCTCTCAGCGCCTGATCGACAGCCTCCGGATAATCGCCGCCGCCTTGCGCCTTCTGCATGCTGAACTGATCAATCACCTTATTGATATCCGTCGTAAACGGATACGGCTTCACAATATAATCATCATGCTTATCCCGGTAAAAATTCGCACTGATCCTAATCCCCAGCTGATTAGCCTGCTGGTCGGATATGCGCTTCACGACATCCTTAAGCTCTGCCTCCAAGTAATTAAGCTCATCCTCCATCGAGCCGGTCGTATCGACAACAAACATAACGTCTACCTGCTGGGATAGCGCTGCGCCATTGCCTAAATCGACCTTCACCGAGCCTTGCTGCGGAATTTCCAGCTGCTGCGTCGTCTTGCTTTCCTGTGCCGACTGCACTTGAACCTTATAAGTGCCTTGGTTCGCCGTGTCCTCGAATAACCCCGCATATACGTAGGCTCTCCCCTCCGTATTCGTTCGCGCCTTCCAAGCCGTTTCCTTCCCTGAGAGCAAGGTTACCTTTGCATCCGACACCGCTTTCCCATTTGCCGTAACAACGACCTCCAGCCTATGGAAATTCCAAAAGCCCCATGCCCGCTTGCTGCTGTCGCCCTCCTCGGTGTTCAGCACATTTCCAAACCGCTCCCAGGCCGCTATGTCATCCCATTCACCTGCTGTTAATTGTCCCGCCTGAACTTCTTGTTCCGGGTTCGGATATCCGCGCTTGCCGCCTTCTTTCTCTTTCACCGGCTCGCTGTTTGACATTGCCTTATCATCGGAGCTATTGGTAATCTCCTCTTTAGCTGCATCCGATGTCTCGTTGCCCCTATTGCCAGCCGTTTCGCGATTTCCGCTATCCGAGGCATTATTCCCCGCGGAAGAGCATGCGCTAAGCGATAAAGTCAATGTAAGCATAATCGCGGTTATCCAGCTAAAGCTTCTTCTTTGTTTGCCTGAACCCTTGAACGAATGACCCGCCTTCATCCCTTCAGCCCCTTTGTTTGTATTTGCTACTCTGACGCATGCAGGCTTACAAATGTTGCATATATTGGCCGTAAACATTACAATACGATTCAGACATGCGGCGAGTCCAAGAATCGGCTGCATTAAGCTTCATATACAGGAGGACTTCATCGTGGAAACCTTTGACCTTATCGCAATCGAAATTATGTATCAGCAGCAAACGAAGCAGCTTTCCTTCACGTCCGCTGAGCTCATTCGAGTAACGGAATACGGCGATCGGCTGTGGTACGTCGATATTAACGGAGTCGGCGACCGCGAGCTGCTGGCTTGGTTCGGGAAAAGCGAGGATATAGGAGTACAGCTTACTGCAATTGCGGGCAGCGGACAGGCCTTCCGCGGCAAAGGCTACCTGCATCCGAACGAGCCGCATCAAGCAGCGGCGATTCGCGGCGACGGAGAGCTATTGGAACAACAACTCTCCTAAAAAAAGAGCAGCTCCGGCAAGTCTTATACAAGACTCGTCGGAGCTGCTTTTTCAATCCTTATTTGCTGTGAGCAATTTCCGGCGTAGTCAGACGGTCGTAGAACTCTACGCCATTGTCTTTATCCGCGGAATCGCGAAGCGCCATCGCGGAACGCGGGTGCTCATCCAATATTCCCGTAATCATGTAAGGAATAATATAGCCCCATTCTTCCTTCTCGCGAAGCGGAATCATGAACTTCTCGATCATGTCGAGTACGGGACGGATGCTGTACTTCGTGTTTTGAAGCTCGGCGACAAGAAGCTCCGTGTTGCAGTTGCCGGCAGCGCGGCCCATGCCGTAAACGGAAGCATCAAGCAGCTCAACGCCGTTCTCTGCCGCAAGCAGCGTGTTCGCGAATGCAAGCTGCAGGTTGTTGTGCGCGTGAACGCCCAGACGCTTGTTCGGCAGATGCTTGCGGAATTTGTCAACTAGGTAGCTCACATCGCTAGGCTTTAAGCTACCGTAGGAGTCAACGATGTATACGACGTCTACCACGCTGTCATTGATCAGTTGGAACGCTTCAACAAGCTGATTCTCCATCACGTTCGAAAGCGCCATAATGTTAAGCGTCGTCTCGTATCCGCGATCATGGAATACTTTCACAAGCTCAAGCGCTTTGTCTACGTCCTGCACATAGCACGCAACGCGGATCAGGTCAAGCAAGCTCTCGCTGCGCGGCAAAATATCATTCTCATCTACGCGGCCGACGTCAACGAGTGCGGAAAGCTTCGTATTGCCTTTATAAGGGATCACTTTTTTCAAGAAATCATCGTTCAGAAAACGCCAAGGGCCCGCGTTTTCAGCGCCCTTCAGCAGCTTTGGCGAGTTTTTGTAGCCGATTTCCATATAATCGACGCCAGCTTCGTTCAAGCATTGATACAAATGTTGAACGAACTCGACGCTGAAATCCCAGTTATTCACGAGTCCGCCGTCGCGGATCGTGCAGTCAACAATTTTGCAATGACTCGTTTTTGAATGCATGCGTTTTTACTCCTTTGATGTGAACATGAGTTCAGTTTTTCTCATTTTACTTGAAAAGGATGCGGAACGCAAAATGTTTTTGTCGTTTTATGTCTGCTTCAGGAGCATCTCCGCCTCTGCGTATAGTTGCGGGAAACGGCTTGTTATCCTTATACATGACGCACCTGGGCCTATTTAACAATTGTTTGCGGCTCTTGCCCGAAGTGTCCGGAACGGTTCACTTTGGTTTGAATATATTTTTCGTTGTACACCGAGGAATTGCCCCAAAGAGGAACTCTCCCCGCTGCGTTCATGCCTGCTTTGCGCAGCGCATCCACCTTGCGCGGATTGTTCGTAATGATCGATACCGGCAGTGCCCGCAGCAGCTTAAGCACGGCAATTGCATTACTGTAATCGCGGGCATCGTCAGCGAAACCAAGCTCGGTGTTCGCATCAACTGTATCGAAGCCATCCTCCTGCAGCAAATAGGCGATCGCCTTGCTGAACAAGCCGATGCCGCGGCCCTCATGATTAGCCAAATAGAACAACGCCCCGGTGCCGTGCTCCGTAATAATCCGCATCGACTGCTTCAATTGAAAGCCGCAATCGCATCTTGCGCTGCCAAAAATATCGCCCGTATGGCAAATGCTGTGCATGCGGATGAGCGCGTTGTCATTATTCTCGAAATCGCCGTATACGAGGACGCTCGATTGCTGAAGATCCGCATAAGAGAAGTGAGTTAAGTCTTCGACAAGCTGCTCTGCCGTTTGCTCCTCGCCTGTCTCCTTGCGCAGCCAGCTATACCAATGGAACATCTTCGTTTCACCGTCCAGCTCTACGGGCAGCTTAACCGGCCCGACAACGTAAATGTCGTCACTGCCCGTTTGCGTTCTTTTTATTTTATCCTTAATAATGGCTGCAATATTTGGTTTGATCATACTCATTCACCTTCTTCGAAAATTGTTATTTTAAAATTGCAGCGACAAATAGCTGAGCGTGCCGAATTCGTAGCCGCGATAGATGATTTGACCTCCTCATTTGTTACTTACTATTTGTAACTAATTATAAATTTATAACTTAAGATAGTCAAGTAATTAACATTATCCAGGTGTGCTTGTATAAATAAGATATTGAGGTTATACTTATTGTTAACTCAAAAGAGGTGATAGTTATGGATCAGTCAAACCTTTGTCCCCGTTTCCAGAAGGGAATGGACATCATCAGCAAACGTTGGACCGGCCTTATTATATTTCAACTATTGTCTGGTCCGCAGCGCTTCTGCGCCGTTCAGTCCGCGCTCCCGATCAGCGGCAGACTGCTCTCGGAACGGTTCAAAGACCTGGAGAATGAAGGGATTGTCGACCGGCAGGTCTATCCTGAAATACCTGTACGCATAGAATATTCATTAACTGAAAAGGGCCGCGCGATTGAACCCATCATTAGAGAGATTCAGAAATGGTCACAGGACTGGATCGAACCGGACACTGTAGCGTGAAATAAGAAAAAGAAGCTCTCCCATCGACTATCAATCGAGGGAGAGCTTCTTCGCTTTACTTATCAGGGACGCGATTCGCTACAATTAGCACATCCATATGGCGGCCCGATTGCAGCAGCTTGCGAACCACATTACCTCGCAGCAAGAAGTGCCAAAACGTCCGATTAGACTGTCCGACGATCAGTTGCGTCGCCTTTGTGCGATTAGCAGCCGTAAGAAGGGTAGCGGCAATATGCGCTTTGCTCTCTGCCTTCGACATTTCGAAGACACCCCCAAGCCGCTCTGTTAAATGCAATAAAGCATCTTTCTTGGCTGTAATATCTTCCGTCCATGGAGAGCCGTCCTGCACGTAATGAACATGCCATTCGGCCTTTAGCCGATACGCGATCCGGAAGCCGCGGCGGATCAGCCGTTCAGCGTTCGAGCGAATATCGATACCTACGAAAATAACCTCCCGCCTTCTTAGCGGCCCGCGCAGCGACTTATTGCGATCCCACGACTCCATACGTTCATCGACATCATCGGCAATTTCCCGCAAAGCGAGCTCCCGCAGCGCAATCAAATTGCCTGTCGAAAAGAAAGCGCCCAGCGCTTGCTCCACCTTGCCCATCGCGTAGATTTTGCCCTCCTTCATACGCTGCTGAAGCATTTGCGGCGTTATATCAATAAGCTCCACTTGGTCAGCCAAGCGTATAATGGCGTCCGGCACTGTTTCTCTTACGGTAACGCCGGTTATTTGCTTAACCGCGTCGTTCAAACTTTCGATATGCTGCACATTCATCGTTGAGATGACCGAAATGCCCTTTTCGAGCAAATGGATAACATCCTCGTAACGCTTCTTGCGCAAGCTTCCCGGTACGTTCGTATGAGCAAGCTCATCGACCAGCACAACGTCCGGATTATCACGAATGATCGCTTCGACATCCATTTCCTTCAGCTTCGTCCCGCGATAATCGATCGTTTGCTGCTCGATAATCGGAAGGTCCCCAATCTGTCTCAGCGTTTCATGCCGCCCATGCGTCTCGACTAATCCGATCACGACATCGATGCCCTTGCGGAGCAGAGCATTCGCTTCCGATAGCATCGTATACGTCTTCCCTACTCCAGGCGCAGCGCCGATATAAATGTGAAACGTTCCTCTTCGAATGGATTCAATTTGCCTCTCTCGCTCCTCCAGGCTGAATCTGCGGAACAGCTCCTTCTCCGAATCGTTTCTTTGCTTGACCGGCATTATTCGCTCGCCCTCATGCTCCGCCCGATCCGCCATCAGAAACAAGTCGACCTGATTAAGCTTGCGCAGTACGCCGTCGACAATCGATCCCTGCCAAAGCTGCTGCCACCTGCTCTGCTTAGAATGGCCCATGACGATGCGCGTCACATGGTTTTCCTCCGCAAATCTGACAAGGGCCGCAGGCAGCTTGCGGCGTCTCGTTAACGGAAGCTCCTCGAATTTCCCTTCCACCTTCTTGGTGAGCTTCTTTATCGATGTTTTGAAGGCTTGCTCGTCCTTAGACAAGCTCTTCCTCTGATTAACGAAGGAAACAACAATGATATCGCCGTTCAGCCTTCTTGCGATTTGCTGGCCTCGGCGTACATATAACGAACCGTTCCAATGGTATTGCGCGGTAACCAGAATACGTTCCGATGCTCCTGACGGCCCGGTAAGACCAAGCTCCTCTCGGTGCTTCTCAAGCGAGTCGTTCACTCCCTCGGCAACGAGCCTGAGCGACAGCTCGCGCAGCACAGCTAAGTTTCCCCGCACCGATATAGCCGGATCAGGACGGTTGCCAAGAACGCCGTCTTTCAACCGTTTCAGCATCGTTTCGGGAGACACGTCGATAAGGCGGACTTCATCCGCCAGCTCCAGCGTACCCGCCGGCACCGTGCATCCGGCTCGAATGCCGGTCCATTTCAATGCTGCCTCATCTGCCCCTTCGAGCTCGTATACGTTAATCGTCGTGATGACGCTTATCCCTTTCTCCAATAGAAAGAGAACGTCCTCCAAGCGTGTCCGAAACTGCGACTCCGCACGGTTGCGATGGGCGAGCCCGTCAACCAATACAACCTCCGGATTACGTTCAATAATGGCATCAAGATTCAAATCCTTCTGCTCTTGGCCGTCCAACCGCCAATGGATACTAGCCACTCTCTCAAGCTGCCCGATCTGTTCGGCGGTTTCAGGCCTTTGCAGAGTCGAAACGGCACATATGACAACATCGATTCCATCACGCTTCAGCTGCGCTCCTTCCTTCAGCATATGATACGTTTTCCCTGAACCGCTTACGGCGCCTATTAATATTTTCAACCTTCCCCTGTGAAGCTTGGAGATGGAAAGCAACAGCTCTTCCGGTGTTTTTCTGCGAAATGGAACCACGGCGGCTTCTCCTCCCAAAAGCTTGAAGCTCACCCGTCATCGCGACGGGCTGGCATGCAAGCAACGATAAAGTTATTTGCCCAGCTTTGCGGATAACGCAAGATTCAGCTTAAGCACATTGACCCTTTCCTCGCCGAACAGCCCCAAATCACGTCCTTCAATATGCTCCTTGACGAGCGTCTCGAGTTCTGCTTGCGACAGCCCGGTCACTTTGCTGATCCGCGGTATTTGAACCGACGCCGATTTCGGCGTAATATGCGGATCAAGACCGGAGCCCGAGTTCGTTATAAGCGCGATCGGAACCTGGTCGACCGGAACCTCCGGATTGTTCGCCTTCCACTCTTCAATCGATGCTTTCGTCCGCTCGATCAAAGCCGGGTTGGAGGGCGCAAAGTTATTGGAGCCTGAGCCCGCCGCATTATGATCTATACTCGACACACGGCCTTGAAAAAAGCCCGGATCCGTGAAGCTTTGTCCGATGAGCTCAGAGCCTGTCACCTCGCTGCTGCTGTCCTTCAGCAAACTTCCGTTTGCCTGATGCGGGAAGAGCAGTTGCGCTGCTCCCGTGCTTGCTAGCGGATAAAGAATACCGCAAATGATCATGAAAACAATGCTGATGCGTATTGCAACCGAAAGGATAGAAAAGCCGTTACCAGAGCCTGATTTAGATTGACTGTCCATTTTCCATGCCTTCTTTCATTAATTGTGAATTTAAATCCAAACGTGCACGATAAGATCAATCAGCTTGATGCCGACAAAAGGAACAATGACTCCGCCGAGCCCGTAAATGAATACGTTACGGCTGAGCAGACGCGCGCCGCTCATCGGTTTGTACTTCACGCCTTTGATCGCAAGCGGAATGAGAAGCGGTATAATTATCGCATTGAAGATAAGCGCCGAGAGTATAGCTGACAAAGGGGAGCCCAGCCTCATAATATTGAGCGCACCCATCTCAGGAATGGCTAGCATGAACATGGCTGGAATGATCGCAAAATATTTGGCAATATCATTTGCAATACTGAATGTTGTCAACGCGCCTCTCGTCATAAGCAATTGTTTGCCGATGGCGACTACCTCAATGATTTTGGACGGATCGGAGTCCAAATCGACCATATTCGCCGCTTCCTTCGCCGCGATCGTACCGCTGTTCATGGCAAGCCCGACGTCCGCTTGCGCAAGAGCAGGCGCATCATTCGTACCGTCACCCGTCATGGCGACCATCTTGCCTTCCGCCTGCTCGCGGCGAATGACTGCGATTTTGTCTTCAGGCTTGCTCTCCGCTATGAATTCATCAACACCCGCTTCCTTTGCGATCGTAGCAGCCGTTAACGGATTATCACCCGTACACATGATCGTTTTGATGCCCATTTCGCGCAGCGTATCGAACCGTTCCTTCATGCCAGGCTTCACGGTATCCTTTAAATAAATAACGCCGTACAATTTATTGTCTACAGCTACGGCAAGCGGCGTTCCGCCTAATTTCGCAATCGTGTTCGATACCTGCTCCAGATCGGACGGAATTTCCCCGCCTTGTGCTGCTACCCATTTCTTAACCGCATCGACCGCGCCCTTACGTACGTGGCGACCATCCAACAAGTCAATGCCGCTCATTCGCGTCTCTGCCTTGAACTCTATAAATTCGCCGCCGTCCGCTATCGTTGAATCATAGCTCTTGCCTTGCTTCGTCATCCACTCGAGCACAGACCGGCCTTCAGGCGTCTCGTCCTTGATCGAGCTGATGGCTGCCCATTCCGACAGCTGATTGATGGAGTTTCCTCCAACCGGAACAAGCTCGCTTGCCATCCGGTTGCCGAAGGTAATCGTACCTGTTTTGTCCAAAATCATCGTATTGATGTCTCCTGCCGCCTCGACCGCTTTACCCGACATTGCAAGCACGTTGAACTTCGTAACCCGGTCCATGCCCGCAATCCCGATTGCCGATAACAATCCGCCGATTGTCGTCGGAATAAGGCAAACGAGCAATGCGATCAACACCGGAACCTCTAGTTTAATATCGAGATAATTAGCGATTGGAGCCAATGTCACTACTACGATCAAGAAAATAATCGTCAAGCTGAACAGCAGCGTATTAAGCGCAATCTCGTTCGGCGTCTTTTGCCGCTTCGCGCCTTCTACTAATGCGATCATTCGGTCAATAAAAGATTGTCCGGGCTCGCTCGTCATCCTCATTTTAATCGAATCGCTCACGACTCTTGTTCCTCCCGTTACGGAATTGAAGTCGCCGCCGGCTTCCTTAATAACCGGAGCTGACTCGCCCGTAATGGCCGACTCATCCACGGAAGCCAAACCTTCAATGACCTCGCCGTCGCCGGGAATCATTTCACCTTGGGACACGACAACGATATCGCCCTTGCGAAGCTCCGTCGATGAAATGACGGTAATCAAGCTGCCCATAAGCTTGTTCGCCGTCATTTCCTGCTTCGACTTCTTAAGTGAATATGCCTGCGCTTTGCCCCGGCCTTCCGCTATCGCTTCCGCGAAGCCCGCGAACAACACCGTAAACAATAAGATGAAGAATACCGCAACGTTAAAGCCTATGCGGTCTTGCGAGTCAAAAAAATTCGGGAATAACGCCATCAGCAGCACGATGACCGTGCCGACCTCGACGACGAACATGACGGGATTTTTCATCATAGTAACCGGGTTTAATTTAACAAAGCTGTCCACTATCGCGCGCTTCACCGCAGCGGATGACAACGTTTTATTTTTTTCGTTTCTGCTCATCATCGTTCACCTCATCCGTTAACGGAGTGTCAAATATTCTGCAACCGGTCCAAGAACGATAACCGGCAAGAAGGTTAAAGCGCCAATCAAAAGAACAGTACCAATCAGCAAGCCCGTATACAGCGCATTATCTGTACGGAACGTGCCAATCGTCTCCGGCACCGGCTGTTTGCGTACAAGAGATCCTGCAACGGCCAGCATCGCGATTATCGAAATGTATCGGCCGAACAGCATGACAAGCCCGGTGCTAATGTTCCAAAATGGCGTATTATCGCCCAATCCTTCAAAGCCGGAACCATTGTTCGCTGCCGCGGATGTATACTCGTAGAGAACCTGGCTTATGCCGTGGAAGCCTGGATTCGATATTGCACCTTGTCCGAGATCGGTCATGAAGGCGATCGCGGTCGGCACTAATATAATGAAAGGATGAGCCAATATGGCGATCGCAATCAGCTTCATTTCGCGCGGTTCTATTTTCCGACCGAGAAACTCTGGCGTTCTGCCGACCATAAGCCCGCATATAAATACGGCCAAAATGGCATACATGAGCATATTTATGAGCCCGACGCCTTTGCCGCCGAAAACAACATTGAGCATCATTTCTGCGAGTGGGACCAAACCACCAAGCGGTGTAAGCGTATCATGCATATTGTTTACTGTGCCAGTCGTTGCGGCGGCAGTCACCGTCGTGAACAGCGCGGATTGCGCAATTCCGAACCGTACTTCCTTGCCTTCCATGCTGCCTTGCGAAGCGTCGATGCCAAGGGTGTTCATCGCCGGGCTGCCGACTTTTTCCGATGTATACGCCACGCTCAGGAAGACGAGGAACAGACACATCATCGCTGAGAAAATAACCCAACCCTGCTTTTTGTTCTTAGCGTATAACCCGAACGTGTAAGGCAATGCAGCCGGCAGCGCCCACATGCATAAAATTTCAATTACGTTAGTGAGCGGACTCGGATTCTCAAACGGATGGGCCGAGTTGGCGCCAAAAAATCCGCCGCCGTTCGTTCCCAAATGCTTGATCGATTCCAGCGAAGCGACAGGTCCGATCGCAATTTGCTGCATCGCGCCCTCAAGCGTCTTGACCGTTAGCGTCGGATCTAGCGTTTGCGGCACCTGAAGCGCTACGAGTACAAGCGTAAAAATAAAGGAAATAGGAAGAAATATTCTCGTATGCGCCTTAACGAAATCCTCAAAGAAGTTGCCGATCGTTTTGCCTTTGCTCGTTATTCCGCGAACAAACGCGATGGCTGCCGAAAAGCCCGTCGCCGCGGAGGTGAACATCATCATGATGATGACGGCCATTTGCGAGAAATACGATAAGGAACTTTCCCCGCTGTAATGCTGCAGGTTTGTATTCGTCATAAAGCTGATAACGGTATTGAATGTAAGCGTTGGCTCCATACTGCCAATCGCGTTCGGATTGAACGGCAGCGCGTTTTGCAACCGCAGAATCAAATAGCTGAACGCTACCAGAACGATGTTCGTCGCAATAAAACTTAGCGCGTACACCTTCCAGCTCATGCCCTCGCGGCGTTTCAAGCCGATAAGCCTGTAAATGAACTGTTCCGTGCCTCCGTAAACTTTGTCCAAACGATTCTGTTCATTCGAAAATACATGGTAGACGTACGTACCAAGCGGCTTGACAAGCAGGACGAGAACGGCAATGACTACCAGCATCTGTAAAATATCCATTGTAAATCCTCCTTGGACTAAAACTTCTCCGGATGAATGAGTGCATAGATGAGATAAACGAAAACCAATAAAGCCATTGCTGACACAATAATCATCCGTTGTCGCCTCCTGCTTGCTCAATGACATTGCCGCACCAAGTCAAAAAACCGTAAAACAAACCGAAGCATGCCAATAGGACAACAATCATATAGACATCAACCATGGGAATCCCTCCTGCATCATTTTCTTAATAAAAATCCAACCTCGCCGTTTTGCGAATACACGATATGATCCGCTCCAAGACCCTTGTAGATCGCACGCGGATTCCATTGCTGAGTAATCACGTAAATGGGCTTCGAGGTCCATGACCGACAGCATTGCACAAAACGGCAGCTTAGCGCGAAACTGCTCTCAAAAATGAAAACCTCACGGATGAAAAAATTATGAATATTCCAATTTTTCCGATCATTGGTATTTACATGAATCACGTTATCAAACCCTTGTCTCCTGAGCTGCCGCTCCTCTTGCTTGCTGTTAGTCAGCACCTTGAAAGGAAGCCCATGAAACTCCAATGTTCTCATAAATGATTTACCGGATTCGCTAAGCCCGGCGACAATAATATGCTCATCCTCCAAAGCGTTTCGCCTCCAAATTTTGAAAAAAGGCAACAAAAAAGAAGCCTTGGGAAAAGAGGAACTTTCCCCGCGGCTTCTTGACCCGCAGCCGAGCATAAACGGCTTACACCGTCATTTGACAGCAAAGCTCGTTTTGCATTATAAAGCCCCAGGTAGCACGATGGTTGTTGCCTCTCTCGAGTACGCTTGCGAGGTTAGCTGTCGGATTCGGGCGTGAGAGTCGCCCTACGCTTGGCAATGGCCAAGCGATTCACCCCATGAGACGATTCGTATTTGTACACGAACCTCTCGTTGGTTCCCCCGCTCCTGCTGCTGCAGAACTCAGCGTTTTAGATCCATTCGTACAAGCTTCCCCTATTTGGGGCAGCAAAAAACCGCAGAGGCGTATGACTCTGCGGTCGAATTTAATCGATCACAAGCTTCATCATTCCTCTCTCGATCCACGCTTACGAGGTTAGCTGACGGATTCGGGCGGTGAGAGTCGCCCTACCTTGCCTGACATCCATGGCGCCAGGTCAAAGATTCACCCCTGCAATGCAGCCATCCGACTCTCACATCGAATAAGCGCATTGCCTAACACTTGGTTCCCCCGCTTTCCGTCTTCACGGAAACTCAGCGATCAGTCAATCGAAACTTATTTGTAAATCCTGTATCGAATCTTACTCCTCGCTAAACCTGCTGTAAAGCGGTCCTGCTTGCCAAATGAAGTTATTACAGCCACTGTAGAGCGATTACCAACGCTTTCATTGATTACTATCTCGATATATCTCACTATTTCTCCGTTTATCTCTCATTTTCAAAAATAATGACAAAGGTCTTTCTACTGAAATGATACCCAAATAATCTGACTTCTCTAAATAAAAGGCTGAAGGAGAATCAGCGAGATTTTTGAAGAAAAAACCCTTTTTAGCGATAGAAATGATCGTATTGCTTTATAAATGACAATATGGCGTCTAATCCCGAAAAACCTATGTTTTACAAAAGATGGCTGCAGGTTTAATATAGACGGCAAGCCGACTAAGGCAAATTATTATCGCTGAATTTTTCGATTGAAAAAGCGGGGGAACCAAACGCGAAGCGTATCCTTATACGTTCGCACGGGGTGAATCCGGTGCTTAAGCCTCCGGTAGGGCAGCTCTCTAGTCCGAATCCGACAGCTAACCTCGTAAGCGAACAGAGGAGAGATTTTATTTATGTTGACACAACCCGCAGTCCCTTTACCTTGTTTGGAAGAACAGCCTTCTTTTATAAAGATTAAAAGAATCGAGGTTTTCGTCATCCCCGCTTTCGAGGCAGATTCCTCCGGCTATCGAGTTTGTCTTCGTATTACAAGCGATATGGGTTACGGTTGGAGCGAATTATTTATTAACAGCTCCGAGAAACCGCTCGACTGGATTAGTTGGAGCGGCCTGCTCCTTCGCTTTATTGGCACTTACAGCCTTACCCCTTTTACAAATGGTTATATTGACAAAGCCTCTAAGGATGAGCGTATTTATCGTTTATTTTTCAATGCCGTAGAGCGCGTATGCATGCAACCATCTTATCCAAATTGCCAAGAATACCAAACAGAAGAGTCTATTCACTTAAAACGAGCTGTCTCTTACGTATCCTTATTCTAATACTGCCTTCACAAATGGGAATAGGGCGTCAAGGCAGCTTATTTCCATTTACAAGAACAAAACAGTTTACATAATTGCGAATTGGGTTTAAAATTTATATGAAACCATAAACGCTGAATTTTTCGTTTGAAAAAGCGGGGGAACCATCGCGGACGTTATTTTAACGGCTCGCAAGGGGTGAATCCAGGGATTTGTAACCCTGGTAGGGCTTTCTCTCTAGCCCGAATCCGACAGCTAACCTCGTAGGCGACCAAAGGAGAGGTTTATTTTATGTTGTGCCCATCTTCAAATCATGTCCCGTTTCTCACCGATCAGTCCTCATCATTAAACGTTTCACGCATCGAGCTTTTCGTCATCCCCGCTCTCGCAATCGATTCCGCCGGCTACCGCGTCTGTCTTCGTCTAACTAGTAATTTGGGCTTTGGCTGGAGTGAGCTGTTCATCGGCGACACCGATGAAATGATTGATCTTGAGCGATACAGTGATCTGCTTGTCTCCTTTATCGGAAGCGTCAGCCTTCCGCTGCTCCGTGATTTTATTTATGACGAGTCTGATCATGAAGGCCGCGCGCTCGATTTATTCGCCGCTGCCATCCAGCATGTCACTACACGATCTGCCGATTCTGCTTCGGTTGCAGGAGATACCGAAGAGCATGTGCTGCGCGGGCGGGCCGTGAACTATGTTTCCTTGTTTTAAATGAGCTCTGGGAATGGAAACAATCCCGGCCCCTCTCTTAGAGAAGGGCCGGGATTGTTGTTTTATTGAACCGCCACAGGAGCGCCAAGCTGCTTTCTGACCTGGTAGGTTGCTTCCATCATGTTGCGGAGCGCCGCTACCGTCTCTGCTTCGCCTCGTGTTTTCAGGCCGCAGTCCGGGTTAATCCAGAATATGCCCGGATCAAGCACCCTTAAAGCCCGCTCGATATTTCTCACCATCTCATCAACGGCCGGCACACGAGGGCTGTGAATGTCATATACGCCAAGTCCGATTCCCTGGTCATACGTATGCTCCTCGAAGCTGTGAATAAGCTCGCCATGGCTGCGGGACGTTTCAATGGAGATGACGTCCGCATCAAGCGCCAGAATAGAATCAATGATGTCGTGGAATTCGCAGTAGCACATATGCGTATGAATTTGAGTCGTATCGCGCACGTCTGATGTAGACAGCTTAAAGGCGTGCACGCCCCATTTCAGATACGCATCCCAGTCGCTGCGTTTAAGCGGCAAGCCTTCGCGCAAAGCGGGCTCATCGACTTGAATCATTTCGATGCCGGCCGCTTCAAGCGCCTTCACTTCCTCCGACAAAGCTAACGCAATTTGATAAGCAACCTGCTCGCGCGTAATGTCATTGCGCGGGAACGACCAATTTAATATCGTAATCGGACCGGTCAGCATTCCTTTAACAGGACGGCTCGTTAAGGATTGCGCATAGACGCTTTCGGTTACGGTCATTGGCTCGATGAACACGACGTCTCCGTAAATGACCGGCGGCTTCACGCAGCGCGAACCGTACGATTGTACCCAGCCATTTCGCGTAAAGGCGAAGCCATCCAGCTTCTCGCCAAAAAACTCAACCATGTCGGTACGCTCGAATTCACCATGAACGAGGACATCGATGTTAAGCTCCTCTTGAATTTCAATCCATTTTTTGATCTTTTCATTGATGAAAGAAGCATAGCTTTCTGAGCTTAGCTCGTTCTTTCTCCACTTCTGTCTAGCGCTGCGTACATCTGTCGTTTGCGGGAAGCTGCCGATTGTCGTCGTCGGCAGGAACGGAAGCTGCCATTTCTCCTGATGAAGCTTCTGTCTCTCCGCGAACGGCTTCTGTCTGACTGAAGGATGAGCGGCGATCGCAGCAGCATCCGCCGCCTTGCGATTTCGGGCAGGAGATGCCGACAAATTATAAATCCGCTCACCGTTTAGCTTCAGCTCCTGTGCGAGCGAGGCTTCATTCGCCGAATCCGCATTAGCCGCGGCCGTGCTGAGCCATACCACCTCTTCGAGCTTTTCTTCAGCAAATGCCAGCGTCTCGCGCAATTCAGCAGGCAGCGCCGTTTCGTGCTTCGCTGTCACTGGTACATGCAGCAGGCTGCTCGACGATTGGACAATGATGCGCTCCTTCGGCACGATTAAAGCGATTTTCTCTATCAGCTCAAGCTTCTGCTTATAATCCGAACGCCAAATATTCCGACCGTCCACGACCCCTGCTCCGAGCAGCTTATCCTGCGGAAAGCCGTATTGCTCAAGCGAGCTTACGTTCTGCTCCAAGCCATGAACGAAATCAAGGCCGATCGCTTGCACCGGCAGCGCCGCTACCGCCTCATAATGATCCACCGCATCAAAATACGTTTGCAGCAAAATGTTCAGCCCTGGCGCCGCCTCACGCAATTGCGTATAAATCGAATGCACCAGCTGCAGCTCTTCCTCTGACAAAGTCGTTACGAGAATGGGCTCGTCGATTTGCACCCATTGCACACCCTCCTGCTCGAGCTCGCGAAGCACCTGCCCATATAGCGGAATGAATTTCTCAGCCAATTCCGGAAGCTCCTTCGCCTCATAGCCCTTCGACAGCTTCAGGAAGGTATAAAGCCCAATAATAACCGGTTTTCCTTCAATGCCAAGCTTTTGCTTCGCTTCGCGGTACGCCGCGAGCGGACGATTCTCCGTCAATGCCGGCTTCGCATCCTTTAGTTCGGGCACGATATAGTGGTAGTTCGTATTGAACCACTTCGTCATTTCGCTGGCTTGCGCCTGCTGCGTTCCTCTTGCGATTGCATAATACGTATTTACCGGAACCGGTCCGCCTGCATATTCGAACCTGGCAGGAACGATGCCGAACATCGTGGACGTATCCAGCATTTGATCATAAAGCGTAAAATCATTCACCGGAATGAGCGAAATGCCTTTGTCCTGCTGCAGCTGCAAATTATTCAGGCGAATCGCTTGCAGCGTCTCCAGGAACGCCGCTTCCTCCAGATCGCCTTTCCAGAACGACTCCAGCGCTTTTTTCCATTCGCGATTTTCCCCGATACGCGGGTAACCTAACACACTGCTCGTTAATTGGCTCATTTGAACAAATTCCTCCTAGAATATTCGATTTAAATACGCAAAAAAAGGCATCATTACCTTAAAGAAGCAAAGGTAAAGACGCCCATTGTCTGTCAAAACATCGGTTTCTGTCTTTAACACCTTCCTATCTCCCGTAGGTAAAGCAGTGTCGTTCAAATAGGCAGGTCTCCTGGCTCCAGCATCTTTATCTTCAGCTTCCTTCCCAATCATGTGACTGATCAGTGGCGTTTATGCTTAGATTCCGCTGTTACAGTGGCGGGACCGCGCCGGTATTACACCGGACTTCCCTTTTAAGCTCAAGCCGTTTAGGCTGGAGCACCTATTTCCACTCTTTTTCAGTTGTTAATCACTAGCATTTAGCGATACGAATAACTATACACTCATATTTATAAATATACAACCTTATTCTTTCTTATGAAAAATATAAAAAAAGCTTATAAAACATGCTTTCTGAATAGTAGCTATGCTTATACAAAAAAAATCGCTACGAATAAACGGATGCAGGAAGTCTGACGAATCTAACTGGAAAACACTCCGCTAAACTTGTTTCATCAGCGAGTAAGTCTGGCCTAACTGGAATTTGTCCCGCTAATGTGGTCAGTTTGCCGAATAGAAGGGATTATTCCTGTGAAAAACGCCTGGTTTTCCTGTTAAATGCTTTAATCGAGCGTGTCTGAGACAAATAGCTGGAGTTTTTCCAGGTCGAGCTGCCGGTGCAGCCGTGATAAATACAATAATGTTTGAAATAGAAGTCGATTTATCCGAATATGCCTTACATATTTTCACAAAAAAAGCTGCCTCCTTAGCAGCGACAGCCGAACCGGAGACAGCTTTTTTTTATTAAGACTGAACCTACCTGACTAACCAACCGCCGTCAACGGCCATAATATGACCATTCATATAGTCAGATGCCGAAGATGCCAGAAATACAGCAGGTCCTACCAGATCCTCTGATGTTCCCCAGCGTCCAGCCGGTATGCGCTGCAAAATCTGCGTGCTGCGGACAGGGTCTTCACGGAGCGCTTCCGTATTATCGGTGCTCATGTAACCCGGCGCGATCGCATTAACCTGCAAGCCTTTGCCCGCCCACTCGTTCGCAAGCGCCTTCGTTAGTCCTGCTACAGCATGCTTGCTGGACGTATACCCTGGCACCGTAATGCCGCCTTGGAAGGAGAGCATCGAGGCGACGTTAATGATTTTGCCGGAGCCCTGCTCGATCATATGCTTGCCCGCCAATTGGCTGAGCACGAACACGGAGTTCAAATTCACATCGAGCACTTCCTGCCAATCCTCATAGCTATGATCCGCAGCCGGCGTTCTGCGAATAATCCCTGCATTGTTTACCAAAATATCGATGCGTCCCAGCTCATCCACCGTACGCTCAATGATACCGGCAAGCTTAGAGCGATCGCCGATATCCGCTTGAACCGTAATCGCCTTGCGTCCCAAAGCCCGCACTGCATCCGCTGCTTTGTCAGCCGGCGTGCGATTCGTGACGAGTGCCACGTCAGCTCCGGCCTGAGCCAGGCCCAGCGCAATCGCTTCTCCAAGACCTCGTCCCGCCCCGGTAACGACCGCGACCTTGCCCGTCAAATCAAACAAACTCATGACATTCACACCTTCCTTTTCGTTCGCTTTCCGCTGCCCGTCAGCGCAGCCTTCAACATCCGAATGCCCTGCGCCTCATACTTCGCTTCCACCTCGGCATCCATTCCATCGTCGGTAATGATGAAATCTATTTCATGAAGGCCCGCATACGTAATCAACGCGCCTTTGTCGAACTTGCTATGATCCGCCAAGCAGTAGACTGTTTTCGCGTTTTCCATATACAGCTTCTTGAGCTTCGTCAGCTCCTCGGTAAAAATCGTCAAGCCATATTCCAAATGTACGCCTGTCGTTGACAAGAACAGCTTATGGACATTCAACCGCTTAATCCAGTCATGCGACTCAGCGCCGATCAGCAAATTATTGTGGCGATAACCGCCAGGCACCACTAACCGCACCTGATCCTTTGCAATCAGCTCGCGAATAATGAGAAGATCATTCGTAAGCACCGTCACCGGCATGTTCGGAAGGCGCCTTGCCATCTCGAGTGTCGTGCTGCCGGCGTCAAGCGCGATAATATCGTTCGGCTCTATGCAAGACAGAGCAAGAGAAGCGATTGCCGCCTTCTCCTGCTGATGCTTGCTATTGGGAAACTGCAGCGGATACAGGCTGTCCTCTCCGCTCTGTTCCAATACCGCCCCGCCATGAGTCCGCTTAAGCAGCCCCTTTTCCTCGAGCTTCTCCAAGTCCTCGCGAACCGTCTTTTCCGTAACCTGAAATTGCTCGCTCAACTCGGAAACCTTGACCGCGCCAAGCTGCTCCAATTTTTCTATAATTTTGCGATGCCGTTCAGCAGCAAGCATGATGCACCGTTGCCAAGAACTTATAAAAGTCTATAAATCCTTGTTTGCTTCCTGCTTCAGCGTGTCCGCTTTTGCCAAGGCTACTTGCGTTTGGTCTAACACTCCACAGGCGTAAATTCGGATGCAACGAATCCTACATATCGGCGATGACGTTTACGTGTCAAATCGCCAATTTCGATAGGTTGATCGCCGCGTTCAAATCGCGGTCAATCTTTAATCCACAATCGCATTCGTAAGTGCGGTCAGACAGCTTCAAATTTGTTTTGATTTGCCCGCAACACGAACACAATTTTGATGAGGGGGAACCATTTGTCGGCTTGCAAAAAATTTGCCCCGATCTTCTCACACTTGTATTTCATCTGCCGGACGAACTCATAGAGTTTCTGCCCGGCAAT
>NZ_JAKGAP010000032.1 GCF_021532375.1 Paenibacillus alkaliterrae
TTTGGCATTGATGAAGAACTTCGCCAGCATGTAGCCCAGAATCAGTTCCAGCACGATGGATACGAAAGTCAGCCGCATCGTCTGGCTGATCGAAGTAAGAAACGTCGCATCCTGCAGCAACAATTTATAGTTGAGCAGTCCGACGAATTTCTGCATCGCAGGCCGCGATAAATTCAAATTCGTTAAGCTTACAAAGGCGGCATAGATTAGCGGATATACCGTCCAGAACAATAGAAACAAGATCGTGGGTAAAACCAACAGCCAGCCGACAATCGACTTCTTTTTGATCTTTTGTTTCTCGGACAATAACGGCACGAGCGCTGGTTCTATAGGCTTCATTGTTGTGCTCATTTCCTCACCTCATTTAGTTTCGTTGATTGGAAAGCGCTATCAATTTTGTTCGTATCCAGATAATACCTCATTAAAATGAACAAATCAACAAAAATATAATCAAAAATGAAAGTAAAAATGGATTGTAAGCGTAATAATACGGCTTTTACATTGACAAACGTGCATCTTTAAACAATAATAGTCAATATCAAGCATTATCAATCAACTACAGAATATTCTCGACTATTGGCTATTTATGAAAGGAGAGGGTACAAATTCTTGCAGCCGAAAGAAAGATTCGCTTGATTGAACTCGTCAAGCAACAAAGAGTTGCCTCCGTGACTGACCTTGCCTCGGAATTCCAGGTTTCAGAGGCCACCATACGGCGCGATTTATCGGAAGTCGAACAGGAAGGTTATTTGAAACGAACGCATGGCGGCGTCATTCTGGACACAAGCGCCAATCACGAACCCGAAGTCTCACAGCGATTGAATGATCAGAAGGAACAGAAAGCTCGTATCGGCAAAGCAGCGGCAGATTTGGTCCAAGATGGCGAACACATCATTTTAGACTCGGGAACAACGACACTATATATCGCGAAAAATTTGGTGAATCGCTCCAATATCACCGTCATTACCAATGACATTAATGTTGCCGCAGAACTACGCGAGGCCAAAGGTATTACGGTAATCGTAATAGGAGGCATACTGGCACCCAACAGTTATATGCTTAATGGTATGTTTGCTTTGAATACCTTAAAGACATTGCATGTTCAAAAATATTTCCTAGGCACCAGCTCGATACATGCCAAATACGGTTCCACCAATACGAACGCAGATGTCGTCGAAGTCAAAAAAGCCATGATTGAGGTGGCACAAGAAATCATTATCACCGCGGATGATACGAAAATCGGGAAAGTCACCCTGCATGAAGTCGCACCGATCACAAGCATTCATAAGTTTATAACCGGCATAGAAGCTTCAGAAGTGCAGCTGAAAGGCTTTAGAGACATGGGAATTACAGTGATCCAAGTTTGATCGTTATACCATGATGGCAAACAATAATTTGGAGGGTGACTAGAACAGTGGACACATTGACTACCGTACAATCCCGTACCTATCGTTTGGTTCAGCCGGGTATTATGGAAGAATTTCTAATCGACCGAGTGGTTCGCGAAAATGAAGTTGTAATCGAGCCGACACTTTCGAGTATTTGCCACGCAGACTTACGTTACTATACCGGGAAGCGTCGACCTGAAGCACTGAAGAAGAAATTGCCTATGGCATTGCTTCACGAAGGAGTAGGAACAATCGTAGCAAGCAAAGCCCCTGATTTAAAACCGGGACAGCGTGTTTTGATCGTTCCCAATATCCCCGGCTACCTGCTTGATGGTGTCGAACCGGAGGATTGCTGTCCGGCTTGCAGTGGGGAATTAGGTGAAAACTACTGCCAGCGCGGTCGTTTTCTGGGCAGTGGATATGATGGTATCGCCCAAAGCCGATTAGTGATGCCGGCTAAAAGTGTGCTTCCGATTCCGGACGAGGTTCCCGATAACATTGCGGTATTGGCCGAACTCATCTCTGTTTCTTACCAAGCGATCAAACACCTGAAAGACTCGTTTAAAACGGCAAAAGTAGCGGTTTTCGGAGACGGTCCGGTCGGCTATTTGACAAGCTCATTGATACACTATCTATTCAGAGTGGAAACTGAACGTCTACTGGCGTTCGGAGCAATCGCGGAAAAACTGAATGAATTTCAATTTGCCAAACGTGCGCTTGTACAAGACTATGATTTCGATAATGGGGAAAAAGTAGATATCGCCATTGAATGTACGGGAGGCCATTTCAGCTCATCCGCCGTCAACCAGGCGATCCAGATGATGAATCCCGGCGGGCGAATCATTCTGATGGGCGTCACGGAAGAACTGGTTTCGATCAACACCCGGGATGTGCTCGAGAAAGGCCTCATCCTCGTCGGTAGTAGCCGGAGCACGATTCCGGATTATCCTCCTGTTGTAGAGGCCATGAAAAATCCGCAATATCAAAAAGCACTGAAGCGTTTGCTGCCGACTCAAGTAATCGGCATTCATTCGATTGAAGATCTGAAACAATCTTTTGACGAGACAGCCGAACACCGTGATTGGAAGAAGACGGTTCTTGATTTTCATTGGTAATCAAAACAAAGAAGCAACTCCAGGATGTTTGCCAAAACGCAAACACGGGGATGCTTCTTTTTTTAAAGGCCTTAGTTATACCACCGATGACTAGAATGTCTCTCTCCACAGTTTTTCCACTGTGTAGTCCTGCCAATATTTTAACGAAAATATACACTAAGACAATTGTTGCAAGTAAAAAAAACGATTTTCCCTACTTTACGGCAATCAAATTAATTCTAGCCGGTCCGCATGAACAATCGTTCAGCTGAACAAACCTAATTGGAGTTGTCTATTTATCTCAAGTTAGTGTATATGAAAATTTCCATTGAACATCTACAGGTACAATCTACATCTTTATTTTCCATGATCAACTATTTGACCGAAGTTATAATATGATTCGCCCCCAAAAAGGTCTTAACTCGAGATTTTGATATAACCACGCCCGAACATTTGTTAAAATGGAAATATTCAAAGAATTGACCGGGAGAATTACAAATGTTCAAGTACGGAAGAAAAGAACAACAGATCACAATGGATAGTCCCATTATGCAACTTCCAAAATCCTTGGTGGAATCTCTTGAGAAAGGTTGGGCGGGATCCTTCTACGCTAACGTGTTTCTGTCCGTTAATGAAGACCGCTTCCCTCCCATGTATAGCCAGATTTACAGCCGACCTAATCGGCCAGTAAATATCCTCATCAGTTTGCTACTGCTAAAGGAATTGCATGGGCTGACGGATGAACAGCTAATCGCATCTTTGTATTTCGATTATCGTTTTCAATACGCTCTCGGTATAAGTGATATTGAGAGTGAAGGAATCTGCATCAATACGCTCACTAACTTCAGGATGCGACTGCTTCAATATGAAGCGAAACATCAGGAAGACCTATTCGAGCAAGAGATGAAGGCCCTATCTGACAAACTAGCAGAACTCGTCGGAATGAATAAAAGCATGGCTCGTATGGATTCCTTTATGGTCAGTAGTGCGTGTAAGAAGCTCTCCCGGCTTGAACTCGTCTACCGCGTGGTTACGGCTATGATTGAGGCCTTGCATAAACAAGATAAGGGACTGGTACCCGAAGCATTTCAAGACTTCTTAAAAGAAGGGTACCGCAACACACTTCTTTACCACACACGCAGTGAAGAGGCTGGTTCCAAGCTGGAACATCTCATCGATCAAGCCAGCGAATTATACAACCATGTGAATCGACTACGTGATTTTCACGGCACCACAGCCTACCAGCAACTTACTCGTCTACTGCGGGAACAATGTATTGAAACCGAAGAAGGCGTACGCATTGCCATCGAAGGAGCTAAGCTGAAGCCTGATGGTCTTCAAAATCCATCCGATTCTAGCGCCACCTACCGAAACAAAGGTGGTAAGGGACACATCGGTTATGTGACCAATATCGTTGAAGTACGAGACGTCGAGAAGGATCTTGGTCTCATACTCGACTTTGATGTGCAGCCAAATATACACAGTGATGCTGCTTTTGGAGAAGCGTTCGTACAAAAGAGTCCACTCGCAGAAGATATTGAAGTACTGGCTGTCGACGGCGCCTACTACCGCGAAGAAACCGTCAAGGCTGCAGAAAGCAAGAATATTGAAATGAACTTCTCTAATATGACAGGACGAAAAGCAGCCGTAGATCATATTCCTGTGACTCAATTTGAAGTGAATGACGAACAGATCATTACCGCCTGTCCCGCTGGACATGCACCTCTTCGGTCTTCGTATAACGAAGAGAAGCAGGTATACAAGGCAACGTTTGATAAAGGCGTATGTCAAACCTGCCCCATGCTTTCTACCTGCCCTGTGCAACAGCAGGTAAAGAATAACACCGTTCGGTTTACGGAAACCAAACGTCAGTCCGATGCCACGAGAATTAAACATGGAACAGAGCGACACCGTGAATTATCTAGGTTTCGGGCGGGAGTCGAAGGTATGGTTTCAGCCATAAGACGTCGATTTGATGTGGATAATCTCCCCGTCTTTGGTTTGCTGCGTTCAAAAATGTGGATAAGTGCAAAGATTGGCGCATTTAACTTCAGTTCAGTGTTCAAATACCAAACGAGAATGGGGTAAACCCTCTCAAAGTTGGTTTTTCCAAAAATATTATCCCCAGATCGCCTGTTTGATTTGAAGGAGCGAAACGCTCTGGAAAGTCATATATACCTTTTTGGGGTCAAATCATAATATTAAATATCACTAGGGTATTCTTATCCATGGGGTAATCCTCTTCGATGGATTATGGACAGGTACTACCTGCCATTTCATTGAAAAGGAAAATTAATGCAATGTTAGTGACTTTAAATATACGAAATATGCTCTAGCATGCTGCTAATAATCGTTACCGCCTGCGCTCTTGTCAGCGTGTCCAACGGATGAAGCTGCATGCTGTCGTCCCCCCGAACGATGCCGGCCTTAATTAAACAGGCAATAGACGGCTTCGCCCAGTCCGACGCTTGCGCTCCATCTCCATACTGCTGCAGTACGGCATCTGCTTCTTCCTCCGTCATCGGAACATACGAATCGCCCAAAACAAGTTGAAGCGCATTCGCGAGCATCACCATGCCCTGCTCCCTCGTCATGTTGCTGTCGCCTTGGAACGTTCCATTCTCAAAGCCGGAGACGATCCCGCTTTCACTCGCGATAACTACAGGATCATGCTCCCACGTTCCGTCTCTCACATCAGAGAAGGCGCTGCTCTCTTCTACTGCGCGCATGAAGCCAAGCGAGCGAACCGCAATAGCGGCGAACTCGGAACGAGTTACTTTGCGATTCGGAGAAAACGTATCCTTCCCGCTCCCGGAAACGATGAGTCGTGCTGTCATGCTGTCTATCGCTTCTCTCGCCCAATGTGCTTCTGTATCCATGAATCATTTATCGTTCCGCAGGAGCGTATACATGGAGCTGTTGTTCCAATCCGTAACTTTCGCATTATACTGATTCTCGTTCCGTTCTATCAAAGTCGGCAAAGGGTAGGCCGTTCCATCCGTATATACGACTGCCGCCGTCGATACGTTAGCGGCATCCAAGTCTGCTGGCAGCGTGACATATTTGACCGTTTTCACTTCGGTTACCAACAATATCAATTGTTCTTCCTCCAAAGCTGAGCTGCAGTGTCACACTGATTGGATCAACCAGCAGATGATAGCCGCCTTTGGCAGCAGTAGCTGCCGCAAGCTTCCTTTCCTGCTCTGAAGCTTTGACAATTGATGCGCTCACCTTAATGTCAGCTAATACGGCCTCGTCGCCAAACGGTTTAATGGTCTTATTCCAATCCTTGCTTCCTTGTATCGGAAATATGCCATATTCAGTATGAACAGTCAGACTTGAACCTTTTTTACTTAGCAGCATCAAGTCCGGGACGGATAGGCCATCAAGCCTTACATCGCCTTCTTCCGGGACGTGAATGGTCAGTTTATGGCTGCTTCCTTTTCCAAGCAGCTGCTTGAGCTTATTCGCATCCACCGTAATCTTAGTCAACGCGCCCCCAGCCGTTTGCTCGGTTTTGCCGACTGCGAAGGTCACCTCTATCCCGTCGATATGGGCAATAATCTTCCCGTTATCTGAGGTTCCTTGGCTCGGAGTGTCGCCGCTATCACCACCCGTTCCCTCGCCCGGGATGCCGTCACCCCCTTCCGCCGGAGGCGCAATTTCCACAAGCGTCCATTTTTGCGCCTCAAAATCATTGCGCTCCCACATCTGGACAGCGGTTCCGTCCTCGGTTCCGCCGTTAACAATATCGAGAGCTTTGCCGCTATTGGCCGCGACGAAAGCAAGTGTACCGTCTTCATTCGCCGGCATTGTCCACCGTTGATTGTCATAGCCGAAATTACGCAATATTTGGACGTGCGAGCCGTCATCCGAGCCGGATGCGTTAAGGACTTTGCCGCTTACGGCTCCGCGGATCGTATAGCTGCCGTCTTCATTCGGCTCGACATACCACTTTTGGCTGTCCGCTCCGGAATCCGTTCGGATTTTAACGTGAGCGCCGTTTGATGCATGGTCAGCCTCAAGCACTTTTCCGCTGCCCGGATTTACGATTTTGTAGACGGGCTCCTGCTTCGGCTCGCCGATCAACGCGAACACATTTTGGTAATAGGCTCTGCCGCCGAACGCGTTTAACCCGAAATACCCCCGGCTGAACGTGACGTCGTTCACGTCAATAACCGGCTCGGCGCTGTCATCGAAATAAATCTTTATGCTCGAACCATTCGCAACGATCTTGACGTTATAGGTTTTGCCCGGCATGACGAATGCCGGCACCTTCGCGAGCAATTGGTCATCATGGAACGATCCGTCATCCTTATAAAATAACCGCAGCGATTTCATATTCGGATCGATGTTAAAATAATACCCGCTTGAGCCGTCCGCATTGGCGCGAAACAGCATCGATGCGGCTCCCCCGGCCGGATCCAGCTTCACATCCGCCTCGTAAGCGAAGTTGCGCGCGCTATCCGCCGACATATAATGTGTATCCTTATCGAACATGCCGGCAATGCCGTCCGATGTCGTCAGCCATTGTCCTTTTGACGCCGCTTTCCACCCGGACAGGTTCGTATGGAATTCACCTGCTGTTACGACTGTTTCACCGACAATACCTCCATCCTGTGTTGCCGCCGTAATAACAGCTCTGCCCTCGCCGACCGCCGTCACCGACGCGCCGCGGGAATCCGCAGCGGAAACGGCTGCTACCGCAGTATTGCTGGAGCTCCATAATAGTTCCTTATTATTAGCCGTGTAAGGCCGTACAGAAGCATATAGCCTGTGTGTCTGACCAACACCAAGCTCCAGCTTGCCGAGATCCATGACAACCTTAGCAGGTGACTGGCCCCCAGCCATTTCATCACGCCATATATTCGACAACGGATAGACGTTTAGCGAAACGACTTTTACGTTTCCGTCCTTAGCGTAGAAGCTCATGCCATCTCTAGCTGCTCCAGGAAAGATCAAGCTGGAAATAACGGCTTCTCCGTCGTTTCCAAATACCTCTACCGACGATTTGTCAACGAAAATACGCATTTGGATACGGTTATTCTCATCAGGAGTAAGGCTCGCTGCTTGCTCAGGCCTGAATAGCTCCGTAAAGTCATTCCGGCCAGCCTCGGATCGATCGACAAACAGGCTTGCTGCACCTTGCTGATAACCGACGATCGTCTTTTGTCCGCCAAGCTCACGAACGGTGAAGCCGAATTCCGTTGCTGCATGTTGTGCAGGCAGCTCCAGATCTGCCACGATTTCATAAGCAGTACCCGACAGGCCAGCAAGCAAATTCCCGCTGCTTGGCGTTACGGTCTCATTGCTCCAAGAGTCTGCGGCTCCCCGCAACGTTTCAAGCTCGACGACCGGCTTTTGTACGAGACGAACGTCCCCATTGTCATTTTTCTTAAGCTTCAGCTCCCGCGGTACGGACATTTGACCCTTCCAAGGAGAGGTTGGGAAGCTGAACGGATAATCCCAGTTCGACATCCAACCGATCTCCACTCTGCGTCCATCCGGCATATCCGCAAATGTCATAGCTGCATACATATCTCTTCCACTCTCGTATCTCAATACGGTTTCGGCCGGATTGTCGCTGGTAAAGCGCTGCCCGTCAAAGCTGCCGATAAAATATTCCGAATCGGAGCCGTTCGTCTCCGCCCTTGCTCCGGTACTGAAGAGGAGCACCCACTTCTTCTCTCCATCGACGTATAACGGGAAGAAGTCCGGACATTCCCACACACCTCCGTTATGAACGTAAGCTCCGTACCCGAACGAATCAATCGCCGTCCAGTCAAGCAGGTTTGTTGATTTGAAGAAGCGAATATGATCGCCGCCAGACACGACCATTACCCACTGGTTATGCTCCTCGTCCCATACAACCTTCGGATCGCGGAAATCCCAGCCCGCGCCCGCACCGCCGATATTTTCGATAATGGGGTTTCCATCATGAAACTCCCATGTACGTCCTTTGTCGCTGCTGTAAGCAACGCCGATTTTCTGATTGCCGTTCCATTTGTCCGGATTGAAAGAGGTATAGTAAGCGATTAGACCGCCTCCCTGCACGCCGTTAAACAATCCTGATTTGTTTTCTGTATCCGCTGCCGCCGAGCCAGACCATGCGTGCCCCATCTCGTTCCATTTGATCGCGATCGGCAGCAGCTTCCAATGAACGAGGTCGGTGCTCACCACATGCGCCCATTGTCCGCCGTCCTGATGAAACAGATGATATTCCCCTTGAAAATAGACCAGCCCGTTAGGGTCGCTCGCCCACCCTCCCGCCTGAGTGAAATGATATTGCGGGCGATAAAGCTCCGCATAGTAATCCGGTCGCTCCGTCACGTATACGTTTTGAAAATAGGCTGCGCCGTTCGTAACGCCTAAGCCGACGGTTCCGCTAAGCACTTCACCGTTTTGTACCGATAGGACTGGCGATGCGTAGCCGTCTGCGAAAACATCGATATCGGAGCCATTTGCCGCAACCTCCAAATGGTAGCTTTTGCCCGCTTGGACCGTGAAGGCTGCGCTTCCAAGCTCGGTTCCATCGCCAGCCTTCGCCAACCGGATACGGCTTGCCGCAGCGTCTAATTCAACGATATAGCCAGCCGTACCGTTTGAATTAGAACGGAACAACAGTCCTGCTTTCCCGCCGCCATCCGCTATCGTAACATCTCCCTCCAGAACGAAGTCGGAGGCCGGGCCCGAGGATACGCGATACGCGGCGCCGCTTCCCGGACTTACCGCCTTCAGTCCTTCCAGATGCGGAGTCCATGTGCCTCCTGTCGCCGACCAGCCTGTCAAGTTCGTTCTGAACCCGGCAGCCAATATGTTTTGGAACACCGCAGCGCCGTTGCATACCTGCAAACCGGCTTGCCCGCTTGTGTATGTATGATCGGCGACCGAAATTTTAGGCGCGTACCCGCTGCCCCAGTAGACCTTTATCGACGATTGCTCCGCTCTTATCCGAACGTGATAAATGTTTCCGATAACAAGCTCGGCAGTGCTTACGCCGAGCTCGCGATCTCCGTTCGTGTCCATTAGCCGTATGCGGCCGGCATTCGGATCAATCTGCAGCGCATAGGCCTGCGAGCCGTTCGCGTTAGACCGGAATAACAGGGTCGCTACCGCGTATTGATCACGTATGAGAACATTCGCCTCATACGTGAAGTCATCCGCCACCGTCGAAGCCATTGCGTAAGCGTTCTCATTTTCTGGCGCTATAGCTTCCCAGCCTTGGGACGTGGTTGTCCACTGGCCTCCGCTAGTCGTCCAACCGCTCAAATTCGTATTTGTCTCTTGTATATCGACACCGCTAAACTGAACGTTACCGTTATAGATATGAAGGCCGACATTGCCGCCAATATAAGAGGTGCTTTGCGCGTCGATTACCAATTGATTGTTTATATAAATGCGTAGGTTTGAACCGTCTGCTGCAATTTTGACATGATAAGCAACACCCGGCTCAATGGCAGTCGTATAAGGCTGACCGACGTCGCTATTAGTCGCCCAATCAAACAACCGTACCCGATCCATATTCGGATCCAGGTTGACGACGTACCCTTCGGTGCCTTCTGCGTTCGCTCGAAACACGAGCGAGCCTACGTCATATGGCGATGCGCTGTTTACCGTTACTTCCGCCTCATATACAAAATTCGTTCCTGCAGTTGTCGTCGACATCAAGAAAGCATTCGCATCTGAACCGCTGCTCCCGCTAACCGCCGCACGCCCCTCCGGCGTCCAGCTTCCCGAAAGCGGAATATAGCCCTGCATAACCTTTGCCGTATCCGCAGCGTATGCGCGATCGCCCGGGCTGGCCGGCAACAGCAACGACCAGATGAGCACAACGGACAGCAACGCCACCCATAATTTATTTAAACTCACGATAAATCCCCCTTAACGTTTTAATTTCAATGAAACCGCTATCAATTATTTGCGTGATCTAAATCAGCATCATACAAAAAACTCATATACCGCGAGCGAGGCATATCATTCCACTGCAGTTACTGCAACAGAAAAGGCCGATTCGGCTCTTTTCACGAGCAATGCCGGCCGTTCTATTGCAATTATGCAACTAGTAATTAGCTCTAATGTGCTGCGCGTGGCCTCAATCGAGCCTCAAATGGGCTAGACCGTGGAAATAAAGCTAATAATTAGCGTTATTTCCTTCAAACAAACCAAAATTGCAAAAATAGAGCTAGAAATTAGCTCAATTGTGCTTCGCACAGCCTCAATCGGGCCTCTTACGCGCCAGAACGAGAAAATAGATCTAAAAATTAGCGCTATTTCTTACAAACTAACCAAAATTGCAAAAATAGATCTAGAAATCAGATCTATTGCGCTTCGCTCGGCCTCAATCGTGCCTCGGACGCATTAGATCGTGGGAATAAAACAAATAATTACACTATACAGCCCCACCATTCGCACGTTGGATCAATCGCATCCATTACCAAATCGAACTCAGTTCCCATGCATCCAACGTTTCGATAACGGCCGACCCGCCGCGGGCGAAGAACTTGATCCCCACGTTAGCCGGATCCGGGTAAAGCCGGTTCGTGATCACGATACGGCCGTCATTCGCAAACAATTCGACCGAGGACCGGTCGATGAACAGCCGCAGTTGTACGCGTCCGTCCGCCGCAGGCTGCAGCGGCGCTGCGCTGACTCCGCCATCGCCCGCTCCGCCAAGATTTCGGTCCATATAAAGCTTTTGCTCCGACTTGGCGTAACGAATCTCCGTGTATGACGAACCATCCTCTGAGCAGCGAATCCGCAGTCCGAACTCCGAAGCATCTGAAGAAGACATATCGAACACTGCGATCAGTTCTAACGAATCGCCGCGAACGCCGGGTATTTCGACGAAACGGCCTTCATCCAAGGTAAGATCCGCTGCTGCGGCATGCCGGCCCCGCAATGCAATCAATTCCGGCACCGGATTGCTCCGGAGCGATCCGTCCGCTGCAAGCGTCAGCTCGCGCGGCAGCGTCATCGCGCCAAGCCAGCCATGCGCCTGCTCCGGCATCGTTGCGCCCCATATGTTCATCCATGCGATCATGATTCTTCTACCCTTGTCGTCCAATAGCGATTGCGGCGCATAGAAATCGAAACCGTAGTCTATTTGCTCAGCATATTGCTTATCAAAGCGGCAGCTTTCGTAATCGAATGTTCCCGACAAATACAAGTTTTTGACCGGCGCTATATTCATTGGGGAAATAAGCAGAACATGCTTATCCGCATCCCCGATCGGGAATAAATCCGGGCATTCCCACATGTCACCCATCGAGCCGTCGCTTTCCGCCGCAGCGCCTGCAAATTCCCACTTCAGCAAATCGCAGGATGTATAAACAATCGCTTTTCCAATGCCGTCTTTGCCATAGCCGACTACCATATACCACTTGCCGCCGCGCTTCCATACCTTCGGATCGCGGAAGCCGAAGCGCTTCGCATCCGGAGAATCGCCGATTACCGGGTTTGCCGCATATTTATCGAATATCACGCCGTCCTTGCTCGTCGCCAGGCACTGTACCTCTTCCGGCGTTTTTCCGTCAACATGCCCCGTATAGATCAGCGTCAAGGTTCCATTGTCGTCTACCGCACTGCCCGACCAGCAGCCTTGCCCGCCATCACCGCCCTTGTCATACTCCTCGGATGGCGCGAGCGCAACCGGAAGATGCTCCCAGTGGACAAGATCCTTGCTCCTAACATGTCCCCAGTGCATCGGCCCCTGCTTCGCTTGATACGGGTCATGCTGGTAGAACAGATGATAATCGCCGTTAAAATGAATCATTCCGTTCGGGTCATTCATCCATCCGGCCGTCGGCATAACGTGGTAATGCAGGCGGAACGCGGCATCCACGGCGTTTCTTTTCTTTAATAGCGCTTCATCGGCTTGCGCGATGAACGCTTGATGCTTGCTATGCTTGTTTGTCGTATGCTCCATGTAACTCACCTACCCTTGCATGCGTTTTTAATTATGCCAAACGGATTGCAGCTCCATTCTTGCCGTATATAACGATACCCGCCGCCATGCATGCATGACGGCGGATATTGCAGCTTCTTGTTTATTGAGTCAAAGTAATTTTAATGCCTTCCTCAAGCATGCTTTTTGCAGCAGCCGCGAACGTTCCGACTGGCGTGCCGTCCTTGATGCCGGTCAAAGCAGCCGTGTTCGCATCCCAGTACTTCTCGACGCCGATTGGCGCGAACAGGATTTTGCCCCCGAGCTCGTTCATTTGATCAACCTTCTCTTGACCAAATTGCTTCACATTGTTTTCCGCAGCAACCTTAAGCTCGTTTTCGGACATCATCTTGATGAATTCAGCGGCGCCTTGCGGGTTTTTTGATACCGTCGGGATCGACCAGCCGGACATTCCGCCCGGACCGACATCCTTGGTGCCTTTAGGCCCTGTCGGAACCGGTACGAAATCGATCTCGTAATCGCTTTTGAATACCGTGAAGCCGCCGAAGCCGTATTCTGCCGTCATGGCCAGCTTGCCGTTTTTGAACTCCGCATTGAAGTAGTCGCCTTCTTTGTCTTTATCGATATATTTATCTTTCAAAAGCGCGTCTTGCGTGAACTGCATCGCTTCCTTCACGTTGTCGGACTCATAATTCGATGTGATGGAACCGTCTTCCTTGTAGGAAAGAAGCGTCAAACCGTTGGAAGCAACCATCAGAGGATAGCCTGCATCCCACCAGCCAAAGCCGTATTGATCGTTTTTGCCGTCGCCGTCCGTATCCTGCGTAAGCTCCAGCGCAGTCGAACGGAATGTTTCCCAAGTCCAGTTGCCTTCGCTGTAAAGCTCGCCCGGCGATTTTACGCCATTGTTATCGAACAAGGTTTTGTTGTAGTAGATCACGATCGGAGCCGCGCCTACGCCCGCTGCATAAGGCTTGCCGCCGAATGTGAATGCGTTCGTTACCGAAGCGTTCCAGAACCCGTCCGTCATATCCATGTACTGATCAAGCGGCTGCACGATTTTTTTCAAAGGATAGACAGGGAAGTTCTGATCGTTTGCTTGCGCTACGTCAACCTGGTCGCCTGCGTTTACCATCGAAATTAGCGTTGACTTTTGATCGCCCCACGGCACTGCGATTACGTTTACTTTACCGCCGTAAGCCTGCTCGAATTGCGGAACCGTTTCCCATACCGCGTCATAAGCGGCAGGGTTTGCCGCTTTATTTTCATCGTATTGCTCTTTGGATGTATGGTATAAGATCGTAATATCGCCGTTTTCCAGCTTAGGCGCTTCTTCCTGTGCTTCTTCTATTGCTGCCGGCTTGTTGCCGGTATTGTCAGCAGAGCCTTCATTTGTTTTAGTGTTGCCGCCATTATTGCCGGAGCAGCCGGCCATTACCGTGACGATCATCATAACCGCTGCAATCATAACTGCCATTGATTTCATTTTTTTAACCATTCTAAAATGCCTCCCCTAATTTGTGCTATTTCGCAAATCCGCCTGACACTTCACCGCAAACCTCCTGGCCTGGCCTCGCCTCCCTTCCTGCTTGCACACAACTTAGTAATGCGTCTTTATTTAATGGCGACATGCTCGATGCTGTCCGTGAAGTAACGCTGCGTAACCAAATAAAGAATGAACAGCGGCAAAATAGCGAGCAAAGCGCCTGCTTGAATCCGTGTTACGACGACCAGCGGATCGCTGATCGTTTGCACATTGACGACGGCCTGCAAATCCACGCGAAGCGACGATAGGGCGATGGCGAAGTTTTTCTTCAAGTTGCCCAGCAGCAGATTCGACATGTAGAACTCGTTCCAATGCCAGACGAAGGAGAAGAGAAACACGGTAATAATCGCGTTCTTCGCGTTCGGAAGCATAACGGTGAAGAAGGTTTTGAACGGTCCGCAGCCGTCCATATAAGCCGCATCCTCAAGCTCGTTTGGCATCCCTTTGAAAAATTGGCGGAAGATGAAGATATATAATCCGGAGCGAAGCCCCATGCCAAGCATGGACGGCAGGTAGAAAGCCCAGTAGCTTCCGACTAAGCTCACCGAGTCCGGTCCGCCGGTCACCATGGAAGTAAGCTTCATGATGCCGAAAGCATCGAAATATTTCATGTCCGCGTAGAGCGGCAAAATGATGGTCTGGACCGGCACGACCAGCGTCAGAATAACGAGCGTGAACAGCAGCCCCGAGAAACGGAACTTGAATCTCGCAAAGCCGTAAGCGACGAAGGCGCATGATAATACGTCCAGGAGGCCGCAGCCGATGCCGATGATCATGCTGTTTTGCAGCGCATCCCAGAAATCCATGACGCGCAGCGCGTCGGCGAAATTGCTGAGCGTAAAGGTTTTCGGAACCCAGATGACGCTCGGATCCATCGCTTCCTCCGGACGGCGGAGCGCCATGCTCAGCATATACAAGAGCGGATACAACAGCTGATAAGCCAGTGCCGCCAGAAGAGAAAAGCGAATAATGGAAGTCAGTGTCTTCCGCGCCCGTTTCATCTGCTTTTTCTGAATGATTGCGTTCAATTCGGGTTCCCCGCTTTCCGTTTAATCCTGCATGTAGACGATGCGTTTCTTGAGCAGCATGTAGACAGCGCCAAGGAACACGGCGATCAACAAGCAATACAGCCACGCGAGCGCGCTGCTGTAACCGAACCTGACCTGCGAGAAAGCCGTGTTGTAAATCATCAGAATAACGCTGTTGCCGTAATCCGTGAACGTGTCGATAATGGTATAAACGATATTGAGCAGCATCATTGGCGTCAGCATCGGCAGCGTTATTTTCCAAAATTGCTCCCAAGGTCTCGCCCCTTCGATCGAAGAAGCTTCGTACAAATAGCCCGGTATGGCATGAAGGCCTGCCAGAAACAGCAGCACCTGCACGCCGGACCGCCACGTCAAATCGAAAATACGGGAAATGACGTTATTGAAAATTTCAATGAGCTGCGCTCCCAGGCCAAGCTCGTTCAAGATACCGTTAATCCCGGCACCCGTGAACAAATACACGCTTTCCGCCCCGCCGCGCATCCCTTGCGAGAATACATCCTCCTTCAAAATTTGCATGAGCACGCCTGAGGCGATAATGACCGGAAGGAAGGAGACGGCACGCATAAATCCTCTGCCCCGGAACTTGTTCTTCAGCAGCACGGCCACGAACAGGCTGTACACCAGAATAAGCGGAACGCCGTAAAGCATGTTGACGAAAGAATTCGTCACTTCTCTAATGAAAGCCGGATCCTTGAACAGCGCGTACTCAAAGTTGTCCCAGCCGATGAATACGCCGCGCAGCCCTTCTGGCGTCATCTCCAAGTTTTGAAACGAATAGAGGAGCGACGTGAATAACGGTTTGGCGAAAAACAATATAAAGCCGAGTATCCAAGGAAGTACGAATAGAAAGCCGTACAGCTCTTTTTTCTTCGTATATGGCAAAGCCCGTAGTTGTCTGATCATGCGTTCACCCCCTAACGGATGAGGTAGCCCAGCGCCGGAATGCTTTCAGCGCCGACGGCAGCCATCTCATTGTTGTAATTGACGACGGCTGTCTTGCCGTTCTCGAATGTCGTGCGATATACGCCTTCTTGCAGCTTCTCATGGTTCGTAATCGCACGCCCCATCACCTCGCCTAGCGCTTCGTTCAAGCTGTCGTATTGTTCAGTCATATCTCCGTACAGCAAGTTGAAATCCGCGCTGTAAAGCGAGTCGTATTCGGTATTCGCAAGCAGCGCGGAATCTCTCGCGATAAACCGGTAGGCCGGATAAGTGCCTGTTTCAATCAGCTTCAGCAAATACCGCTGCGGCATGCTCGAGAGGTTAACAGGCTCGCTATAGGCCGGTATAAGCCCGCTTAACGCGATGCTGTAGAACGGAACGGCTTCATCCTCCGTATCGAATCCGCTGGAGAAAAGCGGCACATCCGACAAGCTTTCCGCATAGGGGAAGGCGTAAGCGTTCGGGTGATCGAACATCAAGCCTCCGAGATTGCTTTGGCCTTTCTTGAGACCGCTCTCCCATGCCGTACCGGTTGCGTTCTTAGGCTGGCTGTCTCTGCGAAAATCGGAATAAATGATCGACCCTACCGTTTGCAGCGAAGCATACTTTAGGCCGCCCTTCGCTGCGGCAGCGGTAAACCGGTCGACCGCTTCGTTCACCGACTCCGGCTTCAGCAAATACCAGCGCTTTAAATCTTTGTTTTTCACACGGTCGCTTAACCGGTAATCATACTTCAGCGCAGGAGCGCGGCTGATTCCTTTCGCGGCGTCCCAAAACTTGCTAAAGCCGTTGCCGCCTTCATACAGCTTGACGGGGTCGGCGGCAGGGTAGAACTTGACACCCTTAGCCTCCAGCTCCTTCGCCAGCGTCTTAAAGCCTTTGTTTCCGCCAAGCTTGCCTTCCGCGTCCAGCGATACCGGAATTTCATCCTTTGCGCCGCCCGCCGTCCAGCCTTCCAATCGGACGGATAAGTTTGCGAAGCCGTCGCCGAGCAAGCGATCCGCCGCTTTTCCCGCATCCTTGAATGAGGTCAGCACCTCTACGGTGTTATAGGGAACACCAAGGAAGGTTGCCTTCTTCTTCACCCCTCCTACAAAGTCGACTAGCAGCGGAAGCTGCTTCTCTCCTGTTGCTCCTGCCTCAGCAGCCGGCTTCACGCCCAGCTCATTTTGCAAATAGCTGCGGTACTTGCCCGCCATGCCTGCATAATCGGCTTCGTCTCCATTCAGGAAATAATAGTTGACTGCATAGGCAGCGCCGCCCGTCATGGACTGCGAGGAACGCGTTACCTGCTTCTCGTTAAGCGTGCCTTCAAGCAGCAGGTTCGTTTCGAACTCCATCATGTTCAAATAACTGAAGACGTTATTATATTGGTTGTTTTTGCGGCTTACTTCCGCCGTAATTCCGGCTTGGTAAGCGCCTTTATGAATGACGGCGACGAAGGCCGAATTATCCTTCTTCATTCCGAATACCGGCAGCCTGACCGTTTCCTTCTGCTCCATCTTGCTGGGCAGGTCGAGCGATTGGTCTTGGCCGTATACCCTTTCGTTATAGCTTTTGTAGATGCTTTTGTTATTGTTGAAGTTGATTAGCGCCCCGCTGCCGTCGGGCACGAATAAATAACCTTCGTTCGCCGCTCCGGCTGCTCCGAAGAAAGGCAGCAGGCTTATGTTCACGAGCTTGAACTTGCCGGCCTGCTTCATTCCTTCCGTTACGATCGATGCGGAGAACGCATCGCCGCTTAACGTGTACCTTACCGGCACCGTAAAGCCCGCTTTCGGAAATTCGTACGTCACTTCGATTCCGTTCTGCACCTCAGTCCATACGGGCTGTGTTTCCTTCACGCTTCCCGTAAAGCTATTCAATTGAAACGGCTTGTTTTGGTCATCCACGTAATCCAGCAGCAATTGCGCTGAAAGATCCATTTTTTTGGCCCCTTTGGCCAGCTTATCCGCTTCCCGGTCGACTGGATTGCTCGTCCAAACGGCTCCTGACACCTTATCGGTCACCGTAATCTCAGCCGTTTCCGGGTTGTAGTCAAGCGCAAGTCTGCCTGTGTCGGCCGCTCGGACAAGTCCGCCGCCATTCGCTGCGCTCTTTGTCTGATTCGCCGCGAAATTTACTTCAATCCCGCCGGTTGCGGTTATAACAAGCAGCATAGCCGCCATGAAGGCCGTCCATAATCGTAAGTTCATGCTGCCTTCCCCTTTCTGATCAACGTTCGCTTCATAGGCGGAACAGCAATTCGTTGTAAATCGTATAGATGAACACGTACACCTGCTGGAAGAGCGTGTAGAAAAGCACCGCCAAAAAAATAACGATCCCCATAGCCGCAAATGTCAACGCAAACGACTGCAACGTTTTGACCGCGCCGTAATCATGGATGGTCAGCATGCCGATAAACATCAGCACCGCGCTCCAGATCATCGCGACCGTCGTTATATAGCCCAGAAACATGCCTTCCTCTTGAACAAGCGCCTTACTGAGCAGCGTAGAGAGAATGATGGATGCCACGTAAGGAATTAATGCATAGGCGCTGACGATTCCAATCTGAACCGCTTTGCCCTCGCCGTCCATCCACGTTGCAACCGCCCAGTTGCCCGCCACCCAAAGCGCATACAGCACAATCGTTTTCGCTGCGATCAGCCACACGTTCAAAGCGCTCAGATCGGCCAGGTTGAATGTATAACCGGTGCTCTGCCGCTTAAAGACGGCAGCGATGAAAAAAACGAGAACGATGAAACAAGATGCGAGCACCGAGCCCTTGCCCTCCTCCTTGACCGAATAAAAACCGTCAAAGGGATGAAGCAGGCAGCTTAAAGGATTCAACTTCTTGCTGGAAGCGGAAGTTGCACTCATCGGTTAACCTCCCTTCGACTCTTGTGCCTTGCCGCTCTAACGCCCTTGCAGCCGTAATAGCCAGCCAAAGCGCAGATGAAAATCGTCATGATGATTGGCAAATTATCCCGCACCGCCTGCATCCTGATTTGTCCGAACGTATCCGAGTAGCCGGAACGATCCGTTCCCTGCCGGTAATAGACCAGCGCCTCGCCGTATTTCCCTGCCTTCTCGAGCGCCTTCGCGATCCCGGTATAAGCGATGCTGTTATTGGCATTCCTCTTGGCCACGTCTTCCCAGATGACCGCCGCTTCCTCGTAAAGCCCTTGGTTGTACAGCACGGTTGCTTGACGGACAAGGCTTCCATATTCCGAAAGCGCGAACCTCGTTATATTGCGTTTCGTGGAATCGAGTACGAGCATTTCGCCCTTCCAATACGACACGGCCGACGGCTGCAGAAATGTCCCCTTCTGATTGCCCAGCGAGCCAAACACTGCGATGGGGTTGCCTTCCGAATCGTATTCGAAGACGCGTCCCCGCGTCCGGTCAAGTCCTGCAATGAAGCCGTCCGCGTCTATCGTCAAGTCGATAAACGAGGTATCCTGCTTTACCCCTTGCTTGAACGAAAACTCCTTGTCGCCGAAATCTGCCGCTCCTTGCTTGCCCGTCAAAACGTTGTTGCCAAGCGGGTTCAGCTTCTTTATCTCTTCCCGCGAATTTTTGGAAATGATCGTCGTGGTGTAAACAAAGTTGTCTTTACCGATCTCTAGGTTCGAATATTCAATAGGCAGCAGCTTCATCATGGCCGCCCGCTGCTCTTTCGACAGGATGTTTTTCCAAAAAGTCTCCATCACGACGGCCGGCGTCACTTCAACCCGGTTGCTTCCGAAATAACCCGTAAATTTTCCTTCGCTGTTAAACTGCATCAAGCCGTAAAACTGACCTTCCGACAGCACGTATATCCGGCCCGCATTGTCAGCGGCCACTTTGGTCGGCTTGAATGGAAAACCTTCCGGTATGAGCGGATCGCTCGGCTTCTCGATCACGAGCTCTACCTGCTTATCCGCATTAACGCGAAGAATGCGGCCGTTATCCTTGTCTGCTATATACATCGTTCCGTCATCGGAAACGAACAGTCCCATTGGCGTCGCCAGCGTCGTTTCTTTGCCGTCCCAATCCAGCTTGTCGATGATGTCAACCGTCTCAAACCTGTCGTTCAGCTTAACGATTCGTTTATTGCCGGTGTCTGCGATGTAGATCGCGTTGCTCTTATCGACGTACAGATCCTGCGGCTCGCTGAACAAGCCGGCTCCAAGCTCCAGTCCCGTATAGGACTGCTCCGGCAAATAGCTTGCTGGAGCCGCTTTCGATTTATCCCACTCGTTATATACATAAGACTGGTAAGGCGCTTCGGCCTTCACCGTTAACGGCGCTGCGGCCAAAACCGGGAGAAGCAGCGCGGCAGCAAGCACGATTTTGATTTTCATGGCCCCTCCTTTTACCTCCATCATTTGATCCCTGCGAAGGTCATCGTCTCTACGACCTTGCGCTGCAGCAAAATAAATACGATAATCGGCGGGATCATGAGAATGACCGCGGCAGCGGCACCTGCCCCCATTCTCGCGATGGGGTCGCCCGCCACGATTTGCTCAAGCGCCATACGGAACACTTTTAGCGACTCGCTGAAAATCAGTTCTTTCGGCGCGGAGTTCCAAAGATTTATGAATTGAAAAATAACAACCGTCATAATGGCTGGCGTTGAATTCGGCCAGATGATCGAGAAAAACGTTTTGAACTCGCTTGCTCCGTCGATCCGCGCCGCTTCCAATATCGCGTCCGGCAGCTGTTCGATGAACTGCTTCATCAGGAACAAGCCAAGTGAAGCTCCGATCCAAGGCAGAATCAAGGCAGCGTACGAGTTCACGATGTCGAGTTGCGACATGAGCACGAATTGCGGAATGAACGTCACCTGCGGCACGAACATAAGCGCCATTACGATGATGGAGAACAGGATGTTTCTGCCCGGAAACTTGTGCTTCGCCAGCGGATAAGCGGCCATTGCCGCAAACAGCACGTGCAACACCGTACCTAAGATAGAAATAAATGCCGTGTTGAGAATGTAACGCGACAGCGGGACCCACATATTCGATGCCAGCTGAAACAAATCCGTAAAATTATTTAATGTCGGCCTCATTACGATCAGCCTGGGCGGGAACTGAAGCAGCTCGTCGATCGGCTTCAGCGCAGTGATAATGGCGAATAGAAACGGAAACGCTGAAAACAGACCGAGAACCGCCACGAATCCGAATATCGCGATGTTGCCGGCAAGCGAGCGTCTTGCTTTGATGCCGGATTTTTTTGTAGTTATTTTGAACATGCATGTCCTCCTGCGATCAGATTCCGACCTTCTGCAATATTTTCGTAACGAGCCGGTTCGTGAATACCATCATGAAGAACAAGACGACCGCCATCGCGGATGCATAGCCCATCTCGTAACGGATACTGCCGTAATCCATAATGTGGGTAACCATCGTTTCGCCCGCGTACTCCGTGCTCGGAAACCCGGCAAGCTGTATGGACACGTCAGCTACGCTGAACGATATAACGATCTGCATGACCGCCCCGAATATAAGCTGCGGTATCATCGAAGGCAGCGTAATGTACCATAGCTCCTGAAACCGGTTCTTAATGCCGTCCATCACTCCCGCTTCGTACAAGCTGCGGTCGACGGTTTGAAGACCGGCCACAAACGCCAGGAAGCTGATGCCAAGACTCATCCACAGCTGCACAACGATCAGAATGAGCAAAATATACTCTTTATCAATCAGCCATGCGACGGGATCGCTAATGATACCGAGACCCATCAGCATCCCGTTCAAGTAGCCGTAAGCATCCGGGCTGAAAATCAACCGCCACATCGGGAACACCGATACACCGATAATGGTCGGGATATAGAACACGGTCGTCGCGATCGAGCGAAGCGTCCGGGACAAATCGTTAATCATCCAAGCGACCAGGAAGCTAAGCAAATAGCTGACCGGGCCGGTGACGAAAGCGAAGAACATTGTGTTTTTGAGCGCAATGATGAAGATGTCGTCATCCAGAAACAACCGGATATAGTTGTACCAGCCAATGAAGCGCGGCGGCTCGATCATGTTGTAATAAGTAAATCCGAGCACGATCGACAAGGCGACGGGAAGTATGGTGAAGAGCAGAAAGAAAATCATGAACGGAGTCATCAATAAATAACTTTCCTTATGTCTGCCGATGGTCCGGATTAACGGTTTGTTCATTGCTCCACCCCGAATTCATACCTTTTTCGTTTGATTTCTTCATTGATGTCCTTGTTCCAATAGAAGAGGCTCTCCCTTGCGTTACCCATTTGGAACACGACTTCGCGAAACGCATTATCGATGTTTCTTGACGTATAGTAGCCTCCCGGCAGCTCCGGAATTTCTTTCACCTGATCCCATTGCTCGGAGAGCATAGCCTGCTCCGCGCGGCTCCAGTTCGTTGATTCGAAGGCAACCAGATTGGCCGGCACTCTTCTGCCAAGAACGCCCATCTCATTTTCCAGCTCGCTGACGAATTTGCTTTGCGTCTCCGCTTCATTCCACCATTTCATAAACGCCCATGCATCATTCACATTGGAAGCATCCTTCAAAATGATGGCTGCCGTGCCGGTCGCTCCCGTCGAGCGGTCGATCGCACCGTCCGCTTGCTTCGTCCCCGGGATCGGAACCATATCCCATGTACCCGTAATTTCCGGCGCTGCGGCTGCCAGGCGGGTATACAGCTTATAGCTGGAAACGACGATCGGCATTTCACCGGTGCGGAACCGGTTAAAGTCATCCTTATAAAGCGGATAGTCGTATAAGTTATAGAAATCGGTCCATTGCTTGAAGGCTGCATAAGCCTGCGGCTCATCGAAGCGAGTGCCGTCCTCGCCCGCGTTATAGATGCCGCTTCCGCTTTGCATAAGCAGCGTCGGGAACAAATTGAGCGAGCCGATCCCTTTCGTCAGAAGCTGGAAGGCGTCCAGGTTCTCGTAAGGCAATCCAATTTGCATATTGTTGTTTTGCAGCACCGGAGCGACTTGGAGCAGCTCCTCCCACGTTTGCGGCGGCTCGATGCCAAGCTCCTTCAGAACGTCTTTTCTATAAAACAGCATGAAAAATTCCTGATCGTCCGGAATGGCGAATGTTTTTCCCTGGTACTGATAAGGAACGAATGCAGAGTCTGTATACTCGCTCTTCATGGGCTCGAATTCACTGAACTGATCAAGCGGGGCAAGCGCACCGCGTACAGCCAAGTTCATCGCGTCGCCGCGGCTGGTGAACAAATTGACATCCGGTCCTTCACCCGCCATAACGGCGGTAACGAGCGATGTGCCGACCAAATTCAGATTGACGCTAATTCCGCTCTCCGGCGTGAACGACTCATCGATCAATCGCTTCAAGACGTAAGCTTGGTCGCGGCCGAGACCGGTCCATACTTGAATCGAGCGCTTCGCCTCCTCGTCCCCTTCCATCGAATCGTAATTTTGCAGGAAAGAGCCTGCGAATGCGCGTATTTCATGTATGCTTTGCGCGATGATGCCGGCTTCCGCCTTCGGCTTCCCATAATCCGGCGATGCGATATAGAGGTAATCGAGCTTCAGCGGCTGCTTCTTCGCGCTCAGCATCCAATCGGCTAAAGCGGTGATATTCGTTTTATAGTTTTCAAGCCGCTTCGGAATTTGGTCCGGCCGAGCAATGAAGCCGTCCAGCTGCAAGGCAAGCAGACTTAGCGTTCTAGAGCCGGCGTTCGCCTGCCCTGACATCTCATCCAGCTTGCTTGCTTCACCCTTCAATTGAGCGGAAAGCGTCTGGAACTGCCCGATTAATCCAGGAACGCTTTTATCGATCTCATAATCGCGGTATACATCCGGGTTTACGCCCGTAATCATCACGATTTTGCGATAAATTTGGTTAAGGTCGTACACCATCTGCTGAACGCTTTGCACGGCTGGAGCCAGATCGCCTAGCGTCACCTCGAGCTTCAGCTCATGCTCGCCCTTTTCCAAGTAGAACAGGTAAGGCTCGCCCGTCTCTTCGCCCAGCTCCTTTATGGCCCATTTCAGCTCGTACGGGAAACGAACCGCGTTCATTTCTTCGAATGGCGCTTGGCCGTCCAATAACATTTTTCTGGAAACGAATGAGCCCTTTACTTCGTTCTGGTGATAGCGGGCGCCAATTTTGTACCACCCGTCCTCGGGCGCTTCGAACTTCCAGCTAATCCATTGTCCGGGAATGTCCCAATTGTCGCCGCCGATTGTATTGATCCGAAGCTGGACCGGACTGTATGGCGCGGTTAGCGGCGACTTTTTGTCGGTGGTAGGAAATAGGCCTGAAGCCGACTTCGCGTACGCATGCTCCGCTTGAACCGGTACAAACGCTTCGCCGCCCTTCTTGCCCAAAAACTTTTCAAACGACGCTTTATACGCTGAATAAGATGCTGCTTCGTCAACCTTCGATAATCGAATGTAATCAACGACCGCAGCCTCTCTTACATTTTCCAGCCGGATCACATGCTCGCCCTTCGTAAGCGCCAGCTGCAATGGTCCATCTTCCATTTCGCCCGCTGCCGCAACGACTGTATTCAGCCAAACCTCGCCTTCCAGCTGTTTGGGACGAAGCTCGTTTCCGCCGCTCTTCCTAAGCGGTCCCGGCTCATCGTAGAACAGGCGGTTAAGCTCGAAGGGCGCATACGGATCGGAAATCGCTTTGCCGTCGACGTAGAGCAGGAACTCGATCGGCTGCCCGTTTCCTTTGAGCGGATAGTAACCGACAGACAGCTCGTAGCTTGCCTCGTCGGCAATATCAACCGTCCACGCGAGCGTTTCTCCTTCCTTCCACTCCGCGGTTTTTTTCCTTCCTTCCCATTCAGGAAGTATAGCCGCATTCGCCAGCGATCCGTTCATGCTGCCGGCATTCAATATAATGCCGCCGGACGGACGCTCCGCATCCGACAGCTTGTATATGACCGCTTCAGCGGTTTCTTCCTCGGAATAGGAGAAAACGGCTGCCGCGCCTATCGTTACGATGAGAAGCGAGAACATCACAGTGTAAAAAATCCAATTTTTATTCACGGCCAACCCCCGAATTCGTTTTTTCCGCGCTATCGGCCCCGATCTATCGGGACTGGAGCCTACTTCATTGCTGCTGCATCAACAATATATCAAAACGGAAATCACACTTATTTCATAATGCTCGGGAAATGACTTTCAAAGTTTTCGGATGGTGAAAAATGACAAAAAAAGGCCTTATCCCGCTGAAACAGGTTAACAGCACCTGAAACGGCGATATAAGGCCAGAAACGTGAGTATGGATAAGGATGCCCAGTAACTTCGCGCTCCCGGGCCACTTTCGGCGTTCTGTAGTGGATTTTTCCAGCAACTTCGGTCACTTGGGCCTCGGTCGAAGCTCTAAAGTGTACAATTGCTGCTAAATGCGATCACCTAATCGTTCTTCGCAAGAAAGTGATAGAAGAAACTATTCATATGAAAGGCCTTGCTCCACAACGTTTTCAACGATCGCTGAGTTATACGGCATACCCGAATTATATGAATGGGTAAGCGTTCCATCTCTTTGCATATCGCTCAAGAGAGCATTGAACAACGGGCTTCCCCAGCTAAAGAACGGATCGCACGGAAAATTCAGGAATATATTTTGCACAATTTCCGTACAAACGTAACTATTGAAGAGCTGAGGTAACGGAGTACCTCGGATACTGTGATCAAGCCTACTTTAACCGTATATTTTAAAAATGGATGGGAGTAAATCCAAGCCACTTCATATAACCATGAACCAATTCGCCGTGGATTAGCCTTCATCGTCACTCGTTTTTTCTTTGTTTAATTACCACTGAGCATAAGCGAGTTAGGTGATTGGTAGTCGATGACTACGCCGCCCGCGAGCAGCTTCGTCCCTTCCCTACTCTTCTTAGCATACGCGGGAATAATAACTACGAGAACAGCAGCGTCCGGAGCAATCGTAATCATCGTTTTTCCATTGACGTTCGTTTGAATATAAGCATGCGAAGCCGCATCATAAATATTCGATGTCTCCGTTCCGATTTCCACTGTTACGCTTTTTTTTTAATCCCAGATCGATCGAACCCCAACTCCAATCTCTCATTTGAAAGGGCATCGGCAGGTTCGGCATTTTTTCTACTTTGCGAATCATAAGGTTGGCTCTCCCTATTTAAAATCTATCCAGATAGCTGTTTTATCATCGGATTTTTTGACACGCGGATATTGAAGACATTGCGGGTCCCCTTCCTCCAATTGAATCAGCCAGTTTACGTAGCCTTCAAGTCCCTTATCCAATATGGACCGGGTGACCTCCTCCGCATCCGCTGCCGGGAAACCGGCAGGCTTCGGCATGTATAAGCCATCTGAAATGAGCAATAACGCTTTTAATTGGATTCTGTTTATTCTTCCGGATTCTATGTAGCGGGACAATGCAGGGTCACCGTTAATCACCGCATAGCCTTCCGCCGTATTGGCCGTATTGCGCCCGTTAATAATTTGAGGTTTCACATGCGCCCACAACTCGGTGTTCGTTCGAAGCCCGGCCTCGACACCTTCCGCCCAGAGCTCCCTCGTCCTATTATCCACATGCGCAAGCTGATCATGCGTCACGGTACGTATAGAGCCATCCTCATACACCGCGGCAAGCATACAATCTCCAGCCTGGGCGTATTCGATAAAATCCTCCTCGATACGGATCAGAACAGCACAAGCTCCCCATAACTCATCTTTGCGATCCGCCCGAATGCCTTGCTTGACCATTTCATCGTGCAATATCCGATTGGCCTGAAGCATGGCTTCTGCCGGATTCCAATCGCTTCCTGATGATGACGGCATGCCGTGCAAGAAATCCGCAATAATCCGGGATGCGTAATAACCGCCGGTTGCACCATTCTCGCCGGTGAAGGGCACCAGCGATGTTGCCCCGTCGATAACTCCATACATCGCGAGAGCAGGATGCTCGACTAGAGCATCCTCATTCCAACTATTGCTTCCTTTCAAGGACAGTTTTGTTATTTCCATCATTTCCGTCTCCTTCTCCATGTTAACTTCTCCTCTCATCATTCCAGCATATGAAAAAACCCGCCGTATCCGGGGGCAAGCCTCCGTTGGCGGCAGGTGTTTAGGTGAAGCCGGTCAAGCGGGCAAATAACGCTGTTAAAAGCTATTACTTAATAATAGCATTAAATTTCTCGATCGTGCTCTTTACCGCTGCATTCACATCATCGCCTTTTTCAATCGCTTGCGTCAGCTTTTCCCAAATCGCTCCGTCAATTTCTCCTTGCTTAGGCTGATTGTTGAAGCCTCTGGCAAATTCGGATGCTAGACGAATGGTTTCTACAGCATATTCTTTTTCCGGACGGCTTGTTTTAATAAGATCGAAGCCGCTTTTCGTCGGCGCCACTACCTTCCATTGATGAATCGCACCCGTCATATCGACAAGTGCTTTTGCCGCGACGCTAGGATTTTTCGTAGTGCTGGACATTGCCGTCACACCGATCCAACTGAACGTAACCTGATTTGTTCCTTTTGGAGGCACGGCCATGCCGATCTTGAAGTTTGTCGTTTTCTCGAAATCATCGCCCGCGCCGCCTATGAACATTGCAACCTTGCCTGTTTTGAACATATCGCCGTTACCCATGGAATCCGCTTGAGCTCTTGCGGGAGCGATTCCCGATTTTACGATCGTTTGATACATTTCCAAGCCTTTGATGGATTCAGGAGAATCCAGCGTAATATTGCCTTCTTTGTCAAACACATCGCCGCCGTAAGACCACGTATACATAGCTGTTGGTATATTATTCAGCAATGCGCCCCATTCACCGTCTTTGGTCAGTTTCTTGCCGGCTGCGATAAAGTCATCCCAGGTCCAATCGTTTGTCGGAAGCTCGACACCCGCTTTTTCAAACATATCCTGATTGTAATAAAGCACATAGGGCTGTGAAATCCATGGCAATGCATACAAATCATTCTTATAGGTACCTACGTCGAGTGCGCCTTGGAAATAGTCATCCGCTTTATAATTGCTAATAGTGGACACATGCTCATTAAGCGGAGCGATCGCCCCCAGGCTTGCATACTGCGCAATATATTCCTGTGACAACCACATAAAATCCGGAGACTGCTTGCCTGCAATCATCGTTTGAAGCTTTTGATAATAGTCAGCCGGAATACTTTGCACTTCGATTTCATAGTCTGTCGCGCTTGCATTCACCTTCGCTACCAGCTCTTCGAATTCTCTAAGCTCTTCCGCTCCTGCCCACGTCGCAACCTTCAATTTCACTTTCTCGGCCGGCTGCCCGGCGTTTCCGGCATTGTCTGCGGTTACATTGTTGTCGGCTGGCGCATTGCCGTTATTCGAGTTTCCGCCGCATGCGGCCAATACAACCGTAAACGCTAACACCAAAGCGAGAAGCAGTCCCAGTCTTGCAGTTGCATACTTTTTCATGTCTATCGTTCCCCTTATTATTTATTTGAAATTGATATCGACGAATTAGTCGAAAATCAAGCTTCATTCAGATGAAATGTGTTTAGCCTTTAATACCGCTTAGCTTAATGCCTTCCACAAAATGCTTTTGTGCCATGAAGAAGACGATAAGAACCGGAAGCAGCGCAAGAATCGAACCCGCCATGAGCGGTCCCCATTCCACTTTCATTACGCCTTTGAACATCGACAAGCCGAGCGTCAGCGTAAATTTATCGACATCATTCAAATAAATCAACGGACCGAGCAAATCGTTCCAACTGCCTTGGAAGGAGAAAATCCCGATCGTAACCAATGCGGGAACAGACAACGGGAGAAAAATCTTGCAGAAAATTTTAAAGCTGCTCGCTCCGTCGATATACGCCGATTCCTCCAAATCCTTCGGAACCGAAAGGAAAAATTGTCTCAGAAGAAAAATGAATACGGGCGCTCCTCCGAAAAAACCGGGAACGACAAGCGGCAGGATCGAATTGCTCCAACCGATTTCACTGAAACCGATAAACACAGGAATCATCGTTACTTCCCCTGGCAGCATAATGGTGGCGAGCACTAACAGAAACCAAATGTTTTTCCCCGGAAAATTGAATCTCGCGAAACCGTAAGCCACAAAGGCGGAAACGAACACGTTAGACAACAGTTGAAAAAAAGTAATGACTGCCGTGTTTTTAAAAAGAACGAAAAAATTAATCTCGATAACGGCTCTCGCATAATTTTCCCAATGCAAGCCGTCCGGTAAAAACCGGGGAGGGATTTCAAAGATAACATCTCCCGATTTAAGAGAGGTGGAAATCATCCAGATTAGCGGAAACAAAGTACTTAAGGCGAAGATCCCTAGTAAAACGTACAGAATAATACTGCGCCAGACCCTTTTTTGTCTTCTTCCCATTCCGTAAGAAACCAAACGCCTCACCTCCCTTTCCGCTTTTTCTTGGTACTGACTTCGGTTTCGTAATAAACCCAAGCCGAGGATGACTTAAAGGCCAAAAGGGTAAGCAGCATGATGATGACGAACAATATCCATGCCATCGCGGTAGCATAGCCCATTTTAAAAAACTTGAACGCGTTCTCATATAAGTAAATCATATAGAACCGTCCCTCATTTTCGGCCCCGCCGATAATATAGGCATCTCCGAACTTTCGCATAGCTCCTACAATTCCCATGATGAGATTGTAAAATATAACCGGGGTCAGCATAGTCAACGTAATATGCTTGAATTTCTGGTAGGCATTCGCCCCGTCGATATCCGCAGCTTCGTACAAATGTCCGGGAATATCCTGCAGACCGGCAAGATAAGTAAGCATTCCGCCGCCCGCACCCCATATCACCATCATTAAATAGGAAGGCATGACGAGTGCGCCGTCGGTAAGCCAGCCAAGCGGAGCAATTCCAACCTTGGAGAGCAGTAAATTAATGAGTCCGAAATCCGTGTCCAAAATCCATTTCCAGAGCAGCGAGATCGAAACGCCGGACACGATCGCCGGCATGTAAAGCGCTGTCCGAAAGAAGTATACTCCTCGCACCTTCGTATTCACTAAAATCGCGATCAGCATCGAGGTCGCAATCCCGAGCGGCACCGAAATAATCGCAAATTTAATGGTCACCCATAATGCCTTGCGGAAATCCTCATCTTTTATGAGATCTAAATAATTATCGAAGCCTACGTACTTAGGCTTGTTGAACGTATCCCACTCCGTAAGACCCACATAAAAAGCAAAGATGAGGGGGGCGATCGTAAAAACAAGAAATCCGATAATCCACGGGGATATATAAACATAGCCCGTATATTTTTTTGACCGCACATTCTCTCCCCCTGTGAATATATTGAAATGTCCTAGCTACATGACAAACATCGGAATCATGCTAATAGTAACTTGAAATGAAAACGTTTTATATTTATTATTTTAAATTACTTTTCGTTTTTGTCAACATTATTATTTTATCAGTAATTGTAAATAAATAGTTTTGTAATGTAATTTGTAATCTTAAATTACGTTCAAATCCTTAAAGCGTGCACTTTTCCGTTAATAGCTGCTCATAGACCAGGCTGTTTAAAATTTCTTGCAGACTAAGCTCCGCGCAGGCCATTGAGGTGTCGGCTGCCCCGTAATACATTTTCACCGTATCTCCTTGAACGATCACGCCGCAGGAAAATACGACATCTCCAAAGAAGCCTTCCTTCTCGTAAGGAGCATCCGGTTCCAGCACAGGTAATGCGGAACGGGCTAATACCTTCGCGGGATTTTCCAGGTCGAGCAGAACCGCTCCCATGCAGTAACGATGCTCCTTCGTTGCGCCATGGTACAATTCGAGCCAGCCTTTTTCCGTTCGGATGGGAACCGCTCCTCCGCCTATCCGGCCGCTGTCCCACATGCCTTTGCGCAGTCCAAGCAGATGCTTGTGATTGCCCCAGTAAAGCAAGTTGTCCGATTCGGCGATCCAAATTTCCGGCATGCCTACGCTTTTCATGGTTGGACGGTGAAGGGCATAATATTTCCCGCCAATTTTCTCCGGGAAGATCAATACATCCTTATTATCCGGGCAAAATATCATACCATGATGCGTAACGTTGATGAAATCTTTAGTGGAAACCATGGATTCACCGATCCCAACAGGGGAAACAACTGAAAAGTAAATATAATAATCATCACCCATTTGCGTGACGCGCGGATCCTCTACGCCGAATACTTCTTGCTCGTTGGAAGGGTATATGAACGGTTTGCTGTCTATGGAGAAATGATGCCCATCGGCGCTTCGGGCTATCCGGATATATGAAATTGACGTCAAGTATGCAAAGGTAGCGCTCTGGGACCGATCTCTTACGACTCGCGGATCCGAGAAATCATACCTTTCATCATCTCGGTGTAATTCCACTAGATCAATAACACCTGTTTCCGGATTATATATCGGAGCAAGCACGATGTTTGGATCATCGCTTACAGGCTGTTCAGCAACTCTAAGCAACAGCAGCGTTTCGCCGTTGTATTCAGCAACGCCCGCATTAAAAGCACCGATGACCTTATAGCCTTCATGATAGGGCTGTACGTCAGCGGGCGTAATAATCGGATTTTGTTCATAACGATAAATGTTCACGACTATCTCACCTCTAGGCCTTCAAATTTTAAAAACGGATCCGGAATGGTAATTCTGTGAGCCTCCGCATCGCTGATGCCGGCATACAAATCGGCGGAACCGTCTTCCTTCCTAACAAGGCCTCCGCTAAAAACAACATCGTTCAGGTCCTTCCGTTTAGCCTCGCCGGGCAGAAACTTGTCTCGGACGGCTATAAGTTCAATATCTGAATAATCTCCCGTAAACGGGTCCAACGCAAAGACCATCGGATAATAATGACGATTTTCCGCTTCATCGAAGCAAGCAATGTGGCCTAGAATGCCGATCAGTCCATTGGACAGCAAATGAGCCTCGTTCGCGCCGCCCCACTCCGTTTCAATAAATTGATCCTTCAAAAGCGGAGTCTCCTCAACCCGCTCAATCGTCAGTTCAGCAAGCGAAGCCAATCGCGTGAATCCGATCTTTCCTCGGCCACCCTTCTCCCCCTGAGGTCTAGTGAGCATGGCTATACTGCCGTCATGAAGCTCCGCTATACGAAGGTCCTTCATTCCGTTAGGTCCTGTAAAAAACAACTCTAAATCTTGGAGACGCTTCCCTTTGTACATAACCGTCCTCCAAGCTAGTGCTCCGACATTGGTAGGATGAGGATAAATCTCTACGCCGCCGAGAACGATTTCCCCGCCAATTCGAGTATAGAACGGATCCTGAAGCGTAAGCTTTGGCATTCCTTCTCTAGGCACCCATTCATCGCTTCGTTCGACAAAAAACATAATCTCAGAATGCTCGCTGTCCCTGAACTCAACACGCCCGGCAATAACGAGCTCCCCTTCATCCACGAACGGAGCGGTAATGTTATATACATCACGCTCCCCCACTCCCGTTAACAGAAGCTTAATAGGATTTATTACGGACCCGGTATTATTCAAATATTGTTCCAACAGCGTTTTACAAGCTATCGCTTCATTTTTGATCAGCTTAACCATCACTTTCCCCCCTTGATACATTCATAATTGTAACGTTACTTTAAAATTACTTTACTTTATTTTTTGAATTAATGTTCATTATTATTGACGGAGAATAAAAAGTCAACCCAAACCATAAAAATTAAAATTCACTATAATAACAGTTCCTTTTTGCTATTCAATACGATATAATTTGTAACGTTACAACTTCGCTTAATCAGAGCAGCACGACAGATTAATTGGAAGGGAACGGTATCATGAAGCAGCTAAAGGTTACCATGCAGATGATTGCTGATACTTTACATATTTCTAAAAACTCCGTGTCTCAAGCCCTTACGGGAAAAGGCGGAGTTAGCGATGAAACGCGGCAGCTGGTAATCGAAACGGCGCAGAAACTTGGGTATCGGTACTCAGAAACCCGAAAGAACAGACAGCCCGAGCGAAGCGGCAGTATCGCTTTGATCGCTTCGGATTTTGCTTTCTCTCAGAGAAGCTTTTTTGGCGAGATTTATTTATCCATTGAGCAGGAGTGCTCCAAACGAGGGATGACTTTGCAAATTCAATCGGTAAACCCGCAAGCCAGAGATGGATTGGTATTGCCGTCATTTCTGCAAAACCAAAGCGTTGACGGCGTGCTGGTTCTCTCTCATATCAGCACAGACTATATCAATACCGTGCTTGCAACCGGAATCCCTACCGTTCTCATCGACCATCACCATCCTCGTATTCATGCAGATTGCATTTTAACCAACAATCGTTTTGGCGGATATGATGCGGTTAATCATTTAATTCGATTAGGCCATAAGCAAATCGGATTTTGGGGCAATGTCTCCTTTTCACCTAGCTACCAGGAACGTTTGGAAGGATACCATATGGCCATGAACGAAGCCGGGCTTGCCGTTAACCCTGATTGGCTGGTTAAAGATGCCTCGGAGGAGTCGACCGATGTAACCGACAAGTTCTTAAGAATGACTTCTCTGCCAACGGCTTGGTTTTGCGTCAACGATGGTTTAGGTTTTCTTTTAATTTCGTCCCTTCAGCAATTGGGCCATAAAGTTCCTGATGATTTCTCCGTGTGCAGCTTCGACAACGGCCAGCTATCGCGCATCAATACGCCGACGACGACTACGATGGGCGTCGATTTGAGTAAATTCGGCCAAAAAGCCATTCAACAATTATTTTGGCGAATTAACAATCCTTCGGAACCCTATATCGAAATTCTTCTTCCTACGACCTTGATCGAGAGAGAATCGACAAGTAAGCCTTCTGACGACATTTCCTAAGATGCGCTCCGGTTGAGTCTGTATAATAGTTTCGTATTATGTGGTTAACCAGCAAAAACTGGTTAACCTTATTTTTTACGTTAAAATTAGCATTAGCCGACGAGAACGATTTTAAAGTGTATTAATCCAGTAGCTTTGGTCTTTCGAGCCTAGATTGGAACTCTAAAGTGTATAAGTCCAGTAACTTTGGTCTCTCGAGCCTTGATTGGTGCTCTAAAGTGTATAAATCCAGTAACTTTAGTCTCTCGAGCCTCGATCGGAGCTATAGTGTACAAATGCTTAAAGATTTTAAGCTTTGCTATTGTACCGCTCGCGGTACTCTTTCGGGCTGGTGCCGTAAAATTTCTTGAACGAGGTGCTGAAGTAGCTCGAGCTGGAGATGCCGACGAGCATGGCGATGTCGGTCAGCCTCAAGTCGCTGTGCGAGAGCAGCTCGCACGCCTTCTTCATACGCAGGCTTGTCACGTATTCGCTAAACGTCACGCCGACATGCTGCTTGAACAAGCCCGATAAATACGTCTCGTTCAAATGAAACATACCGGCGAGCGAGGTTAGCGTCAGCTCATAGGCAAAATTATCGTCGACGTACTTTTGAATGGCCTTCACGATAGACTGACCGCTGGAGCTGCGCGTCTTCAGCGCCTCTTTCATTACTAAGCGAGCCAGCTCCTCCAATTGCTCAAGGATTTGCTCACGCGAATGAAAATCGCCGATCGTCATTTGACAATCCCACAGCCGTTTCTGCAGCGCCGTCTCGCCTTCCCCGTATTTTTTGGCGATGGAATGAAACAAAAGCAATATTCGCGACGCGACGAACGTAAACGAAAACATGGGATAGTCGATATGCTTCGGAACAATGCGCTCCATTAGCGCCGAATAAGCTTTATAGTCCCCGTTCTCGACGGATACGACGAGCTGCCTTTCCATTTCCGGCGAGAACGCCGCAATCAAATCATGCACCTGACGCTCGCCTGCCGTATTCGTACCATGGATGGTGCTGCGGCTCCACGACAGCATGCTCGAGGAATATCCATTCTTGAATTGCCGCAAGCCGCTAACCGCTTCCCCTGCGCCGATCACACAATCGAGTTTCAAATAATACCGGATTTGATGACGAATTTGACGAATGAAGCTATCGGCAAAATCCGTCTCGTCACGTTCCTCTAACGCATGCACCAAAAAATGCATCATCGACGGATGGCTTGCGTCATAGAAAGGATAAACCTGCCGATGGCTGCCCGCAGATTCCCTGCACAGCATTTGAAAAGCCATATGCAGCAGGTCAATATGCTCCCGTTCATCCTCCAACCTGCCTGGCGGCACTCTCATTTCGACTGTAATGAAACGAACCGGAAGGCTTTCGTTAACGAAAGCGGACAATTGCAGCTGCTCCAGCCTTTCCTTCATGGCCAAAAGGCTGAAAAACTCCTCCTTTACTAACCGGAGCAGCATCTGCTCCTGCAGGGCAATCAACTGCTGTTCGCGTTGCAGCCGCTCGGTGCGCTGCGCTTGCTCATCGGTTTGATCCGCGGCAATTTCCGCAGACAACTTCTCAAGCAAAGCGGTCAGCTCTTTGCGGCCAACCGGCTTAAGCAAATAGTCCTTCACGCCCGCTTGAATAGCGGCCTGCATATACGCATAATCGGAATAGCCGGATAGGACGACAATTCTAAGCGCCGGATACAATTGCTTGCATGCTTTAATCAACCCGATACCATCCATTTGCGGCATGCGAATATCGGTAATGAGCACGTCCGGAAGCCGGCGCCCGCTAAGCAGTTTCAACGCTTCCTCGCCGTTAGACGCTTCCGCTTCGATCTGAAAACCCGCAGCATTCCAGTCAATTTTTGCCTTGATGCTATTTCGTACGCCCGCTTCGTCATCGACAATGATAATGCTGTACACGTCTACCTCACCCCTTAACGGCGGGAATGCTGATCCGAATGACCGTTCCTTCGCCGCGACTCGACTCTATGCTGACTTTAAACTGTTCCCCGTAGTATAGCCGACACCTGGACAATACATTGCGCAGACCGATACTGTCACCGCCGCTGTTCAATATGTCTACCGAATCGGCGCTGACGAGCTCTTCCATTACATGATCAATTAATTCGGCATCCATGCCGATCCCGTTGTCGGCTACCTTGATAAAGAGGCGCCCCTCCCCGGTTTTAACGCGAAGAGCTATTCGGGCTACGCCGCCCTTTTCCAGACTGTACTTCACTGCATTTTCAATGATGGGCTGCAAAATGAACTTGGCGATCAACAGCTGATTCGATGCCGTATCCTCTTCTATCTCGACTTGCAGCCGCTCCTCGTAACGCAGCTGAAGGATGAATAAATAATCGCGGATATAATTCATTTCCTCTCTTACTTTGACCAAATCGCTGTTTAAATTCAGCGAATACCGCATCATTTGCCCAAGCGCTTCCGTCGCATCCATCAGCACGTCATTGCGCTTCATCGCTGCAAGGCCACCAATAATTTCCAACGTATTGTTGAAAAAATGCGGATTAATTTGAAGCAGCAGCGCTTTATATTCCGCGTTTTTCCTTCGTAGATTCGTCTCGAATTCCGTCTCGATCAGATAACGGAGCCGTGTTGTCATATTCTCGAATACCCTTGTTACATAACCGACCTCGCTGTGACCGGTTCTAACCGCCGGCATCATACTGAGCGCCTGTGCAAATTCGCCCCGTTCCACATGCTTCATCGCTCTGGCCATCGATGTTAACGGTCTCGTTATGCCATACGACAGCCAGAAGGCGGCAAGAATGACGAGCAATAATAAGACAAGGCTGACGAGCAGCATCGTACGGCGAATTTGATCGATTTTCACGAACAGCTCCTTCTCGGGAACTTCCCCGATCACATACCAATCCTGTGCTTCAAAATAGCGGTAAAACAGCAAGTACGTTTCATCATCGCTATGAATCGGAAACACGCCGCTCGTAACATTGCCGGGAGCCGCTTTAATTTCAGCGAGACCGTCCGTTAGAAAGGATGGCCCGTCTTCAGGCAGCCGCTGATTCAGCACACTGCTGCCGTCTGAGGCAAGCAGAAACGCGCGGCCGGTTTCACCGAAACGTATTTTCTCAATCGCATCCCTCAGCACCGAAGTCGGATAATTCACTTTTACAAATCCAGACTGTGTAAACGATTGCAATTGAACTAAGGGCAGCATATAGCTGTTAACGAGCCGCGATTTCATGATTTCATCCGCTTGATCGGGATCGGAATGGGCTTTCGTCCATCGCTTGTCATCACTCAAGAACCGTTTATACCACTCCTGTTCCAAATACGTTCGATCCTGCGTCCACACGCCGCCTCCGAAATCAGAAAAGACGCCGATGGAGATGCCGCTGGAGTTGTTGATCGAGTAGGAAGACACATATTCAACCAGCTTTTGCTTCGCGAGCAGCCGCTCCTCCATCGAACTATCCGGGCTCATTAATGCTGTAACCCAATCCTGCGTCACCCGGTTGCTCATCACTTGATTGCCGATTTCTTCGACTTGGGTCATAAACGTATTGACATGCGAGCCGAATTGCTCAATCGTCTGTGACGTAGACGTCTCAATAGATTGACGGATAAGCTTGGCGGACTCTTCGCTTAATAGGAATACGAGAGCGATAAAGGGGACGATAAGCAGGAAGGAGAAAGCCGCCATCAGCCGGCTTCGCAACGAAAAAAACATAAGGCAGCCCCTCTCTTTTAAATACACTCAATTGGCAATCGATTTAGAATCGGCATACGCCTTATCGATCGTGCTGATTGCATCATCGATCGCCTCATCCAGGTTTCGTTTCTCCAGCGTCACTTCCACAAACAAATTTTTGACGGCTTCCGACACTTGAGGAAACACCGGTGTAATGGGACGCGGTCTGCCGTACTTTTGATTTTGGATGACGAATATATTTTTGGGATACTCGTTCAGCTCCGTAAATTCCTTAGCAACCGAATACCTTGCTGGGATGTCCTTCGTAACGCTGCTGTACAGCTTCAATCCCTCGTACCCGGTCATCCAATTCACAAACAGCCAAGCTTCTTCCGGATGCTTGCTTTTCGTGGAGATGCCCAGCGCCCAGCTGCCGTTCGCAACGGCTTGTCTGCTCCCCTTCGGCAGAGGGGCGACATCGAAATCCTCTCCCAGCTTAAAATCCGGAAATTTCTCGGCAATATGCGATAATGTCCAGGTGCCGTCGATCGTAATGCCAAGCTTGCGGTTCGGAAAAGCGTCAACCGGATATTCGAACGAGGCGACCTTATATTTCGTAAACAGCTCGGTATAAAACGTTAATGCCCGCTTCGTTTCGGGCGAGTCCAGAAACCCTCTCGCCGTAGTCCCCTCCGCATTCATCACGTCTCCGCCGAATTGCCATATAATCGGATATTTAAAATAAGCGGTTGCCCCCGCATTTTGAAAGCCTTGGGCCGGATCGATGCCGTAAATGCCGTTCGCGGGATCATTAATTTTCACGGCCGCCTCCAGCACCTGCCCCCACGTCCAAGCTTCGTCGGGATTACGGGAAGGCAGCGGAATTCCAGCGGCTTCGAACATCTTTTTATTATAAAACATCGCGATCGACGACTCCGTCATAGGAGCCAAATAAATGTCGTTCTTATACGTGTAGCCTTCAATCGTCGTAAGCGGTATATCCTCCAAATTCCCATCCTTTTTGAAATGTTCCGTAAGCGGTATAAGAGCCCCCGCCTGCGCGTAAGAGGCGAGATTAGGAGCGTCGACGGCCATGATATCGGGCGGATTGCCTGCAGCGACTGAGGTTCTTAGCTTTGTATCATAATCGCTGTAAGGAAATGGCGTCATTTCTATTTTAATCGTTGGATGCTTCTTCATAAAAGCTGCGGTCAATTGCTCGTAAGCCGTATTTTCCGCGTTATTTCCCGAGTTTCGCCAAAAAGTAAGCGTTACCGTTTTTTCAGCTGCGACATGGTCTATTCGACCCTTATTGTCCGTCAAATGGCCTTCGCCTTTCATGCAGCCCGTTATAATCATGACACACATTGCCGTCATCATGGCGATTGTTCTATATTTTACCCGCACGGATCGGCACCCCCTTAAATTATCATGATCTGATGCAGCATGTTATCCAATCAGAATAACAGATTTCTTGGATGGAGTACTTATCATTTTCTCTGTTTTACAGTTTAAATATTCTCAGGTTGTTTCAAAGGCTGGAGAATGGGTAATAAGAGTACACCAAACAAAACAAATCGCTAATTAAAAAGGCTGGTGAGGATCGATGGAAAAACAACGTATTCACGCTGGTGGCATCGATTTCGTCTATGAAGAGTGCGGCAGCAGCAACAGCAAAGTAATCGTATTGCTTCACGGATTTTGCGGCTCTTCCCTATATTGGCATAAAATATGTCCGGTACTGAGCGAGCAATATCGCGTTATCATACCGAATCTGCGCGGTCATGGAGGCTCCCAAAGCCCCGAAGGCACGTATTCAATGGAAATGATGGCCGAGGATATCGCGATGCTGCTGGAATCGCTGCAGATTGATAAGGTTGTCATGTTCGGTCATTCCTTGGGCGGTTACGTAACCGCCGCCTTCGCCGAGCGATATCCGGACAGGCTTTCCGGCTTCGCTCTGATCCATTCCACGGCACTGCCGGATACGGAGGCAGCGAAAGAGAAGCGGAGGCAAGATATGGCGGACATTCGCGCAAATGGAATTACTCCTTATGTTCGCGGCATTATTCCGAACTTATTTAAGGAAGAGAAGCTTGAGGAATTGCATGACGAGGTTGATCAGCTGATTGGCGTCGGGCAGCAAATGACGGAGCAGGCCGCAATCTCGACGCTTGAGGGCATGATGCAGCGTCCCGACAGAAGCCATGTGCTGGCTGAGGCCAAATATCCGGTATTGCTTGTTGCCGGCGCCGAGGATGCTGTCGTTAAACCGGACGATACGTTTACCGTTACGAATCTTCATGAGGCCGAAACGACCTACAAATACCCTCATATCCTGGAGACAACCTTCGAGGATGTCGCGCATATGAGTCTCGTCGAGGTTTCCGATCAGCTTGCAAGGGTTATGGCCACCTATTTGCAGACGCTCTATGAGCGCGAGGAGAATAGAACCGAGGGAAAGACGGACGTTGCAAGCGGAAAATAATTTTGCCGATTACGATTATACCGCGGGCTGTCTTTGAAGTAGATAACTGCTTCGGGGACAGCTTTTTTTGCTGTTTTATGGATTTACACTGCCATACTTGTATGGTAGTATGGTAGCGTGAGATCGAAAGGAATGATCGTATGGACTTCCGTATTCGCCCGCAGCCCGTCTCCACCAGGGATGCGGTCTACTATCAGCTAAGAGAGCAAATTTTGAAGCTTGAGCTCCCTCCCGGAACGCCGCTATCCGAGAATGAAACCTCCGTTCTGTTCAAGGTTAGCCGAACGCCCGTCCGTGAAAGCTTCCTGAGGCTTGCTCAAGAAGGTCTGGTGCAGGTTCTTCCGCAGCGGGGCACATTCGTATCGTTAATCGATACGGCTCTCGTCGAGGAAGCCAGGTTTATGCGGGAGCAGTTGGAGAGAGCCGTTATCCTGCTCGCTTGCGCTCACTTTCCGGAGCAGGCGCTAACGCAGCTGGAGATGAATCTGCGGCAGCAGCAGGCTTGCCTTCAAGATCCGGATGACAAAAGCATGTTCGAGCTGGATGAAGCGTACCACCGTATTTTGTTCGATGGCTGCAGCAAGAGCAATATGTGGGCGGTCATGCAGCAGATGAATACCCATTTGAATCGCAGCCGCATGTTAAGGCTTGTCGACGATCATAATTGGGAGCAGCTTTATGAGCAGCATCGATTCATTTATGAAGCCATCGAAGCACAAGATGCGCGGCGCGGCGAACAGCTGATGAAGGAGCATCTTAGCCTGAACATTGCGGATCAGGCTCTGCTGAAAGAGAAATACCCGAATTATTACAAATGACCGCAGGAGGCGTGTGTTTCATGAAAATGACGTTCAGATGGTTCGGAGAAGGAAATGATACGGTTCCTCTCAGCTATATTAAGCAAATTCCGGCAACCGACGGCATCGTTTGGTCGCTGCATGACATTGCGGCTGGCGAGGAATGGCCGCTGGATCGTATTTTGGAAGTAAAGGAGCAGGCAGAACGTGCCGGCTTGCACATCGATGTTGTTGAAAGCGTTAACGTGCATGAGGATATCAAGCTCGGCCTTCCGTCTCGTGACCTATATATTGAGAATTACAAAAAGACGATCGAGAAGCTTGGAAGCGTTGGCGTAAAGGTCATTTGCTACAACTTCATGCCGATCTTCGACTGGCTGCGCACCGACTTGCATAAACCGATGGGCGATGGCGCTACCGCGTTATTTTATGAAAATAGCCGAATCGCAAATGCGGACCCTTTCCAATTGGTGAAGGAAATTAATGCGAATTCCGCGTTGACGATGCCGGGCTGGGAGCCGGAGCGGCTGCAGCATTTGACCCGATTGTTCGAAGCTTATCAAGGCGTGACGGAGGAGCATTTGTGGGAAAACCTGCGTTATTTTCTGAACGAAATCATTCCGGTGGCTGAACGCAGCGGCATTCGTATGGCGATTCACCCGGATGATCCGCCTTGGTCCGTGTTCGGCTTACCTCGCATCATGACCTGTCAGGAAAAATTCCGCAAATTTTTGCAGCTTTATGACAGCCCTTACAACGGAATTACGCTGTGCAGCGGCTCGCTGGGCGCAAATCCGGACAATGATATTGTAGCGATGATTCATGAATTCGGCGATCGCATTCCGTTCGCGCACATCCGCAACGTTCGCGTATATGACAACGGCGATTTCATAGAAACGTCGCATCGCACGCAAGACGGCTCCGTTGATATTGCCGGCATCGTTCGCGCGTATCACGAGATCGGGTTTACAGGCTATGCCCGGCCGGATCACGGCCGCCATATTTGGGATGAGAAATGCAGACCGGGCTACGGCTTATATGACCGCGCACTTGGCATCATGTATTTATGGGGACTTTGGGATGCTTATGAGCTTGAAGCAGAGAAGAAGGTGAGCGGCGTATGATACAACTTCCCATTCATGAATCGCTTGCCGGCAAAATAGCGGTCGTCACCGGCGGCGCCGGCGTGTTATGCCGCGTCATGGCGTTCGAGCTGGCTCGTCAAGGCGCTAAGATCGCGATTCTAAATCGAACGGTTGAGAAAGGTGAAGCGGTTGCGGAGGAGATTCGCGCCGCAGGCGGTACCGCAATTGCGGTCGCTTGCGACGTAACAAGCGTCGAAAGCACTCGGGCGGCAGGCGCTGCCGTGCTCGAGCAGCTGGGTGCTTGCGATATCTTAATCAATGGCGCAGGCGGCAATCACCCGAGCGCGAATACGACGAACGAAACCTTTAAGCCTGAGCATTTGAATGCGGACAACATAACGACGCTGTTCAGCCTAAGCGTGGACGGCTTCCGCAGCGTCATGGATCTGAACTTCGTCGGAACGCTAATCCCGACGCAAATATTCGCGGAGCAGATGCTTGGGCGGACAGGCGCGGTCATTATTAATATTTCGTCCATGAGCGCCCCTTCGCCCATGACGAAGGTTCCGGCTTACAGCGCGGCGAAGGCTGCCATCGTCAACTTCACGCAATGGCTGGCGGTTCATCTGGCGGAGTCGGGCATCCGGGTTAATGCGATTGCTCCTGGCTTTTTCTTAACGGACCAGAACCGTAAGCTGCTCACGAACGAGGACGGCAGCTTGACCGAGCGCTCGGGCAAAATCATTTCCCACACGCCGATGCGGCGGTTCGGCAAGCCGGAGGATCTGCTCGGTGCCCTGCTGTGGCTCGCCGACGACACGACAGCAGGCTTCGTAACCGGAACGACGATTCCCGTGGACGGCGGATTTTTAGCTTACTCGGGCGTATGAAGCTTAAGCGGCGAATTCCTTTTCTCCTCCGTATGAGATAGACGGCAATATGCCACCCTACAGGAGGAAGGGAGGGTGAAGCAGCTATGACATCGTCCAAAAACCGTCGCGAAAACGCTTGGCATCTGCGCAAGCATACGCAGCAGCCGCATGGCAAAGTGAAGTCGCTCGAAGAGCTAAGCCAAGAAGACAGCTCCAAAGCGAAACAATAAGGTAACGGTCTTTTAACAGACAAAAACGATATGAAAACCTCCACCTGCAGGCATTAGCTGCAAATGGAGGTTTTTCTCCATTAAAGCTTGCGTATTTAATCATTTTTATATACACGGTCAAATTGTGCAGCAGCTTTAAAATCAAGCTCGGTCAAGCCGCCATCCTTCCATGTCGTCATGCGCAGCGTTACCATCTTGTAATCGATGGCGATAAAGGGGTGATGATTCAGCTGTTCGGAAGCTTCCGCCACCCGATTCACGAATGCTATGCCGTCCAAAAACGCGCGGAACCGGTATTTTTTCACGATCCACTTGCCATCCTCCCGCTTCCAGCCATCCAAGGCGGCGAGCTTCTCTTCCACTTGTTCTTCGGTCAGCTTCATCCTCGTCACTCCCGCGTTTCAAAATGATGTACTTGATGAGGACCGCAGTTCATAAAGGTCCCGTACATCACATTTTACCGTGTCGGCGATGGATATGGCTACCTTGAGGGGCATAACCCGCGTATTTTCAATATAATCGTTAATCCGCTCCGGCTTAACAAGCAGCGCGGCCGCAAGCTCCAGCCTCGACATACCACAGTCGACTAAACGCTGGTCAAGTAAGCAGGATCCCAGCTCCCATTTCATCGTGCTGACCTCCCTAACATCATATAGCCTCTCGGCATTCGCCAAACTACACCATTATTGCCAAAATGGGCTTGATCTATTTATAAACTTGGGATTCATGCATAGCTATTTCCCTGATTGCGGGCTTTCATGTACACTTAACCTATCATTCAACATCGTGAGGTGCTGCAACTGGGCTATCGTAGATAAGCTGCTGGCTATGGCTGAACCAACTTAGTCATTCAACAAAAAGAGGCTGATCGCGCAAGGTCTCTGTGTCTAGACCAAACGGACAGCCTTGTAGATTATTTACGAGAAGGTTTCTCTTCACTCAACAGCCATCTTAATCTCTTCATACTTCTCGTCGAACGAAATTCGCAGCGTCTTATTGTCCAAATACCACAGATTGTCTTCCTCTATATAATACGTGACGCCTTCTACGATTTCGCTAATCCCGATTCTCCTCGGAGCATCCTTGATCACACCGAGCGAAAGACCCGGATGCACACTGCCGCAGCCGCCCAAACGCACAAATATTCGAATGGCATCCCCGTCCGCAAGCCCCATCTCCGACTTATACCAGCGCGCCGCCGGCTGCTCCACCACTAATTTCATCGCTGTCAGCTCCTTCGTCTATGTGTGATCTATCTATATAATCTATATGTGAACAAACCTATTTCCATTTGCTTATTTTTCAACTCATATCTCTCTCCATCATCGCCATTATGCAAGGTGCTGTCAACCTATACAGATAAGTTATAGTTTCTTACCTAATGGCAAATAACTAACAGAAGCCACAGGAAAGGAGTAGTGAGCATGGGGAGTAATCCAATCAAACCCAACGGGTCGCAACATGTCGAGCGGCCTTCGAATGACCCGAAAAAGCAAGGAAGATCGGCAGCAAAGAAAAAATCAAAATAAAACGTTGTAAAAGCGGCAGCCTTGGACCTTATTTTCATGTCCCGGACTGCCGCTTTGTTTTTTATTATGATCAATATGGAATGCTATCCATTCATCTGGCCCGTTCCAAAGCCGCCAAACCAAGCGCAAGCGAGCCGCATAAGCCTGCATTATCGCCAAGCCCAGGTGAAACGATGTATTCGTCTATTCCGTTAAGAAGCGCCTCCGCGCTGACATAGCCGTTAAGATTTCTCTCCACCTCGGCCCGAACCATCGGAAGCAGCTGTTTCTGATGCATGACGCCCCCGCCCAAAATAACCCGTTTCGGAGATAATTCCCGCTTCAGCGTTTCGAGAAATGGAAAGCCGGACCAGCCCGGCTTCGGGGTAGTCGTCACACAGCCATACGTTGCGCTTGCCGGATCAATGTCGATCGGACCAAATGTTCCGATTCCGATTTACCAGTATATCGATTTCATTTCCCATATGTCCAATGACTTAATCCGCTGGTCCTCGTCGCCATAAAGCTGCAAGCCAAGCGCATCCAATCGGCCCGGATACACTCTTGTCGTCAAGCTTTTCAGCCCATTCGCGTAGGCCTCGACCATAGAGCGGTCCAAGTAAACCCGCAGCCTTAGCGCTTCTCCTCTCAGCTCCAGCTTGCCGCTTTGCACCCCGCCGATACGTTCCTCCGGAGCAGATGTGGCCTTCAAGCGATCAACACCGAATTCGGAGGAATGAGGATCATAATAAAGGAACGTCTCCTCTTCGCTTGCAGGTGAACGTCTGACCTTAAGCCCCATACGCGAGGTGTCTGTGACTGTGCCGGTACCGGCTTCCGCTCCCGCCGCAAACTCGACCTGAATCTCCAGCATATCGCCCTGCACGTTCGCAAGCAGCCCGTTTGCCTCCGCCAACGTCTTATCTCGAAGCGAACAGAGCAGCTCGCCGCGCAGCGACTTCAGCTCCTCGATCGGTTCAACGCCGAGGCGCCCGTCTTCCCGCAATAACAATTGCACAGGCAAGCCGGCATTGTGTGCCCAACCGGAATCATAATCCAGCTGCGGCGTCCGCTCGCCCTGCGCGATCGTGAATACGATATTGCGGCCCGTCCTTGGATCAACCATTCCGCTCGGTCCGGTAAAATGAAAATCGCCGACGTCAATGAGCTGAGGCTCATCATGATCGGGAACGAAACGAAAGGCATCACAGTCGAATGCGCCAATCCAATAGAATACCTCGACATCGGCTCCCGGGCCGAGCGGACTGATCAAGAATACATGCTTCTCCTCACCAGCGCCGTCCTTGCCGAGAGGCAGAAGAACCGGCAGCTCCCACATGTTGCCGAGATACGGATACGCATCGGGATCAGCGACATAAAAGGGGCCCTTATATTCCCAATCGATCATGTTGCCCGACGTATAAGCAAGCGCCGTTCCGCCTTGTCCATCCGTGCCCGAACCGATCAGCAAATACCATAGTTCTCCTTCCTTCCATACGAACGGATCGCGGAAGTCGCCGAACATGCCCTGCCCCTTCTCCTGCACGATCAAAGGCTCCTGATGCTTCTTCCATCGCACCAAATCGCTGTCGCCGTCCTCCAAGAAGCTGCTGCGGGCCAGTCCCACCCTTTGATTCGGCGATGCGCTGTCATCACCTGCCGTAAAGAATAAAGCCGGGATGCCGTTTTCATCATAGGCAGCGCTGCCAGACCATGCCCCATCGGGATCGACGGCCCCCTTCTCGGGCGCAAGCGCAATCGGCAGATCGCGCCAATGCACCATATCCTCGCTTACCCAGTGGCCCCAATGAATTTGCGCCCAATAAGGACCTTGAGGATTATGCTGATAGAACAAATGATATTTCCCGTTAAAATAGATCGGCGCATGCGGTTCGTTCATCCAATGAACGGGCGGGCTCGCATGATACTGCGGACGATGCCGGTCCTTCAGGAGCGGCGCCCGGTCCAGCCGAATATCGGCCTCAGCGATTGCGGGAATGTCCCCTTCATGCGGCAGCAGCTCCGCTTCATAATAGGCCGCGATTTCAGCCGTAGACAATGCGCGGTCATAGATCCGCACCTCGTCCATCAGCCCGTCGAACATATTATGGCGGAACGCTTCCGCAAGCACCGCCGCTTGATTATTTTTCCCGATCAGCAGGTCGGAAGCGCACGGCGTCATTGCCGTATTCGCCGGCGTTGCCAGTTCGGCAACCTGCTCCCCGTTCAGGAACAGCTTCATGCCCGCCTGGTCCTTATCGAACGTTGCGGCAACATGGGACCACTTCTGCTTCGCAAGCGGCCGATCATGACACCAGAGCTCATGCCACTCACCGCCCAGTCCGAGCTGGAGCGACCATGAGCCATGCCGATAAATGCCAAAAATAAATCCTTCTCTTGCTTCCCTGTCATGCTGATTCACAATCGCGGAGAGCCTTTGCTCCGCTCCCCATTCATACGAACGAGGCGCGACCCAGGCGGAGACCGTAAAAGCCTCCCCTAGCCTTGGCGAAGCGCCGGCCTTACGGGTAATCCAAGTCGAATAACCGTCAAACAGCAGTGAACCGCCATTCATCCCGAAACGCCAACCCGGATCAATCGCCTCCGTAAATCTGGCATCAAGCAGAGCGTAAGAGATCTCGTCCGCTTGGCCGCTAACGACATCCATAGCCGTGCGGCCACTGCCTTCATCCAGCGGCCAATGAGCAACTAGACCGGTACCTGTCGGCTTATTCCGGTTATTATTATCCATGAACACCATTCCTCCCGCTCGGGCAATCGTTATTTTCCTACCGTCTCAGTCACCCTTGCCGCGTAAATCGATTTCAACGGATACAGCTTCAGCGATCGAAGCCATACTTCTCCGCCCTTTGCAAAAAGCTCGATCCCGTCGCTGCCCGCATGCGGGAACAGCTGATCGGTCATGACAAGGCCGCCTTCATCAGCGAAAATTTCAACGGAAGAACGATCCACCCATATGTGCAGCTTAACCGTGCCGTTTACGGGCCCCAGCGGCTCGCCGTGTCTGCAGCCGAACTGTGGATGAAAGTCTAATATCCCCGATTTCGTTCGATCGATAAACAATTGGCCGGCCGCGGCGTCATAGCCTACTATCGTCTCGCAGCTTTCGCCGACTCTTAACCTAAAGCCGAATTCGACAGCCGTATCCAGCTCAAATTCAGCCTCTATCTCGAATAGCTCGCCTTTATATCCGTCGAGCAGATTGTCGTCCGCCGATATCCGTTCATCCTGCCATTCGACAACCTCTTGCCGCAGCTTACGCAGCTCCTCAGGCGCTTCCTGTATAAGCTTCACTTGACCCTCGAAATCGCGGAGCTTAAGCCTCCGAGGAATTGTCATCGCGCCGCGCCACTCATCCGTCGGAATCAAATTCGCGTATTTCCAATTATTCATCCAGCCGATAAGCAGCCGGTCGCCTGCATCCGACCATGTCACCCCGGCGTAGTTATCGCGGCCGTGATCCATCCACAGCACCGTCTCCGGCGAATTGTCGTTCATGAACGTCATCCCGTCAAACTCACCGATAAAATATTGCGTTCTCGACCCTTCAGGGCAATTCGCCTCATCACCGATGCTCACGAGCATTACCCACTTCGCAAGACCGTCCTTGCCCTCAATCGGCAAAGCGAACAAATCCGGGCATTCCCATACGCCGTCATGCGAACCTTCTTGCGCCCCGAATTCACTGGCAAACGTCCATTCTTTCAAATCCGCTGAATGGTACAGGCAAAGCCGGTCTCCCGCCGCCAGCACCATAATCCAGCGCTTCGTGCCTTCATGCCAAAACACCTTCGGATCGCGGAAATCCGCGAACCGCTCGTCTGCAAGCACAGGATTATCCGCATAGGGATGCCAAGTGCGTCCATTATCCTTGCTATAAGCAATGCTCTGCCGCTGCTTGGACAGGTCTGTGCCCGGAATCATCTCCGTTTGCGTGTAAATCGCGACCAGTCCTGCTTTTCCATCGAAAAAGCCGCTCGTATCTTCAGCATCCACGACCGCGCTTCCCGAAAAAACCGTACCGTTATGATCCGGGTATAAAGCAATCGGAAGATGCTCCCAATGCACAAGATCCTTGCTAACCGCATGGCCCCAATGCATCGGACCCCACACGGTGCTATCCGGATGATGCTGGTAAAACAAATGATACTCTCCCTCGTAAAACACCATCCCGTTCGGATCGTTCAGCCAATTGGCTTCGGGTGTAAAATGAAACTGCGGACGCAGCGGGTGACCGTAAATAGGTTTCATATGATTCTCTCTCCTCCTATCGGCATTGCTCTCTCTTTTTTTATTTTTGCGCTTCCTTATAACGGTCAAGCGCGGTTTGGTATAGTTCCATCAGCTCGCTGAGGCCCATATCTTCTACTGTCTTCACATAGCTGTCCCACGCTTTGTCATCCATGCCGTCAACGATGAATTTCGCTCTTTGCGTATTGACGAATTTGATAAGCTCCGGCTCAATTTGGTTGATCGTATCCAGCTCCTCCGGCAGGAAGAAGATCGTCGGATAGTTTTCTTTCTCCATGAACGGCTCGTAATATTGCTCCAAATCCTTCTTCCGCTGCTGCGCGCGCGGCTCCATGTCTACAATGGTTTTGAAATGCTCGCTCGTAATGACGCCCGCACCGTTCGGTGCGACCTTCTGACGGAATTCCCCCATCGATACGCCTTCCTCAAGAGGAAGGTTCACAAGCTTGCCGTTCGCATCCTTCTCATAAATAACGCCAATCGGGCCCCAGTGAATTTGCGCAGCCATGTACGGCTCATACTGCTGATCGATCCAGCGCATCGTGACTTCCGGATTTTCGTTTTCCTTCGTTATGACGAATGCGTTTCTGCCCGGGCCGCCGCCGTTGCCTCTGCCAATCGTTTTCTTGCCTGTCGGTCCTGTGAGCGGAGGAACGAGCGCATAGTTTTTCGCTTGCTCCGTACCCACGACCTCTTCGATTTCCCACCATACGTAGGAGCCGAGCGTCGGTTCAGCCGTTTTTCCTTTGGCCAAGTATTGCGGCGCATCCTGCGTAAAGGATTCGGGATCAATTAAGCCTTGTTTGTACCATTTCTCGTTAAAATATTTCAATGCCTCTTTATATTCCGGTTGCGTAGCCGTGAAGATTACTTTGCCGTCTCTTACGATGCGGTGCTCCAGGTTATCCGGTAAGCCGAAGGCGCCGAACAGGCCTGCAATATCCATACACCACTGCATATGCATGAAGCTAAGCGGAATTTCGTCGGCTTTGCCGTTGCCGTTCGGATCCTGCGTTTTGAAAGCGACAAGCGCCTCCGTATACTCGTCAAGCGTTTCCGGGAACTTCAAGCCCAGCTTGTCGAGCCACTGCGTATTAATAACATGGAAGAACGGATTTGTGCCAAGCTCGTTCTCCTCCCAAGTCGGCAGGCCGTAGATATGACCGTTAGGCGCCGTGATTGCCGCTTTGATATCCGGCCTTTCTTCCAGCAGCTTCTTCAAATTCGGAGCATATTGCTCGATCAAATCCTCCAGAGGAATGATCGTTCCGTCTTCTCCGTAAGTAATCAATTCATAATCGGAAAATTGCGAAGCGTAAAACGCATCCGGGAGGTCGCCGCTGGCCAGCAGCAGGTTTTTCTTTTCCACATAATCGGTATCCGGGATATTATTCCATTCAATATGAACATTCGTATCGTTCTCGAGCCGTTTGAAAATTTCCATTTCATTATACTCCGGCGCAAGCGCCGCTTTCGGCGAAACGATTGAAAGTGTGATTTTCTCATTGACGATCGGAAGCCCATCCTTATTAAAGCTAGTCTCTTCCGTCGTCTGGCTGCCGTTTGTCTTGCCCCCGTTATTTGCAGCTTGATTACTTTTGTTGTCCGCACAGGCGGATAGCAGCAGGCTTGCCGTCAATAAAACGCTTACCCCGATTGACGCTGTCTTCTTCATTTTAGTGATCCTCCCTTAATATAGGCAATCTATTTATCTATCATCAACCGGGTCCGGTCCGCGGTATTACGAAGCCCGGCGATAATCAAATCGGATACGGCTGTCGCCGTCACTAGCCTTTGATGGAGCCGATCATAACCCCTTTGACAAAATAACGCTGCAGGAACGGATAGAGGATAAGCAGCGGCAGGCTTGCGATAATAATAACGCCGTATTTGATCAACTCCGTTACCCGGAGCTTAGCGGCGTAGGACTCCACGTCAATCATCATGCTGGAGTTGACCTGGTTCTGAACGAGAATGTTCCGCAGCACCAGCTGAAGCGGATATTTCGTTTCCTCATTAAGATAAATCATGGCATCGAAGAAGCCGTTCCAAAAACCGACAACATGGTAAAGCACCATCACCGCAATGATCGGCTTCGAGAGCGGAAGCACCATGCCTAGAAAAAATCTCGTGTTCGAGCAGCCGTCTATAAAAGCAGCCTCCCGCATTTCATCGGGAATCGAGCTCTGGAAGAAGGTACGCACAATAATAATATTGAACACGCCTGCGGCGCCTGGGACGACGAGCGCCCATATCGTATTAATCATGTTCAAATCCTTGATGAGCAGGTAGGTCGGAATAAGCCCCCCGCCGAAAAACATGGTGAACATGAAGAACCACATAAATAAGCTGCGGCCGACCAAATCCTTGCGGGATAACGGATAGGCGGCCATTAACGTAATCACCACGCTGATTGCCGTCCCAACGACAGCATAGAGCAGCGAATTTCCGTATCCGATCCAGATGGCTGAATCGGCGAAGATACGTTCATACCCGTCAAGGGTCAGCCCTTTTGGCAGCAGCCAAATTTCGCCGGAGTAAATCCGGTTGGGATCGCTAAAGGAAGCGATCAGTACAAAATAAAGCGGATACAAAATAAGCAGCATTCCAATCGTCAGCAGCGTGTAATTCATGGTATCAAACAGCAGATCGCCCTTTGTTTTGCGTTTCAGCAGCATGTTCATTGTCTGTTCCCTCCTTACCACAAGCTCGTTTCCGTCAGCTTCTTGGCTGCACGGTTCACGGTAACTAGCAGCACTACATTAATAATGGCATTGAACAAACCGATCGCGGCCGAGAAGCTGTACTGCGCCTTCTGAATCCCCAGCTCATAGACATAAGTCGGAATGATATTGGATGCGGCGTAGTTCAAATCCGTTTGCATCAGATAAGCCTTCTCGAAGCCGACGCTCATCACATTGCCGAGTGCCAGCACCATCAGAATAATAATCGTCGGCATAATGCCCGGAACGTCCACATGTCTGACGCGCTTCCATTTGCTGGCGCCGTCCATAACGGCCGCTTCGTGAAGCTCGGGATTGACGCCGGCTAATGCCGCCAAATAGATGATGGTCGCAAAGCCCGTTTCCTGCCAAATCCCCGAAAGGACATACAGGGGGCGAAACCATCCTTCGTCAGCCATGAACATAACCGGTTCGCCGCCGAAAAACGTAATGACGTGATTCACAATTCCGCTGTTTGGAGATAAGAAGACGCCAAGCATCCCAACTAGAACGACGGTCGAAATAAAATGCGGCGCGTAAATGACCGTTTGCACGAATTTCTTATATCGCTTCGCCATCATTTGATTAAGCATGAGAGCAACTAGAATCGGGATCGGAAAGCCCAGCGCCAAGGAATACAAGCTTAGCAAAATCGTATTTTCCATGATCGGCCAAAAATTGTACGCCTCGAAAAACCGGATAAAATGCTCGAAGCCTACCCACTCGCTTCCCCAAATCCCTTTGCTTGCCCGGAAATCCTTAAAGGCAATCTGTACGCCATACATCGGGTAATACTTAAAAACCAGATAAATTAGCACCGCGGGCAGCAAGAACAGGTACAGCTCGTAGTTTTGTTTGACTTGCACCCAAGTCCTATTGCTTTGCGTAATCTTCGTACTATCCTTCTCTTGTTGAAGAAGCCCAGGCTTTGCTGTCTTCATCTTCCATCCCGCCTTCCGCTCTTGCGCAATCGTTTACGTAAACCTTATGAAAACCATGGAGAATAAATTTTGCAAACGATTAGTTTTCTTTAAATCCTCAGAAAAACGTTTACGTAATCGTTTGCCTTTATTATAAGCGCTTTCATTAATGATCGTCAAGGTTATTTTTTTGTCCTTTGTTCACCGGTTGTTCCGGCTCAATTGTTTATTTAAACGTTTACGTAGCAAGCAAAAAAAAAGAATAGTCAGCTCGAATGCCTGACTATCAGATTTGCCGTTAACCGATGCTCCTGCATTGGAGCCTCCGGATCATCGATCCGCTCCAGCATAACCTCCGCCGCTTTCACGCCGAGCTCAAAGGCCGGCTGCTCGATGACCGTCAGCGGCGGAGACGTGATGCGTGTCCACTGAAACTCATCATACGCAATGACCGCGATTTGCTCGGGAACGCTGATCTTCTTCTCTTGCAGATAAAACATGACGCCCATGGCCATCACATTATCCGTAACGAAAATAGCAGTAGGCTGCTGCTTAAGCAGGGACTCCGTTATTTTGTAGCCGCTGTTCAGCGAGACCTCCCCGATGCTGATAAGCTCTGAATCAGCCGCTAAACCGGCTTCCGATAAGGCTTCGAGATAGCCTGCATGCCTCTCTTCCGTCGTAGTTAACGTATGCGGCCCGGAAATATAGGCTATTCGCTTATGGCCGTTGCCGATCAGCATTTGCACGGCTTCCTTCGAAACGGTTTTGTTGTCGACGACGACGAAGTCCCTGTAGCTGTTGTTAGGCACCCGATCCAGATAAACAACGGGATAATCACCGAACAAACGCTCATAATCAAGTTCTCTGCTCGCCGGTGCCATAATGAGCCCGTCAATCATTTGGGAGCCGAGCATCCGGATTTCATTTGATTCGAATTGTTCCTCCTCATGCGAATCACTTAACACGAGATGGTATTGATGCTGCTTCAGAACGCTCTGTATACCCGCCGCAACCGACATAAAAAAGTAATTCGACGTTTCCGAGGCCAGGATCGGAGCCAAAAACGCAATGACATGCGACTTGCGGCTTCTTAGCGAACGCGCGACGGAATTGATCCGGTAATTCAAATCATCCATCGCCTGGTGTACCTTCCGCTTCGTTTCCTCAGACACGAAGCGGGTGCCGTTGATTACATGCGATACGGTAGCCGTAGATACATTGGCATGCTTCGCTACGTCTTTGATGCTTATATTTTTGCTATCGTTCATATTCTCACACCTATGCTTGTCATTCTAATTTTGTAAATCGTCCTGCGCAAGCCTCCACGTAAACGTTTACATAGCTTTACTTTATGTGAAACGCATAGGTTTGTCAATCGTATTGTAGCAGCTTAGCGTTATTTCGACTTCTTCATGGCAAAAATAAGCCGGCACGTCAGCTCGTTGGAGCAGGCGAACCGGCTTATTTCCAAAATACGCTATGGCTTCATGCCATTTACGTTCATATCGAGCCTGATCTCCTCCGGCAGCTTCTTCGAAGCGCTCGGCACTTCGCGTTTCTTCACGTCGATGAGCTCTGAAGAGCAGAGTACGACACTGACCTGTCCGTTGCTTGCATACGCCCTGACAAGAATCGGCTGGCTGTAATTATTTTGAAACACAAAATCAGGACCGTACCAGCTGACCGTCGCATCACGGCCTGGCGGTACATACGGCACGTTGCGGCTGTGGGAGTAACGTTCGACGATTCTCAGCCCTGCGCGGTCGACCGCGTTAAAAAGCGTGGATGAAATTTGGCAGATGCCTCCGCCGACGTCTTCATAGACCTCTCCCCGCACGATGACTGGCGCCCTCAAATATCCTTTATCCTTTGTGCGCTTGCCGACTACCTGGTTGAACGAGAAATTCTCGCCGGGAAACACGACATAATTGTTAATGGCTTTCGCAGCAAGACCAATGTTCGAAGATCGATTTTTATTGCGGCTGTTGTAATAGGTTACGTATAGCCCGATGCGTCTCGCCTTAATCGTAGACAAAATTTCGCTGTCGACCTTCGGAAAAGTCGTGATCAAGGGAACCTCCAGCGTGTATGTATCCCCTTCATAAATATACTCATACAGCTGCCGCTTAAAAGTTAGGCGGTTCAGCCTGATTCCCGTCTTCTCCGGTATAATTCTGCCGGCTCCGTCAAGTGCCGCATTCACCGGCTTTCGCTCGGTTTTTTTGTCCACGCTGTCCATCAGCTTGTCTAATTTATCGTCGTCCACGAGCGGCACCCCGGGAAGGGGATGAACATATTCCTGATTCCTAAATTCGGCGATCATTTGCCCCTGCTGCTCAATAGTCAGCATTTCCGGCCGCTCTGCAGGCTGCATCAATAAAAGCAGGGCTAAAAGCCAGTCCCATCCCATGTTCTGTCAGCTCCTGATCCAAAAGTAACCGACTTAGTATGGATTAAAACCGATACTGTCATACACAAGCTTTGACGTATACTAATGTCGGAGGCCGTGACAAATCCCCATCCATTTCCTGCATATTTCCAGGCCGATTTAAAAATACTGGAGAGAGCGAATTTTTCATGCGGAGGGATCAGAAATGAAAAGTCTATTTGCAAAATGGCTTGCCGCTGCAGCCGCGGCGGCGTTATTCAGCATGCTTGTCATTCAGGAGCCTGCTGTGGCTGCGGGAAAAAAAATCGATCATGCCTTTGTCTTGATGACTGTTCATGCCAGCAACACAGCGGATTTCGTCAGCGAGCTGGCCTTCAAGAGCAAAGTGCTGACGCGAGCGCTTAGCAATGCGAAGACGGAAAAAGCTCCGTCCGCGAACGTACTGCAGGATGTTGAGCTGACAATTACGCAAACGGTGGGTGACACCGGAAGCGGAACGCATTTCCGGCTAGAGCAGAATGGCCATTTATGGAAAGAATCGAGTGAGGAGCGGATCGTATTGTCTGATCAAGCCGCCGCCCTTCTGATCCGCTGCGCAACCGCGCTGAGGAACCAGCATTACGGCAAGCTGATCGCATGGAACGATGCCAAGCAGCTGCTTCCGAATAAGAGCATTTTTACCGTGACGGATATCGAGAGCGGCTTCTCGTTCCGGGTTCAACGGCGAGCGGGCAGCGACCATGCGGACGTACAGCCGGTGACGAAGGAAGATACGCGGATTATGAAGCAAATTTACAACGATAAATGGAGCTGGAACCGAAAGGCCGTTCTCGTTCAAGCCGGCGGGGAATGGATCGCTGCTTCCATGAACGGCATGCCTCATGGAGGCGACGGCATACCTGAGAACGGCTTTTCCGGCCATTCCTGTATTCACTTTTACCTAAGCAGCACGCATAAATCGAATGTCCCCGATCTCGCTCATCAGGTCATGGTGCATAAGGCTGCAGGGAATTTGCCTGCTTATTTCTCCGGCTTATCCCCTGCTTATCTTGCGAAAACCTTTGTCGCCGTCATGAACCACAAAGAAACCGGTTTGCTGCGGCAGTTGGCCATTGGATTATCGGAGGAGAAGCTGGCTTCCTTCGAGGCAGAAATGGAATCGCTCAGCTCCATCCGAGAGGAGCTGCCTCCGAAACGAAAGCGGGGGAGCCGTTTGTCGGATAAGGAATACGGGGATGCCTTGACGGCAGAAGTGGAGCTTCCCGTTTCCCTTGAGAGAAAAGGGCATTCCCGGCAAAACGGGAAATACCGGTTCACGTTCAAACGTTCCTCGGCGCAATCTTCCTGGCATTTCGTTGACGTTTTGACCGATTAAGCAGCCGGGAGCGTGAAACTTTTGACGTTCGGCTGCCTTATCAGACGACAAAAAAAAATCCCTTAACGTAAGTTAAGGGATTTTTTGCGGTTATTACAGTTTTACTACGTTCTCAGCTTGTGGTCCGCGGTTGCCTTGAGTAACCGTGAATTCAACTTGTTGACCTTCGTCAAGCGATTTGAAGCCGTCGCCTTGGATCGCGGAGAAATGTACGAATACGTCGTTTCCGCCTTCAACCTCGATAAAACCGAATCCTTTTTCTGCGTTAAACCATTTAACTGTGCCTTTTTCCATTTTGTGTAGCCTCCAATAATTTATTTAACATGTTTTTTTTCGTAATAAAACTAAAAATCACACATTGAAAAAGGTACCATTATACAAATGATCACCCTTTTCAATATGTGAATTAAAGGTAGTATTTGCTTAGAAAGTAATTGTAGCATACAAAGAGATATAAAGCAATGCGATGATTATTGCAAAAGAAAGAACGTCTCCATTCACTCCGGCGAGCAATGAAGACGTTTTCTTCTAATGGTTAATTATCTATAGGATATGCCAGATTGACGCAGGCCGTGGATTCCCGCACGATAAGCTCCGTTCTCAGAGCGATGCGATGTTTAACGGTCGGAGCCTCCTGCGCAAACTGCTCCAGCAGCAAATCGACGGCGGAGGCGCCCAATTGCTCCATCGGCTGGGCGATCGATGTAAGCGGCGGATCGGTAACCGAAGCCAGAATCGTGTTATCGAAGCTGACAACCGACAGCTCGGAGGGAACCCGTATCCCCGCCTCCTTGGCCGCTTGGAGCGCGCCGACGGCAAGCAGATCATTGCAACAAAAAATAGCGGTCGGCCGGTCGCTGCCCTGAAGCAATGCGGCAGCTTCCCGTTTTCCGTCCTCCATCCGTTGCTTGCACGGCCGCACATGGCGCTCAGACATCATAACGCCTTCTTCCCCAAGCCTCTGCTTAAAGCCATGAAGCCTTTCGCGGCTGCTGCTGACCGTCAAGCTCTCGGACAACACAGCCATGCGGCGATGGCCGAGCAGCAGCAGATGCTCCGCCGCCGACCGGCCGCCTTGCCAATCATCCGCCACAACGGTATGAACGGAGACGGCAGATACCTCGCGGCCAATGATCACAACGGGCATTGATTCGCCCAAATCACGCAATATATCCGTATTTTCCATGCCCGTACCGATTATAATGCCGTCTACCCGCTTCTGCTTGAGCACCGATATATATTGTTCGATCCGTTCATCCTTATTGTCCGTGCTGCAAATAATAACGCTGTAGCCAAGCTGATGGCCCCTGTCCTCAACCGCTCTCGCCACTTCCCCGAAAAAAGGGTTCGCAATGTCCGGAATAAGCAGGCCTAACGTGAAGGTATGCTTTCCGGTCAAGGCGGAGGCGATGACGCTGGGCTGATAATGAAGCCTCTCCATAATCGCGAATATTTCTTCGCGTCTTTCCTGGCTTATTTTCCCTTTGGCATTGATTACCTTGGATACCGTCGCTATGGATACGCCCGCTTCCCGGGCTACATCGTAAATTGTCGCTTTCATGCGCATTCCTCACTCACTCAAGTCGTCCTACCCTCTATTATGCTTGGAGAAAGGCAAAATTTGCAATCACAATCGCATAGTCGAAGCTCTGCATCAGGTAACCTATTTCTTCAACATCCACTCATGCTCAGGATCATTATAAAACTTCCATGTCCGAACCGGTCCTGCCATCACATTCAAGTAATAAACCTCATAGCCAGCAGGGGCCGACACCGGATGGTAGCCTTTCGGCACCAACACCGCCTGGCCGTCCTTCACCGTCAGCGTCTCATCAAGCGAACGGTCATCCGTATATACGCGTTGAATGGCAAAGCCCTGCTCAGGCTGCACGCGAAAATAGTACGTTTCCTCCAGCAGCGATTCGTCCGGCAGCGCATCGCGGTCATGCTTATGCGGCGGATAGCTGGACCAGTTGCCTTCCGGCGTGAATACCTCGACGACAAGCAAGCTGTCCGCTGGCTCCCGCTCCGGCAAAATATTGTGCACGAGCCGCTCCATGCTGCCGCTGCCGCGCAATTCTACGCCCACCTGCGCCGGCGCAATAAGCCGCGCTTCATGCCCGCCCCGGCCTGGAGCCGAGCAGATCGCCAGCTCAATCTCCGTCAAAGCGGTAATCTCGTAACGGTCTCCGTTTGGCACGTACACCGAATACGGGGGGATTTTCTCGAACACGCTCATCCGTCCGCCAATTTCAGACCATGAGGATGCCGCCGTCTTGACGCTTGCTTTTCCACTAAGGAGCACAAGGCATACTTCCTTGTCCCCTGTCTCCCTGCTGAGAAGCTGGCCGGCTTCAAGCTTCACCGCCTCAAACCCGACATACGTCCACCCTGCCGATTCCGGCGTAATGCTCAGCACGCTGCCGTCCGCGGCAGGGTGCTCCGATGCGGGCACAATCAGCTTCGATTTCATTGAATCCCCTCCTTCACATGCGCTTGCTTCGTGAACTCGTAAGCTTCCGCAAGCTTTACCGGTCTCCCCAGCTGAAGCGACCGCTTGGCCGCAAGCGCCATGAGCTCGGCCTGATAGCCGTCATAACCGCTGACCGGCACGTCCCTATTTTCAAGAATACATGTGATAAACTGAACGGTTTCTTGGATGTAGGCATCATTATAGCGCTCCAGAAAAAAATGAAGCGGCTTGTCGCGGCGGACGCTCTCTGCCGTATGAATCTCCGCCGTATTCGGATAATCATTCGAAATCGCAGCACTGCCGCCCGATCCGAACACCTCGACCCGCTGATCGTAGCCGTACACCGCTTTCCGGCTGTTATCGATGACGCCCAGCGCACCGTTCGCAAAACGGATGGTTACGATCGCGGTATCCACGTCGCCAAACTCCGCAAACACCGGATCCACCAGCACGCTGCCGTACGCATGCACTTCTTCCGCCTCGCTGCCGGACAGGAAGCGCGCCATATCGAAATCATGGATCATCATGTCCATAAAAATGCCGCCCGACGAACGGATATACTCTTTGCCCGGCGGAGCCGGGTCGCGCGACGTAATTTTCACGAGATGCGCATCCCCGATTTGCCCCGACTGCACAAGCTCCCGCACCCGCTGAAAATTATGGTCAAAACGGCGGTTGAAGCCGACCTGCAGCTTCACCCCGACCGCCTCCGCCGCCTCAATTGCCTCTTTGGTCTGAGCGATATCCATGCTGATCGGCTTCTCGCAAAAGATATGCTTGCCCGCGGCCGCGGCCCGCTTGATGAGCGGGACATGCGTGTCGGTAGGCGAGCAAATAAATACTGCTGAAATGGCCGGGTTATTCATCACATCCTCGCTGTCCTGCGTTACAATGCCAATGCCTCTGGCGGCAGCCCACTCGCGCAGGTTATCGTCCGCGAAAGGATCACTAATCGCGACGACTTCCGCGTTCGGAAGCCTCAGCACATTTTCCGCATGGATTTTACCGATCCTGCCTGCCCCTATAATGCCAATTCTGACTTTGTCCATATCGTCTTGCTCCTTCTACATGTAGTGCAAAGCAGCCTTGCATGTGTAGGCGCGCCTTGCGCCGGCGGATTATCAGCGCAAAGCGACCATTTTTTCTTGCAGCTTACCAGCGCGAGGTGACCATTTTCTTTCTCGTATAAAACTCGACGCCGTCGGTGCCGTTCGCATGCAAATCGCCGTAAAACGATTTTTTCCAGCCGGAGAAAGGGAAAAACGCCATCGGTGCCGGAACGCCCAAGTTAATGCCGAGCATTCCTGCGTCAATCGTCTCGCGGAATTGGCGGACGCTGCTGCCGTCCTGCGTGAACAAGCAGGCCCCGTTCGCGAATTCCGAGCGGTTGGCGAGCTCGATCGCTTCGTCCAGCGTGCTGACGCGTACGATTGACAGCACAGGCGCGAAGATTTCATCCTCCCATATTTTCATCCCGCATTCGACCTGATCAAAAATCGTTGGGCCGACAAAGTAGCCCTGTTCGCCCGTTGCCGCATCCTTGCGTCCATCGCGCAGCAGCAGCGCGCCTTCCTTCTCGCCGATATCGATATATTTCAGCGTTCTCTCCTTGTGCGGCCCGCGAATGACCGGACCGAGGAAGACTCCTTTATCCATGCCGTTGCCGATGGCGATGCCGTCGGCCGCTTCCTTTAATTTGCTGACGAGAGCATCGCCAACCTCGCCGACCGCGACAACGACCGCGCATGCCATGCACCGCTCGCCGGCTGAGCCGAAGGCTGCGCCTACGATCTGCTGGACGGCTGCATCCAGGTCCGCGTCCGGCATGACGATGGAATGGTTTTTGGCGCCGGCGAGAGCCTGAACTCTTTTGCCATAAGATGTGCCGGTCGTATAGACATACTCCGCTACGGGCTGGGAGCCGACGAAGGAAATCGCCTTAATGTCCGAGTGCTCCAGCATGCCGTTAACGACATCATGCGCACCGTGCACCACATTCAGCACACCTGCAGGAAGGCCCGCCTCGGCAAACAGCTCGGCAAGCCGGTTAGCGAGCAGCGGAGTGCGCTCCGACGGCTTCAGCACGAATGTGTTGCCGCAGGCGATCGCCAGCGGGAACATCCAGCACGGCACCATCATCGGAAAGTTGAACGGCGTAATGCCCCCCACGACACCGATCGGATACCGGTACATCGCCGACTCCAGGTTCGTCGCGATGTCAGGCAGCACTTTGCCCATCATCAGCGTAGGAGCGCCGGCGGCGAATTCGATGCATTCGATCCCCCGCTGCACTTCCCCGTACGCTTCCGCGTAGCTTTTTCCATTTTCGCTCGTAATGATTTTAGCCAGCTCTTCCCAGTGCTCGACTAGCAGCTGTTGATATTTGAACAAAATTCGCGCACGTCTCGGAACCGCTGTCCGGCTCCAAGCAGGGAAGGCTTCCTTGGCCGCTTGAACGGCAGCATCCACCTCTGACTTCGAGGATAGCGGAACGTAGGCCAGAATGTCCTCCGTCGCGGGGTTGAATACCGGCTCCTTGACCTCTGCTTCGGATGCGACCCACTGGCCGCCGATATAGTTGTTGACCGTCTGCGCATTGCTTGTGTTTACCATCTTTCATCCATCTCCTCTCGTCAGTTCGGGCTTGCTGCATTGCTCTTCTCGATAAAATCGTTAACCTGCTCTGCCGTCGGCATCGCGTCGGAGCAGCTGTGGCTCGACACGACGATCGCTGCCGCCGCGCTGCCGTATTCCATGCTTTTGGCAATCGGCCATTGCTGCATCAGCCCGTACAGGAAGCCCGCCGCATAGGAATCGCCGGCTCCGAACGTCTTAACGACATTGGCCTTGAAGCTTTTGGCACGATGGCTGGAGCCGTCCTTGGCATAAGCAATCGATCCCTCTTTGCCATGTTTGATAATGACGATCTGCGCGCTGTAATCGAACCATTTCGAGGCGGTTTTATTGTCGTCATGGCCCGGATTGTCCTCGAACCTCTCCATCATGTCGAACTCCTCGCGCGTGCCGATGAGGATGTCGCATTTTTCAGCCGCCAGATTGTAGTACGCCGCCGTTTCCTCCTCAGAGGTCCAGGTGTAGGGACGGTAATCGAGATCGAAAGCGATGACGGCTCCGTGCCGTTTCGCATATTCCAGCGACTGGAACACCGCCTCGCGGGAAGGGCTTTGCGCAAGCGCCGTGCCGGAAATGAGCAGCAGCTTGGTACCTGCAACGATCTCCTCCTTCACCTCGCTTGCCTTCAGCAGCAGATCGGCGACATTGTCCCGGTACATCAGAATGCTGCAATCAGACGGGCTCTTAATCTCGGTAAAAGCAAGCCCCGTCACCGCGCCTGTATCGTCGGTCACAACATTGCCGGTGTCGATGCCATTCTGCTCCAGATAGCGGACGATAAAACGGCCCATCTGGTCATCCGCCACTTTGCCGATAAAGCCAGTCTGCATACCTAGCCTCGCCATGCCGATGCATATATTTGCCGGAGAGCCGCCGACGTATTTCGTAAAGGTAACCGTATCCTCCATCGGGCGGTTAATTTCATTTGCGTTCAAATCGATGCACAGGCGGCCAACCGCCACAAAATCAAGCGTCTTCTGGTCTGGAAATCGAATGCTGCTCATGCTCTACTCCTTTCTCAGCCCGGTCACAGGCACTAACGAATCGATATAGTTCAATGCGCGAAGGGCGTATTCATAAGGAGGATGCAGAGCGGGATCCTGCTCGCCCTCCAGCATCGCCCAGCCGCTGTAGCCTTTGTCCTGCAGCTCTGTAATAATAGGCTCAAAATCAAGGCAGCCGTCGCCCGGAACGGTAAACACGCCTTTGCGAATACAGGTGACAAAATCAGCTTGCACAGCGCGGGCCTCATCCAGCACGGACTGGCGTACATCCTTCAGATGAATATAGGCAATCCGGTCAAAATGCTTGCGGAGAACCGCGAGCGGGTCTGCGCCGCCGTAATAGGCGTGGCCGCTATCGTAAAGCAGGTGCACGAGCGACGGATCCGTCAGCGCCATCAGCCGGTCGATCTCCTCCGGCCGCTCCACGACCGTGCCGCCGTGATGGTGATACGTCAGCTTCATCCCGTATTCGGCGGCAATGCCGCCCGCAGCGTTCAACCCCTCGGCCAGCGACTGCCAGCCCTCTTCGTCCAGGCGGAGCACTTCCTTCTCGTTCGGCGTCCGCCGCGGGTCAAAGTGGAGGGAGCCTCCCACTTCCGCCGTGCTGATGACCTTGCTGCCCATGCTGCTCAAAAATGCGGCATGCTCCCTGTAGGAGGCCAGTTCCTGCTCGCGGTAAGCGGAATCGGAGAACAGCACCGATTTCCACTGCGAGACGAGCTGAATGCCGCGCGAGTCCAGCTCACGCTTTAGCAACGCCGTATCCTTGGGATATTTTCGGCCCATTTCCGTTCCCTTGAGTCCAAGCTTCTGCATATCGTCAAGAATCGTTTCGTACGTCGTGTCAGCCCCGTGCTCGCGCACGTCCTCCCCGACCCAATTGATCGGGTGGGCGCCAATTTGAAACGTTAATTGCTCCAGCATATCCGTTCCTCCTTTTGGGTTCGCTGCGTTTAAAGCTCTCTTGCCTTGCTGATTTGCTCCGCCATCTCCCGGTGGGAGTCGGTCACTTTGCCGCTCACAGACACTTCCGGAACGCCGACGCGCCACCAGGATTCATAGCCGGACGTATTCGTGCCCGGCAGCACTTTAATTTCGATTAGCGTCGTAACCGTTTCCTCGCGGGCTTGCAGCAGCGCGGCACGCAGCTCCTCAGCCGTGTTCGCCTTATAAGCCTTCGCCCCCATGCTCTGCGCATGGGCGGCGAAGTCCATCTGCATGTAGTCTCCGGCAAGCCGTCCGCTTTCGGAGTCGCGGTAGCGGAATTCGTTGCCGAAGCCGTCGCTGCCGTGACCGCGCTGCAGGTTATGAATGCATTGGAAGCCGTGGTTGTCGAACAGCAGCACCGTCATTTTTTTCCTTTCCTGAAGGCTGGTTACCAGCTCGGAATGAAGCATGAGATAGCTGCCGTCGCCGACGATCGCATAGACGTCGCGGTCCGGCTCAGCCAATGCCGCGCCGAACGCTCCGCTTATTTCGTAGCCCATACATGAGAAGCCGTATTCCATATGGTAAGTGCGCGGTTCGGTGGAGCGCCACAGCCGGTGAAGATCTCCGGGCAGGCTGCCTGCGGCGCAGACGATAACATCCGACGGCAGAAGCGTCTCGTTGACGACGCCAAGCGCGCGCGTCTGCGTCAGCCCTTCATCCGACTCCAGCGCGTACAGCCGGTCGACTTCGCTGTCCCAGTCTGCCTTTAGCTCCGCTAGCTCGGTTTTGCCGTAGCCGCTCCGGTAATTCGCTGCTGCCAGCGCTTGATGCAGCGCCGTCAAGCCTTCCCGGGCATCGGCGGTCAACTGCAAGCCGTTCAGCTTCGCCGAATCAAAGCCGCTGACGTTCAAGTTGACGAACTTTACGTCTTCGCGGCCGAAGGCGGATTTCGACGCGGTCGTGAAATCCGAATACCTTGTGCCGATGCCGATAATAACATCAGCCTCCTGCGCGAGGCGGTTGGCCGCTAACGAGCCGGTTACGCCTATGGCGCCCATGTTCTGCGGATGGTTCCACGGCAGGATGCTTTTGCCGGCCTGCGTCTCCGCTACCGGAATGCCGAACGCTTCCGCGAACGCGGCCAGCTCCTTCGATGCGTCCGCATAATGCGTGCCTCCGCCCGCTACGATCAAAGGCCTGCTCTTCCCGGCGATAAGCGCCGCTGCGCGCTGAACCGCGTCACCTGATGCAGGTCGCCTGTCGATGATATGCACCCGCTTCTCGAAGAACGACGCCGGATAGTCATACGCCTCCGCCTGCACGTCCTGCGGCAGCGCGAGCGTTACCGCTCCTGTCTCCGCCGGATCGGTCAGCACCCGCATCGCCTGAAACGCGGCGCTTATCAGCTGCTCGGGCCGGACGATCCGGTCGAAATAGCGGCTGACCGGACGGAAAGCATCGACTGCTGATACGGTGTAATCTGCAGGCACCTCGAGCTGCTGCAGCACGGGATCGGGCTGCCTGCAAGCAAAATTGTCGCCTGGCAGCAGCAGCACCGGAATCCGGTTCACGGTTGCCGTTGCTGCAGCGGTCACCATGTTCAGCGCTCCCGGACCAATGGATGACGTGCACGCATAAATCTGCTTGCGTCCGTGCTGCTTCGCGAAAGCCGCCGCAGCATGCACCATTCCCTGCTCGTTTTTGCCCTGAATGAATGTTAGGCTGCCCGCACTCCTCTCAAGCGCCTCGCCCAGCCCCGTTACGTTCCCGTGGCCAAAAATGCCCATGATTCCTTTTACAAACTTCGTCTCCATACCGTCTACAGACACATATTGCTGGTCCAAAAACCTCAGCAGCGCCTGCGCCATCGTTAATCGAATCGTGTTCATTCGCATCCCCTTCCGATTTGTGTCCATGTTTGCCGCGCCGGCATTCGTCCCCGAGCCCAAATCGGCATGCTGGCAGGAAAGCTGGCGCGCTGTCAAGCTGCAGGCAGCTAAGTTAAGCGCTTAACTTAGTAGGAAAAATTATACAGCCGGTAAACTGTATGCCTTACACTTCAGGCGCCATATGTTGGATTTATCCAGTAACTATGCTCACCAATGCCGCTTTCAGCGCGCTATGTTGGATTTATACAGTAACTTTGCTCTCCAGTGCCACTTTCAGCGCGCTATATTGGACTATACGTTAACTTTACTCCCCGGTACCGCGCCCTATGTTGGATTTATCCAGTAACTTTGCTCCGCGGTACCGCTTTTAGCGCGCTATGTTGGATTTATACAGTAAATTTGCTCCCCAGTGCCAATCAGCGCCTTGTCCGGTTTAGTTCGCGTCACTATGTTCCGCCCGCTCTTCAGCGCCTTGCTCGTCGCGGGCTGCCGCCGATTTCATCCGTCTGATCTCTACCCCCGCCAGCATCATGATGCCGATGCCGTGGTTGTCGTTCACGACGGTCCGCAGGTCGTACATATAGTAATCGGGTGCAAAGGAATAGCGCGAACCGCTGCATACCCCGTGCACATTGCCTTGGCGATCGATCGCCCCGCCGGTCAGGCCCTTCCATGCTTTAAGCGCGGCAGCCGCATAGCCATCCTCACCCTTCAGCCAGCCAAAGCGCACTCCCCTCGCGAAGGCATAAGCAAACATCGCAGTACAGGACGCTTCCTCGTACGCATCCGGCTGGTTAAGCACCTGGCGCCATAATCCCGAATCCGCCTGCAGCGCAGCGACACCCGCACACAGCTCCCGGAACATAGAAAGCAGCGCTTCCCAGTCCTGATGATCGTCAGGCAGCTTCTCCAGCAGCTCGGACAACGAGAACAGGCACCAGCCGTTGCCGCGTCCCCACGGCACGCGCGTCGCCTTGCCGTATTTGAAGTCAAACACATGCGACATGACACCTTCCTGCTCCATAAACAAGTAGCGCTTATAATGCAAAAACTGTCTCCCCGCTTCATCCAGCGCTTCCCGATTGCCTGTCGCTGCGGCATACCGGATCAGAAACGGAGCGCTCATGTACAAATCGTCCGCCCACATCGTGTCGGCAGCATAATCACCCGGGCACAGCCGGTAGAATGCCCCGTCTTCCCGTCGCTCCAGCCTGCAGAGCATAAAATCGGCAATGACGTCCGCAATGCGGAGAAAATGGTCATCCCCCGTTTGTAAGTAAGCTTCCAGCATGGCGGAACCGAACGAGCCGCAATTGTCGAGCATCTTGATCAGGACGAGCTGGTGGTTGACGGAAGGAAAGCCGTATTGGTCACGGTCCCACAACGAATACTCATACATGTCCGTACAGCTGCGGATGTGGCCCAGTGCGTAATCCTCCAAATCCTTCCGGTCAAGCTCGCGGGCGGTTCGCAGCAGCCCATACATCGTAACGCCGAGCGGATAATCCCAGCGCCCGTAATTCGTAGCGCTGCCCGTTGTCCATTTGTTGCTCAGCATGGCGTTCTCATAATAGGGCCTTAACGCCGACTGGGGAGCATCAACCATCCAATACGTATGTCCTGCAGCACGGCCCTCCGAATCGACGGCAGCATAGAGCGCATCCATCGTGCAAACCGCCGCTGGGTCAGTCTCAACTGCCGGATCAAGCGGTCCCGCGTACAGCCATGCTCCTTCGCCCCCATGAACGGCCGCCGGCAATTCGAGCGGCAGCAGCCGTCCTCCGGAATAGACGTTTACTTCAAAACCCCAGCCGCCGGAACCGCCTATGCTGCGAACGAGCAGCTGGCGGGAGCCGGAGCCCGCGGGCACTTCCGTCCGGTAGGAGCCGGCAGCTTCAAGCTCGGCCACCTTCCTGCCGTCGAGCCAAATAACGGTCGGCCCCAAGACGCTGCCTTCCAGCATGAGCGTGTCCGCCCCTGCCGGCACACTCAAACCGCTCCAGCCGTAAGCCGCGGCTGGCTGAACAGGACGGCCGAACAGCCGCTCGCAGTTCGGCAGCTTCAACTCCTCCTCCTTCCACTTTACCCGCGGAAGCCACGTTATGCCGGTTTCTTCTTCTGCCTGTTTGAAGTCGGGAAAACCTCTTTCTCCATCGAACAGCTGGCTTTTCATTGGTCCAGTGAACACCCAGCCCGCGCTTCCCTCCCTTCCGGCAAATGGAGCCAGCACCTGCATAATGCGGACCTTCGCCTCATCCGCGCCGAAGCGGCAGCCAAAGCCCGCTTCCGTCTTGCGAGCTTCTACCAAAACAGCGTTCCAGCCCTTGCGCAGCAAAAGCGGAATAACGGCTCGCGCGCCAGGTTTCATCTCGTCTACCGCATTCGACCGGTACAGCTGTTCTTCGTTGACATACAGACGTACCGGACCTAGCGGCTCCATGATGCCGTCAATCGAGCGCTCGTCGTCGCTCCACACGAGACCGTAAACATAAGCATAATCCCCGTCAGCCGCTTCCGGCAGCTTGGCGGATAAATCCATATCGTATTGCCCTTCCCGGGTTTGCAGCACACCCGATTTGGCGAAAGCCCGAAGCGCAAAAGGCACGGGAGGATTCGCGCCTGCATACCGGCCGGACAGTACCTCCAGTATGCGGCGCTCGTCATCGCCAAACCAATAATGCGCGCTTTCGCGCGGCTCCATGTATGCGGTCATCGAATCATCTCCCCTGTTCGCTTTCCTTCCAATCTTGACGCGACAATCTGATATCGAACGTTTTGTCGTACGGCGTCATCAGATTCACAATCAGCGTCTGGCAATCTGCAGGATAGCTTGTATTGTTAAGTGTCTTCGCACGGTGCTCGTGAGCTCCGCCGCCGATTTCGATCCAATCATTCCCCGCGGAGAAGCGGGCTGTCCCTTTTTCCCAGAAGAAGGTTCCAGCGGCAGCCGGCTCAATCCCTTCGCCCGATAAGGCGCCTTCCTTGCTGAACACAAAAGAAATTTGCGTCATTAATATTTCCGGTTCCTCACAGTGAACGCGAACGCTCCAGCCCTGTTCATTTTCCGTTAATACAACCTCGATTTGATGCTGCTGCTCGTGGGTAAGCTCCCGCAGATGGTGGGGCAGCAAATACCAGGGACTGACCGGTCCGCCGGCGGTTTCCGGCAAATGCCGCTTTGCAACGGGGCCGTAGTACCCTTTTCTCTCTGTTGCTGTCAACCGGTAACCGTACTCCAGCTCCTCCATCTGCTTGAGCTTCACGAAGCCGGGCTCGAAGGAGCTCGCGATTTGCACGGCGAGCAAACGAGCCGAGCCATGCCGCAACGCAAAAAAGGAACTCGTCTCGGTAATGACGGTCGCGCTTGTCGCCCCGTTCCGATGCCTGGCCACCGGAGCGCCAAAATCGGGATGAAGCCTGCTGTGGTAAATACGGCCTCCATGTCCGGCCGCCTCCATCCCGCTCAGATAACGTTCGCGCGGAAAACCGCCGTTAACGACAACGCGGTAGGAGTCCGGCAGCGCACCAGACTGAACCGGCTGCTCACGCAGCTCCGGATAACGCAATAAGCCGATCAGTCCGTTATTAGGCAGGCCGCCCGGATGAGTAATTGCATCTCCCGCGAGCTTGGCCATCGCTGCAAACAGCGGATCGTTATCGCGGTTCCCCATCAGCTTGGCAATGAGAAAGTAGTTGCTCATATCGGTTTTGCTGCCGAAATCCTGACGCCCGGAATAATCCGTCACTACTTCGCCGTCCGGATGAATCATATAAGCCATCATTCGCAAATTCCGGCGCACCGGCTCAAGCAGTTCAGGACGGTCGAACAGCTCCGCGGTAAAGTATAAAACGATATCGCTGACAGCGTTATAAATACCGTTGCTACGCTCTGTCCACTCGCCATCTTCCGTGCAATCCATTCCTTCCGCGAGCCACTGCTCAGCCCGTTCCTTCAGCTCAGGCCGTCCCGTCAGCTTATACATAAACCCAAGCGCCGCCGTAATTACCCAGCGATGATTCGGGGTATGGCAGCCGCCAGTCAGCAGCGCAGGGATCGTCCGTTCCAGAAACGTCCGGATGTCCGCCGCAGCGCCCTTCAACGGCTCCCACTCATGAGCCGCCAGCAGCTCATACACTTGTGCCAGCCCGCCCGCGACAAACGCCGTATCAGGCGGAGAGTGCATATTCGTCCAAGGCGGCGAAATCGTGCCGTCGGCATGCTGGAACCGCAGCATGTACTGTGCACTCAGCTCCAAAGCGTGCAGCAGCTCCTCATCGTGATAATACGTTGAATCTGCATTTATGAGAGCGGATGCCCACAATGCCATCATCATCGGCGTACCGCCATGGTGGCTCGGCCACGCGATGCCGTTCACGGGATCGGTCACCCCTCCGTAAAAACGGCTTTCACTGTCCAGCACTTGATTTTCCATGCCGACTTTTACCCATTGGTCGTTTATGGAGACCAGCTTTTCGTATATGCCCATTCTGCTTCCCACACTTTCTCCAGATTTCCTCTTCCGCTATCCCTTCACCGCACCGAGCATCACGCCGCTGACGAAGTAACGCTGCAGCCATGGGTAGACGATCAGTATCGGCACGGTAGCGAATATGACGCTGGCCGCCTTCAGGCTTTCCGGCACGACGGTCGCCATCTGCGCCCCTTCCATCTGCAGAAGGTCCGTGATCATATTGTTTTGGATGAGCTGATAAAGCTTCAGCTGCAGCGGATAAAGCTCTGGACTGTTAATGTACATCAGCGTGTCCGTAAATCCGTTCCAGCGACCAACTGCGTAAAACAGGCTGAGCGTCGTAATAACCGGAAGCGATAAGGGCAGCATAATGCTGAGCAACGTCCGAAAATGACTGCTGCCGTCAATTTCAGCGGATTCCTCCAGGCTTTCGGGGATATTATTGAAGAACGTAATTAAGATAATTAAGTAAAAAGGGTTGATTAGTCCCGGCAGCACGAGCGCCCAGATCGAATCGAGCAGGTTCAGGTTGCGGACCAAAATATATTCCGGAATAATGCCGCCGCTGAAAAACATCGTAATGACGACGATAAACATGATTCCTTTGCGGCCCTTTAGCTTTTTTTTGGACAAAGGATATCCGATCGCAATCGTCATCAGCATGCACAGCACCGTAAACAAGCCGGTAAGCAGCACTGTAAATCCGAGCGAACGAATCATCGATGCGTCGGTAAATACTTTGGTGTAGGCTTCAACATTAAAATCGACCGGAAGCAGGCTCACTTTCCCGGATAAGATCGGTCCTGCCGAACTAAAGGAAATCGCCGCTATATGAAGAAATGGAGCAAGACATATCAACGTGCAAACGAGTAAAACAATAAAATTGGCGGTATCGAACACGCGGTTGGCGGTTTGCTCTCTCATAGCGTCCGCTCCTTTCAAATAATCAAAATCAGGTTGAATATAGGCTTGACGTCACTCCTACATGATGCCTTCATCCGTAAGCTTCTTGGAGGTATAATTTGCGCCGAGCACAAAGACTAGCCCAACGACTGCCTGGAACAAGCCGACAACCGTCGCCAGCGTATACTGGCCCGACTGGAGCCCGATCCGGTACACGAACGTGCTGAGCACGTCGGAGTATTCGCGTACCGCCAAATTGCCAATGACATACGGTCGCTCAAAGCCGATGGAAATCATATGACCTAAATTAATAATGAGCAGCACGACAATCGTCGATTTCAAGCCAGGCAGCGTAATATGCCAAATGCGCTTCAGCCTGCCTGCTCCGTCGATGCCGGCAGCCTCGAACAGCTCCTTGTTAATGCCGGTGAGGGCAGCCAAATAAATAATCGTCCCCCAGCCGGCGCTTTGCCACACGCCCACGAGCAAATAAGTAGCGAGCCAATCGTTCTTGTCCGTCAGAAACGGTATCGCATCAAATCCAATAGAGGTAATCACATTATTAATCATGCCGGATTGCGTGCCAAACACCTGATAAACGATTCCGCCGATAATGACCCAGGAAATAAAATGCGGAATATAAAGAACCGTTTGTGATAGCTTTTTGAACCACTGCACCTTCATCTCGTAGAGCATAATGGCCAAAATAAGCGGTGCCGGAAAAGAAACCAGCAAATCGAGAAAGTTGAGCATCAGCGTATTGCGAAGCGTCAAATAAAAATCGCGCATCCCAAACACTTCCTTGAAAGCTTCGAAGCCGATCCACTCGCTCCCCACTATTCCTTGAAAAAAATTAAAATCCTTAAATGCAATAATGATCCCGTACATCGGTCCGTATTTGAAAATGATGAAATAAATGAGCGGCAATACAAGCAGCGCATACAGCTGCCAATATCTGCGAAAATAGGCGTTCCAACTCACAGCGGTCTCCTCCTTATGCAATCGGTTCAGGTGTGGAGACGAGGCCATCCCCCGCCTCCAACACATTCACCAAGCCTGATCAGCGCATTATTTTGCCTGCATCTCTTTATATACAGCCGTGCGCTCGTCTAGAATCGCCTGACCTCCGCTAGCCATATAGTCTTTCAGCATCGTTTCATAGACGCTTTCGAACTGGTCCGGTTTCGCCATTGTTGTTTTCACGATCATTTCATTGAATTTATCGAGCAAAGTCGTGCCGTATTTCGTTTGCGCTTCGATCGGTCTGTCCATCAGCACCGGCGGAATCACATCTGTATTAGCAATGACTTGAGCAGCCTCAACCTGATCCTTGAATTTCGCAGGCATTTGCATCGCTCTGGCCTTCAGGTTCAATTCCATGCTGCCAAGCTGTTTGCCGTTCGAGATAATAATCATGTCGCCGCCATTGTACAGTCGGTTCAACGCTTCTTCTGTCGGATTTTCCACCACTACCGGTATGTCGTCAACCATCGTATAATTCTCGCCCTCAATGCCGTTTTGCAGGTTGAACAAATTGTCGCCGGTTGCCATCCACTCCAAATACTTGATGGCTTCAACTGCGCGTTCGCTTGATTTTGGAATCATGATATAAAGGCCGTTTGGTGCGTACATAGGCTTAGCATGCTTGCCTTCCTCGTTCGTAAATACGTCTACGGAATGAAGCAGCGCGCCGGGCACGTTTTTCTGCAGTGTATCGTAAGAGCCGTTCTCATAGAAAGGATTGATATCATCCTCGCTGTAGAAACCAACCTTGCCTGTTGCTACGTCCTCGCCCAGCTTCTTCTTGTCCTTGTCGAGGCCGAAATCCTTGCTGATCAGCCCTTCATTATACAGCTTATTCATGAACTGCAGCGCATCCTTAAAGCCAGGCAGAAGCGTCGGATAATCGTTGGAGCCAAGCTGCTGCGTCAATGTGTACTTTTGTTCGTCCGTCAATGGTTTAATGAAAGACCAAAGGAGCGGCTCGTATTGAGCGGAAGCGATCGTCATCCCCATCGGAATAACCTGCCCGCCAGTCGCGCCCGGATCCTTTTCTTTAAACGCTTTCAACGTTTCATAAAGCTCTTCTGTCGTTTGCGGTACAGGCATATTCAGCTTATCCAGCCAATCCTGACGGATGAAGGACGCATATTTGCCTACATTGGACCGCTTCGCAGGTACCGCGAATTGCGTACCCTGGTATTGGCCGTAGCCAAGAACCTCGTCACCTAGAAACGCTTTCAAATTCGGTGCGTGCTCGTCAAGCAGCGGACCTACATCAGTCAATCCGCCCTGCTTGGCATAACGGTTAAATGTATTCGGATCGTAAGTAAAGACAATATCCGGCACGTTGCTTCCGCTGGCCATCAGGACATTCAGCTTCTCTACTTCCTCCGAACGCGGCACTGGCACGTATTCCAGATCAATGTTGTTCGGCTCGCCGAAGTTTTCTTGAATGTAGTTCGTCAAATAGTTGTCTGTAATCGTGGAGCCGACCGGCGAGTTCCCTCTGTCGAATACTTCAACCTTGAGCGTAACCCGCTCTTTGGAAGCACCTGTATCCGTATTCGTTCCCCCCGAAGCATTTGGCTCCGAATTTGAAGAACATGCCGTAAACAATAATGAGCAAGCCAGGCCAAGCATCAGTAAGGATTTCTTCGTTCCCAAAATACCGTTTTTTCTCTTATTTCCAATCATCGTTCCAACCCCTTCATCGAATGATGTATTGTACCGTGCGGGCCGCTTGATCATTTAGGATTACGCTTTCAGCCATGATGCGGCAGCCCGAATCGGGATGACCACAGTATGGCATGACATTCGGGAAGGCGGCAATAAACTAGTTTCCAAACGATAAACCCTAGCGAAAAACCCAATATCTGTTAATTGAAACTATCTTCGCATCATAAACTATTTTCAAATATCCGCGGAATGACGGGCTTTCTCGGGCTTTAGCTTCAGCTTTCTATAGTCGCCCGGCGTTACGCCGACGATTCGTTTGAACACGCGCCCGAATGTAATCGAATTCGCGTACCCGACCTGAAGGGCAATATTTTGCACCGAATCTTCCGTTTCGGCCAACAGCTCCTCCGCCCGCTCCATCCGCAGCTGGACAATAAAATCAACGAATTTCATATTAAACTCTTCTTTGAATAAATAGCTAACATACTTGCCCGACACATGGAACCGGTCGCTCAGGTGCTTGAGTGACAAATCGGGATTTTCAAAATGCTCTTCAATATAAGCCTTCAATTCATTAATCATCGCGCGGTGGTTTTTCGTTTCGCTGTGCGCGACATAGGTGCGGTATATTTCCGTCAGTTGCTCGGAATAAAGTGCTTTGATTTGTTCCAGCGACACCGCCTCTTCAGCCATTGCCTTTCTGACATCGGCCTTTGCGCCTTTGAAATGCTCCTGCAATTCCTCAGACATGTCCGAGAGCTCACTTCCGAGCATGTCCATCATCATCTGCAAAACTATCCTGATATCCTCATCCTTCAAGCAATCCGACTCCAAATGCTCGAATAAGCTTTCCAAATGAATACGCCATTCGCCGGTTAGCAGCCTAAACCCCCTCACTAGCTCTGAGCCGTGCTGCACATATTTATACCATTTCCGTCCCGCATCTCCCGGCAGATCCTCGCTCATAATGACAGCTTCCTTACCGAGAGACATTTTGTGCTGAAGCACATCTAATGCCGCTTTATAGGAATGCCCGACCTGCCCCCATTCGCGCTCAACATGCCCGACGCCGAATAGCAATGATATCCGCAAATGCTCAGCCACCCAGATTCGGCCTTTGTCTGCGAATATCCGGATTTTCTCCATCGGGGACATCTCCCCTTTGGTTAAACCGACGATCATTCCCATCCTGTTCTCGGCGATCCATTCCGCCCAGCCATACATGCCGTCTGCCTCCGCCAGCTCCTGTAGGACATTCGTCAAGGCGAACTTTAACGTATGCTGGTCACGCACCGAAAATCCGCTGCGAAAATCGCGGTACTGTCCTATCTCAACGACAACAAATGCCAATTGATCGAGCTCTTCTCCCTTGGACAGCAGCCCCAGCTTCTTTAATTCTTCTGCTGCCACTTCTATCCCGTCAGACTGCAATAAGTCATGGAACAGCTGACGCCTGCTCACCAGAAGGTTCTCGCGCTGCTGCTTCTCGAAGTCCGCAGTTTGTTGGATCAGGCTCTCCAGCGTATGATCGATCATAGACAGCTCGTCCATTTTCATCCCGAACTCATCCTTGCGAAGCTGGATCGATTCAATCCGGTTCATCATGACCCGAATCGGCTTATAGTTTTTTCTAGTTATATAGATGATGTAGAAGATCGCAAACACAACCGTCAGCAAGCCGATGACGACCCAAACATAAGAAATGACCGACACCCACATAAACAGCTTCCCAGCAGAAATTCCGCTTTCGAACGTCCAGCCGAGAGGGTCTAAGGAAATCCGATTCAATATTTTGCCGCTTGGCTTCTCCTCATTGGATAGAGCGTCTGTCCGGGTAGAGAATAATAAGCTTCCTGTAGCATCGCGGACATCTACAAACGAGACATCGCCATTGTTCATTGACCTTATCATCTGCTCCACCGCATACATATCGACATTGATCACGATGAGCCCTTCGGTCCCGAAGGGCAGCGGCTCTCTTTTATAAATAGAAATAACGCGCTTATCCAGCTCCGTGCTGAATTCATGGTAATTCCGGATCGCTGACCAGTCATGACTGTCCGGATGGCCCAGCGCCTGCTCAATGAATGCCCTGTCGGCAAATGACTCCCAGGCCACCAGCCCGCTCCGCGTCAGCACATTCTTGTCTTCAGCGCGGTATACATAGATCGAATCGATCAGGCTGTCGTTAGCCGCGAGCGTCCTCATGCTGTCGACGACATCAAATATCACCTGACGATTCTCGCGCGTAAGCTCCGTGTTTAGAAAGTCGCGGTACCGGTCGTTTTTCTCAACCTCCTCCAGCACGTCAAGCTCAATCCCTTTAAGCGCACGGGCCAGTCGGTCTACCATATAGCTGGTCGTTATCCGGTCAGCCTTGACGGTTTCTTTATGCGAGATATCATTAACTATGATAAAGGACAAAAAGATTAAGATTGTCACCGTAAATAAAAATATAGGAAAATATGAAAGCAGCATGCGGCGGTACCAATTCCTCTTCATCTCCATCACTCCTTGTATAAAAGCACAACTGCTTTTGAACCTAGAGAAAGCGCTTACCCTAATTATTCTATAAGATAAAGGACAAATTTTCAATGGAAATAGAACGGCCGGCATAAAAAGCAGGGTGGTCAGTCGATTATTAACGTCTTTCGAGTGATCCGAGGGATTATTGCAAGATAACCGCATCGAGCTCATGCAGTACAAAACATTGGCGATTCCCTTCCGTTATACCGAACCGCCGCAGCAGCTTCGGCGCGCATTCGCCTGATGCTTCATACGCATCAAGAATCGCTTCGCCCGCTTCCCGGCTGCCCGTCGTTACCGCCCGCTACCAATCCCCGTTTCCGTGTATCTTAAGATCGGATGCAACCAGGTAGAATTTATCTCCGAGCGCTGATCTTACGATAAACGGATCCCTTACTCCCCCTCGCCGAGCCGGGAAGCAAGGATCGGCCGGCCGCCGTTTAATTCCCGCCAATGCAGCGGATCGTTATCTATGCTTAATGCAAAATAAATCTGCTCTCCATCCGCATGTGCTTCTCCTTTAAAGTAAGCGAACAAATATCCCGCGTATTCCTCTTGTCGCCTCATTTCAATGATTCCTCCTGCCTCTGTCCTGTTTTAGTACCTTCTTCACCCTAAAAATAGTAACGGAATGCCCAGGGAAATCATAGAAAAAGCTATTCGCCTCGGGATGCAGCTCTTTCCGCTTAGGCACAATCCGCTTAGGCGACTCAAAGTCATTCTCTTCATCAAGCCCATAGCCCGACAGCTCGATTACTTCGACCATGGATGGAGTTTTAGGCAAATCCTCCAATACGACCTGTCCGGCTGCGCTTTGCTCCTGCACATTGACGACTTTCACGATGACGTCTCCGGTCGACCGGTCGGAGCTGGCGGAATAATACACCGCCTCGATGACCGGCAGCTTATCCTCCGTGTCATTGATCAATACACCATCGACATAAGTTCGAATCCTTCTTCCCGACACTTCTAAAGCAAAATCATATTCAATGCCTGTTTCCACAGTAAACAAGCTTTGGGTCAGGCATGAACCTCTGCCATCCACTTTGGAAACGACCATGGAATCCTGGTTCTGCCATCCGCCAACTTCCCATATGAGCTGATTTTTGTCATCGCTCTTTCCAAAGCAAACGTCAAAGCCTTTTGGACCGCTGATTTTCTTCGCTTTGAAACGCAAGGTATAACTGTCCCAATCCGTCTCTCCCAGCTCCATCGATCGCTTCGCCGTTCCATTCAGGCGGTCCTCCTGCATATCCGACAGCACCTCAGGCAAACCTTCAAAACATTTGATTTCTCCGGTTTCATCGTTAATGAGCCGAACATCCCGAAACTGTATGGAACAAAGATCCGTACACAGCGTAAGCTTCCCTGTGATCGACGCAGCCGGTTCGGCATGCGGCCGCTCAAACCCTCTTGCTTCGATTTTCAGCAAATGATCTCCCTGATGGTGCATAAATAACTGCTGCACATAATAATTCACCGTCCCGTAAACCTCATGATTGTTGAACCAGATCATATCCGGCTTCCAGTTGACGTAATCGACGTTGCAAAGCATCGGTGCGTAGCAGGCCAGCCCGACCGCATGCGCATTCTTCTCCAGACCCGTCATAAAAGCGGCTTCTACGAGCGCATTGTAATACGTATTGCCCCAGGAAGCATATTCGCCCAAAAACACTTTCGGTTCATCGACTTTGAAATGATCGTACCTGTTATAGTTGGCCAAAAACCATTCCGGCGACTGGTAATAGTGCTCGTCCACCAGATCGGATCTGTTTTCCCTAGCTGAATTCCAGCCCCGCTCATATTCTCCGCCGGCCGCAAACGGGCCGCTGGAATTGATGATTTTGATAGCGGGATATTTCTCTTTAATGGCTCGATGGAAATAGGCGTAACGCTCGAAAAAAGGTTCGCCGACCTCTTCGTTTCCGATGCCGATATATTCCAGTCCGAATGGCTCCGGATGGCCTAACCCCGCGCGGATGCCGCCCCATTCGGTCGAGGAGTCGCCGCAAGCAAACTCGATCAGATCAAGCGCGTCATCGATCCAGGGCTGCAGCTCATCGAGAGGAACGATCCGTTTATGATGAGGGTCGTAGCCGGCCGTCAGAATCGGAATCGGCTTGGCTCCAATGTCCTCGCAGAACAGGAAATACTCATAATACCCGAGGCCCAAGGTCTGATTATATCGCCAATTATTCCGTCTTGCCGGTCTCTGCTCTATGTCGCCTATCGTATTTTTCCAACGGTACATCGAATTCCGTTCGTCGGCATTGAGCGAACCGTCATGAACCAGACAGCCGCCCGGAAAACGCATAAATTTCGGCTTCAATTCCGCGATCATCGCCGCAATATCCTCGCGCATCCCGTTAGGACGGTCCCGGAAGGTTTTTGCCGGAAACAAGGATACCATATCCAGATATAGCTTTCCGCTTCCTTTTGTCACGATGACCAAACGGCTGCTGTAATCCGTGGCTTTCGCCGTCATCACCGCTTCATACTTTGTCCACTCATCAGAACACACCGCGATTTCCGCTGCAGCATGAACAATACCGTCCAAGCCTTCGACCGCGATCCGGACCGGTACGTCAAAGCTGGAATCCCGTCTGGCGTAGAAGGAAAACATATAAGCTTCGCCTTCCTTGACAGGAATCCCGGAATTAAAGCCCTGGTTCAAAATGCCGACGCCGTCGCCTTCCGACAAAATCTCGATAACCGCGTAATGCTTGTTGCGCTCAGAAAAAGGCGCGCTCTCTTCCACCGTTAATTCAGCGCTTCCCTTGCCCCGTTCGACTTTCCCCCATGCCGTCAAGGCGTGGTAATCCGAATGATCGATCGGATCGAATTCGAAGGACCGGTTCTGAACAAGCTCCGCGTAAAGCCCTCCGTCCGCCGCATGATTCAGGTCCTCGAAAAAGATGCCGAACAGGTCGCCTAATTCCGCTCCGCGCTCCTGAGTAAATACCTTAAGTGTCCCTCGTTCATTCATCGCTTTTAGACTCCTTCACGTTCAAATCCTTCGTTTATCCTTTTACCGAACCGAGTAAAATACCCTTTACAAAAAACTTTTGAGCGAAAGGATACATAATGATCATTGGAATTGAAGCGATGACCATGGCCGCAAGTTCAATCGTTTGCGCCGTCACGAGCCCCTGTATTTGATAAATTATTGATTAAATGCACTCTTTATATTCGAAAAGGAGGGGGCAACAAAATCTTTAAATTTACTTCTACCAAATTTGGGCAGGTAAGAAATAAGGAAATTACATTATGGGAAAAGTTGGGGTTTACATCGGATGAATATTCGATGGTTACAACAATGTTAGATTTAACAAATTGGAAAGAATCTGAAGACTTTGATATAACAGGTATAGAACCCGCGGTTGAAATAGATTATGTAGACATAAAGCAAATTCTGATTGAAGATGGGGAAGACGAAATGGCGGAATTATTCCAAAATCAATATTCCTCTACCAAAAAACCAGATCAAGTAGTGATTACTCTTAAAGATAAAGCTTCGGATGAAATTGCATGCATCGCTTTTTATCGGGTGGTCATAGCTAATAGAGGTACTGACAACGAATTGTTGGATGCAATTGCTTTCGGAATTCATATTAGACCTAAATATGCGTTGAACCGTGCGGAAATACGAAGATTTTTACAAGGTTGCTTGGTTTCGATGAAACAATTAGGTTTGGTTCACGCTAATACACGAATTACTTTGAAAAATTTTAATGTTTTTGCTGCGATGGTTAGCGAAGGATTCCATAATGAAGGTTTAGAAAAAGCTAATATAATGCGTTTATACAGATCTGTTTAAAAGGCATAACACGATATGAAAAAGTATGTAAATGCAAAGGAAGTTTTACCTGATGCTCTCATAAAGGAAATTCAAAAGTATGTAAAAGGCCAACACATTTATATACCACAAACAGAACGACAAAGTTGGGGGGCTTCAACTGGAATTCGCGATGAAATGGAGTTGCGTAACGAGGAAATATTCCAGCAATACCATGGAGGATTAAGCATTGCGGAACTCGCTGAAATATTTAACTTAAGTGAAGATCGGATTAGAGGGATTATTTACGGAAAGCGCACATGAAAGATTATGCGGGACTGATATTACAAATTGGGATTGAACCAAATAATAACCAAGGCATCCGAATATCGGCGGCCTTGGTTAGCGCATCACAGCTATATCGGGATGACCCCGATATCTTGCAGATGCTTCATTTTGTCCAATTGCTGCGTTTCAAATAAATACTTGGGATGAAAATCTTCATATTTCATAGACAAATCATCCGTTATCCAATAATCATCCGTCATTGATATGCTTTTTGTGTACTTATTGAGCTCCCATATATCATAGCCGTTAGGATTAAAACCAGCCATCGTTAATATCGTAGAAAGATCTGAACGGCTGGCTGAGATTACTCTTTTTGATAACCAGTATTCGATTTTCTCATGATTAGGCGGCAGCAAACTCTTTATCACTTCGCTTTTTGCCATACCCGTCGAGCGAGACTTCATCCATGCCATCACACTATTAAACAAACCCGGAGGATATCCAACAACGATAGGTAAAGAATTCGCAGCTTTTTGATTTAAAATATAACTAAACTTTTTGCCATCATAAGAAATCATTCCAATATTAGCGTTCTTGTGCATCAAGCAGTAGTTTTCTGACATTATTGTACCTCCTCACAAAAATTGCTTTCATAAGCTGCAGCCGAGATCTGTTTAAAAGAGCAGCATGCTTATCGAATAACGATACGATCTCAGGCCACTCGTGAGTAAAATCCAGCCCAAGTTCCTTAAAATTATCAACCAATTTTATGGCTTCTTTATGTGTATACTCAAATGGTTTGGCACTGTCATACAATAAACGGTCCTCAAACTCTGCATCATCTTCCAGACTAATTTCATTTAATAATGAGCGCTCATTGTCAAATAAAGGTGCCATTTCAATCTGGGAATCTGTACTGAAAAAAAATTCAAAGTTATTTAAATGGCGATCTGTATTATTAAATAGATAATCAAATACAACCATCTTATTAATTGACTTTTTAACAGAGGGAGATATTTGAATTAATTCCTGATAAATATTTGTTTCCGTATCTATACTTCCCAAAATTTCTTCAGCAGTAATGTAGATATAATTATCTTTTTTAAAGGATTTGCTAACACATGCAAGCACTTGGCCTTTTGAATTAAAGATCTCTTGATCTAACCATATTAATTGGTATGGTACGCAGTCAAATCCAAGAAGAGTTCCAACCTCATAACAGATAACTTCTGTAACCGGCTCTACCTTAGAGTATTGATCTCCTTGTTTTGCACCCGCTTTAAAAAATGTTAGAGTCGGACCCGTCTCAATGAATTTAGGCAGTTCTCCCTTTGAACCCGTTAATATCTTTATACGAGATATGTCCGGCTTCCTGCGACCGTCCTCTCCAAAGGCATTTAAGCGTTGCATGTTAGTCCCTCCTTCGCTTCAAATAATCATATCATTTATTTACATTTCACTCCATTATAGCTCGCTGGCGGAATTGGCGCCCCGATCGCGCAGCCACTCGACCAGCTCGTCTGCGTTGCTGCGGCGTGCGGTATCGAGAGGGGTCAGCCCGTCGTAGCCGATCCAATCGAGGTCGGCGCCCTGCTCGAGCAGGTACTCCGCCGCTCCTCGCTGCCCGCCGTGGCACGCTTGCCAAAAGGCCTCGGTGATCTCGTCGGGGGAGGGGAACGTACTGCCCGCGAAGCGTTCTTCGACACCATTCTTGGGTTGCTGGCACTTTTGCCCACGTATAAATATCGTCCCATTCATTGTATCCACAGAGAACGCCGCTGACGACAATAAACAGAGTAGCAATAGGTAAGCATTTGATGTGATCTCCAGCTTTTCCCCTGCTCCACACCGGACGTGCCAGTTTCCCAGCATCTCGGCGTTCCATCTAACTG
>NZ_JAKGAP010000033.1 GCF_021532375.1 Paenibacillus alkaliterrae
GTTAGGCCGCAAAAGCAGAGGTGGGTTCCACCTTTTGAGCCTGGGGAAACTTGTCTCTGTAGAGATATTGACCAGGAAGCCCCTACTTCAAGCGTATTAAGTAGGGGTAGTTCACTGATTTGAAACTCATAGGGTCGGGATTCCGTCTGAGGAATCAATATGAACCCATCTTGGGCAACTTGGTTCGGCTGGATCAGGGTCCCGTGAACTCGCAGAAATGAATGATTCGTCAAATAATGACCGATCGCGTTTCCCGGAATTCCCGAATAAAGCAGAAGACGCGGGGTTTCGAACGTACTTGCGGACACGACTACCGTCTTGGCCTTAAGAAAAAACGTCTTTCGATCCGGCGTCATGACCTCGATCCCGGCGACTTTTCCTCGATCTGCCGCGATTCGTACCGCTCTGGCGTTCACAGCCAAATCGAATGAACGCTTCCAGCTCTTTGTATGAGATGGGCCAGTGGAGAAATTCGGACGGAGGTAAACGAGGCGATGTGCCCGACCAAAAGAGAGTTCTCCCGCCCAATGTGAAGGTTTCGACAGCACCCGGAAATTCAGGGAGGGAGTTTCCAATTAGTTTGGATATTTTAGGATTTAGCCAATATTCCAACATACGCCCCCACCCCCCTAATGTAGGAACGTTATAAGCATGTGTCGGTATTGACAAATTTCCCCGTTCAATGATGCCGATCCGTTTTCCGCTTTTTCGCAGGCGATCGCATAGTCTCCAAAGTACTGCACTGCCTCCGGCTCCCGTCCCGATGATCAGAACATCGTATTCGTTCTTTTCCATGTCTGACAGTGGTGTGAGCGGAACCCAGGTGTCGATTATTTGCGGCGGAACAAGCGGGGGACAAGAAGGGATGGAAGTATGAGTATGGTGATGTATGGATGAATCCGGAATATTTATGTATTGTCCGGTAAGGGTTGCATCCGGTTGGGAAATATGCGGGTTGGTGATGAGGATGTCACTCAAAGAAACGTTGTATTTTTGGGCAATTTTGATCAGCGTGTCCCCGGCACTAGAAACATAAGCTTTGAAAGTCCCACCCCATTTCACGAATATAAATTCAATGTGTTCTCATTGAACGAAGCATAGACCTAACCGATGGACGCGGCAAGTAAACATAGCCCCGTAGATTGATGATAAAGAATCGGCATGTATTCTGAAACTGGAATTGTAGATAGGCGGTTAAGTATGCTATAGTAACAACGTTTATTGAAGGAGAGAGGTGAGCGTTATTTCACATACGGCGGATGAGGTTGCAGAGTGGATGCTTCATGAAGTGAAGGATAAGGGGATTTTGCATCAAGCCGCTGCCGTTGAGCATATTAAGAGTCATTTCGGCGAGTCGTTCATTTATGTGAATGAACATGGCAACGCATCGATCGACAAAGAAGTGAAAAAGGCGTTCCGCAAGCTTCACCGCGGCAAAGCGGCATGGGAACGCGACGGCTTCTTCTGGGGCTGGAGCTAAAACCCGGCAAAAAAAGCGGTAAAAATGAGCGGATTACGCCCATTTTCGCCGCTAATTACGCCGCTATGCTATTGCATTCCGCCAATAATGAGACCGGCGACCGCATACGACACGAGATGATGGTTGCGATGAGTACGGCCAAATAATTAACCTCTGACAAATCCACCATTTCACGTTCCTCCCTTAACTTATGTAACATTCTCATTGTATCAAAAAAGCAGCTTTTTCCGTTAGAATAATGTCCAATTATTGTGGAAAACTTGACAAAAGCAACTGTAACTATTAAACTTACAGTAAGCAAAAGGAAAGACGGCATGTTCTAGAGAATGTGAAACGTCTACTTTTTTAAAGCAAATGTATTTAATTAAGTTACAGTTAAGCGGATGATCATATTATAGGGATAGGTGGTGCAGGAGATGAAATTTAACACAAGCGACTGGGTGCAGGGAAAAACTAAGGATGGCGAGCTCATTCACGGGTTTATTGAAACGATTGATATTTTGCAAGGAATCGTAACCGTCAATGTCGTGAAATCGGATAACGAAGAGAGAGTCGGCCATATCGTTGCCGTTCGAGCGTCTTGGATTAAACGAGTACCCGACACTGCGTTAGAGGATGCCCAGCTTGTCCAAAATTTAATCGATTTGGCTTTAGCCACATGGGATGAGGCTTGGTTTATGGAGCTGACGGAATCGCTGAAATCGAAGGAACTGGCTGCATCCGAAGCGGATGCCCAATCGAGGGTCTATTTAGCGCTCAGAAACCGGCTGGGTAAATCCGCTTGATAATAAATAAAGACGAAGAGGCTGCCCCGAAGTGAACCTGACTTTGGGGGCAGCCTCTATTTTGCGTCATCCGCCATCAAACAGAGCTCAAACGCCCCACGGATCTGAAATAGAGCTAAAAACCAGCTCTAATTCCTCCAAACTAACCCAAATCGTAAATTTAGAGCTAGAAATTAGCTCTATTGTGCAGCGCCCTTCCATCAAACAGAGCTCAAACACCCCACGGATCTGAAATAGAGCTAAAAACCAGCTCTAATTCCTCCAAACTAACCCAAATCGTAAATTTAGAGCTAGAAATTAGCTCTATTGTGCATCGCCCGTCCATCAAATGACGCGCTCCCTTACTTAAGCTTGATCCCGATCCCGAGCGCCTCCGCACGCGTGACTAAATAATGAGCAACCGCCATATCGAACACCGCCATACCCATGGGGCAAAATAAAACGGGCTCCTCCGGCGGATAAGCCGCCAAGGCGCTTCGGCAAACGACATCCGCCAATGAGCTGGTCCCCGCCTTCTTGAGGCCGTACTCCCGGTGCAGCCGCTCGATGTCGGTATTTTCGCGGCAAACCTCATCCCAATCATCGACAATAATCGCCCGGATGCCGGCGATTGCGGCGGCCTCGTAGTCCCGCAGCGATACGTCGAGCAGCAGGCTGCCGGCTGCCGGCGCCGCATCGATATAGCGCCGATTGCTCACTGTACAGGTGATGACCAGATTGCATTCCTCGTACAGCTCCTGCCAGCTGTCCGCAAGCTTCGTGCGGTTGCGCAAGTCAGAGTCGATGCCTGCAAGCTCCGGAAAGTTCAGCTCGGGGCCGCGAATATCGTAGAGGTAAACCCGATCCAACCGGTCGCCATACAGCCTGCAGCACATGTCATAGTGAAGCCGCCCCACTGGGCCAAAGCCGATAATGCCGAGCCGGAAGCGCCGCGCTGCGCCATGAGCTTTTAAGTAATGGCGGATGAGCAGGCCGCTGACCGCAGCCGTGCGGGCGGCGCTGGGCATCGGTGTGTTAAGCATCGCGTATGGCAGGCCGGTATCGGCATTATTCAGCAGCGTAATGCTGTGCGCGCGCGGCAAGCCGGCATCGAGATTGCCCGGGAAGCTGGCGATCCATTTGATGCCGGCGGTTTGCACGGGGCCGCCGACGTAGGCGGGCATGGCAATGATCCGATTTTGCGGATGCTTGTAGCGTAAGTAAGGCTTCAGCGGCTGCGCATAATCGCCAGAATCCATGACCTGCACCGCAACCTCCACGCTGTCGACAAGCTCCGCCCAATGCAGTCCGATCCTGCGAATATGTTCATCACCGAGATATAGCACGGCCACTGTCCTCCCGATTATAAAATGTCTTTCCCGAATTGCTCCTCTACCCATTCATCGCAATACACCGTATCCATATAACGCTCGCCGCGGTCATGCAGGATGACAACGCATACGGAGCCATCGGGCAGCTCATGCTCGATCGACTTCAAGGCGAAGATAACTGCACCGGAAGAAGGGCCCGCCAGGATAGACTCCTGTCTCACGAGCCATCTGCAGCCGGCGACCATATCCCGGTCGGCTACGTTAATGGCATAATCCATAAACCGGGTCTCGCCGAACGGGGGCACGATGCCGGTTCCGAGACCGGGAAATAACCGACTCCCCTTCGCCCCTCCGAATATAACGCTCCCTGCCGCATCGACGGCGACTATCTTCGCAGCAAGTCCGTGGTCCTGCACATATTTGGCGCAGCCTAACATCGTGCCGCAGGTGCTGACTCCGCCTACTACATAGTCGACACGCCCCAGCTCCTCCGCGATTTCCCGCATCGTTCCCTCGTAATGAGATAAGTAGTTGTTCGCGTTGGCATATTGATTCGGCCAGAAACTGTTTGGAATACGTCCTAATAGCTGCTGCACGCGGTGTAATCTGGCAGGCAAAAACTCCCCGGTCTCCGCGTCCGCTTCCTCTACGAGCTCGATCTCCGCTCCGTACGTCCGCATGATTCGAATGTTCTGCTTCGTCGTCTTCGGATCGATCACGCTAATGAAACGCATGCCGAGATAGGAGCAGATGGCCGCCAGGCTAATGGCCATATTTCCTGAGCTGGACTCTACAATGACGGAGCCGGGCCCGATCAGGCCCTCGTCCCAAGCCGCGGTTATGATGCGCGCTGCGGAGCGGTCCTTTGCGCTGCCGTTCGGATTAAGCAGCTCCAGTTTGCCATAAACCTTGATGCCGCGCTCGCGCTCGCCCGCAAACAGCCTCGTCAGCTGAACGAGCGGCGTATTGCCGATCATAGACAATAAATGTTTTTCCACAGGACGCAGCACCTCACCTCTCAAAAATACAGTTTTTTCGACTTCACCGCCCCGCGCTCCAGCTGCTCATTCTCCGCTGCACGTGTTACTACAATGCCGGCGAGCATGCGGTTTTGAATCATTTGTCCGATCTCGGCTATTTTATGCTCGATCGCATGCTGAATATGAACAAGCATCGAATCTTCTAACCATTTGCTTCGAATATGAACGGACAGCTTGTTGTCACGCAGCCGGACGCGGAGCTCCGCATCCTTCACGAACTGGTGAACGACGCTCTCGATGTCATATAAGCTGATCTTCTCGCCATGCTTCAGCTCGTTGCCAATTCGTTTCGAAAGGCAGGAGAAGCATTGCCTTTGCCTGCCGCCGACCTCAATCGTTTGAAAACCCCGCACCACATCATAAGTGACATAGCGCATGGCGGGAAACAGGGTGCGCACGTAAGACGTAAGCACGAGCACGGCTTCGTTCCGCTGCAGCGGTTCAAACCGGGGATCGATCTGCTCGGCTGGAACGGCCTCTCCATGAATGCCTTCCGCCAAGACGTACAGGCCAAGCTCATGCGAGTAGGAGGCGATAGCGCCGATCTCAATCGAGCCATACGTGTCCAAAATATCGTCCGGTCCGATACCGAATCGTTCAGCGACGTTAGCCTGCCACTGCGGCGTCGCGATTTCGCCGACGAGTATGATTTTCCGAATGCCGAACTTCCGCGGTTCCGGCTCGGCGGCAACGATAGCGTCCAATATGGACGGCATCGTATAGAGCAGCTCCGGCTGGAAGGACGAGAGCCGCCGGACATGCTCGCTGACTGGCAAAGCGAAGGATAACGATTCCGCCTGAAGCCCAAGGCGCTCGAAGATCGTCTGCGCGGTACCGGCCGCATGGCCCGTTCCCATATCCGCTAATGCTTTTTTTACAGGGTACTTGCCGCTCTCAAGCCACTCCCGAAAGCAGGCCGTCTTGCTTGCGATATAGCACTCGTCGTCCTCCCCGGAATAATAAATCGCCTTGCGAATGCCGGATGAGGTACCTGAGGTTTTGTATACGGAGAGGCCGGCTTCGGTCCTCGGCTCCGGCGTGAAATAAAAGGCGTCCAGGATGTCCGCCGTCAAAAACGGCAGCTCGGTAAGCTCCGTACGGTACGGAGGATGGATTCCCTTCTTCTTTAGCAACACGCCGTACCAAGGGTGAAAGCGGCAAATACGATCGATATGCTGCTGAAGCGCAATTAAGCTCACCATGCGGTCTAAGCCTCCTAGGGATAATCACTCGGATGGAAAGGTTACTTAAGCATATGTCGCCAAATCCTGCTGGTTCAGCTTATGACGACAGCGGCCTAAATCCATTTTGCGGCGGCTTCGTATGCTAATAGGAAAACCGGATCGGAGCGGAGGGATAGCTTGAGAGGGAAGAACGGGCAGAAAGCGGCGGGTAAGAAGAGAGTGCGAATGATGAAGAGCGGGAAAACCGTGAAGCAGACGAAGAGAACGATGAGTGCAAGCAGCAAAAACAGCTTGGGGGCAGCCGAAGGCAGGAGGAAGCGCCGAATTTCGGACAAGTGGGCTAAGACGCTCGTTCTCTGGGCGGACCGGAAGCTGCGGAAACACATCCCAATGACGAAAAAACTGACAAAGGACAGCTTGCGGACCATGCTGCGGCAATATGGGATGGTGTACGTCAAGCCTGCTCGCGGCTCGCTTGGACGCGGCGTCATGAAAGCGGAAATGGGCGGGCCGGGAAGCGGGGGAAGTGCGAAGCGGAGCTATGCTTACCAGCTTGGGGAGCGGAAATCGGCTTTTTTGTCTTATAAAGCGTTTTATCGGTCGCTCCTGAAAGATACGAAGGGGGAGCGGTATATCGTGCAAAAGGGGATCCGTTTGCTGAAGCATAAGGGCCGGCCGTTTGACATTCGCCTCGTCGTGCAGCGCGCTCCCCGCGGCGGCTGGGCGGCGACCGGGACAGTCGGCCGTGCCGCCCATCCGCGAAAAATCGTGACGAACGGAAGCCAGGGCGGCAGCATTTACCCGACAGCCTATTTGCTGAAGAAATACGCGTCCGCCGGCAAGCGCCGGCTTATGCTGAAACGGATGGACCGGCTCGGTATCGATACGGTTAAGCGTCTGCACCGCGCATATCCGTGGATCGTGGAAATCGGCTTGGATCTCGCAATCGACCGTAAGCTGAAGCCGTGGATTCTCGAGGTGAACACCATACCCGATCCATGCCCGTTCACGCTGCTGCCCGACCAGTCGATGCTCCGCCGGATCATCCGGTACGGCAAGGGTTACGGCAAGACGTACCGCTTGAACTGCACCAAGGCGAAGCGGGGGCTGTAGTCCTGGTCCGAAAATGCGAAAAGCTCTAATCAGCCAACAACAAAGGCTCCATCGAAAAAGCGGTGCGGAAGCGGAGGCTCTCGACGGGATCGCGGAGATCGCGGCCGGTGAGCCTTGCGCATTTTTCCAGCCGGTAGGTTACGGTATTGCGGTGGACGAACAGCTGCTTGGCCGTCTCCGCCAGCTGGCAGTGCGTATCGTAGAACGTGCTGAGCGTTTTGAGCAGGTCAGTGCGCTCTTTTCCGTCTACGGTGAGCAAATCCTTGAACGTTTCCTCGTAATACTCCCTAAGCTCCTCCTTCGGAATCAGCCTCAGCAGGTTATTGAAGTTTTTGGCCCGATACGGCTGTATGAACTGCTGCTTGCGTGCATCGTAGCCGGACTGCAGCGCCTCGACGGCCTCCTTATAGGACAAAGGAATGTCGGAAAGCTGGGATACCGGATTTCCGATGCCGATGGAAATTGGAATGCCGTGCATTTCGCTAAGATTGCCGACCATAAGCTTTAGCTGCTCGATAAACTTGCTTTCTTTGCCCTCGGCAACCTCCTGATTCGAGTGCAAGGCGATAAGGAAACAGAAATATTCGTTCTTCGTAAACAGCACAAACTTCAGGTCCAGCCGCGAGAACTCGCTCTTCAGCACGTTGTAGTGGCGGTCGCGCTCGGAGATGAAGCGGCCGTCGGATTCAATCGCATGGGATGTGCGAAGCATGTCGAAGGACGTGTCGCGCTTGGCGACAGCGCTAAAGTAGACGGGGTGGCCCAGCAGCCCGTAGTTTTTGCTGCGATGCATGAGCTCTTGCTCGGAGGTAATGAGCCCGTCGACAAAGTCGGAGAAAAATTCGTTTTTGTACCGGCGGGACCGTTCCTTGACCGCTTGCTTCTTCATGAGTTCGAGTCCGATGACGTTAGCCGCTTGCTCCATCGCGTGCTTGGTCAGATTGCTGAGCTGCCTGCTGATATCGCTGGTTAAGGCGATTAGAAAGCCCTCCGGCTGAAAGGTGACGATCGGATGCAGTTCCGCTGCAGAATAAGACATAAGCGCGCGCAGCTTGGACGTTAGCGGGATTGTAAGCGAACTGGAGGAGGAGGTTCCCGCGAGTCCGGCTTGCAGCTGCGAAAGCAGGTTCCCGTGAAGCGGCTCCGTCATGGTGCTTGACCGAAAGAGCGGCTCCGAGTGCCGGTTCAAGAGAATGACCGGCGAATCGATGAGCTGAGCCAGCGCCTCGACGACATCCTGCGTGCTCTTGCCCTGCATGATCATTTGGGAAAATTGCTTATGCGTTGAGAGCGCGTAATGCAGTTCATCCGTTCGTTTCTCCAAGATGTGGCTGAGCGAATTGTTGGAAATATCGCCAAGCGATTGCTCCAGGGAAAGCTCGATAATCGGGAATTGCAGCTCTTCCGCACGGCGTATGACATCCTCCGGCACCTTCTGCAGGAAGCGCTTTGTCTTAATGGCCAGTCCCGCGCAGCCGACGCCGGCCATATTCGTGACGAGAGAAAGCAGCGCCCCAGGCTGATCCTTCATCGCGTAGCCCGTCGTCAGAAGCAGCTCCTGCGGCTTCAAATAGTGAATGATATCCGGTGCGTCCATGATGTTGACCGATTGGACGCTATTTGTCATACCGCCGTGACCGGCAACTACTTTTGCATTCGCGTAAATAGGGAGAGAAATGAGCTCCTTGAGCAGCAAAACGACATCACTCCTTACTTAATGTGTTAGTTAATATGACATAAATATACCACTCGATTTGATGGGTGTAAACGTACGTTTGTATAAGATATTCAATGACAAGGGGATATTTTTAGCTGCTGTGCACAATGACAATGCAATGAAATCCGTTTATGATGTAGCTATACATCGCCGATACATGTAAGTTAATCTAACATAAGAATGGATTGGGGCTGGGAAAATGAAATTAGAAGTGCGTCAAGTCGGTAAAAGCTTTGGAAGCAGAACAATACTCAAGCATGTAGATCTTACCGTTCACTCGCACGAGTTCATTTGTATATTAGGCCATAGCGGATGCGGCAAATCGACGTTATTGAATATGATTGCAGGTTATCTCTTGCCCGATGACGGCAGCATTACGGTAGACGGAGAAGCGGTCAAGGGCCCGTCGAAGTCGCGCGGCATGGTGTTCCAGGATCATGCGTTGTTTCCTTGGATGACCGTGCTTGACAATATCTCGTTCGGACCTGAGGTGCAGAAGATGCCGAAGGCGCAGGCGAAGGAAACGGCGAAGGAATTTCTGAAGCTGGTCGGGCTTGAGGCGTATGCTTCCCATTATCCGGGCGAGCTGTCCGGCGGGATGAAGCAGCGCGTCGGCATTGCCAGGGCGCTTGCGAGCCGGCCGGATATTTTGCTCATGGATGAGCCATTCGGCGCGCTGGACGTATTGACGCGGGAGACGATGCGGGTAGAGCTTCAGAAGATTTGCAGCCGGCTGAAGCCGACCATCCTGTTCGTCACGCACAGCATTAGCGAGGCCGTTTACTTGGCGGACCGCGTAGTTGTTATGAAGCACGGGGAAATCGCCCGAATTTTCGAGGTAGGCATTAAGCATCCGCGTACGTCCCAATCGGCGGGCTTCGGCGAGATGATGAGCAGAATCGAGCGGGTTCTCATGGATGAAGATCATCTGGAGCTCGCCCCGGCAAAGGCGGGATTGTAATCATGAACTGGCATAAATACAACATTCTTCCGTCGCTGCTGTTCTTTGTGGTCTGGGAGCTATTCTCCAGAGTGAATGGAACGGCGAAGTTTTTTAATCCGAACTTCCTTCCGGCTCCGACGCTGCTGCTGTCCGAGGGCTGGGAACTGGCGAAGACCGGTATGATTACCGACAGTATTGTCTCGAGCACCATTCGTATTTTACTCGGATTTGTTATCGGGAGCATTGTTGCGGTGGGCTTAGGCGTCGTGATGAGCAAATTTAGGACGGCAGAGCGATGGTTTTCGCCGATACTCAACCTGGTCGGTCCGATCCCGGCGCTCGCGCTGCTGCCGTTGTTCATTATTTGGTTCGGGATCGGCGAGTTTCCGAAGGTGCTGCTTATCGCATGGACGACGTTTATACCGGTGCTGGTGTATACGCTGGACGGCTTCAAATCGGTCCCTTCGACCTTGATCCGCTCGGCGCTGAGCCTTGGCGCGTCGGAGCGGCAAATTTTCACGAGAGTTATGCTCCCGTCGGCCGTTCCGAATTTTCTCGTTGGCGCGCAGGTAAGTCTCGGCCTCTCATTCTCCGCTCTCATCGTCTCGGAAATGATGGGGGCGCAATCCGGACTCGGCTATATGATCGTCGACGCCAGAAACTATTTTAAAATTACGAATATGTTCGTCGCCATCATATTGATTGGCTTGGAATACAGCTTTTTGTCCAGCCTATTGAAGCTCGTTGAAAGGAGGGTCGTGGTTTGGCGCAAGGGCGGGCTTCGCGACGCGATCGAGAAGTAATGCCGCAGTAGGGCCGTTCAGGCACGCTTGAAGCTAGAGGGATAAGAGAGAAGACAAAGAGAAAAAGTGGAGGGAATATCTATGAAAATGTCGGGAAAATGGTTTAAATCATCATCAGTTGTATTATTAACGTTAACGTTTCTGCTGGCCGCCTGCGGCATCAATAATTATGCTCCGGCCTCTTCCGGCGGCGACGCGGCGACGAATGCGCCGTCGAATGCCGAGGCTGCCACCGAGCTGGAAATGACCGATCTTACGCTGGTCGGCGTCCGCGATGCCCAAATCTCATCGCAGCAAATTATTGCCGATAAGCTGGGTTATTTCCAAGAGGAAGGGCTGAACGTAACGAGCCAGCTCATCGAGAGCGGCCCTGACATCGGTCCGATGGTTGCCGGCGGCAGCGCGCCTGTCAGCATTCAAACGAACTTCATGGATATTATTCTTAAATCGACAGACATTCCGGTCAAAATCATAGCTCCGCTCGCTCAAATTGCGGGAACGCAAGCCGTAGTGGGCTCTAGCAAGCTGGAGCTGACGAGCGCGAAGGATCTCGAGGGCAAAACGATCGGCATCCCGAGCGGTGCAGACGTGATGATCGCCATTAATAATATGGCTGCAGAGCTTGGCGTGGATGCGGGCAAAATCAAATATGTCAACCTGGCGCCAAGCGACGCGGTCGTTGCGCTGGAGAAGGGCGACATCGACGCCTTGGCGGCATGGGAGCCGTTCGTAACAAAGGCGATTCAAGGCGGCGGCAAGTTTCTGTTCAGCGGCACGAAGAGCGAGCTGCCTGAAAAGCAGGGCGACGTGAATTGGATGAGCGTACATACGACCATCCAGGTTTCCGACGATTTCATCGGGAAAAATCCGAATACGCTGAAAGCGGTCCTTCGCGCTTTGAAGAAAGCAACGGACTACATCAATGACAATCGCGAGGAAGCGATAAAAATTTTGGCTCCCGAGCTTCATCTGGAAGTGGCGGAGCTGACGGAAATTATGAACCGCAACGTGTATTCGATGGAGGTTAGCGACGCTTACGTGAATGGAAGCAACGGCCCTGCCGTCGGGGAATATCTCAAGTCGGTCGGCAATATCAAATCGGTACCGGTGCCGGCTTCGTACCACGACCTTAGCCTGCTGAAGGAAGTGGATGCCAGCCTGATTACGGTAGAGCTGAAATAATGGGCAATTGAGCTTCGTTTGCGCCGCGAGGCGGGAAAGAGAAGCTGCTCAATCGGGCCGCAGACCTCATCGTCCGCGGCCTGATTGTTTATCGGGCGGGAGGAAAAAGCTCCCAGCCCATGAGGCTGGCTTCATGGTTAGCGAGGTTTTGCCTGCATATAGTAGTCATATAGAGGGTCCGAGAGTATGAGAGGCGGGGGAGCTGGATGGGCGGAGGAGAAAAGCTGGATTTGATCATTAAAAAAGGCAGCGTCGTACTGAAGGATGAGGTGCGTGTGCTTGATATCGGCATTAAAGCGGGACGAATCGTCCAGTTGGGCGAGTCGCTCGCCGCTGATAGCGCCGAAACGACGGCCGATGCAGACGGGCTCACGGTTATGGCGGGCATGATTGACGTGCACGTCCATCTGAATGAGCCGGGCCTCGGCGATTGGGAGGGCTTCGAAAGCGGCTCCGCCGCGCTTGCGGCCGGAGGCTGCACGACCTATATCGACATGCCGCTGAACGGCATTCCGCCGACGGTTACGGTACCGGCCATGCAGCTGAAGCTTGATGCCGCGAAGAATAGGTCGCATGTCGACTATGCGCTCTGGGGCGGTCTGGTACCCGGGAAGCTGCATGAGCTGGAACCGCTGCATGAAGCGGGGGTCGTCGGCTATAAAGCGTTCATGTCATCGCCGGGCGATCCGAGCGAGGATGCCTTCCGCGAGGCGGACGATTATACGCTGCTCGAAGGGATGAAGATTATCGCAAGCCTTGGCAAGGTGCTCGCGCTGCATGCGGAGAGCGAGCCGATCGTAGCGAAGCTTGGCGGCGCTATGCGGGCGGAAGGGCGGCTGACGGCCGCGGATTACGCAGCCTCCAGGCCGATTATCGCCGAGCTCGAAGCGATTAACCGCGCGCTCTTCTATGCGGAGCAAACCGGCTGCGCGCTGCACTTCGTTCATATTAGCAGCGGAGCGGGCGTGAAGGCGATCGCCGCTGCCCGCGTGCGGGGCATGGATGTGACGGTAGAAACCTGTCCTCATTATTTGACTTTGACAGCGGCGGATTTGGGCCGGAAGGGCGCGGTCGCCAAGTGCTCGCCGCCGCTGCGCGACGAGCCGGAGCGCGAGAAGCTATGGACGGCGATTGCGGCAGGCGACATCGACATGGTGTCGTCCGATCATTCTCCTTGCCCGGCCCCGATGAAGGAGGCCGACAATTTCTTTGATTCGTGGGGCGGAATCGCCGGAGCGCAAAGCTCGGTCGAGCTCGTTGTCGGCGAAGGCCATGTGAAGCGCGGCATTCCGCTTCCGCTGCTGAGCCGTCTGCTGTCCGGCGCGCCGGCGGGACGTTTTGGGCTGGACGCCGCCAAGGGTGAAATTCGAATCGGCGCGGATGCGGACCTTGTTCTGATCGACCTGAACAAGCGCTATATTTTGGAAACGGAACAATTATATCAACGCCATAAGCATAGTCCTTATATAGGGGAGACGATGCACTGCAAAATAACGGCTACGTACCTCGGCGGGAAGCAGGTTTACCGGGAAGGCCAAGGCGTAAGTGACTGCAAGCGGGGCCGATGGGTTCGCTAGATCCGCGCTGACAAGAGAGGGGAAGCAGCTATGGGGCGAAGTGTTCTTGCTCATCCGCAGGAGAAGGAGAAGCTATTGACGTATTTTGAGACGCATATCATGAAGGTGCTGCATTGGCTCGCCTCATTTGGCCCGGACGAAGACGGCGGCATAACGCGGCTGCTTTACTCCGATTCGTGGCTGGAAGCGCAGCGGGCGTTAGCGGTCAAAATGTCAGGCTGCGGCCTCGTCACGGAGTTTGACGAGGTTGGCAACTTATTCGGAAAATTACAAGGCGAGGATGCGGACGCGCCTTCTATTATAACTGGCTCCCATATCGATACGGTTGTACAAGGCGGTCTATATGACGGGGCATACGGCATTGCGGCAGGCTTGCTCGCGCTTGATTATTTGAAGCGGCAGTTCGGCAAGCCGAAGCGCACGCTCGAGCTCGTATCGCTTTGCGAGGAGGAAGGAAGCCGGTTTCCGATGGCTTATTGGGGTTCGGGCAGCATCGCGGGAAAACGGAATTTTGAGCAAATCGTTCATTTGCAGGATGGACAGGAGATGTCCTTCGCGGATGCGATGCACCGCTGCGGGTTTGGCGAAGGTATGGGGCGAAATTGCCGGCGGGATGACATCGGCGCGTTCATCGAGCTGCATATCGAGCAGGGAGCCGTGCTGGAATCCGAGGGCATCTCTATTGGGGTTGTCGATACGATTGCGGGCCAGCGCAGGCTGAAGTTCGAGGTAGTTGGGGAATCGAATCATGCGGGAACGACTCCGATGCATATGCGCAAGGATGCGCTCGAAGGGGTGAGCGTTATGATTCAAGCGCTGCGGAGGGAGGCCGTTAAGCTCGGCGCGCCGCTCGTGGCGACCGTCGGCAGGCTGCAGGTGCTGCCGAATATGCCGAATGTCGTACCGGGCAAGGTTGTGTTTACGGTAGATGCGCGTCATGCGGATGAAGGAGTTCTCGGCAGCTTCTGCGATTGGGTCAAACGGACCTTTACTCAGCTGGCGGACGAACGGCAATTGGCGATTCATGGCTCGGAGTGGTTTCGCGAGGAGCCGGTTCCGATGGATGAACGGTTAAAGAAGCAGATGGACGATGTGTGCAAGCAGATGGCGATTTCTTCGAAGAGAATGGTCAGCGGAGCGGGACATGACGCCCAAATGTTCAAGCATATATGCAAGGCGGCGATGCTGTTCGTGCCGAGCAGGCGCGGCATTTCGCATTCGCCGGAGGAATTTACGGAGCCGCGCGATCTCGCGGTCGGCGTGCTGGTGTTGACGGAGCTGCTTTATCGACTTGGCTACGAGGGGGAAGAGCTGTGAAGGCTAAGACTTACAAGGATTTGTCGCCGTCGCCGCGCACCATTATGACGCCGGGACCTGTGGAGGTTGATCCACGCGTGCTGCGGGCGATGTCTTTTCCGATATTGGGACAGTTTGATCCGGAATTCACGGCGTTGATGAACGAGACGATGGGAATGCTCAGAGAGCTGTTCATGACCGATAATGAATGGGCGTTTCCGGTTGACGGCACGTCCCGTTCCGGTATTGAAGCCGTGCTTGTCGGCCTGATTGAGCCGGGGGACAAAGTGCTGGTTCCGGTCTATGGCCGCTTCGGCCACCTGCTGACCGAGATCGCGAAGCGCTGCGGCGCGGAGGTCGTGACGCTGGAGAAGGAGTGGGGCTATGTGTTTGAATTGGCGGAACTTGAGGACGCAATTCGGCAGCACCGGCCGAAGCTCGTCGCTATGGTCCACGGCGAGACATCGACGGGACGGATGCAGCCGCTTGAAGGCGTGGGTCAAGTATGCCGGGAGGTGGATGCGCTGCTCGTGGTCGATGCCGTTGCTACGATCGGCGGCATCGAGCTGGCGACGGACCGTCTGCTCATCGACGCAGTTATTGGCGGCACGCAGAAATGCTTGTCCGTTCCGGCGGGTATGGCGCCGATTACGTACAACAAGCGCGCGGAAGCGAAGCTCCAGGCGCGCAAAAAAATCGAAAGAGGCTTGCTGCTCGCTGACGGCGAGGATGATCCATTGCTGCGCCCGATCCAGAGCAACTATCTTGATCTTAGCCAGCTGCAGGATTATTGGAGCCCGGCCCGCCTCAACCATCACACGGAAGCTACCTCCATGCTGTACGCGCTCCGCGAGGGGCTGCGCCTCGTGCTCGAGGAGGGGCTCGAGGCGCGCTTTGCCCGGCATCGCGAGCATGAGGCCGCTTTAGTCGCCGGCCTTGAGGCCATGGGCCTTCGCCAATACGGCGATCCCTCCTGCAAAATGACCGTCGTCACCTGCATCGAAATACCGGCGGGCATTGACGGCGAGTCGGTCAGAGCGATGCTGCTCGACCATTTCGGCATCGAAATCGCCAGCTCCTTCGGCCCGCTGAAGGGCAAAATCTGGCGCATCGGCACGATGGGCTACAGCTGCAGCAAGCGCAACGTGCTTCTCACGCTTGGGGCACTCGAAGCTGCGCTGCTCCGGCACGGCCATCGGCTGGAAGCGGGCCGCGGCCTCCAGGCGGCGATGGACAGCTATAAGATTTAGTCTTGCTTATGGTATAATGATTCAAAGGTGGGTGATTAGTATGTCTATTTCAAAAGAGCAACTGAATCAAAGCTTTAAAGATAAAGCGTACGTTGAGCTTGAAGATCTAGTCCATCTTATAGAGGAAAACTTCGGTTATAGTGTTACTCTCAAAAGGAAAGATGGTCTGCCTTCACTAAAGGAAGAACAAAAGATAAGAATGACTTCATTGGTTTTTAAGGATGAAGGTGTTCTTACTCAGCTTCAACAAGCCCAAAAGGATCGTCGAGATGGAATATCCACATACAGTGAAAGCGAAGAAGAGTTTGCTCGCTTGCTGGATGAGGTCGGAAATGAAAAGTAATGGTTACAAGGTTTTATGGACCTCATATGCAAGAGTTGCACTTGCTCGTATGAAAGAATTTAAAGTTGATTCGATGAACGTATTTCGACGTACAATAGTCATTTTATCTGAAGAACCGAAAGAAAAAGCATATGGGGTTTCCGATTTCCCGGGTTTCGAGTTCAATGGCTATTACTGGACATTAATTGGTAATGTGGTAAACACAGGCATGTCCCATTACATCTTTTGGGGAATTGACCCCAATGAAGAATAAATTTTGAGCAAAGATGAAACAGTTGAGTTAATACTGTTTGTCTTTGCTTTTTATTTTTCTGGATCTACCAACCGGCGTTCACCTTCTACTACCCTACCGATCATCGACTATCAGCTCTCGTTCCAAGGAACGGAGCTGATCGGTTTACTGATTCCTTTTCCTCGGCCATAAGTGGAAGCATCGCACCAGAATGCTGACATTGGCGGAAGGCAGGCTGAAGCCGGAGAAGTAGGGAGCGGGAGCTGGAACAAAAAAAATGCCCAACCGACCGCCTTGTGGCGAAGAGTTGGGCGTTTCGATGAATCGCTGCGCTGATCAAGTCGGGTCCAACGATAACTATGGATCCGAAGCTGAGTCGCTCTAGTCGAGAACGGCTGAAATGTGGGCCTTCGTGATCGACCAGTGGGAAGCGGTCCATACTTTAGCCTTTTTGTCGATATAAAGGATTTGCGGCGACTCATGCTTCACGGACGTGTCCTCGGCGATCTGGTTCGAGACGGGACGCGACTCGATGACTTTCACGAGCACGTACTCCACATCTTCCTTCGGCTTGCCGTTCAAATAGTTGTTGAACTCTTGGTAAGCGTTCGAGCTGACCGGGCATGTTGTGCTGTGCTTGAATACAACGAGCGGGCGGGCCGATGAGTTCTCATAAACGTTATTCCATTCTTCGATGGACGTAATTTCTTTGTAGGACATGTTCGTTAGCGCTCCTTTTTGTCTGCGAGGCAGAAGTTGGTAAGTAACTATGTCCATTATAGCTCTTTTGGCGGAGTAAAGTCATCTTGAGGAGGATGAGGGGAAGAAAGGTGAGCCAGTCAGGCGAATTAATACGTATTATTATGTGTTTTTTAGTACATAATTTAATGTGTACTTGCATATAATGCTGTGATAATATGGAGGTGAGTAAATAGTGGTAAAGAAAGGGGTGTTAGCTATGTCAAAACAAATGCTGACGACGGTTGAAAGGGTTCGTAACGGATTTCAATTAGATAGTCACATTACCGTTACGCAATTGGCTAGATCTACATCTTGGAGAAGTGATTTGGAGAAATTCGACGCTATGCAAATACTCGATCGTAATCAAACGGCTGCAGTGGTGCTTACACCTGATGCTTTCCGTGCGGTTATGAGCTATATTGACATGATAGAAGAAGAGCTTGAAGCCAGACAAACGGAAACACTGTTGGAAGCCCGTGAGCATATGAACAACTGGGAATCGGGACAAGAGCTTTCAAGGAAGGCGAAGGAAAGCTTCCTAGATCGGCAGGAGCGTCTCCGTGGATTACTAGATGGCGATAAGTGATGAGTTAATTCTCGAATGGATCGATAGAGTTTCAGAAATAAATGGCCTTCAGATGGATCCTGAAGCGCTTGCCGACGACGTTGTATTAATGGCCTTAATATTTAATGTAGACAGTACTTTTGTACAAGGTATGAACAGTGTAGTCAGGGCCATTACACAGCTGATCGACGGGGTAGTTTCTGCTTCTCAGCTCGAGCAAAACGATAGCGGCTGGGATTCTTATCATTTTCAAAGTCAACGTGTGCAGGGGCATCGAGCTGATTTACGAGTCGTCTTCCAAAACGTTGATCATCATACGGTAAGGATCAAAGGCTTTGGACACAGGCATCTTCCATCTGATATTTACAAAAGACTGAAACCGCGTTAGCCGCTTTATTAGCCCCTATGAGGGCTTTTTTTGTAATATTGGCTCGTATGAACAAAATAGATCTAAAAAGTAGCGCTATAGCTGGCGGATACGACAGAAAAGGCCGCAATCGGCGGCAGGCTGACAGAATAGATCTAAAAATCAGCTCTAATCAGCACACTTTAGCTCGTATGAACAAAATAGATCTAAAAAGTAGCGCTATAGCTGGCGGGTACGGCGGAAATGGCCGCAATCGGCGCCAGGCTGACAGAATAGAGCTAAAAACTAGATCTATTCAGCACACTTTGGCTCGTATGAACAAAATAGATCTAAAAAGTAGCGCTATAGCTGGCGGATACGGCAGAAGTGGCCGCAATCGGCG
>NZ_JAKGAP010000034.1 GCF_021532375.1 Paenibacillus alkaliterrae
AAGATTAGATCTATTCAGCACACTTTGGCTCGTATGAACAAAATAGATCTAAAAAGTAGCGCTATAGCTGACGGATACGGCAGAAATGGCCGCAATCGGCGCCAGGCTGACAGAATAGAGCTAAAAATTAGATCTAATCAGCACACTTTGGCTCGTATGAACAAAATAGATCTAAAAAGTAGCGCTATAGCTGGCGGATTCGGTGGAAATGGTCGCAATCGGCGGCAGACTGACAGAATAGATCTAAAGATTAGATCTATTCAGCACACTTTGGCTCGTATGAACAAAATAGATCTAATAACTAGCTCTAATCAGCACACTGTCAAGGTTCGCTGGAGCGACATGTTACTTTACGAATTATGCCGTCGCGTAATGGCCCGCCGCACGAAGCGGTCTCAGGTGTTCAAAAAGCATAAGAAATAGCCAAAAGATACCCTTTCCTCATCAACCACTCATGCCTTATGATGAATGAGGAATTAGCTTACAAGAGAGATACTGGCATAGTGGAGTGTAGAGCATGAATAATAAGTGGTTGAATTACGGCGGGCTGGTGCTGATCGCCGTCGTGTGGGGAGCAAATTTCGGCATTTCGCGGTTAGCGATGGAGTCGTTTAACCCGATTGTATTCTCGATTTTAAGGTTTGGTTTGGCGATCCCCTTTTTCTTTCTGATCCTAAAGCTGACGGAGGGGAGTGTCGGCATCCCGTGGCGGCTGGTGCCGAAACTGGCGTTAATAGGTCTTGTCGGCGTTACAATGCTGGAAATTATGGTCATGTATTCGATCAAATATACGACGCTGGCCAACGCATCGCTTCTTAATGTAGCGCCATGGCCGATCTTTGCGGCGATATTCGCACCATTATTCACGCGCGAGTCCATTACAATGAGGCTCGTCGTGGGCGGCGGGATATCGATTGTCGGCGTATGTCTCGTCATTCTCGGCGGGGGCGAAAGCTTCAACCTCTCCTCCGAAAATATGCTGGGCAACGCGATGGCTTTCGCCGTCAGCATCATCGGTCCGCTGTTCAACCTGAGCTCCATGTCGCTCATGAAGCAATATTCGGCGCTGCGGGTCAGCACCTGGACGATTGTGTTCGGCACGCTGTTCATGCTGCCTCTGACATTCGGCGGGTGGGGCCAGACGAATTGGGCAGAACTCGGCACTGGGCATTACCTCTCGATCGCATACAATGTTCTCATTTGCACGGTTGTAGCCTTTGTCATATGGAACGCCTGCATGTACAAGGTGGGGGCGACGAGGTCCAACTTCTTCCGCTACGCGGTTCCCGCGGCGGCAGTTGTTGCAGGCTACTTTATGTTCGATGAGCGGATCGCACTGCTCCAAATGTGCGGCGCCGGCTGCATGGCCGCAGGCCTCATCTGGATCTCCATCGAGCGCAAACGGCCCGACAGCAATGAGCTTCCGATAAGCGCGCCTCCGCAAGGCCAAATCGTATAGCATGGTCGCAGTTGCAAGGGTTGCCGAGCAAGGTCAGTATCGGACGATGTTCGGGCAACCCTTTCTTATTATGTGGGCAACGTCTCGAGCTGTTAAAGACTTATGGACTATTATCACTCGGATTCACTAGCGGTTCGGTAAGTTATAAAGAAATAAGGCTATCCAAGCGGATGGCCTGTTAATGGTTTAATTTGTTGATTGGAAATTAAAAGCTTTCCAAATTCGTTCTGTTGTCCGACATCAATCAAATCTCAACAAGCTCCATTGATTTCAAACCATACTTACTAGTTTACTTGGCGCGTCCTCACGCTGCATTGGATCGAAGAGTTGGATAGCAAGTGCCTTACAAACCTTATCGACCGTATCTAGTTTTACTCCACCAAACCCAGCTTCGATTTGAGAAATCCGTGCTTGTGTTGTATGAGCACGTTTGGCCAACTCGCTTTGGGTTAAACCGGCCTTTTGCCGATGCACAAGTACCATATTTCCAACAAATACGGCAAAGCTGTCTAAGTACTCTGCTACCGCGGGGTCTTTTCTAGCTTCTTGCATAAATTCAGCAAAGTCGTGCCCCGGTTTATTACGAGGTCTATCAGTGATTTCAGGTATCGGAAAATCATAATTGTGTTCTGTCATTTTTGTTCACTCTCCCCTTCAGATAAGCTAATGTATTTCTTCGGCTCTTTTAGGAAATCGGAGATCAGATTAAATGCTTCATTTCGGATTGCCTTGAATGCTGGATCTGTTGTTTGTCCTTTAATAACTGCGCGTATCATAACCAAATAGTTTACACCTTGATTCTGATGTTCTATAAAAACAATCCTGACAGCACTAGGTTCCCAATTGATTCTAAATTCAAGCAACGGAACAAACCCTACAAGGTCTTTGGCAATTAGAGTTGTATACGGATTACCATCATCACGGGATAATGTGATGCGGTTTGCTAGAGCATGAGCTACGCCATAATTCTCTAGAGTCTGTAAACCGTTTGTAACTAAGAAAAATACTTGCTTTAAATGCGGGTCATTACTTCCAGCAGTTTTGAGCGCCTCAAGAAAATCTAAAACTGGCTTCGCTCCGTTAGGATTTGTGTAAAATTCAATTACGTTTTTCATTATTATACCACGCGCGATATTTTTTTATCAATCGCATTTTTCCTTTCCTAAAATTATGTATGTAAAATTCAATATTTATAATAACATACAAAGAGAGCTATGCCGTGCTGAAATAGTGCATTTGTTGCTATTGAGCTGTATAGCTAGAAAAATGGTAAAATCAGGGATGGAGAGATTTTATCATTTACATTAGAGGCGCACATGGACGATATAACATATCAAAATCGCCTCCCCATAACTACCTCCTCATGTACACTTACTTAACAAAATGCTTCTGCGCTTCATCAATTTGGCTATTCGATGAAGTGGTCTGTGTCAGGCGCTCGCGGCTGCCAAGCTGTCCTTGAACGACCAGCAACTGAAATTTATTTTCAACCGTTTTGGAAGTGTTTGCAATAATTGCGACAATTGCAAAAAATGTAGCAACAGCAACGGTTTCCGCTGTTTCACCCAGGCATTAGAACAACCTCGAATATCTGACGCTCATGGAAAGCGAGCAGGTGCGCGAAGGCATTCTAAACTACTTGGAGCTTGCGAAGGAAGCGGGCCTCAAGATTGGTTTGGCCTCAAGCTCGCACCGCGCATGGATCGACAAATATATGGACCAGCTCGGCATCGCGCATTATTTCGAATGCATCCGAACGGCGGATGACGTGGCGAAGGTGAAGCCCGATCCGGAGCTCTACGTGCAGACGCTTGCCGGTCTCGGCGTGAGCGCAAGCGAAGCGGTAGCGATCGAAGATTCTCCCAACGGAGCCCGGGCTGCAGCCTCCGCAGGCATGGCCTGCATAGTCGTCCCTAATACGATGACGAGGAGCTTGTCGTTCGACGAGTCCCGCCACTATTATCACTCGGATTCACTGGCGAATATCGATTTTAACCAAATGGCAGCGGGCAAGCTGATAAGCATCTCCCAATAGGTCGTTCACTGGACGATGAAGGCTGTTCATTTTGGCGCAGGAAATATAGGAAGAGGTTTTATCGGACTTCTTCTGTCCGGTGCGGGCTACGAGGTGACGTTCGTGGTGACCTCTACACATTATCGCTTGCGAGAATGCCATTGCCGGCAGCTCCCTGTTAAAGAGGCAGATTTATCAGCATTTGGCGGGGGAGTGGCGTGAGAAGGCGGATTACTACATTGCGTTCCCGGACGCGGCGGTCGATCGGATCGTACCCATTCAGGAGCATGAGGATGTGCTGAAGGTGACGGTAGAGCCGTATTTTGAATGGGTGATTGACCGTTCAGCAATGATCGAGGGCCATCGGCAAATTGACGGCGTCAAATATGTGGATGCATTGGAACCTTACATTGAACGAAAGCTATTCACCGTTAACACGGGCCACTGCACGGCGGCTTACCATGGCTACCTGGAGGGATGCGATACGATTCAGGACGTCATGAAGGATTCGCGGCTGAAGGCGGAAGTGCTGAATGTGCTGCTAGAGACGGGAAGTCTGCTCACCTCCAAGTACCATTGGGACGAGAAGAAGCATCGGAAATATATTAACAAAATGCTGCTGCGCTTCACCAATTCCCGGCTTTCCGATGACGTGGTCCGCGTCGGCCGCTCACCGCTCCGCAAGCTGAGCTTGAATGACCGGCTCGTCAGGCCGGCTCTGCAGGCGCATCGGCTCGGCATGAATATCCCCCACCTGACCTCGGCGATTGCCGCTGCGCTCCTGTTCGATTACGACAAGGACGAGGAGGCGGTTTTCCTCCAGAACGCGATTCGCAAAACGGGCATTCACGAGGTCATCACCGACCACATGGGTATCCCCCACAAGCACGCGATCCATCAACAAATCGTAGACAGCTACGCCGCGCTCAAAGAGAGCTATGCCGCGCTGAAATGATTAGGCTGACGCCAATATGGAAAAGCTTAATAAAAACCATATATAGGGCGGTATGTAAATGCACTTCGTATACAATGCGCTTTTCTTATATGCCGGTATAAAATGGGGAGATTGGAGGAGGTGGCGGGATTATTATCCGACTATCCTATTCTTTATTTGCGGCGACCTGCTCATGAACTTTCTCCTTTATAATTATTCGATGTGGACCTATCAAGAAACTTTTTTTGGCGAGCAAATATTACGAAATCATACTTTTATCAGCCTCATGATTATGTTTATCGTCTATCCGTCGACGATCTTGATTTATCTTGGCCGATTCCCTCAAGGCAGATGGAAGCAAGCGTTGTGGGTGGCTTTTTGGACTTTATTATATTCATCTATGGAATACATCAATCTCCATTACTTGCATTTGATTAAACATCATAACGGCTGGGAAATGTGGTGGTCTGTGTTCTTTAATGTATTTATGTTTTTAATTATTAAAATCCATTATAAACATCCTCTTCTGGCATGGGGGATATCCATCATTATGATCTTATTTTTGTGGTTCATGTTCGATATACCTATTGAAAAGCTGAAGTGACACGAAGCGCCTTGTAGCTTAGGTGCTTTTTATAATTCAATCTAATTTCGGGGTGTGAATTGGGTGCTGTTGGAAAGAATGATTGAAACAGCCGTTTGGATAATAACGACCATTTTATTAATCGTGTTTGTGCCAAAAAGAAAATGGCATGAGGCCCAGCTTAGCTTCATATTCATGCAAGTTCCATCTTGTTTATTTGGGCTTCTTGTCGTTGAATACAATTTAATCGAATACCCTGTTCGTTTTTTTGCGAATGCAACGAATTCGAGTTTTACTTTTGAATATTATGCTTTGCCTGCAATGAGCGTCCTCTACAATTTGTACTTTCCACAAGGGAAATCGTTGTCCAGAAAAATAATGTATGCATTAGCATTCCCTTCCGTTACGACATTCACGGAAGTTATCCTTGAACGTTATACCGATAATATTGAATATGTGCATTGGACATGGTACTTTTCATGGCTCAGTATGCTGCTGGTGCTGCACCTCTCGTATTTGTACACCAGATGGTTCATGAGGACTGTGAGATGGTGAAAAGGAAAAAAGCCGCTCGAATCGAGCGGCTTATTCCTTTCACCGAATATCCTCAGCTATCCGATCGACTACAACAGCCATCCATAATCTTGTCGGCAGTCCACTACATAATCAACAAACACCATGCTATCTTTTATTTGATAAATGAGCAGATATCTCTTGCATAATAGCAGCTTCCGATATTTATTAATGGGCAAAGCGGAGTCGGATAACCAGGGGTTCCGATCTGGGAGCCTTTCCAATGATTTAGCAGAAGCCTTAAAATCATCGATCAGATTTTGTGCGGCCTCTACGCTTACTTGCGCTAAAAATCGAGCATGTGAAACCAGCATTGCACTTGCTTTATCCGAAATAATGACGGTATAGCTTCTATTTGCGTTTTCCATCTATGACCTCTTTGACGGCTTTCTCCATCATGGAAGCTGCATCAGCAATCGAAACGCCTTGTTTTCCGCTTAACCTTTCCTCTTCGGCAGCTACCAGGTTTTCTCTCAACCTGAGCATGCTCTCACGTCTTGTGAATGCCGCGATATCCATTACGACCAAATCGCCCTCGCCGTTTTTTGTAAGATAGACAGGCTCGCCGGTTTCTTTGCACATCTCTGAAATTTCATTGTAATTATTCCTTATTGCCGCTGAAGGTTTAATATACATAACCGATCCCTCCCTTAATAGTATTATTATACTCTTATTATGACCTTATTATACTACGCTATCCTAAAATGCCGCAACGACTAATCGCCTCCCCATAACTACCTCCCCATGTACACTTACTTAACAAAATGCTGCTTCTCTTCACCAATCTAAGTTAGTGAATAAATCCAACATAGCGCGCCGAAAGTGGCTTGGGAGCCGAATGTGGCTCGGGAGCTGAATGTGGCTTGTGATGTTAGATGTCACCCAATTTCCCATCAAATGAAACCTTACATGACAATGGATTAAATCGCATAATATTTGCACTTTTCTGCGAAAAAATCCTTTTAAAATGGTTTTGGACAAGGTAGAATCAGAAAAGCGGCTTTTCGACGAGTCGAATTTTAGGGTGAAGGAATGAACCGGAAATGACAGTTAGTGTAATGGAAGAAACGTTAAATCCGTATCAAATCGCGCAGCAGCAAATCGACGCGGCAGCGGCGTATTTGAATTTGCCGGAGCATGTTACTCAAATTTTGAAGCAGCCAAAACGGGTATTGTCGGTAAGCTTCTCCGTTCGTATGGACGATGGCTCGATTCGCGTGTTCGAGGGCTATCGTGCCCAGCATAACGATGCGATCGGACCGACGAAGGGCGGCATTCGCTTCCATCCGGAAGTGACGCTTGACGAGGTAAAAGCATTGTCGATGTGGATGAGCTTCAAATGCGGCGTTGTCGGACTCCCGTACGGCGGAGGCAAAGGCGGTGTGATCTGCGATCCGCGCGAGCTCAGCAAGGGCGAGCTGGAACGCGTCAGCCGCGCATTCATGGAGGCTATCGCTGATTTTGTCGGGCCGGACAAGGATATTCCTGCACCGGACGTATACACGACGCCGCAAATTATGGGCTGGATGATGGATACTTACAGCAGACTGAAGGGCGTCAATTCGCCTGGCGTCATTACGGGCAAGCCGCTTATTATCGGCGGTTCGAAGGGGCGCAACGAAGCGACGGCGCAAGGCTGCGTGTACACGATCCTTGCCGCGCTGAAGGATAGGCAGCTTCCGGTGCAGAACGCGACGGCGGCGGTTCAAGGCTTCGGCAACGCAGGCCGCATTGCGGCGCGCTTGCTTAGCGAGGCAGGCTGCCGAATCGTAGCCGTAAGCGACTCCAAAGGCGGTATCTATGATCCGAACGGATTGGACATCGAGAGAATCTCCGCGCTAAAGGATCATTCGTCCATTCGCGAGTATGGCGAGTCCTTCGTTATTTCCAATGCGGCTCTGCTTGAGCTGGATGTAGATATTCTAGTGCCGGCGGCGCTTGAGAACGTCATCACAGCCGTCAATGCCGATCGCATTAAAGCGAAGATCGTTGCCGAAGCGGCGAACGGCCCGACTACGCCGGAGGCGGATCGGGTGCTCGCGGCCAAAGGCATCACGGTTATTCCGGACGTACTCGCCAATGCCGGCGGCGTGACGGTGTCTTATTTTGAATGGGTGCAGAACCTCATGAACTACTACTGGAGCGAAGCGGAAGTGCTCGGGAAGCTGGAGACGAACATGATTCAATCGTATGTGGCGGTTCGCGATCTTGCGCAAGAGCATAGCACCGACCTGCGTACGGCCGCTTATATGATTTCCATTAAACGAATTGCAGCGGCTATGGAAGCGAGAGGCTGGATTTAAGCGATTCATTCGCAAGTCTAAAAATATATTCCGAAAAGGTGGCAGCATCATGGCAGAGCAGATTCGCATTGGTATAGCAGGTTACGGTAATTTGGGGCGCGGCGTAGAACTCGCCATCAAACAAAATCCGGATATGCGCTTGGACGCTATATTTACGCGCAGAGCGCCGGAATCGATTCCTTCCGAGACGAAAGTGTATTCGATTGAAGATGCAGAGCGCTTCGTGAACGATATCGACGTTATGATCCTGTGCGGCGGCTCCGCGACGGATCTGCCGGAGCAAGGACCGGCGTTCGCCCGCTTGTTCCATACGGTGGACAGCTTCGATACGCACGCGCGTATTCCGGAATATTACGAACAGGTGGATGCGGCGGCCAAAGCAAGCGGCAAGGTCAGCGTCATCTCGACGGGCTGGGATCCGGGCTTGTTCTCGCTGAACCGTCTGCTGGCGGAATCGATCCTGCCCGAGGGCAAGGAATATACGTTCTGGGGCAAGGGCGTAAGCCAAGGCCATTCCGATGCGATTCGCCGGGTGACCGGCGTGAAGCACGGCGTGCAGTACACGATTCCCAGCGAGGCGGCGGTCGAACGCGTGCGCGGCGGCGAGAATCCGGAGCTGGCAACGCGCGAGAAGCATATCCGCGAATGCTATATCGCAGCAGAGGAGGGCGCTGATCAGGAGGCTATTGCGGAGGAAATCAAGGCGATGCCGAACTATTTTGCCGACTATGATACGACGGTGCATTTCATTGACGAAGCGACGATGAAGGCCGAGCATGGGTCGATGCCGCATGGCGGCTTAGTGCTGCGCAGCGGCAAGACGGGCGTGAACAGCACGCAAATTATCGAGTTCGGACTGAAGCTGGACAGCAATCCGGAATTTACGGCAAGTGTACTAGCGGCCTATGCCCGTGCTGCTTATAAATTAGCCCGCGAAGGACAAGCCGGCGCCAAGACGGTGTTCGACATTCCGTTCGCGTATCTTTCGCCAAAATCCGGCGCAGAGCTTCGAAAAGAGCTGCTATAGCGCAGAAAAATATTTTTCAGAAAAGCGCTTTCTTCTACATTTATTGCCTTTACGAGATTGGAAAATGTAGGATATACTGAAATGGTTGAAATAGTTCTGTCGAATTAGATCGAAAAGTGCTGATAACATGACTTATTTATGATAGAATAGTCTCAAACGTGCCTATCAGGTGCTTTTGATCAAATTCTGTTAGGAGATCAGCATGATAGACATCCATACCCATATTTTACCCGGATTGGACGATGGCGCAGCGAATTGGGATGATACTTTGGACATGGCCCGGGCAGCCAGCTCAGAAGGAATCACAACGATCATTGCAACTCCGCATCATGCCAACGGGTCCTATACCAATCTAGCAGACGACGTAGCTGAGCACACTCTCTCCGTTAACGAACAGTTACGTGCGAAGGGTGTGCCTGTTACGATTATGACAGGTCAAGAAATCCGAGTTCATGACGATTTGCTGGAGGCTTGGCACAGGAAGGAGCTGCTCCCCTTAGCCGGCTCGAAATATGTATTGCTGGAGATGCCGTCCTCTCGCATACCGAAGGCGATGATCGAGCTCATTCATGAGCTGAATGTCATGAAGCTTAAACCGATCATCGCACACCCGGAACGAAATGCGGAGGTTGTGCAGCATCCCGAGCGGCTGGCCGAGCTGGTGGAAGCCGGGGCGTTCGCGCAGGTTACATCCCATTCGCTCTTAGGGGGATTCGGCAAACGAATCGAGCAATCCGCTTGGACTCTATTGAAGAATGGCTCCATACATATCGTAGCTTCGGATGCGCATCATATCGAGCGGCGCGGCTTTCGCCTGCGCGAAGCGTACGATGCCATTGAGAGGCGGATGGGAGAACAGTGGAAGAGTTACTTGCAAATCAATGCCCGTCATGTTTTGGAGGACGAGCCGTTTAACCCGCAGCCCTTCGCTGCGAATTCAACCGAGGGTGCCTTGCGCCGAGTTCTTTCCTATATCTTCAATAGATAGCTCGAGTTAGCAGGGAAAGTAGTGCAACGAAATACATATGGCAAGAGATTCGAATTGGCTTTACTAGTCATTCATCTAGTAGATGGATGCAACTATTTCTAATATAGAGGTGAGAGAGAGTGACATTAAGGAAAAAATTAGCAGTATCCACAATTGCAGCGAGTGTCGCTATGTCCGCATTCGCTGGCATTCCGCTTAGCAACAAAGGTTTGGCGGAGAAGCTTGGAGTAAGCGGGGTTGCTTATGCATCTGCTGCTTTCCCGAGCGCGACTGTAACGACTAAAGTGAAACAGCTTCGTGATGCGCTTATTGCAACTAACGGTTTGGACAAGGTTCAAGAACTTCGTGCGGTAATTAGCGGCTTGTCAGATCCGGTTAAAGGCGACATCGCAGATCCGATTGTAGCGAAGTTTATGAAGGGTACTGCTCCAGCGGATCAAGCGGCTAAAATAGCTGTACTGAAAAATCTATTTGTAGACGTATTAGCTCTGACGTATGACCCGTCGCTTACAGGATTGGAAAAAATTCGTACCGAGTATAACGGCGTACTTCAAAGCTATGCATCTGCTGCTCAAGTGCCGGATTTAACGATAGACAATATCGTTAATTATTTTCTCTTGATTCAAGACCAAGCCATGCTGCAATTGAGGACGAAGTCTTACACTGAACTATCAGCTCTGTTGACCGATCCGGTTGGCTTTAACAAGCTTCTTGAACAATCGTTGGCTGCATTGCCTGATAAGCAATATGATGTCGAAAAAATACTCCTTTACTATGGAGTAACAACAGAAGATGTTGCCAGTGTATTGTCAAATCTTAAAATCAAGGTTGATAATAATGGGAAATTTGCGATTGCTGCATTAGCTCTATACAATGCTTATCTGCACTTGAATCCTGCACCCGTTACACCAACACCTGGCGGCGGAATTATTACTCCACCTCCGGTAACAATCGAAGTTCCGAAGGAAGCTGCAGATCTGGCTGGGAAGCTGGTTGATCTCAAAGGCGCAATCACTAAAGCGACTGGTGAAGAGAAAGCGAAGCTGATCGAAGAGGCTGTCAAAGAAGCTCAAACGCTTGTTGACAAGCTTGCAGAAATTAAGAACACAGTTACAATCGTTGACGGCAAAGCTGCTCTTAAGCTGGACGAGAATAAAACACTTTCCGCAATCGCGGGTATTGCTGCAATTGCTGATAGCTTGAAAGCAGCGGCAACCGGCACTGAGCTTTCTGCTCTTAAAGTAACGATCGATCTTGGCGCTGTAGCACAAGACGATGTTGAAATCGACCTATCCACTGCCATCATGGAGCAAGCCATTAAAGCGGGCCTTACAGCTGTTTCGCTTAAAGTAGACGATCTGACAGTAGATCTTCCAGTTGGCGGTACATTCTCTTCCGCAATTAACTTCACGATCAACAAGTCCGATGCAAGCGAAGAAGTAACCGGCGGTCTGAAAGCAGCTTCCAAAGTTTATGACTTCAACTTATCAATTGGCGGAGTAGCAACAACAACCTTTAGCCAACCAATCGTAATCAGCATTCCGCTGGGCGATACAACTGGTCTTGATATCGAATTGCTGTCGATCGCTAAGATCGTAGACGGCAAGCTTGAATTCCATGGCGGACGCATTGAGAACGGCCATATCATTGAGCCGCGCGATACTTTCTCTTCCTATGTAGTAGTAGAGAACAAAGTTTCATTCAATGATTTAGCTAGAGTTCAAGCTTGGGCTGGACGTTCGATTGAAGTGGTAGCTGCCAAAGGCGCAATTATCGGTAAGTCCGAAGGCGTATTCGCTCCAGATGCGAAAGTAACGCGCGCTGAGTTTGCGAAAATGCTAATCCGTGCCCTTGACCTGGATAACAGTTCCGCTACGGAAGGCTTTGCCGATGTGAAAGCTGGCGACTGGTTTGCACCTTACGTGGCTGCAGCAGCAGAGCTCAAAATCATCAACGGCCGTTCCGCTTCGAAATTCGATCCGAACGCTACGATCACACGCGCTGAGATGGCAACCATGATCGCTCGCGCCTTGAAAGTATCGCAAGGCGCTTCCGATGTAGCTGACGTGGATGCGGCTCTTAAAGGCTTCTCCGATACCGGTAAAATCAGCGCTTCATTGAAAGACGGCGTTGCATTCGCAGCCAGCCATGAAATTGTAATTGGCAGCAACGGCAAATTCGCACCGAACAGCAACGCGACTCGCGCAGAAGCGGCTGTCATTATTTACCGGGCGATTAATTTCGGCAAATAACTTATAATTAAGACAAAATCTTCCTCTCATGCAGATGGGAGGAAGATTTTTTATCGAAATTTGTAGTCTAATGATAGATTCTAGGTTATTATGTATATAAGTATAGTTCTACGGGGTTATATCTATCCTGCCGAATTGTATCTAATGGAGGAGTATAGAGTGTCTAACGAACTAGATTTGCGACAGTATATGGCTGTTCTTAAGAAGAGATTAGCTCTTATTTTATTGTCAGTATTCATTTGTTCTGCAGCGGCAGCCGCATTTAGTTTATTATTTCAAGATCCTGTTTACGAGGCTTCAACGAAAATCATTGTTAACCAAACAGCTGCACAGACGACAACTAGCCAACTGGATATCAACCAAATCAACTCGAACATAATGATGATTAATACTTATAAAGAGATTATTAAAACGCCGGCAATTTTAGATAAAGTGGCCGAGCAATATCCCCAATTAGGTTTGACGGCTAATGAACTTTCCCGCAAAATCCAGGTTAACTCCGTTAATAATACACAGGTTATGACATTAGTCGTACAGGATGTGGATTATAAACATGCGGCACATGTTGTGAACGCAGTATCCAAAGTGTTTCAAGAAGAGATTCAACACATATTCAAAGTAGAGAATGTGTCGATTTTAAATGAAGCTGTTCTAACAGAACAACCAAATCCAGTATCCCCAAATGTCGTGCTTAATATCGCAATCGCATTTATCGTGTCACTGATGCTTACTGTTGGTATTTCCTTTTTACTTGAATATTTGGACGATACTATTAAGTCTGAAGCAGATGTAATGCAGTACTTAGGCCAACCAACGCTAGCCATGATATCACGAATGAGTCCAGAAGATGCTAATTCTAGCCAACTAAGTAAATCCAAACAAACCTATAAGGCAGGTGAATTAGAACGTGTCTCAATCGAAAAATAGACGTCAACTCGTTACAATGACGAATCCTCGGTCGCCTATTGCTGAATCCTACCGTACGTTGCGGACGAATATTGATTTCTCATCAGTTGATGAGAAGCTTCAAGTGATTATGGTTTCCTCTGCAGGTCCTGGAGAAGGCAAATCGACAACAATAACGAATCTGGCTGTTACTTTCGCTCAATCTGAGAGGAAAGTCATTCTAATTGATGCTGATCTTCGCAAGCCAACCGCCCACCATACGTTTTCGATCTCTAATCGTTGGGGGTTATCCTCTGTTCTCTCGCAGCAATGCTCAATAGATGAAACTATTCAGATTTCCGATATACCTAATTTGGATGTGATCACCTCGGGTGCAATTCCTCCAAACCCGGCAGAAATGATGGCCTCGAAGAGAATGACCGCAGTTATTGATCAGTTGCGGCAAATGTATGACATTATTCTTATCGATACGCCGCCACTATTAGCTGTTACCGATGCTCAGATCATTGCAACCAAAAGCGATGGCGTCATATTAGTTGTTGATCAAGGTAAAGTGAAGAGAGATATTGCTGCTAAAGCAGTGAAAAATTTAGAAAATGTTAACGCACGTATTCTTGGTGTTGTTCTTAACAACGTCAAGCGCAAGACTAATGAAGAAGCATACTATTACTATTATGGCGTGCAAGATAAGTGAATAATGTGCGTATATAGTAGAGAATTAAAGGAGCAGTGCGGTTATGAAAGTAAGAAAAGCGATTATACCAGCTGCCGGTCTTGGGACCAGGTTTCTACCAGCTACAAAGGCAATGCCTAAAGAAATGCTGCCTATTGTAGATAAACCAACGATTCAATATATCGTGGAAGAAGCCATCGAATCAGGGATTGAAGATATTATTATCGTTACAGGAAAAGGAAAGCGAGCTATTGAAGACCACTTTGATTATTCATTTGAGTTAGAAGAAAACCTCTTTAAGAGTGGTAAACTCGATTTACTGAGAGAAGTACAGAAGTCATCTAATATGGTTGATATTCATTATATTCGTCAAAAAGAACCAAAAGGACTTGGCCATGCGATATGGTGCGCCCGTAATTTTATCGGAAATGAACCATTTGCTGTACTGTTAGGTGATGATATTGTGAAAGCCGATACCCCTTGTCTCAAACAGCTAATTGAACAATATGAGCGTCATAATGCTTCGGTAATAGGTGTGCAAAACGTATCGGTTGATGAAGTTTCGCGGTATGGAATAGTAGATAGTAAAGAAATAGATAATCGTTTATATGGTGTACATAATTTGATTGAGAAACCCAGTAGAGAGGTAGCGCCCTCTAATTTAGCGGTAATGGGGCGTTATATTCTTACTCCAAAGATATTTGAGATATTAGACAATCAGAAACCCGGGGCAGGAGGGGAAATACAGCTTACTGATGCTATAGCTCAATTAATTCAATATGAAAAAGTGTACGCTTATAATTTTGAAGGTATCCGATATGATGTTGGTGAAAAAATGGGCTTTATTAAAACAACTATTGAGTTTGCACTACAACGCGAAGATTTGAGGAATAATCTATTAGAGTATTTATCGCAATTAGTTGAAGAGAAATTAATAAGAGTTAAAGCTTAAGTATTTAAAAATAACATTTGTAGGGTGATACAATGTCATTATCCAATCAATCGTCTAGTGTAATACAGGGTGAGATAACTCAGCTTCAGGATACTTCATCTACTAGAATAGCGTTTAAAAATTATTACATAATAAAAAGATTTATAGATTTATTGGGTGCGTTTATCGGAATAGTATTATCGATGCCTATATTTTTATTACTAATTGTAATTATGAAGATTCAAGACCCTAAAGGGCCTGTGATATTTAGGCAATGGAGAATCGGAGAAAACGGAAAGAAATTTGCCATTTACAAGTTTCGCTCTATGGTTCGAAATGCTGAGAAAGTTCTTAAGTCTGATGAAGCTTTATACAAGAAATATATAGAAAACAACTATAAACTTGAGCCGGATGAAGATCCGCGTATTACGAAAATTGGATATTTCCTTCGTAAATCTAGTTTAGATGAACTTCCACAATTAATTAATGTGCTTATCGGAAATATGAGCCTCGTAGGACCGCGTCCGGTCGTGGAAGTAGAACTTAAGGAATATAAGCATAAGCTCGATGATTTCCTTTCCGTCAAACCAGGTATTACAGGATATTGGCAAGTATGTGGAAGAAGTGATGTAGGCTACCCTGAAAGAGTCGATTTGGAATTATATTATGTATATAATAAATCCATAAAACTTGACTTTAATATATTATTAAAAACAATAGTAATTGTTTTAAGAAGAAATGGTGCTTACTAGTATGAATTATCGAATATCACTCAATTAATATAAATTTAAAGGTAACACCATGAGAAAGAAGTTGGAATTTATATTATGGGTACTAAAAAACGTATTATTGAAAATATGATTTCTCTTTTCGTGCTTCAAGGAGCGAACTATTTGTTGCCGTTAATCACTCTACCTTACCTTGTAAGAGTACTGGGATCAGAAAAATTCGGCTTGCTCGCCTTTGGTTCAGCATTTATTTATTACTTTGTAGTTATTACTGAATACGGTTTTAATCTTACTGCAACGCGTAAGATTGCCATTCATCGTGACGATAAACAAAAGGTTTCAGAGATCTTTAGTACAATAATGTTTATTAAAGTTTTCCTAACATTAATAACTTTTGTGATAATGGCTGCTATGGTATTAATTATACCTAAGCTTCGCTTGGAATGGGAACTTTATTTTGCATTATTTTTGACGGTATTAGGGAATGTTATGTTTCCGGTTTGGTTTTTTCAAGGAATGGAAAAAATGAAGTATATAACGATCCTTAATATAGTTGCTAAGATTATTACTACTATAGCTATTTTTATATTTATCCAAAAACAGTCTGATTACCTTTTGGCGGCATTCATACAATCATTAGGCTTTGTAATAGCAGGTCTACTTAGCTTATGTGTAATATGGCGACAGTTTTCAATACGTTTATCAAGGCCAGCGTACTGGTCAAGTATTGCAAATGAATTAAAGGAAGGTGGTCAAGTATTTATTGCCACTTTATCGGGAGTTGTATATGGACAGGGCACCGTACTAATTACAGGTTTTATAGCAGGACAATCTGCTGCGGGATATTATGCCATTGCACAGAAAGTGGCATCAGCAATAGTTGGATTGGTTCAACCCGTTACGCAAGCAATATACCCTTATTTATGCAAGTTAATTTCAAACGACTTAAGTAAATATATAAATTTTAAAAAACGAATACTATTTTATGGTTTAGCAACTGGAGTTGTTTTAGGTATTATTCTTGTTTATTCTTCTGATTGGGTTGTTAAATTGATAACTGGTGAAATAAGTCCTGAATTAATCATGTTACTTAAAATTTATTCACTGGTTATATTATTTACAATGATGAATGTGTTGTTAAACCCGTTTGTACTTTCTATGGAAAAATTTAATGCGATGCAAAAAATGTATATAATAACAGCAATCTTATTCTTAGTTGTATCCATCCCAGCTACTATGTGGCTAAATACTTACGGCATGGTAATAAGTATTCTTATAATTGAAGTTTATGTATTCATTAATAGCTTAAGAATTACAAAGGTGGATATAAAATGGCAAAGATCTCAGTGATTATTAATACTTTAAATGAAGAACAGAATATTGGTAACTGTCTTGAATGTGTGAAATGGGCGGATGAGATTATTGTTGTAGATATGTACAGCAATGATAAAACGGTTGAAATTGTACGTGAGTATACAGACAAGGTGTATTTTCATGAACGTATGGGTTATGCTGATCCTGCGAGGCAGTTTGCTTTAAATCAAGCTAACAATGAATGGATTTTGGTAGTAGATGCAGATGAGTTAGTGCCTAAAGAAATGCGAAATCGTATTATAGAAATTGCAGACTCTGGAAAATGGGATGCGGTATTATTACCTCATCTCAATTATTTTTTTGGACATAAAATGGAGGCTTCTGGATGTGGGCCTTTACAAAATATGCATATTCGTTTTTTCAAAAAATCAGTCATGCAATATTCTGATCGCATTCATAATTTTGCGCATGTTACTCCATCGGCACGTATTTATTATCTTAAAGATACCAGTTGTTCTTTTATTCATTTTAGTTATTTAGATGTTGAACATTTTTTGGAAAAGGTAAATAGATATACCACCATTGAAGCTAATAATGCTAAAAAATCTGGTGAAACTTTCTCTTTATTAAGGACAATTTGGAGAGGATTTAAAGAAGTTGTTTATTTTTTTGTGAAGAAGGGTTATAAAGATGGGCTTTATGGTTTTGCGTTATCTATATTTATGCTATCTTATAGAATTAGTGTTGGGCTAAAACTATATTTGTTGGAAAAATATCAAACTGAAAACCCTCGAAGTGCAATTATTGAAAATTATCAAAGTATAGCTGATTATTTTATTCAAGAATATCGTAATGAAAAAACTTAATGGAATTTTGTAATAAGGAAGGTGATAATGTGAAAGTAAAAGTATTAACAAGATATCCGTGGTCAATTGGTTACGGTGGTGCTGAGGTTCAAGCACAGAAATATGTTGATTATGCTTTGAATAAAGGTATCGATATTTCTTTCATGGACCACTACAGCAAGAGCGTTGATTATGATATATTACATTTGGTTGGTTCGGATTATAATACTTTTCAAATGATTAACTTTGCTAAATCTAAGAATATAAAAGTTGTATTATCACCAGTTTATTACACAACACAGTTAAAAGCTAAGATGATTTCGGTCTATCTGAAACTATTTAAAACGAAACATCATTCATCTCATAATTTAATGAAATATGCTATGGAATCAGCTGACTTTTTATTACCAAACAGCATGATAGAACAACACCAGTTAATTGAAGTGTTTGGGTTAAAACATAAGATTAATTCATTTAAAGTTATTTATAATGGAGTGGATGATGAAGATATAGAATCTGTAAATAGAGATCATTTTGTAAATCAGTATGGTATCAATCGTGAGTATATATTGTGTGTTTCTATGATAGATAGAAGAAAAAATACCCTAAAACTTGTAGAAGCATACCTTCAATCAGGTAGTGATAGCCAATTGGTTATTGTAGGAGATATTAGAGATGAGAACAATATCTATACCGACAAGTTTAGAAAGTTAGTTGATGGGAACAAAAGTAAAATAAAACACATTCCTCTCATTACAGATAAATCTTTACTTAATTCAGCTTATGCTGCAGCAAAGGTACATGCCATGCCTAGTCTATTTGAAACGCCTGGCTTGTCAAATTTGGAAGCAGCAAGTTTTGGGTGTAATCTGGTTGTTGGGGATTGTCCTCCAGTTAGAGAATATTTTAATGATTTACCATTTTACGCTAATCCAAATAGTATTGACAGCATTGCTAATGCAATAATCAATGCAGAAAAAGAGGATAGATCTCAAGATGCAAGGGTTATTGCTTCTAGATATTATTGGCATAAAGTCGTTGATGATCTTGCTGATATTTATAGATTAGTAGTCAACTCCTAAAAATATTTATTTTTTAGAAAGCGAAATAAATAATGAGTGATATCCTGATCAGGATCATCTTGTTTTAATTTGTGATATGGATACGAAAGATCCATATCACAAAATGTTATTGGAGCGTATGACTAGTGAGCCATGGGTGGAAAAGGTCTTTGTAACTGGATTTTTATCGGATGAAGATGTGGTTCGAATCTTAGCCGCAGCGGATGCCGTCTTATATAAAAAGCATTATAAAATGAGATTGGAGATTTATTTAACTGATAAGATAAAGGTTAACCGGAATATTATTAGAGCATTAGTCAATTTGATGAGAAGGTTAGATTTATAGCCTGATCCTTACTTGAAAAGGTGAAGCAGATAATGAAAATATTACTTATCAGTGGTTCTTTTCCACAAATGAAGTGTGGCGTCGGGGATTATACATTCTTATTAGCGAAAGAATTGTCAGATAGAAATAATATAGAACTTGCTGTATTAACAAGTTCAAATGTTGATATGAATGATTATCGTGATGATCGATTTCGTGTTCATCCAATCATTAAGAGATGGGATATAAGAAATTTTATTGAAATTATTAAATTCATTCGTTACTATAATCCAGATATAGTCCATGTACAATATCCTACAATGGGATATAAAAAGAGCATATTTCCTAACTTGATTCCTTTAGTAATGAAAATATTAAAAGTTACGACTGTACAAACATGGCATGAACCACTAAGTTGGAAAGGGAATTTTCGTTATATACCTAATCTGATTTCAGAAAACAATATTATATTTGTTGAATCTAATTATCTTTCAATGATAAGCCATGTTTATAGGCGTTTTTTGAAAAATAAAAATTATATACACATTCCTATTTCGTCAAATATTCCTAAATCTGTGTTAAGTGATGAGGAAAAAGTGAGTTTAAGAAATAAATTCGATAAAAACGATAAGAGAATAATTGGTTATTTTGGATTTGTTACTGAAAATAAAGGAATAGAGTATATATTTACTTTCTCCAATCCTAAGACGGATGTAATAATATTAATATGTGATCTTGACGCAAATAATTTATATCATAACAAAATATTAAACTTAGTCGAAAATTATAGAAAAAACAATGGAGAAATATATATAACAGGCCATCTTTCAAAATATGATGTTTCAAACCTGCTTTCTATTGTTGACGTTATTGCCTTGCCTTTTGTTAATGGTGTTTCTGAAAGGAATGGCTCATTTTTAGCCGCAAGAGCACAGGGGACATTAATATTAACAACCCATAAAGCTTTGAGAGGTTATGATAAAGAGAATAATGTTTATTATGTTCAATGTAATGATATCGAAATGATGAGAAATGTTTTCGAGTTTATAAAAAAAAATGATTCAAAAGAAAAGTTCGAATATGAAATAAGCTGGAGTAAAGTTGCTTCTCAGCATCTTGATTACTATAAGGAAATTTCTCTATAATAGAAGATTTAATAACTAAATTTGAAGGAGTTAATATGATTTCCTCTCAAACACAATATGAAGAACTTGGATCAAACAATAGAGTAAAGCGAATCATAATCGGGTTTGTAAAAAGTCGAAGTAATATTGAGACATCATTTGTTGGATTTTTGCTATTCTTGTCATTTTATTACTTTAGTTATAGATATCCATTTCAAATAAATAGTTCGTTGACAAGCCCAACTTACAAAGATACACCGTTTATCCTTCAGGTCTTAAAATATGTACTGTTTTTGTGGGGGATATATTTCACAAGTTTAAAAGCCTTTGCAAACCGTTTAAAACCTCAATATAACAAAGAAAAAATGTTTTTTTTCTTTGTATATCTTTATTTGTTCATTATTCCAGTCACTAGCGGCACTATGGCAAAGAGTTCATACTTAATTGAGACAGGAATATTTTTTATTGCATTGCTTCCGATTCTTTTATTTTCAAACGGTAATTTAGATGCTGTAAAAGTTAGCAGGTCCTTCTCTCTATTCTTATGGGTTTCGATATTATATGAAATCGTTCAAATTGCTTTGTTTATAATTAACGACAGATTACCTGCACTTGCTTACTCCAATTCGTGGTCCGTCCGTTTCGGATCAGTTTGGGATGATCCCAATAGTTTTTCTTTTATACTTGCTTTTCTAATCCCATTTGTTGTTCTTAAGAAGGGTGCGAAAATTGAAAAAATCTTTGTTGTTTCGTTCTTATTGGTTGCACTCATGCTAACCCAGTCTCTAACAGGAATTGCGGGAGTTTTTGCGAGTTTGTTTCTCGGTACTTTCCTGATAAACATAGTTAAACCGAGGAAATCTAGCGCGCGATTATTATTTTTAATCGTTATTTTATATAGTATTGGGGCAATTATGTGTTATATTTTATATTTGAATTCCCCACAGTTACAAAACCTTTGGTATCTTAAGCAAGATAGTATAAATGCACATCTAAATATCATAGATACTTTTTACCAAGCGGGATATGTTGAACTTATGGGTTTTAATCCCCAAGGAATGCACGGCGAATCAGGTTATATAAACATACTGTTAAACTTCGGAATTATCTACTTAATAGTTTACCTATTAGTCCAACTGATAGTTATTGTGAAATTGTTGAAAATAATAAAGGGTTCGCCAAAAGAGGGTTCGGAAATATATTACGGAGCGTTATTTTTTGTAATTAGCTTTGCTTTAGGTATGACTAACCTTCCGCTAGACGTTGCTTTTCCTATTAATTTAGCCTATATAATTTGCGTAATATTTGTTTACACCTTTGAACAGAACGAATCATAGAAACGGGTAAGAAACACTAGTTTATTGATAGATGCATATTTTCCAATCGATTCTAAAGGAGTTTAACATGCACCAAATAACAATCGACTTGAGAATGCTTCATAATTCGGGAATAGGAACCTATATTCGAAATCTTGTTCCTTTAGTTATTAGGTTATTCCCTGATACCTCGTATAACCTTATTGGAAATATCACGGAAATGAAGCAATATGATTGGGCGCAAAATAAGAATATAACCTTAATCGATTGTAAGTCGAAGATATATTCAGTCTCAGAGCAATATGAACTTGTTCGCAAAATCCCAAAGGATACTACTCTATTTTGGTCTCCGCATTATAATATTCCTATCCTCTATCGCGGTAAATTACTAGTGACGGTCCATGATGTCTTCCATTTGGCTATGCCGCAGTTTACAGGCGGTTATCATAAAAGATTATATGCAAAAGGGATGTTTCATTTCTTACGTTCTAAAGCGAAATCGATTATTTGTATTTCTGAGTTTACGCAATCGGAGCTAATAAGATTAACTGGAAAGAAAAAACATCAACCGATACATGTTATCTCTAATGGTGTTAATAATAAATGGTTGAATGTGGAGAAAAAACATAGCCCGCATAATAAACCCTATTTACTTTACGTCGGCAACGTAAAACCTAATAAGAACCTCAAAAATCTGATAAAAGCTTTTGATATGATTAAAGGACAGATTCCCCATGATCTTCTCATTGTCGGGAAAAAAGAAGGGTTTATTACAGGGGATGCTGCTGTCTTTGAAAGCACAGACGATCATCTGGACAGGCTGCATTTTACAGGCCATGTTAGTGAAGAATTATTGGAACAATATTTTGCTAATGCCGATATGCTAGTATTTCCTTCACTTTATGAAGGCTTTGGGTTGCCGCCTCTGGAAGCAATGGCATGCGGATGTCCTGTTTTAGTGTCAAGCGCTGCTTCACTACCGGAAGTATGCGGGGAAGCGGCTCTGTATTGCGATCCGTACCAGCCGGAAGATATTGCAGCACAAATTAAACGATTAGTATCTGATTCTGTTCTTCAAGATCAACTTAGAGCAAAAGGGCTTGAAAAAGCGAAGCAATTCACGTGGGACCGTTGTGCTATGGAGACGGCCAAGGTGATAAGAGAGGTATTGGAAGCATGAGAATAGCAATAGTTCATGAATGGTTGACTACCTATGCAGGGTCGGAACGAGTGCTTGAACAGCTGATGATCCTTTATCCGGAGGCAGATTTATTTAGCGTAGTAGACTATTTGCCTGAAGACCGGCGAGGGTTTATCCTGAATAAGAAGGTTACTACATCCTTTATACAAAAACTGCCCTTTGCAAAAAGGATATTTCGTAATTATCTGCCTCTAATGCCACTTGCTGTCGAACAATTTGATTTATCGCAATATGATCTTGTGGTCTCAAGTTCACACGCCGTTGCAAAAGGAATAATTACTGGTCCTAGTCAGCTTCACATCTCCTATGTGCACTCTCCCATTCGATATGCTTGGGATTTACAACATCAATATTTAAATGAGACGGGACTGAATCGGGGCGTAAAGGGCTGGATAACTAGAGGAATCCTGCATAATATTCGAAAATGGGATTACCGTACAGCAAATGGGGTAGATGCTTTTCTGGCCAACTCAGCATTTATCGGAAGAAGAATCTGGAAGGTTTATCGAAGAGAAGCACAAGTGATTTATCCTCCGGTTGATGTTGAGTCCTTTACCTATAAAGAGGTCAAAGAGGATTTTTATTTGACAGCCTCAAGGATGGTACCCTATAAAAAGATCGATTTAATTGTCGAGGCTTTTAAGCAAATGCCGGATAAAAAGCTGGTTGTTATCGGTGACGGGCCGGATTATGATAAAATCAAAGCGCTCGCCGGACCTAATGTTTCCTTGTTAGGATATCAATCCTTTGAAGTTTTAAAGGACCATATGCAGCGGGCTCAGGCATTTGTGTTTGCGGCCGAGGAGGATTTTGGTATTACACCGGTAGAGGCGCAAGCTTGCGGTACGCCTGTTATTGCATTTGGTAAAGGTGGAGCGTTAGAAACGATCATTGGCTTGGAATCGGAACAACCTACAGGGGTATTTTTTAAGGAACAGACTCTCGAATCCTTAGTGGATGCGGTAAACCGTTTTAACCGGGAAAGAACTCGAATTTCTACACGAGCATGCAGAGAAAATGCAATGCGCTTTTCAAACGAAAGATTTAGGCGGGAAATCAAGGAATACATAAATCAGCGTGTTGTTGAGTTTACTAGTATAACGATGTAGAGGAGAATAATTAAATGTATACATTAGGGAATGTGCTCAATGTTAATCAAACGTATTATGCCGTAGTCGAAAAACTGAATAAGGGCGTTATCACGTTTCAATGCATGAAGCAGAACACAGGCTATAATCTGGACCTTATTGGATAGCGAAATGACTGATATTTTAATTCTTCCCGAGGATACTTCCAATTCAACGCCAAGCTGGTTTGGATTTATTCTAACGGTGAAGGATGGCAGTAAGTATTCGAGGAATGCCATTACCCAATGGCTAATACAGATAAAATTATGTATGATACGTTCCTTGTCGGTGTGTATCCTGGATTAAACGATGAAATGATCGATTATATGGCAGCGCAAATTATCGACGCTGTTGAGCATTCAAAACTATAATTAGGATGTGTTCACTATGAAGCTCGTACTACTATCAGGGGGATCGGGACAAAGGTTATGGCCATTGTCTAATCAAGCGAGGTCGAAGCAATTTCTTAAAGTGCTTCAGAATCCACAAGGCGATCTGGAATCCATGGTGCAGCGGGTATGGAGGCAGCTGGAGCATGTCGGTTTATCCAATCAATCTGTTATTGCGACGAGTAAGACGCAAGTGGATATGATTCGTAATCAGATTGGTCAAGATGTATCCATCGTCGTTGAACCAGAACGCAGGGATACGTTTCCGGCTATTGCTTTAGCAGCTTCCTACTTTTATAGTGAGCAGAATGTTGATTTAGATGAAGTGGTGGGCGTTCTTCCGGTAGACCCCTATGTGGAAGACACTTTTTTTGAAAAAGTGTCACAGCTAGAAGATATTGTGCAACATTCCGGGGCCAATCTAGCGTTAATAGGAGTAGAGCCCACCTTTCCTTCATCAAAATATGGATATATTGTTCCGTACAGTTCTGAACCGGATAAAGGGTATCGATTAGTCAGTCATTTTCAGGAGAAGCCATCGGAAGAGGCAGCGGCTAAACTTCTGCAAGATCGAGCATTATGGAACTGCGGTGTATTTGCTTTTAAACTTGGCTACTTAATTGACCTAATTAAATCTCTTAAACTTCCATTTGATTATCCAACATTGCTCAAACAATATGGGCAATTGACCAAGATAAGCTTCGATTACCAGGTTGTTGAGAAGACCGAAAATATTGTGGTTCTTCCTTATGATGGTTACTGGAAAGATCTTGGCACTTGGAATACGCTCACGGAAGAGATGGGCACAAGCCAGCTGGGGCTTGGTGCTATTAGCAAAGATAGTGAGAATGCCCATTTGATTAACGAGCTTGATATCCCGGTTACAATACTGGGAGTCTCTAATGTTGTAGTGGCCGTAAGTCCAGATGGAATTCTGGTATCGGATAAAGACGCAAGTCCAAGACTAAAGGAAATGCTTCATTTTGACCAAAGACCGATGTACGAGGAACGTCATTGGGGTTGGTATCGGGTATTGGACTATACTCGGTTTGATCAGAAAGAGGAAGTGCTTACTCGTCGTATAGGAATAACGGCAGGTCGAAATCTTAGCTATCAACTGCATAATATTCGGAGAGAAGTATGGACGATTATTCGCGGCGAAGGTGAGTTTGTATTAAATCATCAACATCGTTATGTTAAAGCAGGCGATGTATTGGAAATTCCAGTGAAAACGATGCATGCTCTTAAAGCAATAACGGATCTGGAATTGATTGAGGTACAATCCGGTGAAGAGTTAATGGAGCTGGATGTGATTGAAATCTATAACGATTGGGTAGATATTGAACAATATTGTTTAGTAAGTAGTACGTAATAAAATAGGATTTTGAATGAAATGGACGCTTGGTGCAACGCTAAGCCTCCTTTTTGTTATTTTGGCTGGAGTTAATTGGAGAATTCAACATCCCACTTCTAAAAAAGGATTTGATCATATGCTTACAAGAGTAAAAAGAATGAGGCCATGGCTGAAATGGACACTTGGTACTGTGCTGGGTCTATTTATCCTAGGAATATGCGGGATTGGATATTTATTTTATCAAGTGAAGTCCATTTCCTTGGAAGATATCAAGGAGAGGCAATCGGCGAATGCGATTGTAGATGCGGAAGACTCTGATGAGACTGAGGTTCCTAAAGCTTTGGACGGTGCAGTAGGAAAGGCGAATGAATTTGCGAATAAACCAATTGAAACACAGGATGCTCTTGATGTCGCAGCTATACTTCTTAACTCGGGTCTTAGCTTTAAAGAAATTTATTGGCTGCAGGGCAGCGCTTCAGATGATTTGCCTACAGAAGAGAAACAGAGAATTCGAGATCTTCTCTTGGAGAAACTATCAGCAGAGGAGATTGAGGCACTACGGTCCATTACGACTCAATACGGCAAAGGTTTGCTTATTCTAGATCCAAACTATCCTATTGAGGCTGTAGGCGTTAAGGATGAGGCAGAACGCGCACGAATAATTGAACAAGCGAATGCCAAGCAACCGGAAACGAATAAGCCTGAAGTTGAATCTGAACAGACTACAGTTAAACCTGTTCCAATTGAGCCTGAGATTGAAAGTGAAACCGAGACTGCAACGAAACCAATTAGTGAAGAACAGCAAGCCGTTAAGGAAGGTATTCAAGCAGACTATAACTCTCAATTAAGTGCTCTCCAATCTAGTTGTGTTGCGAAGAGCAATGCATTGGCTTCTCAATTAGTTAGTGATGTTAAAGGAAAACAAGCGAACGGCGAGGAGATTTCCATAGACTTATTACAAAATACGTATTTGCCTAAAATTGCGGCATCGGAAGCACAATGCGACAACCAATTTTCTTTCACATTAGCGAACGCTAAACTAGAATACGAAACTGCTGGGTTAGATTCAGCGGAACTAAACGAGTGGCAATCTACGTATAATTCTGCCAAAGCCATAGCGAAATCAAATGCTTTATCGCAATTGAGCGCTGCATTGTCTGCAAAATAAGCAAAGTGGAGGATGACATAATATGAGAGTTTCTGTCGCAGGAACAGGTTATGTAGGACTCGTAACTGCAGTCACTTTGGCCGAGAAGGGCCATTTCGTGACTTGTGTTGATATCGATGAAGAAAAAATTGAATTAATGAGAAGAGGCATCTGTCCAATATATGAGCCTGGGTTGGAAGAGCTTATGATTAGAAATAAGGAGAAAATCTCTTATACTACTGACTATATGGCTGCATATAAGCGGGCAGAAGTTATAATTGTTGGTGTAGGAACACCTGAAAAGAAGGATGGATCCGCAAATCTAAAGTATATTTATGAGGTTGCGAGGCAAATAGCCCATACAGTGGAACGGGATTGTCTTGTAGTAATTAAGTCGACTGTACCTGTAGGGACAAATGATAAGATTGCACAAATGATTAAAGAGAATATAAAGAATCATGTAGTGGTTGACGTTGTTTCAAATCCTGAATTTTTATCCCAGGGTACGGCAGTTAAGGATACTCTCTATGCTAAGAGAATTGTAATCGGTGTGGAAACGGAGCGCGCAGGAAATGTTATGAGGGAAATGTATGATCGGTTTGATATTCCTTATGTAATGACAGATCGTAAAAGCGCTGAAATGATAAAATATGCATCGAATGATTTCCTTGCATTGAAAATATCATACATTAATGAAATTGCTAATTTGTGTGAAATTGTCGGTGCCGATATTGAAGATGTAGCTAAAGGAATGGGAATGGACCCGAGAATTGGTGATCGTTTCTTGAATGCCGGTATTGGATACGGTGGTTCATGTTTCCCCAAGGATACTAAGGCCTTGCATTGGCTGGCTAGTTTTAATGATTACGAGTTGAAGACAATCAAAGCGGCAATTGAGGTTAATGAGAACCAAAAAATTAAACTGGTGAAGAAAGCTAGAAAATACTTTGATCATTTTAATGGTTTAAATGTTGCAGTATTGGGGCTTACATTCAAGCCGGAAACTGACGATTTGAGAGACGCTCCTTCCATTGAAAATATTCCTTTGCTATTGGATGATGGAGCGAATGTTAGAGTTTGGGATCCCGCAGGGATGGAGAACTTTAAGAAGAGGCTTCCCAGCGACATCATATATTGTGAGTCTATTGAGGAAGCTATTACAAATGCAGATGTATGTTTTATTTTTACAGAATGGTCTGAGATAAAAAAATTTGATATTCATAAATACTCAGAGCTGATGAAATATCCGCTCGTTATTGATGGCAGAAATTGTTATGAGTTGAGTTCTGCAAAAGAAGCTGGAATTGTATATGATTCTATTGGTAGAAAAAGAGTATTTTGAGACCTGTGAGAGTCATTTTTTATTCGACATAGGAAAGGACTTATCAAGCTCAGCTTGATGCAGGGCGGAATATTGTCGGGAGCATGGGTTAACTGTAGAAGACTACGGAATCCCAATGCCTAATATTTATCATATTAAGACTCTCTCATTCATATCTTGTAGGGATATGGAAGGGGGAGTCTTATTTGGACAAGCAACCTCGGTTTGGAAACCACAATAAAAACAACTTAATAAAGCTGCATAAAAACCTCTATATTAACCCTAGTGATCCTCTGTATTACGAGAAGGTGCTGCGCTACCAGGATGCTCATTCGGCGGAAGCCCACTTTAGACTGGGGCAAAAGCACGAAAGCAATGGTTCGCTTTCCGGGGCGCTGGCCCATTACAAGGAAGCGTCCCGCGATTTATATTCTCCTTACTCCGTGAAGGCCAAAGAAGCTATTCGCCGAATCGAACGGGATAGGCAGCCGCAGCGGGATCAGCCGCTCACAGCGGGACATGCAGCCCCCGGATCCGTTCCTTCTTCAGCTTCAAAATGGAATAAGCGGCTGTTGATAGCCCTCCTGCTGGCGATCTTGGTGCTCTTCATGATCGGGCCGGGGATGAAGCCGGTCAAAACGATCGTGTCATCCCTCATGCCTCCGAAAGTCGGGCTGGACGTTTTATACGAAAGCATTGATGTTCCGTTCATCGTCTATATTCAGCGGGATGAGCCTAACGACAAGATAGAGAGGCTGCTTCATCGCAGAGCCTTGGATATGAGCAGGACGATGCCATCGCAAAACATTCAACTCTATGGGATTTTCACAACGAATCCGGAGAAATCGGGCCAGGCGATTCCGCTTGCAAACGACAAGCTGAAAGAGAGTGCCGCTGTCCTTGCGGAGTACAACGCTTCCGTCGACCCGAACGTGCGGATCCGCTTTCTTCATCCGGATTATCAACAAGCGCAGCAGCCAGGCTCATCCCCTCTCCTTTCCATAGGAACGAATCTCGTTCGGACAGCTTTGCAAACCTATATGGCGGATAACGGCAGGCCGCCGAACAGCCTTGATCAGCTTACGGGGGATTACCCGGACAATTATCTCAGTTTTATCCCGAACGAAGCGGGCACAGGAACCAATCGCGTACATGGCAGCTATAATGGAACAGGAGGCTGGGTATACAACAATGATACCGCGGACGTGGAGAAGATGTTCTTTCCTAACCGTTCGGGCGAGGCAGGCCGCATTCCATTCGAACCCCTGGCAATAGTGGTCTCCAAGCAGAATTACAAGCTGCAGCTCTTAAGCGGAAATCTAGTTATCCAGACGATGGAGGCAGGGCTTGGGAAGGATAACCGTACACCTGAGGGAACCTTCACGATCGATGAGCGGGTATGGGAACCGAAAGCGGAAAGGGCGAACGCATACGGAGCGGCTGGACTTGGCATGGGGAATATAGCCATCCACGGAACGTATGACGAGCCGTCGATCGGAGCCAATCAATCCATGGGGTGTATCCGTTTAACGAATCAACATGTACGCGAGCTCTTCCCCTTTGCCGCCAAAGGCACGGTGGTGAGTATTAAGGAAGAAGCGGCGGCAGCGGGGCAAATCGATGATCCCATCATCGATTTGCCTTCCTTAATTCCCGGCGATTCATTCAAATCCAATGAAAACTCAACCACCATTTTCAACTGGTTAGGCTGACGAAATTTTATCGACGTCTGTTAAGGGGGAATCGTTTTGTGTGATTTTCACTTTTTCGATACTTTTCTTTTTGGATCATATAACTTTTGGTAAACAGAATCTTCGTGGAACATAAAAAAGTAAAATTTATGTTGCGTATTTTGAAAAAAAGGTTTAAAATGTTTAACTGGGATAATGAATATAAATAGTATAATTGGTGAATGATATGGTATACTATAAGGGAGGTGAATATCATGCCAAAACTAAATGAACAGGATTTTGTGCTTGAATTTGAAGAGTATGCATTAGCGCCACAACTAGCAGAAGAAGAACGTAAATTGCTCGAAGATGCAAAACGAGTCATTTTGCGTCTCATCCATCAACAATCGAATTTCCCCGTTGCTAGCGTTGTTAAGGTAATTAAAATGCAACCCGAGGATTTAAAATCAGAAATCGAAGCCAAATACATCCCCGTTGAAGAAGTTGCAGAACTTTTCGGCATAAGCCAGCAAGGCGTATATAAATGGATCAACAAAGGTAAGGTTGATTTCGAAGAGGTTCACACGCCCGGCGGCTCGAAAAAATTGATTTTACGCGCACAGTTTAACGATCCGAAGTATCACAAGCAGATAGAATCCGTTCGCCGCACAAGGGAAGCACTTGCTAAAGTAAAGCCGCCAGAAAAAGAGGAAGATCTCTACCCCATTAGTAATAATCAATCGCAGATGGAGGAGCTAGATGTCAAATAAACAGCGTGTCATCTGCGATACAAATATTTATATTTACGCTTCTTGGGACTATAAGCCAGCAGTCGAGCTTATCAACGAACTTCGTTTCGACTATGATATTGAACTGCTGATGCCGAAATTGCTCGAAAAACTGGCGATATACGTGCACAATGGTTTGAAAAAGACGGCAAGAAGTTGCCTTCGCCAGATGCCATCATTGCCGCAACTGCAATTTTGAATGATGCCAAGCTTTATAGCAATAATGATGGGGATTTTTCTTACGCTGTAGATAATTTTGGGTTGCAATACGAGAACCCAATCAATCGAATGGTTCTAGATCGGTTCATGCAGGAAAATGGTTTAAAGTTCGATCAAAAAGATACAATGGAAACACTTGAGCGCGTAATCGAAGGTTTAAACGAAAGCGAACTTCGGGAGCTTGCTTATAAGTCGATAGGACTTCTGAACGACGAGGCGAAGAAAGATCAAATTAAATTTGCACGGAACCTAAAAAAGAAACGAATGTAGCAGTGAAATAACGGGTTCAGTTAATCTATAATTCCACGAATGTCTTCTCGCCGCGATACTTCGCTCTTATGATTAATACTTAGTTTTTGATTACATACATTTGACGTGCGAGTTTGCCTATATCATCTTGAAAGTGAGTCGTGGTGAAATGGCTGTGGAATATCGTAATGACCAATACATTCAAGATGAAAGTGTTCGATGGAAGGCAAGGATGTCCATTGTGAGGTGGAGCTGACGAAATTCGACAAAAAACCCTCGTATACAGATTTCGAGGTCCGTATTATAATAGGGCTTAAGTATCAACCGAATATGTGGAGGCGTTGAACCCGGATACGTATGTGGGCACTTGAATCCGGTGGAGCCAATAGTGCAACCGGCCATCTTTCTATAGAAAGATGGTTTTTCGCGTTCCTAATTTCCTAATATTGGCATTTATTGCGAAAGGAGCTATGTAGCGGGATGGGCAACCCCCAAAGAAGGAAGTATGCAATAACCTATACATACCCATTTTCGTCAAATTAAGAGTTATTATTATAAAAATCCCCTTACAACCTGTTGCACAATATGACAGAGTCTGCTCCATTTACCGTATATAATTAAGAAACAAATATCGATCGGGAGGTTATTAATCATATGCCCAATTATTATTTCAAAGAAATATGGTCCCCTCTTAAATTAATAGGCATTCGCTTCTTTCGTGATGATGAATCTCGGGTTTGGGTGAAGCTTTGGTCAAAGTCGCGACGTCCTCTCGGGAGCAGAAAAACAATCTAACGCAGTTACGGAGAAGCTTCCTTGACCCTGGCGGTTGGGGATTTTTTGATTAATCATTTCGTCATCAAATTAACTTTCCAGCATATATTGTAAAAGGAATTTTGCGTGAGGGAATGTCTATTCTATTCGTTCGGAAATAGATTGGGTTAATAAGAGAAGGGGCGAGAGAATGAAGAAAAGAAGATTTTTTTTGATTTTGGGTCTGTTGATAGCGGTTATCTCGACGGCCGTGAGTTTTGCAACGGAGTCAGGCACCACCACATTGGGTATTACAGCGAGCGCAAACTCTGCTTCCGTCACGCTTCCCAGCGGGACAGGCCAAGCTGCTGGAAAATATAATGGTGAAGCGCCAACATGGAGCCCGGTAGTAAATTCTACGGGTTCGATTACCGCCGGCGACTTATATATTGTGAACATGGTTTCAGCGGGGGTGAATAAGCGTTTAACTTTATATCTCAATAACCCGGATCAATTAAGCAAAGCTTATTCTTATCTTAATATGAAAGTGACCGTGTATAAAGCAAATATCGCTGCAGCTCCAACCGCTTGGACGCCAGTTGCCGGTGGTACCTCTTATTTGAGCTTAATTAATGGTTATATTTCCTTCGATCTAACAAATGGAGAAAAATACGCAGTCAGCGTAGATAGTGGAAGCTATTACAATATGAAAACCTCTGGTGTAGTTCTCGCACCGTCTTTCTTCGCGGAGCTTAGATAATCGAATATTTCATTAAACAAAAGGGGGCGGCTGAATGAAACGAGTAAGAGTAATCTTTCTCATTGCATTTGCCGCCCTTTTTATATTTACATCCGTCAGCTTTGCCTTTCAGGTTCTAAATCTGAATATCAATATCACCCCTGAAAGCTCGCTTCCCAGCGGACAAGCGGCTTTAATAACAGGCGCTTCAGATAACTTGACGCTCCAAGTGGGAAATTCGCAAAAAATTCAGGGTGTCGGGCTCTTTGAGATTGAACTTGGATCCGCCAGAATCAGCGATCAGGTGAAGGTAAACGTGATGTTGGTTTACCCGGAGAAGATCAGAGGGGCTCTAAACAACCCGAATGCCTTTATTGATGTAGCCGTATGGTATGAGGATCTTGATGGGACTCATTATTACAATGGGACCACGGTAGCAAGAGACCCGGGCGCTACGGCTCAAGCGCGTTTAAGTGAAATGTATGCTAGCGCAATTCTTCAGCCTACAAGGGCAGGGAAAACGAAAATGTATATTTTGGCAAGCATCACCGTACCCGGCGGTGCGCCTAGCGGCGCTCAAGACCAATTAGATCAACTCGAGTTTTTCTGTGATGTGCGTTTATAATCAGGTAAGGAAGAAATCGAAAGGGAAGCTGGAATAGATGAGGATACCGCGAAAACATCTGAGAAAAGGAGTAGCCCTTGGCCTATTCTTCTGTTTGATTCTGCTCGTATTCTACTTCCAATACACCACTCCGCCTTTCATCGGGATTCCGAGCCGAAGCATGGAGCCGGCCTTTCATATCGGAGATTTGGTTGTGGTGAAAAGTGTCCCTGCCTCCAGTATTGGAATAGGAGATATTATTGTCATTGACGTACCGGAATTGATCCGGGACAAGTATAATTATCCGTCTTCGATCGTCCATCGTGTTATCCAGGTAGATTCCAACGGCGAAAGCCTGCTGTTCCGCATCAAGGGGGATCATAACGCCAGCGAGGATCCGTTTACTGTGTTTGACGAGGATATTATGGGGAAGGTGTATGCCAAAGTTCCTTACCTCGGCTATGCTATTCTTTTTCTGCATAGTAAGCAAGGTTATCGTTTTATCTTAATCTCGGCCATCATATACGCTATTTATATCATGTGGGAAATCATTGAAAATAGAAAAAAGATAATGAAGCAGGATATTTCCGATATTATCTTCTCCAAAATTTTATCTCGCATCGATGCTTTGGAAAAAAATCAGCAAGAACAAAAACAGCTGCTGGAACAGCTAATTGCTGAACTAAAACGGGGGGATTCAACTAAGAAGGGTGGATAATAGGCCCAACAAATTAACTCACATACTCATTTACAGGGTGGTGAAACGGCTATGATATCTTCCGAGGTTGCAAAAGCTTTTCTCGAAGATGCTATTATTCATTCCATACACATAGATCAATCCGGTACAGATGATCTTCTGATCTTAGTCGTGAACGAGGATATCGATGATATCAGCTTATATTTATCGAGATTGAAAAGAAAGATCATGAGAAGGTACCCGGCCTATTATTTCGAAATTACTTACGTAGCTTTAGAGGAGCTAGGTGACTATATAATTCCGAGTGATACAAGGATAATGCACAAATAGGGGCAGTAGAGAAGTCGTTCGAGCTTCGCTACTGCTCCTTTTCTGTTGCCTTATTGATCGATATTTACGGCGAGCAGCTTCATAAATTGCGCTTACCAGAACAGACGGTGTAAAATAGAAAGGACATTGAAGTACTATGATAGGAGTAGGGTATAATCAATTCTGCTTTAGTGTATATTGTTGATAATGTAGGAATGGGGTGAGAATTGTGCTAATCCAGTTTAAAGTTGCAAATTTTTTATCGTACAATGAAGAAGTGACATTTAGTATGGTGGCAAGTGATGACACGAAATATAATGACCACAAAAGTGAAGTTGACGGACTAAGTGTGTTACGTTGTGCAGCTCTTTATGGGGCAAATGCTTCAGGAAAGTCTAATTTAATTAAAAGTATTGATTTTGCGAGAAGTTTAGTTGTGCAAGAACACTCAAAAAGATTATTTTATAAGCCATTTAAACTGAATGGTGCCCAGAAGGATGAACCTTCAAAGTTTCAATTTCTTTTCATTAAAAACAACACAACTTATGACTATGGATTTTCAATGAACTGGGACAGAATTATTGATGAATGGTTATATAGAATAGACGGATCCGACGAGGAGATACTCTTTACCAGGTCGACAGATAAAGATGGATTGACTACTGCGATCATTTCAGACAGCGTTGGAAACAATGATATTAAAGATAGGAAAAAAGCGGAACTAGTTTCTGAAACAATAGGTGTCAAACAAAAGAAACAATTACTTCTCCCCAAACTTGCTGAAAGTAATATCAAATTGTTTGAAACAGTGTATGATTGGTTTCAAGAAATCGTTATTATTTATCCGGATACAAAATTTGATATACATGAAATACGTTCACTCAGAGACAAGCAATTTCTTCAATTTTTGTCAAATGCGATGCATCAACTTGGTACAGGTATAAATAAAATTGTCTATGTTGAACAAGATTTTGATACAAATACAACTTTTGCGGATCTTCCTAATGAATTAAAAGATAAAATATATGATGTTATCAGCGACATAGAAGAGGATACCATCGCTGTATTTGAAATTAGTAACAAAAAACATCTTTTAAAGCGTGAAGGCAGTGACATTAAGGTAATTAAACTCATGACTAAGCATCAAATGGATAATGGAAAATTTAAAAATTTTGAAATGTCTGAGGAGTCAGATGGTACGCAACGTTTATTCGATATATTACCCATGATTTTTGATCTTTATAGTAATAATAGAGTGTATCTTATTGATGAAATGGATAGAAGTTTGCATACCATGTTAAGCATTAATATACTAAAACAATTTCTGAATGATTTTCCTTCTGATAACAAGAGCCAGCTTATTTTCACATCTCATGATACTAATTTGATGGATTTACTGAGGGATGATGAAATTTGGTTGGTACAAAAAAACAGTAAACATTCATCTGAGATCATTTCATTGTATGATTTTGAAACCGATGACAGACTCTCGCTCATAAAAGGATATCTAAATGGTCGTTTTGGTGGGGTGCCCAACATTAAAAATGGTATCTTTAACGATAAAAAGAGCAGGAGGGTATGAAGTGACCTCTAGATCCTCGGTGAACAAAGATCTTGTTTGAGAACGATGTTAATCGATGGCCGCAACGAACAGGCTCACATGTTTTTAGACTAATTGAGAGCATAAAGAACTCTTATTAATAAACCATCGTAACAACTCTTCAGACAGGTTGATTATAAAGATTTGATATGCCATAATTCCTAACGATAGAGTCATAGGCGTCCACAATTCTTTGAAATAATAATTAGAGAAAAGGACTTAACGATGAAAAACAGATGTCTAACCGTGATTATGCTCCTTATTAGTTTATTGCTCAGTATAGCTCCTCTGAGCGCTTCGGCCGCTGGATCGGCAGCGGTCACCGCCGCTATCCAGACAAAAACCCAGCCGATCAGCCTCGTCTTTGATGGACAGGAGCTAAAGCTGCCGGATAAGCAGTATTCTTTCATTTATCAGGGACGCACCTACGTCCCGATTCGCTATATCTCCTATGCCCTTCAGAAAATGGTCGCATGGGACGGCGAGAAGGCGACGATCTCAGAGCCGACGGAGAAGGAGCTTGCTTCGCTGAAGAAGCATTTGCAGAGCGCGGCGGCAGGCACGCAGAAGCCGCAGGCAAGCGTTACGATTAGCATGAAGTCGGTGAAGGCGAAGCTTGTGTTCGACGGGAAAGAGAAGGTTTTGCCTGCCGGACAAATCCTCTTCAACTACAACGGCTCGATCTATGTGCCGCTGCGGTTCTTGGCGGAGTCGGCAGGCACCGATATCGGCTGGGATCCGGCGACGAAGACGGTTAGCGGCGAATCGGCTGCTTTCCGGGCGGAGCAGGGAGCCGGTGAAGAGGAGGCTTCCCTAGAACCGGAGGAAGGTTCGGAGGGCAGTGAAGGTACCGGCACCGAGGCTGGAGCGGGTGCAGGCGCGGGTGGAGGTACCGGAGCTGGCGGCGGTGCTGCCGGTACGGTAAAGCTGACGTATGAGCAAATTACGGCCGATGCGGAAGCTAGGCTGGGGGCGCTGCGCAATAGCTGCGAAACAACGCTCTTCGGTATTCTTTTAGAGAATAGCGGGGCGGACAACGAATTGCTGAAATCAAAGTTATTGCAGGAAGTAGACAATTGCACTGCAAAATTTGAAGCTATTATGACCGATGTAACTGCACAGCTTGCGACGAACGGATACAGCACGGCGGTCATTGCCGACTACCGCGCAGCTTATCAAGCTCAGCTTGATGCAGGGCGGAATATTGTCGGGAGCATGGGATGAACACTCCCGCCACTTACCTACACTGACGCTTCGGAAGAAGTGGGGGTTTCGGGTGTATCAACCTGACTTATTTCAGGATGCTTAACACCAGTGGAGTTGACACGTTGACGGATTGGTTACCGTCCAACCCCACTATCCCATTGGCTATGCCTTTGAGAGTACGTATGAGCCTATTGTAAGATTCTTAAGAATCTCGGCTCTTTCGGAGGCTTGAACATTTTAGCAAAGATCTTTTTTGCGAATTCAGGAAGATCCGATTCACCTCACCACTTTGTAGAAGTGGGAGTCCTCTCGGCTAAATTTGATAGATAAATTATAAGGAAGACGTCTCCTGTATTACTGCAAGCGCAGTCATACGATTAATGGGGGCGTCTTTTCCTTTTTCCCCGTTTAACATACGGACATTATGTAAAAAGTGCTATACGCAGCACATATGTGGGGGATTTGCATATAGTTCCTGGTGCTAAGGGGGTGATGGATATGACATTCAATCAGAAAGTCATTCTAGATCGAATTAATCTTTATTTGGATAGTGAGGGACTTAGGAAAGAACGATTAGCCAAAAGACTCGGTAAATCCCCTTCGGCATTTTATGCAAACTTAAGTGGTAAGCACCTAAAAACAGCTTATCAATTTGCTGTCGAGTTGGCTGAAGTATTGGGTCTGCCGCCTACGTACTTTATCGAGGAGAATTTTCATTACGGATTTCGATGAGATCATGGATACCCTTGAAACCATACCGAAAGCCTGCCTGTATGATACAGCGGCTATATCAAAGCATGAGTTGGTTTTTTTTCGCAATGGTCTGCAACTGCACAGGGAGTTTGTCGGAACTCACCCCATTATTATAACCAATACGATACTTGACGAGCTAAGATTCTATGAAGATACTGAGGAACGATATGCCGGCTATTTGAAGCAGTTTGAAAAAATAATTTTGATCGATGAAACAACTTTTGTGAAATACTTCTACGAGATGTATTCTCCAAAGCAACGTTCTTTAACCAAGTACAAAGGATGTGCAATCCGTTCCTTTCGCACGATCCACCCATTAGCTGAAGCCATACATAATACTCACTCTGAACAAGCAGAGAATAGAATTATTGATTTATTCAACACTTATTTTTCTAGCGGTAAGAATAAAGGTGAATACTCTTTATTATGGTTATCAAATATGTTGCGGGATGTATTTCCGAGGCTCGCCATTACTTTTATAGGCATAGATCGTGATTTATTCCATATCGTGGATTATGAGATTCGTATTCTAAGCAATGATTCCATTCTGCAAGCTTTGTTAAGAAGATACAGAAATGTTCCGTGATCCTTCGTTTTTCCTAAGCTTTAGAGAGAAGGTTGTCCCCCTGCTGCGTACGTATATCAGTATCGGATGACCATTTGGAATCATATTTGACCATTAACCGCACACGGAGAAATGCCTGGGTATTAGCAGATAAGAGTCCCTCCTTGCGTGTAACGCTCACGGCGGAGGAGGATTCATCGATTATTCTGGAAACGTTGGATTTGCAGGATATTCTTGCGGAAGTTGAAAATAGGAACATTAAGATGAATCTTAATGTGGCGGCCATTCAGGCCGAAATCGTTCGACCTTCCTATCTGCCGAAGCTAATCGCCAAAGGCAAGGCTCCGGTGCAGGGAAAGGATGCCGAGCTGGATTTGTTCTTCTCGGGAAATATCGAGAGCATTTTTACAGAGGTCAGCGGTGTTATTGACTATAAAAATCATATGAATATTCCTTCCGTCAGGAGAGGAGATGTCATTGCCAAGAAAACGCCCCCTGTGGAAGGGCAAGCGGGATATGATGTATTTGGCAGAGTCTTGTTCTCCGATCCGGTAAAGGACATTCGTATAGCAGGGAAAAAACATGTCGAGATTACCCAGGATTTCCTTGTCATTGCGCGGAAAGAAGGCAGACCCCGCGTTACAGGCCATCAAATCAAGTACTTTGACATTAACACCGCCTATATTGTACCGAGTAATGTCGATTTGAAAACAGGCAATATCGTTTTTGCCGGCGATGTCATCGTCTATGGGGACGTCACGGACAATATGATTATTGAGTCTCTGGGGAACATCTATGTATCCGGCAGCGTGTTTAATGCAACCTTAACTGCGACGGGCAGTATTGCGGTCAAGGGAAATGTGATTGGAAGCAATCTGTATTCGGGTTATTTCGGCATGCTGTATAACAGGCTCTATAACAGCTCGAAGCAATTGATTGATATCTTCGAGAAGATGATGCAAAGCGCAAAAATGCTGCTTCATGAGATTGGCAAGAAAAACATGCAGGTTCGGTACGGACAAGTGCTGGTGCTGCTTATGGAAAGTAAATATCAGCAAGCCGGAGATGTGGTGAAGGAATTGTTAGGTGTCGTTGCAGGCATACAGTCTTACCACAAAGAAGAATTGATACAGCTCAAGCATTATTTGGAGTTATTCCTGCAGCCGGCAAAAATGATAGAGATGATGACAGGCCATAGAATGGAGGATTTCTTGCGCATCTTGAGGGAAGCCTTCATGTTCGTCGCATTAAGCCAAGAATCTCATGTTGAGATTCAAATCAATCAAGGCCAAAAATCCATATTCAAATCAAATGGCGATATCTTTATTCGGAAAGAGGGAGTTATCCAATGCGATCTCTATTCAGCGGGGAATATTATATTCATCTTGGACAACTCGGTATGCCGGGGCTCCAAGCTTGAAGCCGGTGATACCATCTCTGCTATGAATGTCGGCGGAGTTACTGGAGCAGGGACAAGCCTTAAGGCTGCCAAAAAGGTCATCGTGAAGAAAATGTTTGAAGGATCTTTGATCGGATCAGTATGAAGCAACTGGTTTAAGAAGGCGAGGAATAATATGAATCAAGATCCGTAGGAATCGACGAGTTCTGGATGACGGATGAGAAGGGAAATCGTGAATTGCCGACAATTGACTGCATTGATTTTTGTAACACATGTGTTACAATTTGAGTATGATAGACAAAGGGGAGTACGAAAGGAGAATGTTCTATGTCGACTACATTGTATAAAGATCTAGGTGCAAAGTTAAGAACAGCAAGGGAATCATGTGATTTAACCCAGAGTAAGGCAGCTCAATATCTTGGAATAGCGAGAGAGTTAATATCTTATTATGAAAATGGTACGAGACAAATTGACTTACTTACATTAAACAAGTTATCTAACCTATACGGTTTCCCAGTTGAGCATTTTTTATCAAACGAATCTCAAGATGATAGTACGGTTGCTCTTGCTTTTCGATCAAACGGATTAAGTGAAACTGATTTAGATGTATTGGCAAGGGCCAATGAATTTCTCCATAATCTAAACTGGTTAAATAAAGTGCTGAACGGAAGGTCTGAATCATGACGGTTGATAATTGGATTTCTGTTTGCCGCAAGCAAGCTGCTGAGGTAAGAAAGGATTTTGGAATAAGTTTGTTTAGTCCTATTGAAGTCATGAAGATTTATCATGAATCAAAAATAAATGTCATTATTGAACCAATCGAGAGTGACATTTCCGGTTTTTTTCTAAGGAAAGGCTCAAGTGAACTGGTGTTTATAAACTCTGCAAGGAGTAAAGGTCATCAAGTATTTACTGCGGCTCACGAATTTTATCATATTAAATTTGATCCAGACCTCCCTGGACGTGCTTGCTCCGTCGGAAAATTTGACAAACGTTCTCAATCTGAGTTCAAAGCAGACATGTTTGCTGCGTACTTGCTCGCTCCAGATGAGGCTATTCACCATCATATTCATCGTTTAGGCCAAGACGCAGGTAACTTGAATTATAATGATGTAATTGAATTGGAGCAGCATTTTGGAATTAGCCATCAGACGATGATGAATAGATTAAGACAAATGGAACTTTTAACCCCGGATCAAATTGATCGTTATAGGTCAGGGGTCATCGATCGAGCATTGAGAAGCGGATTTGACGTCAGTTTATACAAACCTACAAATGAAAGAAAAATAATATCGGAATATGCTGAAAAAGCCTTAAAAGCCCTGGAAAGAGAACTCATCTCGGAAGGGAAGTATGAGGAGCTATTGTTAGAGGGTGGGTTTGCTGACATCATATTTGGTGAAGAGAATGAGGAGGGTGACTTACTTTGAGATCAGTATCGAGTATTTCTCCCTTTCTGTTTGACACTGACTGCATCAGCTCATTTTTATGGGCTAATAAATTAGACATATTATATCAACTTTATGCCGGACAAATCTTTATTCCTAGTCAAGTGGAAGATGAACTTAATAGATTGAGTAGATTCTCACATCATAAATGGATCCCAGAATTATTAAGCGCTGAGATTGCAGTCAATAGAATACATAAGATTGATATAATCTTGGGAACAGATGAGGGTAATGAATTTATTCGGTTAACATCGGCTAACGGTCATAAACCATTAGGAAAAGGTGAAGCAGCTGTTATCTCTTGGGCGAGATTTCGAGGAGGCACGGTAGCAAGCAACAATTTAAGGGATGTTAAGCAATATTGTTCAGACAACGATTTAGGACTTATTTCAACTGATGATATTCTTTGTATAGCTCATAACCATGGGATAATTGACGATGCTGAGGCTAACTCCATATGGACACTTATGACCAGTAAAAACAGGAAATTGCCGCCCTATGGTTTTTCTGAAGCATACACTAGATTTATTAACGATCTCTCTAAATGAGAAAGCTGGAATTCGTTCATTCACGCAGCATTTCCATTATATGGTCGTATTCATTTAATGGCGGGACGGATATAAATGAGTACATGCTCTGGCTTATGCTTCTGAAGCAATCTAAACATCCGGTGCCTTCCTAATGAATCGGCGCTATGAATAATTATTTTATCGGCATATACGTTATTCGCAGTCATATATTTGGCTACTTCGTATCCGGTTGGCTTTCCATAACCTAAGTTGTAATCCAGTGAGAGCGTAGCAATTGTATTTGTTTTTAAGAGCGCAATACAATCCTTCGCTGTCCTTACCAAACAAAATCCTGGAGGGCAGCGCCTTTTATCATCAAGGAATACGTCCATGCTTTCATTTCCCCCAAACACGTAGTTGTCGTGGCATTATAGTATGAGGAGAAGGTTTTTTTGGATTGGGCTAGAGAGCGAAAGAATGCTTTGAATGGAATGAAATCCCTTTCAAGGTCTTTTAACCTACTTAAATGCAATAATCTGTTACTGTTAAGCAGGAAATTGTAATTTTTTGTAGAATACCATTAATGTTTACTATACCTTCATAAAGTAGAGGTGTGTCCGACACTATGATTTGTTAGGAGAGCTCTTTATGCATATCACGGAATTACAACAAAAAATAGAGAATCTTCGAAAACAAATGATAGAGAAATTTATGAAGAGCGGCTCGTATCAAACAGAAGAAGTCATCGATGCCAGCCAGCAGCTGGACCGCGTGCTCAACTGCTATGATTGTCTGCGCTACAAGAGAAATTGCAAATTCGAGTTTGAGTGTGTTGATATCGAGGGTAACTGATGCCTTCAGCAAGCGTAATCCTGTTTAACGGGGCTGCGTGTTCTGAAGGCATTTTTTTGTCGGCTGTGAAGTTTACGGCAGGAAGTGCAATCGATGAGAGTCTGAGGAGTTAAAGATCAAAACATGCGTTTCCTTTTGTTTTTCTTATATTTGTACCAGTACCTTCCGTTCTCGTCTTTGAATATTCGAATGCCAAAAAACTTCAATGGCGTTGACAGCTCCGTAAACATAAGATAGCCGGACATGGTTATCACCTCGCTATTATTCTTTTATAACAATACCAAACTTTGTGCTTATTGACTAGTTATGATAGGGACTTTTGTATTGTAAACATATGACTAAAGTCGTATGTCATTGTGTTATTTATACCAAAATATTATATATTTACCAGTACCTCATTAATGCATGCAATACTAGATCTAAAATCTCCGTGCATGCTCCAACTGGACTCTTGTGGGCCGCTTCTCCGAAATAGATCTAGAAACTAGCTCTAATTTCCCCAAACTAACCAATCCTGCAATAATAGATCTAAAAAGTAGCTCTAATGTGTCCGTACCTGCCTCAACTGGCCTCAGGGCTAATGGGGCTTGAGAGGGTACAGTTACTGGACAAATCCAACATAGAGCTCCAGATGGGGTGAAATGGGGCAAAGTTACTGTACAAATCCAGTATAGCGCGCCAAACGAGGTGCGAGAGGAGCTTGAATGAGGTTAGTGGATTTTTTTTTCAGTTAAGTGTGTTAAGTGTGAGCGCTGCGTTTTGCTTGTCTCTTATTTTCAAGTATGATAGATAGAGCAGTGTTTCTATTGGAGGTGCTTACCATAGCGAAAAAATCGATCAGAGCCTTTCCCTCCCTGATATGGGGAGTTTTATTTGCGGCGTGGCTTATGTTTTTGTTTTTTTTATCGTCCCAATCGTATGAGCAGCAGAGCATTCAGCCGTTTCTGTTCAAAACTTTTGAATTCCATCAGCTCATCAGCTGGCTGCCGGATATGACGATTACGTACCGGACCAGAACGATCCATTCGCATACGAACCCGTACCAGTTTATCGAGTTTCTGTTCCGCAAGGGTGCGCATCTATTCGTATATGCGGTGCTTGCGGCGATTCTGTTCATGCTCATGCGCTCGCTCAATCCGAGGCGCTGGCTGCGCGCGATTGCGGTGACGCTCGCCGTGGGGCTTGCCGTCCCGGCGCTGGATGAATGGAATCAGCTAAATTCCGGGCATCGTACGGGTAATGTGACGGATGTTTGGCTTGATTTTGCAGGGGGATGTATCGGAATCTTGGTCTGCTTGTGCGTATTAGGTCTCCTTAAGCTTCGGAGGAAAATGTAAATTGATGTCGAATACTCTTCTGTAGAAATGTTAGCGAACGGGGGGATTTCCGATATGATCAAGCAGAAGCCGGGATCCAGATTGCGATTAAGCATATCAAAAATTGCAGGGCTGTATATGCTTGGCGGCATTCTTTGGGTTATTTTCACGGATTATTGGCTTGGCCGCTCGCTTCAACATACGATTCATCTCCAGGGATCCCTTAAGGGAGTACTATATGTCGTCATTACGGGGTTTCTGCTCTACTTGCTTATGAAGGGCTATTTGAGGCAAATTCTCGAGGCCAAGCAGAAGGCTCAAAGAAGCGAGGAAAACTTTCGTAATATTTTTGAGCATGCGAATGACGGTATTGCCTTGTTCTCGATTGATGATTATTTCTCTCTAACGTTCAAAGGCTCGAACGGCCTGTTTCAGAGTATGACGGGTTATACGGAGGAGGAGCTTCGCCATATTTCTCCCTTCCAATATATGCGTACGGGTGAGCGCGCCTCGTCGATATTCAAGCTGGTGAAGGACGGGGCGCAGGTGGAGGAAATCGAGATTCGCCAGAAGGACGGCACCCTTGTCCCGGTCGAGGTGAATTCGAAAACGTTCAAGAAAAAGGATCGCATCGAGGTGGTCTCGGTGTTCCGCGATATGACGGACCGCAAGCATGCGGATCAAATGATTCATTTTCTCGCTAATCACGATTATTTAACCGGTTTGCCCAATCCCCGCGTATTATTTGATGAGCTCGCGCTCTATGTTAATGAAGGCAGAGGTTTTTCGCTGCTTATTATACAGATTGACCGGTTCAAATGGATAAAAAGCACGATCGGAAGAAAGAGCGGCAATGAGCTGCTTGTGCAGATCGGAGGACGGCTGAAGCAGGCTCTCCATGAGGATAGCCTGATTACGAGAATAGGCGATGACCATTTCAAAATGTTGCTGCCGGCTTGCGATAAGCAACGGGTTGTGGCGCTTTATGCTCGGCTTGAGGAACGGCTCGTTCAGCCGTATCTGATTGGCGAGGATGAGATTAAGCTGGATTTTCGAATGGGCAGCGCAAGCTTCCCCGGCGATGCGGAAGAGGAAGAGACGATTATAAGTCTAGCTTACTCTATGCTCAATCAGGCGGGAGTTGGGGAGCATGATCAGGCTGCGAATCGGGAGCAACTGACGGATATGAGGCGCAAGGTGCTTATCGAGAAGGAGCTTCCGCACGCGATTGCGAACGGGCAGCTCTCGCTGGTTTATCAGCCGAAGGTACAATTGTCCTCGTCGGGCATTATTGGGGTGGAGGCACTGCTTAGATGGAAGCACCCTGCGCTTGGCGATATTCCGCCCGCAGCATTCATTCCCGTCGCCGAGGAGATGGGCGTTATCGTACCGATCGGGGAATGGGTGCTGGTCGAAGCGTGCCGGCAAATTAAAATTTTCCAGGAGCAGTCGGGATCACCCGTCACGGTATCGGTTAATATTTCATCGAGACAATTCGTCCAGCGGCATTTTGTCCAGGTCGTGAAGCAAGCGATTCGGGATACGGGCATTCGGCCGGAGCATCTGCTCCTTGAGATTACGGAAAGCATCATCATCAACTTTGAGTCGACGGTTCATGTGTTGAGAGAGTTGAAGGAGCTGGGCGTACGGATTAGTATGGATGATTTTGGGACCGGATATTGCTCTCTAGCCTACTTAAAGCATCTGCCCATCGACGAGCTGAAGATTGACCGGTCCTTTATTCAAGATATTTTGCATCAAACGAATGACCGCAATCTCGTACAAACGATTATTACTCTGGCGCATCATATGAATATGCAGGTGGTGGCCGAAGGCGTAGAGGATGAGGAGCAGCTGGCGTGTCTGAAAGAATTGAAGTGCGATATTATGCAGGGGTATTTGTTCAGCCCGCCTATCGACCCCGATGCTTTCCTTAGGCTTCCGAAACGTATGATGGGTAGTTAACTCTGTGATTTACAAATTCTATATCAATTCCATACATGGACATAATATTCCTTCTGTACCATTTAGTTTGACCAGGCGTACGGCATGTAGCGCTGGGTACATTCCAGATCTCAGGGGGAAACAATGTGAGCTTTAGACGGGAGCATGTGCGAAAATCGCTGAAATGGCTTATGGCCGGATTACTGACGGTCGCCTGTATCGGTCCATACGGCGCGGTTGCGGTGGAGGAATCGGATGCCCCAACTTTTAAAATGAATAAAATCGCAACCTGCGACAGCTTGGCCGGCTTCGATAAGGGCGGTACGGAAATTGTGGCTTACGACTGGAAGGGCAAGCGCGCTTATTCTACAAACTCGGAAGTGAAGGCGATCGATATTCTCGATATGTCCAAGCTCGGCGAGGAAGAGGAGATCGAGCTGCTCGATCGGGTTGGAATAGATTCTTTAAAGATTCCCGGCTTTGTGCCGGATGGCATTACGAGCGTCGCGATACATCCGTCGGGCGCTTACATTGCTGCTTCTGTGTCGTCGAGTCCGCTTACGGACAACGGCAAGGTCGTGTTTATGGATTTGAACGGGACGATGATTGGCTGGGTAACGGTCGGTGCGCTTCCTGACATGCTGACGTTCACGCCGGACGGCAAGCAGCTGCTTGTCGCAAATGAGGGCGAGCCTTCGGCGGATTATACGATTGATCCGGAGGGCTCGGTATCGATCATCGATGTGACGAAGATGCTTAGCGAGCTGACGGATGCGGATGTGACGACGGCGGGCTTCGGCGACGTGGAAATTCCGGATGGCGTACGCGTGTTTGCAGGTCTGCCGGAGGGCAATCCGTCTACGACGGCAGAGCATATGGAGCCGGAATTTATTTCGGTATCGGCGGACAGCAAGTTCGCGTATGTGGCTTTGCAGGAAAACAATGCGATCGGCGTGCTGAATTTAACGACATTAATATTTGATGAGGTGCGTGCGCTTGGCGTGAAGGATCACTCGCTGCCGGGCAATGGCAGTGCCAAATGGGGCTTGTGAGCGAGTATCAAATGGGGCGAACTGCATAAAGTCATGATGATGGACGGGGACTGTCACTCAAGCGGCGCAAGCTGCTGGGAGGACGGTCCCTGTTTTGTTTTACATGCGAATAAATACCTTGAAGTGTAGTTATCGATGTTTAGTCTTCGTTATATAATCCGTCGCCGCGAATCTGTATACTTCGTATTGAAAGCGTGCACAAGAAAGTATATACGGGAGGGTTAAGTATGAAAATGTTCAGAAAACGCTGGTTAGGCCAGGGATTGAGCATCGTGCTTGCTGCAACGATGCTGGCAGCGTGCTCAAACGGCGGCGGACAAACTAGCAACACAGCAACTGGCAAAGAGAACACGGCGGAGGATAACGTGAATAACGCCGCGCCAGCCGCAAAACCGTTTGAAGGCACAAGTATTACGTTAGTAACGGCGAATCATCCTTGGGGAGATGCGATTAAACCGTTCATTCCCGAGTTTGAGGCTGAGACGGGGATGAAAGTAAATGTGGAAAGTTATTTTGAAGATCAGCTGACACAGAAGCTTACGGTCCAGTTCACGACGGGCTCCAATACGCCGGATGTGTTCATGTATCGTCCGCTTCAGGAGGGCAAGCTGTTTTTCAAAAACGGCTGGGTACATCCTTTGGATGAATACGTGAATAAAGACCCCGAATACGATTTCGCGGACTTGTCCAAATCGGCTGTCGGATCGGCGACCGTAGACGGTAAGGTGGCCGGCATTCCAATCATTACAGAGCAGCAAATCTTATACTACCGCAAGGATCTGCTGGAAGCGGCAGGGATCGCGGTACCGAAAACGATGGATGAATTGGTTGCCGCGGTTAAACAGCTTCATGACCCCGGCAAAGAGATGTACGGTTTCGTAGCCAGAGGACAGCGCTCGCCGCTTGTCACGCAAGTCTCTTCGTTCCTGTTTTCCGAAGGCGGAGATTTCACGAACGGAGATAAGGCGACGATTAACACGCCGGAAGCCATTAAAGCTTTTACGACCTATGGTACCTTATTGAAGGATTACGGCCCTCCGGGCGTACTCAATATGTCATGGCCGCAAGCGATCGGCATTTTCGCGCAAGGCAAGGTAGCTTTCTATACGGACGCGAACTCGATTTATAAGAACGCAACGGACCCTGAAAAGTCGCAAATTGCCGATAAAATCGGATTTGCACCGTTCCCGGCCGGCTCGGCCGGCTCCAAACCGTATAACATTACCTCTTGGGGACTGGCCGTGAATGCGAACGCAGCCAACAAGGAAGCGGCATGGGCATTCATCGAGTGGGCGACCGGCAAGGAGCTGGTCCTGAAAACCCAGCAAGCAGGCAATCCCGGAGCGCGTTCTTCGGTTTGGGATAACCCTGAAGGGACAACCGGATTTCCGTCCGAGCTGGTAGATGTCATCAAAGAAAGCGTGAAGGGCGGTGTCGACCATGACCGTCCGACCGTCATCAGCGTCGGTGAAGCGCGCGATGCGGTAGGCGAGATCGTTCAGCAGATCATGACCGGCGAGACGAACATTCAACCGGTTGCCGATAAAGCTAATGAAGCTTTGCAAAAGATAATCGACAGCGAAAAAACAAAATAAGGCGAGACGGCCTAACGGTCAAAAGGGTCATTCCGTGACCCTTTTGATTTGTCATTTCGAATTGGGAGGAAAGGGGAGTTCCATATGCAGTACAACTGGTTTGATCGAAATTTGAAATGGATCTATACGATGCCTGCGGTGATATTCGTGTTAGTTATGATGGTATTTCCGATCCTGTATACCGTACGGATAAGTTTCTTTGAGTGGAGTATGTCCGCCATTACGCCTCCAAAGTGGGTCGGATTGGACAACTATATTACGCTTTTGAACGATAGCCGATTCTGGGGAGCGGTACGCTCCACTTTATATTTTACGTTTGCGGCGCTTGCCGTTGAAGTTGTATTAGGGGTTGCCATCGCCTTACTGCTCACTCGGGATTTCCGGGGCAAAAATATGGTGAAAACGGTTTTCCTTCTGCCTATGGTGGCGACTCCGGTCGCGATGGGGCTGGTGTGGCAATTGATTTATGAGCCGACGATCGGCGCGGCCAACATGATATTGGAAGCGGTCGGACTGAAGCCGCAGCTGTGGCTTGCTTCCCCCAATCAGGCCATTTCCTCGCTCATTATCGTTGATGTCTGGCAGTGGACTCCGATGATCGCCCTTATTGTTATGGCGGGGCTGGCTACGATTCCGACCGACCCCTATGAAGCGGCTGACGTCGACGGGGCCGGCAGATGGAGAAAGTTCATTTCGATTACGCTTCCGCTGTTAAAGCCAACGATTATGGTTGCTGCGATGCTGCGCTTGATCGACGTGCTGAAAACCTTCGATATTATTTATGCGACAACGCAGGGCGGACCGAATCTGGCTACCGAGACGTTGAACATTTACGGTTATGTATTAGGTTTTCAATATTTTAAGCTGGGGATGGCTTCCTCGCTTCTGGTCCTGTTCTTCGCGTTGGTCATGGGCTTGACGATATTTATGATCCTGATGCGCAAAAGAATGGAGGGGCGTTATGAATAAGCAAAAGAAGACGGCAAATCTGATTTTCGGCGTTTTAACTATTGCGGTGCTGCTTTTATTTGCTTTTCCTTTCTTCTGGATGCTGCTTGCTTCTTTCAAAACGCAGGGGCAAATCATGTCGACGGAGCAGTTGTTTGTATTTAAGCCGACGATGGACAATTATTCGGATGTATTCAAGGAATATGATTTTCTGAAATACATCTTGAACAGTTTCGTTGTCGCGCTTGGATCGACGCTGTTCGCCCTGCTGCTCGGACTGCCGGCGGCTTACGCAATCGCCAGACATAAGCTTCACAAGTTAGGGCTTGTCATTCTCATAGCCCGGATTATTCCCGGGATCACATTCCTGATTCCCTGGTTTATCTTATTTTCGAAGCTTGAGCTGATCGACTCCTACACGTCTTTGATCCTCAGTCATATGCTCGTGGGGCTGCCATTCATTATTTGGATCATGATTTCCTTCTTCGAAGCGCTTCCGACCGAAATCGAGGAATCGGGTCTGATTGACGGTTGTACGCGTCATCAAGTTTTTATGCGAATTATTTTACCGATTTCCGGACCCGGTATCATTACGTCGTCACTGCTTTCGTTCATTTTCTCGTGGAATAACTTTATGTTTTCCATCATTCTTGCCGGTGACAAGACGAAGCCGCTTCCGGTGGCGGTATTCAATTTCATGTCGTATTCGGAAATCAACTGGGGCGGGCTTATGGCGGCTGCATGCATCATCACCCTTCCCGTACTCATAATCGCGCTGCTTGCGCAGCGTTATGTCGTCAGCGGGTTGGCGGCCGGCGCCGTGAAGGGCTAAACGTTATTTGCTTTTCTATTGGTTAATGATGTTTACTATTAGTTATAATGGAACAATAAGCGTTCGAGTTATTTTATTATGATCGGGTCGCGACAAGGAGGTCAGGTCTATGAAGCGGTTTCGCAGTCTGCGGCTGCTTGCGGGAATCTGGGCTCTATCGGTTTCCGTTTTGGCGTCGGGGTGTGCAGGCATTTCTCATTCCGGGCATAACAGGGGGGAGTCGCCGCTGCCGTTTCAAGGGAAAACGATCACACTGGTAACGGCCAATCATCCTTGGGCGGATGCGATCAGGCCGCTCCTTCCCGAATTTGAAGCCGCAACGGGCGTGAACGTGATCATTCAAGGATTTTTCGAGGATCAGTTGACCCAGAAGCTTACGCTTCAGCTGACAACGGGAGCCGAAACGCCGGATGTGTTTATGTATCGCCCTTTGCAGGAAGGGAAGCTGTTTTATAAGAACGGTTGGCTGGAGCCGCTCGATGACTATGTTCGACAGGACGCTGAGTACGATCGCAGCGATTTTTCAAGTGAAGCGATCCGCTCTGCAACCGTAGACGGGAAACTTGCCGGTATTCCGGTCATTATGGAGCAGGGAATCTTATACTACCGGAAAGATCTTCTGCAGAAGGCTGGAATCCCGGTGCCGGATACGATTGACAAGCTTGTATCCGCTGCCCGGTTGCTGCATGATCCGGACAACGGGGTTTACGGCTTTGTCGCAAGGGGACAGCGTTCTCCCTTGGTCACGCAGGTTTCGTCTTTTCTCTATTCCGAAGGCGGCGATTTCACCAGCGGGCAACAAGCGACCATCAATACGCCGGAAGCGATGAGAGCATTCACCATTTACGGAAGCCTTCTAAGAGATTATGGGCCTCCGGGCGTAATCAACATGTCCTGGCCGCAAGCGAGCGCGTTTTTTGCCGAAGGCAAAGCCGCCTTTTATACGGATGCGAATTCGATCTTTAAAAGCGCAAGCGATCCGGCGCGTTCGACGATCGCCGAGCATATCGGATTCGCTTCCTTTCCCGCTGGCGGAAACGGCTCGAGGACTTACAATATTACATCCTGGGGACTGGCCATGAATCCGAAAGCCGTCGATAAAGCGGCGGCGTGGGCGTTTATACGCTGGGCGACAAGCAAAGAGATCGTGCTCCAAACGCAGCGCAAAGGCAACCCGGGTGCCCGTTATTCCGTTTGGAACATGTCCGAGGGTACGGCAGGGTTCCCGAAAGAGATGGTCGAGGTCATCAAACAATACGGCATAGGCGGTGTCGACCACGACCGTCCGACTGTCATCAACGTGGCGGAGGCCAGGGAAACGGTCGGAGAAATCGTTCAACGCGTAATGACGGGCGATCCCGATCTTCAGCAGGCGGCGGACAGAGCGAATGCCGCGCTGCAAGCGATATTGGATAAAGAAGCGGAATGAGAAGGTGATCGTCATACGTTACAGGATATCGATATTCGATAAGATTATCATTACGATCATTCTGCTGCTTATCCCCGTTCTGTTCTTGTACAGCTACTCCAACCGGATTGCGGGCAGCGTGGTGGAGGAGCAGCTCCGCTCGTCCAATTTGAACGAATTATCGTTTTTCTTGAACCGGATGGATTCAAATATTGAGAATTTGTCCCTGTTTCCGGTTATATTAAGCTACGATCCGCATATTCGGGATTTTATCGGGGGTACCGGCGAGGCGGCCGGCAATCCGTTAAAGGCGCAATCCCGCATGACGGAGAAATTAAGTCTTCAAAGCGTATCCAGCAGCTGGACCAATGATTTGACAATCGCGATGCCGGAGAGCAAGAGGGTGCTGTCCTCTAATATTTATGTTAACGGTATGGGGGAGTGGATGTGGGACGGTCCCATCCGGAAGACATGGTCCTACGAAGAGGACCATTCCCGCGGATTTCCGGTCGGTACCTTTATCCGGGAGACCAGCGAACCCGCCAATGCGGCAACGGCCTTGCAAGCCGATGCGGTATTTCAGGTTCGTTTTCCCGTGGAGACCATTACCGACCTGCTGGACATTTACCGAAAGGACGAGCAGAGCGATCCATTCCTGTACCATCCGGATTACCGGCCGATTCGGAACAGCACGCCTGACTTGTCGATCGAAGAGCCGATTATACGGAATGTGTTGCATAGGTCCTTGACGGATGCAGGCCAGGAAACGATTGTTATCAACGATCAATCGTATTTGGTCAGTTATGTGAAATCACGCCAGCTGGGCTGGTATCTGGTAGATTATGTTCCGGTCCAAAGAATCTTGTCCCCAATTACAACGGCACGCAATTGGTTCTACGGTTCAATCGCCTTTCTGCTTATGATCGGACTTATCGCTTCGTTTCTGCTTTACCGTAATGTCCAGATTCCGATCCGAACGATGATCAAAGGCGTGAAGCGGATGAGCCGGGGGGATTTATCCTCGCGTATCGATTATAAAGCGAAGAACGAATTCGATGATTTAATCCGGCATTACAATGAAATGGCCGGCCGGATTCAGGTCTTGATCGAGGATGTTTATACGGAGAAGCTGCGGTCCCGCGAGGCAACGCTAAAGCAGCTTCAGTCTCAGATAAACCCGCATTTTCTGTATAATTCGCTGTTCTTTGTCATTAATTCCGCCATGCTGGAGGATCGCGATGCGGTAGTTGCCATGGCCGAAAATTTGGCTGAGTATTACAGGTACACCGCAAGGGTTGAGAACCAGCAGGTTACCCTTCGGGATGAGCTCGATTTGGTGCGTCACTATCTGAATATTCATCATTTGAGGATGCAGCGTCTGGCGTTCGCGATAACCGTCCCGGAAGACATGATGGATGAGCCTGTCCCGCGCCTCCTTCTTCAGCCGCTGGTGGAGAATGCCATCGTCCATGGCATCGAGCCTCGGGTGACGGGCGGCACCATTACCATTACTGGCGAGCAGAATGAAAGGCGGAACCGGATCGTCATAGCCGATAATGGTTCGGGGCTGTCTGAGTCCGAGCTGCGCCGGCTGACGATTCAACTTAATGGACCGATGACCGATGAACTCGGTTGCGGGACGTGGAACGTACACCGGCGTTTGCAATATCTATTCGGTGAAGGCTCGGGATTATCGTTCAGGCATGCGCCAGGCGGGGGGCTGGAAGCCGTTCTGACATGGAACCGGACGAGCAGCATTGCGAAACCAAGGCTAGAGGAGGGAGATCATGACCCAACTATTGATCGTGGATGACGAGGCTCATGTCGTGGATCGTTTCTCGACCACGATTGACTGGAAGGCCATTGGCGTAGAGCAGGTTTTCAAAGCCTATTCCGGACTCGAAGCCCTCGCGCTCCTCAGGCAATTTTCCATCGATATCGTCATTACCGATATTAAAATGCCAGGCATGTCGGGCTTGCAATTGATCGCTGAAATCCGCCGGCTCTGGCCCAAAACCAAATGCATATTATTGTCCGGGTATTCGGATTTCAATTACGCTAAAAAGGCCATTCTGTACCAGACCGAGGATTACTTGCTGAAGCCGGTAAAGGAAGAAGAATTGCTGGCCGCCGTCGAGCGGGTCCTTGCAAAGCTGGAATTGGAATGGGAGGAAGTCGTCTCCAATCAGAGGCTGACCTATACGTTTAAGGAAAATCTCCCTTTGCTGAGGGCGAATTTGCTCCTGGAACTGCTTCAGGGCCGAAGATGGGAGACAACCGCTCTGCATGACAAAATGAAGATGCTGGAGCTTTCCGACCACGAATGGCAATTCTGTTCGCTGATGGTGGTCCGTTTGGACGAGCTTTTTCTCCAGTACGATCTTCGAGATCTGTCCTGGAAGGACTATGCAATCGGCAATATGGTCGAAGAGTTGTTCGGCGGGCGATATGCGATCTGGTATGCCAAAGACGCTCATGATTATCTCGTTTTTGCGATGACGGCGAAGCGGGAGGCGGCCGGGGAGAACGACACGGTCTGGTTCGAGCGTACGGCGGCTGCCCTGCAAACGGCGGTGGGCACGTATCTGAAGGGTAAAATTTCCGTCATGGTCTGTCATGACGGGCGGTTTCCTTATGATTTGGCATCGCTGTACAGCCGTTCGATCGGAGCATTCCGCAAACGGATCGGAAGCGAACGGGAGCTGTTTATGCGTCTGGAAGACGATCGTTCGGAAGAGGGGATTGGGTCTCTGAAAAGCCTCTACGAGCCGCCTGCATTGATTCATTTGCTGGAGGCGGCGAGGTGGAGCGACATCGCAGAGAAGCTTCGGCTGATCTTTGACGATATGGACATGGAGGATACCCGACCCGGTTCGCAGGAGCATCTTCTTGAAATCTATTTCACGATCGCCTCCGCCTATTCGTATATCGCGCATAAAAACGGAAGGCATTTATCGGAATTGCTCGGGAATGAGTACGGAAAAATGACGGAAGGTCTCCCTTTCCGTTCCGTGAACCAGCTCCGCGAATGGTCGCTCAGGACGCTGCACAGGATCCGCGAGGATATGGACCGCGAGACGAAGGATTCAAGGATGGCCCTGATCCGGGAAATCCAGGCTTTTATTGAACAAAACGTCCAGCAGGATGTCTCCTTGCAATCGATCGCCGATCATGTGTATCTTCATCCGGTATATGTTTCGAAGGTGTATAAGCTGGAAACCGGTGAAAATTTAAGCGACTATGCGCAGCGTGTGCGCATGAACAAGGCGGAGTATCTTCTGAAGCACAGCGCGGACAAAATTTATGAAATCGCTGCAAGCCTCGGCTATCAGCGTCCGCATTCCTTCAACCATGCATTCAAAAAAAAGTTCGGCATGACCCCTCAGGAATACAGAGACCGATTCTCTTAAGAGCATTTGATTGGCGCCCCGAATGAGGGGTATTTTTTTCTCAAAAAGTTTAATAAAATAAACCCGGAGGCGCTACATCAAGCATTTAAGAGATTCAAAGCGCTTTCATAGCAGATATTGATAGAATTAGCTTTTTTTCGAGTTGTACGTTCTACATGTTGTGAAATATACTAAAATAGGACGATATTATTATTTACATTTTATTAATAGGAGAGAAAGCCGCACACCCTGTTTTGAAAACGCATACATTTATTATCGAAAAACCAATAGCCTCCCCTGTTTAATGGCAAGAGTCACTGTGTCCTGCATGGGAATGAATACTTCTAATGCTTGATCCTCGCTCAGCAAATAACCGTGTATAAGGGGTGTTGGGGATGCGAAATGTACTTCTTATTGAAGACTATCTTAACGTTCGATTGGTGTTGAAGCTGCTTCTTGAAAAAAACAACTTTAGAGTGATTGGCGAAGCTTCAGATGGCGTTGATGGGGTAGAGAAGTATATTCATCTGCGTCCCGATATCACGATTGTGGACTATTCATTGCCTCTATTAAACGGCTATATGATCGCTCGATTAATCCGGAGCCTTGATCAAAATGCTTGCATTATTTTGTGTACCGGACAAGCGGAGCATGTGAAGGATGTGTTTTACGAGCTTGGGGTTTTTGCGGTATTGCCTAAGCCTTTTACGGAGGAGCAGCTGTTGAACGCGATTCGCGCTTGTTCGTAGAGTGGACTTCATCTCAATCTGTCCCACATCTCAGACTGCCGAGATCTTCTCGGCAGTTTTTTCATGCTCGCAGCCTGTCCATTAACTCGCCGCTCTCGAGCCCCATTTGGCTCGCTATGATGGATTAAGTTTATAAAAGTTTGGCTGAGGCAATAATGGATTTTGAAAAGCTGGAGCAGGGAGGAGGGGGGGAGTTATGGGGAGGCCTGAAAAAGCGGAGTCGTTAAAAAAAAGTCTTGATGACAATATTCAACATGTAAAAGAAACTCTTGGAAACAGTAACGATATCGTCATTCGTGAGATTCGGATTGGAAAAGAGCAGGAAATTAAGGCAGGCGTTTTCTATACCGATGGATTGGCCGATGCAAAGACAATCCAAAGCTACGTCATGGAATCCCTGATGCTGGATATCCGAGAAACCGACATGGAAGAAAAGCTTTCAAGAAATCCCTTAATCCATTTGAAAGAATCGGTCCTTACGATCGGTTCGCTTCAAGATGTAAGCGATTTTGATGCTTTTTTCTCTTCTCTTTTATCGGGGGATACTCTCATCTTGGTGGATGGATTTAATCAAGGATTTGCATTGAGTACGGCAGGTTGGGAAGACCGCGGTGTACAAGAGCCTACTTCCCAAACGGTGGTTCGAGGGCCGCGGGAGGGATTTTCAGAAAATTTACGTACCAATACAGCACTTATTCGACGGAAAATTAAAGATCCTAATCTTTGGATGGAAACTAAAGTCGTGGGTCGTGTGACAAAAACGAATGTATCGATGATGTATATGAATGGAATCGTCAATGACAAGGTGGTCGAAGAAGTTCGGACACGGCTGGATCGCATTGATATCGACGGGATTCTGGAAAGCGGCTATATTGAAGAATTGATTCAAGATGAGACATACACCCCTTTTCCAACGGTTTACAATACGGAGCGGCCGGATGTCATCGCTGCGGGACTTCTGGAGGGACGCGTAGCCATTTTGGTGGACGGGACCCCTTTTGTTCTTTTGGTGCCCGCTTTATTCACTCAATATTTTCAATCCGCAGAGGACTATTATCAACGTTCCGATTTCGGTCTGCTTCGTATGCTGCGTTATCTGGCTTTGTTTATCGGACTCCTTGGACCCTCGCTGTATATCGCCATAACGACATTTCATCAGGAAATGTTTCCTACTTCCCTCCTGATAAGTTTAGCGGCTCAAAGGGAAGGCGTTCCTTTCCCTGCTTTTGTGGAAGCGCTCATGATGGAAGTGACCTTTGAAATTTTACGGGAAGCGGGGGTGAGAATGCCTCGGGCAGTCGGCCAAGCGGTATCCATTGTAGGAGCCTTGGTCATTGGACAAGCGGCGGTTGAAGCGGGAATCGTATCTGCTGCCATGGTCATCGTGGTATCGATCACCGCAATTGCCAACTTCTCCGTTCCTGCTTTTAATATGGGGATTTCGATCAGGATTTCGCGTTTTGCTTTGATGGGGCTTGCCGCTTCTTTCGGTTTATTCGGCATCACCGTAGGGTTGATCGCCTTCGTTCTTCACTTGTGCAGCTTGCGTTCCTTCGGTGTACCCTATATGGCGCCCATGGCTCCTTTCGTATTGGCTGACCAGAAGGACACGATATTTCGATTGCCGCAATGGGCATTGTTTTCCCGTCCGCGCCTAATCAGCCAAAAAAACGTGATCCGCGAGCAAAATCCTCCGACGACCAAACCTTCACTCAGGAAGGGGGATTCTCAATGAGGAGAAGAGTCATGTTGCTTTGTATACTGATCGTTGTTCTAGTGATCAGTACAGGTTGCTGGAACCGTAGAGAATTAAATGAGCTTGCGATTATTATGGCGTTTGGATTAGATAAAGCGGGTGAGCAATTTGTGGTGACCGCTCAAGTGGTGAATCCCGGACAAGTCGCGGCGAAGGAAGGCGGGGGAGGCCGGTCGCCCGTCGTCACTTTCCAAAAGAGAGGAGATACCATACATGAGGCGATTCGAAAAATCACGACGGTCTCCCCCAGAAAATTGTATGGGGCCCATGTCCGAATGGTCGTGATTGGGGAGGACTTGGCTAAAGAAGGATTTGGAGAAGCGTTGGATCTTTTATCTAGAGATGCTGAAATTCGAACCGATTTTTTTATCGTCGTAGCGAAAGAAGAAAAAGCGGAAGATGTCTTGCATGTATTGACTACATTGGAACAAATTCCGGCGAATAAGATGTATTCTTCTCTTGAAGCCTCCGCTAACGCCTGGGCGCCCTCTGCAACGGTCACCTTGGATCAGCTTCTATCCGACTTGGTGAGCAAGGGGAAACATCCTGTCTTGACTGGTATTCAAGTGAAAGGGGATTCTGAAACAGGCGGAAGAAAAGAGAATGTGGAAACCATTGATTCACCCGTTCGATTGCAATATTCCGGCCTTGCCGTCTTTAAAAAAGATCAATTGGCAGGCTGGTTAAACGAAAAAGAAAGCAAAGGGTATAATTATATCCGCGATCAAGTACAAAGCACCGTAGATGACGTTATTTGTCCCCAAAGAGGGAAACTGGCACTGGAAGTCATTCGGAGTAAAACAGAGATTAAAGGAAAAGTGGTAAATGGCCGGCCTCAAATCGTTATCGACGTTCGAACGGAAGAAAATATAAGCGATGTGGAATGCTCTATTGATTTAACCAGGAATGAAACGATTCAAGAATTGGAAAAGTTGGGGGAACAGAGCATTAAAGATATCATTGCAACATCTGTACATAAAGTTCAAAAAAAATACAAGGTGGATATTTTCGGATTTGGCGAAGTCATTCGTCGCTCGAATCCTCAGTATTGGAAAAAGGTAGAAAATAACTGGGATCAGGAATTTGCGGATCTTTCGGTACAGGTGAAGGTCGATGTAAAAATCCGGCGTATCGGGTCGGCAGGGAATTCCATCCTCAATGAATTGAAGGAGTAAATGGTTATGGTAGTAATTGTAGGAATATTAGCTGCAGCCATCGTGATGATTATGCTGGAAGTCCCCACTCTCCGGAAACAAAAGATGAAGAAGGAACTTTGGGTCTTTTCTATTCTAATGCTTGTGGCAGTAGGGCTAAGTATAGCAATGGGACTGCAAATCGATATTCCCAATCCGGTAGATGGCATAACGATGCTGTATAAACCGTTCAGTGATTTTGTTTTCCATTTTTTGAAATAGAGAAGAAGGTGAAAGAATGCTGGAGGACGGCAAAATCGGGGTACGTCAATTTACAGTGTTAGTGACCATTTTTACGATTGGCAGCTCCATTTTGGTGGCTCCTGCCGGTCTTGCTTCCGAAGCCAAACAAGACGCGTGGATCGCAGCGATACTTGGGGTAGGCGTATCTATGGTTTTTGTATGGCTTTATAATACTTTAGGAACGCGATTCCCCGATATGACCTTGGCCGAGTATAGTGAACATATTCTGGGGAAATGGGCAGGAAAAATAGTCTCTCTTCTATTCGTGAGTTATTTCTTTATTTTGGCTGCCCTTTTACTGCGGGAAATCGGAGATTTTATGACCACGCAAATCATGCCGGAAACCCCGATTCAATCGATCCATATTATATTTATAGGGGTTGTGCTGATGGGAACGCGGCTTGGGTTAGAACCGCTCACCCGTGCCTCGGAGATTTTCTTCCCATGGATTATAGGCCTTCTCTTCTTTCTTGTGATGGCACTTACTACCGAAATTGACTTTCAAAGAATGGAGCCGATTCTCGGAGAAGGAATAAAGCCTATAATGCGGGGTGCTTTCCCATTTCTTGGCTTGCCTTTTTTAGAACTCGTTGTTTTTTTAATGATTTTTCCTTATGTCAATAAAACCAAAGAGGCAGCAAAGGCTTTATTTGTAGGAACATTAATAGGAGGAATCGTTATCATCGTTATTACGATGCTGACAATTATTGTTCTTGGTTCCGATTTGGCAGCAAGACAGATATATCCCAGTTTTGTTTTGAGTAAAAAAGTAAATATAGCGAATTTTTTGCAACGAGTTGAAAACATCATGGCCGGGATTTGGTTTTTAACGATCTATTTCAAGTTAACGATTTGCTTTTATGCTTCGGCCTTAGGCCTTGCCCAAACGCTGAAACTAAGGGATTACCGGGTAGTAACCTTCCCGTTAGGGATGATTTTAGTGGTACTGTCTCTTGTGGCAAGTCCTAATATTGTCTATTTCCTTACGTTTGTCAAAGAAATCTGGACACCTTATTCCCTCACCTATGGACTGCTTTTACCTTTGATCTTATTAGGAGTAGCGGCCATCCGAAAAATATAGTTCACCTCATTCAGCCGAATGACGATTGCAGCTTTCACATCGGACTGGTCCCAAATAAGGGGATCGCAGAAGGGGATATCATTATGGCAATACCGGATAAAAGATTTTCGCTGTGGGTGCTCGCATGGCCCATCTTTATTGAACTGTTTTTGCAATTTTTGCTGGGGGCGGCGGATACGCTGATGGTTAGCCGGATTTCCGACGACGCGGTTGCGGTCGTGGGCTTCTCTAACCAGCTGTTTCATGCGCTCACGACTCTATTTATCACAGTGGCCAGCGGCGCGGGCATTCTCATTGCCCAGAAGCTCGGCTCCCGCAAAAGCGAGGATGCGCGGACAATCGCCATAATGGCGGTAAATGTGAGCGCGGTGATCGGAATTGCGCTCAGTATCATCCTTTATATGATGCCGGGCGAGATTGCGGCTTTGCTGCAGCTGCCGGAGCATTTGCTGCCGCTTGCGGAAACGTATATTTCGATTGTCGGCGGAGGCATGGTGCTGATCGCGTTAATGTCGGCGCTGAGCACGTCGATTCGCAACACAGGCAACACGAAGGGGCCGATTTATACGGCGATCGGAATGAACGTCGTGCATGTTTTTCTCAACTATGCGTTTATTTTCGGAGCGTTCGGCTTTCCAAAATGGGGCCTGATGGGCGTTGCCGTCTCCACGGTAGTATGCCGCCTGCTGGCTACTATCGTTCTGTTCATCATGTTCATGGGCTCGTTCGAACGTACGATTGGCTGGCGTGATTTGAATGTGTTCAATCGAAAGCTGTTCGGGGACGTACTGCGGATCGGATGGCCGCTTGGCGTTAACATGTCGTGCTGGGTATTCGATTTCACCTCGATCTGCAAGCCGTTTCAATGCCCATCTGATCGTAGGAATGGTCATGCGTTTAGTGGGGATGGGTATCGGTTACGAATAACGCTTTACAGGAGTCTTCACGGCTGGCCAGGTACTTCTTCAACCCTACTTTGCACTCCGTCGTAAAGTAAACTTCTCTCTGCTTTGAACCCTTACCATTAACTATTGCAGAGCAGTTTTCCCAGTTGAGATCCTCGATGTTAATCTTCTCCACCCAACTCGACAGCCGGTACAGTAGCGAAACTCAGGCAGCGCTCTTTCCCTTAGTGACTGACAAGAGATCTTCAAGTGAATAACATCTTCCTCGATCAAAAACTTAGGAATGCGCTTATCCAATTTTGGTTCTCTTAATTTTAGAGATGGATTTGAAGTCAGGTACGTCTCTTCGGACTAAATCCTTGTATACGTTTGTCAGCCTCATACAACCGCCACAACTCACTTAAGTTCGTAACAAAACCTCCGTTAGAAGCTCTTAAATCTTGTTTGCTTCTAATGGGAGGTTTTAATCTGTCTGCTTTGAACTAGCGTTCCTCGTTAACTTAAAGCTTCGTTTCTTTTGAAAATAGAGCAAGGGCATTAACTCCACCTAATAAAAACGGGTAAGTAGTAAACCTGCAATGATGATTAACCCTGAAACAGGAATAGCGTCATCAGCCGGATTATTCATCGGTCGCGGGGCTTTTTCGTTTCCTAGTTATAGGCAGCCTGGTGATTAAAATAGTCATTACTACCACTCCAAATGTACGTTTCTATTTAATCTAATCTAGCATTTCTTATATTATCACAATAAAAGGAGTGGATTGGATGAGAAAAAAGGTAGCGTATAAAGAGTATAAAACAGCTCTGAAGCCTATTCGTCGAGTAAAAACTCGAGCAGGTACTGCATTCATTTTTCAAACAGTCATCCAAGCAGGATTGTTCCAGAGGAGCTTGAACCTGCGTGGTGTTGTTAATTCGTCAAGCAGGGTGTTTGTATCGATCACGGAAATTGGTCTTATCGGCGGTACACTTAAGCCGTTTCAGGGATCTGCTACTATGACTGTTCATAATGTGGTTCCCCAAGATGACGGAATCGTATTGGTACGTGGGAATACCGGCTGGAATAGTCCCCTCAATGTGCGACTTTCAGTCGTTGTTTTCTAATCGTACTAGCCCCGGTCGCATTTCTCACGAGTGAAAACCGGAAAACTTGCGCTACTACGCGGAAATACAATAGGCGAAATCGCGGCAGCGCACAGAGCAAAAAAGCCCTGATATCACAGGGCTTTTTGGGTTGTCCGAAATATAGCAAAAGCCCCGACACAATCTGGCCATTTTGCGATACTCAGGGTATCCTTTATTTTATTTTACACATAATGAAAGTATCCTGCCCGTTAGCCATCCATGCATCGGTTAAACACCCTTATTGAGCCTGTGGATAAGACTCAAATTCATGGCGCTGGTAACATTCCAATTCAATGATGGCATGGTAGGATTCAATGTGCGCATTTTTATTCGGCGTTTTAGGCGGAATA
>NZ_JAKGAP010000035.1 GCF_021532375.1 Paenibacillus alkaliterrae
AACTATAATGAACACTGTACGATTTCAAATGACATCGGAGGTAATTCATGAATAATTCGACTTTCAGAAAAAGAGTAGTGTGGTTTATTAATAGCGAAATCGACCGCGTGTTGATTAATCTCAAGAACGGGGCGGTCAATAAAGAAAATGCGATAGGAAGTTTAAATACGTTATATCAGGCCGCATCGACGATAAAAGATTCTGATACTATGATACATATATGCAAGGTCATTGACAAAATTAGAGATTCTAAGCATACCATTGGTTTGTTCTACTTTACGGAAATGAGAAAAGAATCTTATTAATAGAGACTAAAAAGCAGGGTGCTTGCGGTTCATGCAGGCACCCTGCTTTTTGGTGCGCCCGGCATGGTTGCTAACTCTAGTTCAAGTCCCAAACGGTTAAGGCGCTAACGGAATGGAGAGGTTGACGTTCGTGCCAGAAGCTGGGCGATCTATGGCGGCAAGATTGGATTAACCGCCAATTTTTAAAGGAAGAGGAAAACATGCCTTTGTCCGTTACGGTGAGGAGAGGCATCGAGTTTATCGAGCCGATCACGTCTTTCTATTGGGAGAGCATGAGTGGCGGGGGAAAAACTTTCAACCTTTTTACAACGAAATCGTGAATATTCCATTGTTTCTATGGGATCCAAGATACAAGGCGCAAAGCATGAGAAGCTACGCTCTGGTGCAGACGATCGATTTGGCTCCTACGCTCCTGCATTATTTCGATATACCCGTTCCGGGTGATATGCAGGGCAGATCGCTGCATTCCGTTCTGGAAACCGGAGCAGCCATCAGAGAAGTGTTAATCCGTTCCTATACGGCGATATGCTGTTTGATCTTCAAAGCGATCCGAAGCAGCAATCCGTCATCGAGGATCAGGAAGTGGAAGCCGGCATGATCAGGCATATCGCCCGGCTTATGAATGAAAGTGACGCCCCCATAGAGCATTACGAAACTCGATATCGATCCTGGTTATGACGAAAAAAGTGAAAAATAATAAGACAACGTGGCATTTTAATTATAGTATAGAGACAAAGAGGATGAAGGGAGAATGAAAAAGGATGTTTGAGCATCTCGTTGCCTTTAAATTTCACGAAAAGCTGGAGTCGAGCAAAGAAAAAGAATTGCTTGAAACTTTGCATGGCTTTAAGGATGTCATCCCTGGCATTATCGAGCTGACCGCAGGGTTGAATCAAACGCATGAAACGGATAATATCCATGGCTATACTCTGGGACTCCGCGTCACCTTCGCCGACCGGCAAGCCTTATTGGATTACGGTCCGCACCCGGCTCATCAAGCTTTTGTGAAAATGCTCGACGGGTTGATTGCTAATGTTATCGTTGTTGACTATCCGAACGGCTGTTGAAGTCGCGCCGGCAGATAAGCAGCCAGCCGCAGGCGCAGCCGGTCCGGGTTGTTTTTCGTGCTGGTGGGAGGGGATATAGCAATAGCAGGATGCACGGTTCAATTCCATTTGGTATAATTACATCTACTATTAAGCATGGCAACAAATATTCCGAAAGTACGGTGGCTTATAAACGATGGGTACAGCAGCATTGAATGATAAACGAATTGTGATCGCAGGATCGCGCAAAACGGATGAAATGGCTCTGATCGTAGAAAAACAGGGCGGCACGCCAATCATACGTTCTCTCCAGGGCTTAACGATGTTTGAGGAGACGGCGCTGGCCGAACCTTTGCGATCGTTCGCAGAGCGGGGAGCCGATTGGGTCATATTGACGACGGGAATGGGTTCGGACAGCTTAGTGAATACAGCAGAAAGACTAGGTATTAAAGATGAGGTGTTGAACGCATTATCGAAAGCGAAAATTGCGACAAGGGGCTACAAAACCTCCGCATTTCTCAAGAGGAATAATTTCCAGGCGGTTGTCAGCGATGATGACGGGACGATGCAGAACCTTATTGAAAACTTAGACCGTTATGATTTCCAAGGTCAGCGGGTTTGGATCCAGCTTCATGGGGAGCCGGCGCCAGAGCTGGTAAGTTTTCTAGGGAACAAAGGAGCCGCGCAGGTAGAAACGGTATTGCCTTATAGGCATGTTCCTCCAGAAGCTGGCGCGTTGGATACGTTTATGTCTGACCTTGCGGAGAGAGCTGTGGATGCGGTCTGCTTTACGACGGCGGTTCAGGTTCATTATTTGTTTAAGTACGCTAAGGAAGCAGGACTTGAAGGGGTGCTGATTGAAGCCTTAGAGGGGCCGGTCGTGGCAGGCGCGGTTGGTAAAGTAACGGCTCAAGCGCTTAAAGAGTATGGAGTGAAGCGGATAATCGTGCCGGAGCTGGAGCGAATGGGCGCATTGATTATTGAGCTAGCCCGATATTATGAAGATGCTGGGCGATAGGATGCTGAATAAGGGGTAAAGAGGAGGGGTTGTCCACTTGGACAGCCCCTTTTTTGGCAGCAAAAAAAAGTTATCTTAAAGGGTGAGATTACCTCGTTTGTGAAATTAGATTATATCAATTACAGAAGGATTAATGGAGACGAAATAATCATGCGGACAATTTCCGCGTTGTCCCCTAGCACATACAATAATGGTGTATAGCCTAATCGGTGCTGGAAGGGGAGTAGCGCTGTGAGTAAGCGAACTTTAATGGTCGTGTCGCTTGTCATTTACGTATTGCTGGCCATTTTATTCATCATCTTATCCATTTTCCACTAAACACATAGCTGACAAAGGACTGCCCTGAGAGTAGAGCTTTCTGCTTCAGGGCAGCCCTTCGCATTTCTGCATTCATTGAGATACCTTGTCTTGGCAGAACTTCAGCTTCCGATAATCCTTTGGAACGATGCCCTTCGTCTCACGGAATATGCGGGAGAATGTTTTGTAGGAGCCGTAGCCTACCTCGAGCGCAATTTCCGCGACGCTCATGTCGGTGGAGACAAGAAGACTGCACGCATGGCGCAATCGCAAATCATGCAGGAAATGAACGAAGGTTTGTCCTGTCGTCTGCTTGATGACTTCGCTTATCCGCGAGACGCTTAAGGAGAAGCGGCTTGCCAGGTCGGAAAGCGCCAGATCATCCTGATAATGGCGGTGGATATGGTGAATGATAGGCCAAACGGATGCATTAGCTTTGGTAACCGCTGGTGTAACGGGTAACGCCGGAGCAGCCTTCCTGCGATACCGGTCAAAGCAAGCCAATATTTCTTTCAGCCGGATCTGCAGCATCGTTCGCCGCCAGGGCTCCTGCCCCTTATATTCGCGATACATATCTTCTATTAAAAATCGCATCCGCTCATTTTCCGGACCGCTTAGCTGAACGAACGAAGGCATCGCATTTTGTGCGATTAAATCCATCAGTCCCTCTTCCTGACCGGGCTCCATAAGCAGGTCCATGCTGAACATGCAATTATATAAGACTAAGGTGCTTCCCGGCTCGGTGAACAGCTCATGAACCTGATATGGCAGCACAAACGTGAACGTGCCGGGCAGCATTTGATGCTTGGCATCATTAATGGATTCGGAGCCTCTGCCGTCGACGACATAAGAAAACTCCAAAAAATCATGCCGATGCGGACGGAAACCGTGATAAAGCCGATTTAAGCTAATATGGAGCGGAGAAGATGTGTTCATATTTGGATACGTTTTCAAATAATCGGGTATATAGGTCATGAAATGGTTGATTCCTCCGAAAAATTGAGACTTTTTCCGAAAAACAAGCACGCTTTATTGTCCTGTATATTCTAACATAAATATTGTGATCAGGCTTTAGCTTAAGGATGAGAAGTGTTGAGGAGGAATTATATTGACAACTGCAAATAAAATTAGAATCGGTATTATCGGCGCAGGCAACATCGGCGGCGTGCATGCAAGCGAGTTTTCCAAATTAGCGGAGCTTTGCGAAATTACGGCGATTACGGATGCGTACTTGCCGCTTGCCGAGGAGAAGGCGAAGCAATATGGCATCATGAATGTGGCTGCCTCACCAGAAGAGCTTATACAGCTTGCGGATGTAGATGCCATCATCATCGGCGTGCCTAACCAATTCCATGCGCCGCTTGCCATTCAAGCGATTGAAGCAGGCAAGCATGTGCTGCTCGAGAAACCGATGGGCATTAACGGCGATGCAGCGCGGCAAATTATGAAAGCAAGTCAGAGCTCGAGCAACGTCGTGATGATCGCTCATCAAATGCGCTGGGAATCGGTTCCGATGCAAATCAAGGAACAAATCGACCGCGGCGAGCTTGGCAAAATCTATACGGCAAAAACGGGCTGGTTCCGCCGCAAGGGCATTCCGGGCTGGGGAACCTGGTTTACGCAAATGGATCAGTCAGGCGGCGGACCGCTTATCGATATCGGCGTTCATATGCTTGATTTGGCATTGTATTTGATGGGCAATCCGAAGCCGGTATCCGTATACGGGGCGACTTACGCGGAGTTCGGTCCAAACCGCAAAGGCATTGGCACTTGGGGCAAGCCGAATTGGAACGGCAAATATGACGTTGAGGATCTGGCGACAGCTTTGATCAAAATGGAGGACGGCAGCACCTTGTCGCTGGAAGTGAGCTGGGCGGTTCATATGGATACGGATAACACGCCGTTCATTCATTTGATGGGCTCGGAGGGCGGAGCAAGCTATCGCGGCGCTCAGGGCAAGCTGCTGACGGAGAAATTCGACCGGCCAATCGAGACGGAGCTGCGCAAGGCGGACAACGATGAAGGCGAGCGCGCCCGCTTAAGCCGCCATTTCCTGGAGTGCATTCGCGATGGCAAGCAGCCGATTACTTCGGTCCTGACGGGTCTGACTAACAATTTGGTGCTTGATGCGATCTATGAATCGTCCCGTACGGGCAATGAAGTAAAGCTGGATTGGAACTTGGGATAAACAAATACAAATAAAGAGAGGTATTATCCTATGCTTAGAGGTTTAACTGGTGCCGGTCTTGGCCGGATTGAAAGCGATGAGCGGTTCATCGAGCTGGCCGCGGCGAACGGGTTCCACGCGGTTGATCTGGATGCTGCTTCGCTCGTAGAGCGCCACGGCGTGGAAAAAGCCCGCGATTTGCTTGCAAGCCATAACATCGTGATTGGCTCGATCGGACTGCCGGTCGAATGGAGAACGACGGAGGAGGCTTTTCTTGAAGGGTTAGCCAAGCTTGCTCCCGCTGCTGCGGCTGCGGCAGCGCTTGGATGCACGAGCTGCTGCACGTACATTTTGCCTTCGACCGATTTGAAGGCCGCGCATTTCATGGCGCTGGCAACGCGCCGGTTGCGCACTTGCGCGCAAATTTTAGGAGCGTACGGCATTCGTCTCGGCCTTGAGTTTGTCGGTCCGCATCATTTGCGCACGCGCTGGGCGAATCCGTTCATTTGGACGCTTGAGGAGACGCTTGATTGGATCGGAGCAATCGGAGAAAGCAATGTAGGCTTGCTGTTCGATGCGTATCACTGGTATACGAACGGTCTAACGATTGCCGATATCGAAGCGCTTCGCGCGGATCAAATCGTGCATGTGCACATCAATGACGCGCCAAACGTACCGGTGGAAGAAGCGCTCGACAACGGCCGCATTTATCCGGGCGAGGGCGTTATCGATCTGGTTGGCTTCCTTCAGGGGCTGAACAAAATCGGCTACAAAGGGGCCGTATCGCAAGAAATTTTGACGGCAGAGGCTCCAAACCAGTCGCCTGAGGAGCTTGTGCTCCGCTCTAAGGCCGGATTTGATAAAGTATTTGGTGCTGCAGGCTTGTAATCGAAAAGCAAGGGGCTGTCCCAAAAGTCAGGTTTGAAGACTTAGGGACAGCCTCTTTCATTTGGCGCCTAGCTAGCTTCTAGCTTGGTGCAAGCAAGAAATTTGTAAGCGAAAAGTGGCTCAACACAATAATCAGTGCTTGACGTGTTTAGGCTTCACCTTAACGGACATAGAAGCCCTTATATGTGAAATTTAGGGTTGAATGGCTTTCTATCGGACTCAGAAGCCGTTATTTAACCATAATGAAGCCCAATCGTATGGATTTGCGTGAAAGCTTAGAGGTCAGCCTTTTTTTATTGTGTTGCTGTATGACGAGCCGTAACGCTAATTTTTATATGAATTTTCACGAAATCTAATGGGTACTGTAGGAGAGGACATTTCCGTTATGATAAATAATGACCGTTATTTGAGACGAATCTTTGAAAGCGATAACAGGAGACCGTAAACATGGGACAATGGGAAAAAGAGAAGCATCCATGGATGCTTTGGTACAAACAACCGGCCGCAAGATGGGAAGAAGCGCTGCCGATCGGCAATGGCCGATTGGGCGGCATGGTATTCGGCGGTATCGATAAGGAACGTATTCAACTAAATGAAGATACGTTATGGTCAGGCTTTCCGCGCGATACGAACAACTATGAGGCATTGCGTTATTTGAAGCAAGCGCGCCGGCTTATAGCGGAGAAGCGGTTCACAGAGGCGGAGAAGCTGATTGAAGCCAGAATGCTGGGTTCGAATACAGAATCGTATCAGCCGATGGGCGATTTGTATGTGGTTCAGCATTTTGCGCAAGAAGACGCCCGTCCCGTTAACTATACTCGACAGCTGGATTTGGATGCAGGGATCGCATCGACCAGCTTCCAGGCCGGAGATACCTTCTATAGACGCGACACATTTGTGAGTGCCGTTGATCAGGTATTATGCCTGCATTATGAAGCGGCTGGAGAACGATTGCTGTCATTAACTGCATCGCTGCTAGCCTCCATACAATTCGAGCTGTCTTCGGATAGCAGCAAGTCCATTGTCATGCACGGGCGGTGCCCAAGCCATGTCGCTGATAATTATATGGGCGATCATCCGAGGTCGGTGCTGTACGAGGCCGACTGCGGGATTACTTATCAGACAAAGCTCCAGGTGAGGCTTGAAGGCGGTGAAGCGTCGGTCAATGGGGACAGCCAATTCGTTATTCGAGGCGCGCGTTCCGTTACGTTTCTGCTATCCTCTGCTACAAGCTTTGTGAGTTTTGATCGTCAGCCGGTTAAAAGCGAAGCCGAGCTGCGCGAGCAGAACGTTCGCATACTGGCAGCGGCATCTTCCTTTGGCTACGGGCAGCTTCGCACGCGTCATATTCAGGATCATCGAAGCCTATACCAGCGCGTGCAGCTTGACCTTGGGCATACGCCCAATGAGCAGCTGCCGACGGATGTGCGTCTCGAAGCGTACAAGAGAGGAGAGCTGGATCCCCAGCTGGAAGGGTTATATTTCCAATATGGCCGCTATCTGCTGATGGCTAGTTCGCGTCCCGGGACTCAGCCTGCGAATCTGCAGGGAATTTGGAACGACCGGGTGCAGCCCCCATGGAACAGCGATTATACGACGAACATCAATACGCAAATGAATTATTGGCCGGCCGAGTTATGCCATTTGAGCGAATGCCATGAGCCGCTGCTTCAAATGATAGACGAGCTTAGCGAGAACGGAGCGCGCACCGCGGCTATCCATTATAACTGCGGAGGCTGGGTGGCTCATCATAACGTCGACCTGTGGCGCTCCGCCACTCCTACAGCGGGCCATCCGAGCTGGGCATTCTGGCCGCTTGGCGGCGTTTGGTTGACACAGCATTTGTGGGAGCATTATTTGTATAATCCGGATGAGAGCTTCCTTCGGGAAAAAGCATATCCGCTTATGAAGGGAGCGGCTTTATTTTGCTTGGACTGGCTGCAGGAGAACGAGGACGGGCAGCTCATGACCTCTCCATCCACGTCGCCTGAAAACAAGTTTCTATCTTCTGACGGAGAAGCAAGCAGCGCAGCTGAATCGTCGGCAATGGATATTACGCTTATCGGCGAGCTGTTTGAGCATTGTATAGAAGCGTCGAAATTGCTCCGGCTCGACGGGCAGCTTGCAGAGCGAATGTCCGCTGCCCGCAGCAAGCTTCCACCGCTGCAAATATCGCCGGAAGGCCTGCTTCAGGAATGGCATGAGCGGTTTGCGGAGCAGGAGCCGGGGCATCGGCATGTATCGCATCTTTACGGCTTATACCCGGGAACGACCATCAATCGTGAAGAGACGCCTGAGCTTCTGGAAGCGGGAAGAAGGTCGCTTGAGAGCCGGATTAACAATGGAGGCGGCCATACGGGCTGGAGCTGTGCTTGGCTCATCAATCTATATGCGCGATTGCAGGATTCAGAGTCGGCGTACCGCTTCATCCATACTCTGCTCGCACGCTCGACGCTGCCGAATCTATTTGACGATCATCCGCCGTTCCAAATCGACGGCAACTTCGGCGGCTCGGCAGGTATCGCCGAGCTGCTGCTGCAAAGCCATCTCGGGAGTATTGAGCTGCTCCCGGCGCTCCCGTCCGCTTGGCCGAGCGGCTTTGTGAAAGGGATCAAAGCAAGAGGCGGCTTCATCGTCGATATCGAATGGAAGAAAGGCAAACTCATATCCGCACGCATTCAGTCGACGCATGGGTCAACCTGCAGCCTGCGCTACCATGCCGGCTTTGCCCTTCATGCATCCGACGGTACGGCGGTCGATGCTTCCAAGCCATTCGCAACGAAAGTTAACGAATGTTTTATCGTTTCACCAGCAACCTTATAAGGAGTAACCGACAATGACGATAAAAACACGATTTCCGTTTGAGAACATAGAACTCCCGCTCGAGGAGCGCGTAACCGATCTCGTCTCCCGGTTTACGCTGGATGAGAAAATCGAATCGATGGTACAATACCAGCCTGAGATCGACAGATTAGGTGTCAAGCCGTACAAACATGGCACCGAAGCGGCGCACGGCATGGCCTGGCTGGGCGAGGCGACGACATTCCCGCAGCCGATCGGACTAGGCTGTACTTGGAATCCGTCCTTAATGAAGGAGATCGGTTCCGCGATTGGCGACGAAGCGCGCGTTTACTTCCAGCGAAACCCTGCGATTAACGGGCTTACGCTTTGGGCTCCGACCGTGGATATGGAGCGCGATCCGCGCTGGGGTCGAACGGAGGAAGCGTATGGCGAGGATCCAAAGCTGACCGGCGAGCTTACAACATCGCTCGTGCAGGGCATTCAAGGCGATCATCCGCAATATTTCAAAGCGGTGGCGACGTTGAAGCATTTTATCGGCAATAACAATGAAATCAATCGCGGCAGCTGCTCGGCAAGCATCGACCCGCGCAATATGAAGGAATATTATCAAGCCGCATTCAAGCCTGCCTTCGTAAAGGGCGGCGCGCAATCGATGATGACCTCGTACAATTCCGTCAACGGGATACCGACGATTTTGCACGGGGATGTCAACAAGGTAGTGAAAGAGGAATGGGGCATGAACGGCTTCATCGTTAGCGATGCTGGCGATTTGCTCGGTATCGTAAACGACCATAAATACTATGAGACGTATAAAGAAGCGGTAGCGCATGCCATCAAGGCCGGTATCGACAGCATTACCGACGAGAAAGAGAAATGCTGCGCCGCGATCCGCGAGGCGTTGGCAGAAGGGCTGCTCACGGAGCAGGATTTGGACAAAGCATTGATTAACACGTTCCGCGTTCGTTTCCGTTTGGGCGAATTCGATCCTGCTGATCAGATGCCGTATGCAAACGTACCTGAATCGAAGCTTTGCGCACCGGAGCACGGCGAATTGTCGCTGCAAGCGGCACGCGAATCGATCGTATTGCTCAAGAACGAAGACAAAGCACTGCCTTGGAATAAAGAGAAGCTGAACAGCGTCGCTGTTATTGGACCGCTCGCCGATGCCGTTTACCGGGATTGGTACTCCGGATCTCTTCCTTACAAGGTTACGCCGCTTGAAGGCATTAAGAGCAAGCTGGATGGAAAGAACGTAACTTTCAGCAGCGGAAATGACCGCATCATTCTGAAATCGTCGGCAAACGGTCAAGCGCTTCAAGCTTCTGCTGGGGACGGGGGCAGACTTCAAGCCTCCGGAACGGAAGTGGCAGGCGAAGTATTTGAATTAACCGACTGGGGCTGGGGCAGCTATACGCTGGAGAGTAAATCCTCAGGCAAGCTGCTTACGAGCGCGGACGATGTAAATATCGCAGCGGCGGCTAGCGAAGCGTTTGGCTGGTATGTCAAAGAGGTGTTCAAGCTCGACGAGCAAGATAACGGCCGATTTGCGATTCGGACCTGGAACGGCAGGCTGGTTACGGCGCCTAACGGCGGTGCGGATTCGCTCCAAGTGAAAGAAGATGAATCAATCGGCGAAACAGAACTGTTCACAAAGGACGTTATGGCGGATGGCATCGCAGAAGCGGTAGCGGCGGCGAAGGCGGCCGAAACGGCGATCGTCATTGTCGGTAACAACCCGCTTATTAACGGGAAAGAAGAAATTGACCGACCAAGTTTGGATCTCGCAGCTTCGCAGAACGAGCTGATCAGCGCAGTGTACGCGGCTAATCCGAATACGGTCGTTGTCGTCATTGGCAGCTATCCGTTTACGTTGAATGCCGTTAACGCACAAATTCCGGCGATCGTATATTTATCTCATGCGGGACAAGAGCTTGGCAACGCGCTTGCCGATATTTTGTTTGGCGACTATTCGCCGGCGGGCCGCCTGAATATGACGTGGTACAAATCGGAGGAGCAGCTGACGGACCTGATGGACTACGATATTTTGAAGGGCAAGCGTACGTATTTGTATTTCGATGGGGAGCCGTTGTATCCGTTCGGCCACGGACTAAGCTATGGCTCATTCCGCTACAGCGCGCTTGAAATTACGAACAATGCAACGAGTATGGAAGGCAATGTGACTGTACAGATTCAGGTGACGAACGAATCGTCCGTTGCGGCAGACGAGGTCGTGCAATTGTATGTACGCACGGAAGGCTCCAGAGTAGAACGTCCGCTCAAAAAGCTGGTCGGATTTACCCGCATCAGCTTGTTGCCAGGAGAAACGAAGGACGTTCAATTGATCGTTCCTGCCGAAGAGCTCGCGATATGGGATGTCACACGTGGTCGGTTTTGCCTTGAGACAGCTGAGTATACGTTTACCGCGGGAGGCTCCTCCGCAGACGCGAAGGTATCCGCAACGATTACGATTGCAGGAGAGACCATTCCGCCTCGTAATCTGGCATTGCAAACGAGCGCAGAAAACTATGACGAATACGCCAACGTGTATTTGGACGAAAGCAAAGAAGGCGGTACATGCGTCCGTTTATCGCAGCCAGAGGGTTGGATCAAATTCGCGGATGTCGACTGGTCAAACGGTTCATCTGCCTTTGCAGCGCGCGTTTGCGGCGGAGCGGAGGGCGGCGGAATTTCGGTCCTGATCGGAAATGCGACGGGTGCCGAAATCGGCTCCTATACGGTAAGTCCTGGCGGCGAGCAGGATTGGGAGACGATTCGTATCGAACTGCCAGGCTCGAAGCTGGAAGGCGACTTGTTCATTAGCTTAGAGGGAAGCGTCAAGCTAAGCAGCTTCCATATCCGGTAGTAACGATTAAAGGAGCTGTTCTCAGGATCGCAGACGCGACTGGAGGCAGCTTCTTTTATGTTTGCTCATGCGCAAGTTTGCTTTTTCGAGGAGTCCGACTTATCCTTTAGAATAACAAAGTATATGGAAAGAGAGGCTTTTAATCTGCCATGATGGATATTCAAATTGATTTATACCGCGATTGGATTAATACGGCGAAAGAAGTGTTTCGGGGCTCGGGACATCCTCTCCCTGACTCGATAAGCGACAGCGAGGCTTCTCTGGCTTATTATCTTCAGTCTGCGCCGAGCGAGGAAGAAGCATATATGCAAAGTGAGGCGAATAAAGAAAAGTTGCTTGAGCTGAAAAATATCATTTTAACAAACCTATATCAGAAAGCTTGCACTTAAAATGAACAATATTCGCATCAAAAACAAACTTATTTTTTCTTTCATACTTGTTGTGTTCGTTCCAGTGCTCATTGTGGGTATCTTTCTGACGGTTGCCTTTCGCCAAAATGTGCTTGACCAGGCGACTCAGCAAATAACGAACAATGTCGAGCGCATCAAGAAGCAGACCACGGATATTATCCGGATGCCGATTGAAATATCGGACAAGCTCCTCGTCGACAGCCGTCTGACGAATATCGTCAATACGCAGTACAAGACTACCTATGACGTTGTTGAAGCCTTTAGGGAATTTCACGATTTCCGCGATTATATTCATCTGTACCGCGAGATTTATAACATCCGCTTCTACACGATGAATAAGACGATTTTGGAAAATTGGGAGTTTCTGAAGCTGACAGCGCCCATAGCCGAATCCGGCTGGTACCAATCGGCTATGAAGCAGGAAGGCATACACTGGGCTTACATCCAAGATGAAACTAAAAGCAATCGTAAAACGTTAAGTCTCATTCGCAAAATAACGTTTCCGACCTATCGGACAAGCGGCGTTCTTGTCATCGGAATCAATCAGGTCGAGTTGAACGCGATGATTAGCCAAGAGCCGTTCGATACGATGATTATGGATGACAGCGGAGCGATTATTGCAGCCAAAAATCCGGAATGGGTCGGTCACAGCATAACGGAATTGGATTTTGCCAATCAATTGACGAATATCGCGGAGGGTACCTACGAATTCAAATTTGATGGCAAGCCGTCCAAAATCGTCGTTGAAAATCTAATTCCCTCGTCAAGCAGAAACGGTCTGAAAATCGTCTCGGTATTTACGATCGACAGCATTGTAAGCGGTGCGAACCGAATAAGCCTGCTCGGGTTTGGTATTATTATGCTCAGTCTCGTAATCGCGTTTATATTAATTTACATTTTCTCAGCCATCCTGGCCAAGCGAATGCTCGTTCTGAACAAGGATTTAAATAAAGTCGCGATGGGCGATTTGAATGTCATATCGAATGTGACGGGAAACGACGAAATCGGGATTTTGTCTAAGCAATTCAATAATATGGTCGTCAGCATACGCGGACTAATGGATGAGGTGACGGAGTCGCATAAGCAGCAAGCGCAGCTGCAGCTGCGGCAGAAAGAAATTAAGCTGAAGATGATGGCTAGTCAAATCAATCCCCATTTTCTGTTCAATGCGCTTGAATCGATTCGGATGAAGGCTCATATGAAGGGAGAAACGGAAATTTCTGTGATCGTTCGCATGCTGGGCAAAATGATCCGCCGAAATTTAGAGGTCGGTACGAAGAAAATCGCTTTAAAAGACGAGCTGGAGATCGTACGCTGTTATTTGGAAATTCAAAAATTCAGATACGGGAATGACCGTCTGACCTTCCGTCTCCATATTGACGAAGCCGGTCGTGAAATCGAAGTCCCGCCGCTTATTATTCAGCCGCTAATTGAGAATGCTGTTGTTCATGGGTTGGAAAATAGGGCTGAGGGCGGCTACGTTTCCTTAACGACTATCGTAAGCGGCAGTATGCTTAAGGTAGAAGTTGCCGATAATGGAATCGGCATTAGCGATGAGAAAATCCGTGAGATCAGCGATTCGCTGCATGATATGGAGGAAGAAGAGGAATACCGGATTGGTCTGCGAAACGTCCATCAACGGCTAGTCATGATATACGGCGATGGCTGCGGGCTTACGATTCATAGCGAAACGGGCATCGGTACGCGAATTACGTTTGAAATTCCGATAGGGGGTCATCCAAATGCATAAGGTGTTGATCGTCGACGATGAACCGATGATTCGAGAAGGTCTGAAGACGTTGGTCGATTGGGAAAAGCACGGCTTCACGGTCGTTGGCGTCGGAGCAAGCGGCAAAGAGGCGGTCGAGAAGCACCAAGAACTCGGTCCTGACCTCCTATTAATCGATATTCGAATGCCTGTAATGGACGGGCTTCAAGCGATAGAGCAAATTAGAAAAACGGATACAGCATGCCATCTATTAATTTTGAGCGGATATGCCGATTTTAATTATGCGAAGCAAGCGATCGCTCACAGCGTGGACGGTTATATTTTAAAGCCGATCGACGAGGATGAGCTGGAAAGCTATATCGAGCGGATAAGCGCGCAGCTTAAGAAGGAATCCGAGCAGCAGCTAAGCTCTGAGCAAACGACCATTCTTTTGCGCGAGGAGCTGCTTCAGCAGCTTTCGAAGGGGAAGTTTGACGCTGAGCTTGCCGCTAGCCAAGACTTAAAATCATTGCTGGGCGCTCAGGCGAAGTATTATCAGCTTCTGCTTATCGAGCTGTACAGCCGGGAGCATTCACTAACTATGAATGCGACGCTTAAGAAGAAGCTGACAGATATCGTGGAACGAAAGCAGATTGGCTGGGTTTTTTCCGCCGAGCCTTTTGTTGGCGTGCTGCTTAAGGATTATTTATTGCAAAATGATTCCCGCGAGCAAATAAGGCAATGGATCGAGGATTGCTGCGGCGAAAGAGTCCGGTTCGCAGCCGTCGCCAGCGAGCCGGTTCGAGATCCGGAGGAGCTTAGGCAGTGGTCGGAAGCAGTGGCCGGACTGCTTAAGCAGCGGTTTATGCTGAAGGGCCAGCAAATCCATATCGCTACTTTATCATCCGATCCAAGGCAGTCAGATGACAATCAGCGGGACGGGCTGTCCATTGATACACTTGCGCAGAAGCTGTATTATATGCTCGATATCGGCAGCAAGGAGGGCGTGAATAAAGCGCTGTTGGAGGCTTCTAATCAAATTTGCAACAACGAAAGCTCCGAGCAGGCAATCAAGTCCTGCTGGGCGCAGCTGCTTACGATCGTACTGAACAAAGCGGCGACCTTTAATCCGCACCTATCCGTGCAAGAGGACTTGAAGATGATTACCGCTTTATATCTCGCCCATCATTATGATGAGATGCTCGAACAGCTGCGGGAGCGGTTAGCGGATCTGGCCTTAAAGCTCGGAAAGTCTGACAGCTCCTCCGTCATGAAGCAAATGACAGATTTCATCGAGCGGCATTACAGTGAGAACATTAAGCTAGAGACGCTTGCGGATCTTTTCAATTACAATAGCGGATATCTGGGCAAAATGTTCAAAAACTACACCGGAGACCATTTCAATACCTATCTCGACCAGGTTAGGATTCAGCATGCGATCGAGCTTTTGCAGGAGGGACTAAAGGTGCATCAGGTGTCGGAGCGTGTCGGCTACGCGAATGTCGATTATTTTCATAGCAAGTTCAAGAAGTATAAAGGCGTATCTCCTTCATCCTTCAAGAATGCATCCGGAAAACCGGGTGCCGATTTATAAGCAAGACGTCAATACGGCTGCATTCTTACGAATCGCGAGCGGTACTGGCGTCTTTTTTTATGCCTTTCGGCCGATAATCCAACATAATGAAAGCGCTCGAAAGTGCTTATTTTCATATGATTTTAGGTCTAATTTATCGGGTGTAATGGCAGGGGCTTAATCGTTTATGATTAGTACAGATAAGAGAGGGTAAGCTACGCACATACAAAGAGGAAGCTTACGGAGCCGTTTTTGCCTGGAGCAAAGATACTAGGAGGATCACAGATGAAACCGCTAACAGAAGGTGCCCTAAAGGCAGAGGTGGTACAAAAAAGGAACCGTTTTTGGTTCAAAGCTTTTCAGCAGCGTTACTTGTATATGATGTCACTTCCATTCGTTATATGGATTTTCATTTTCAGTTACGTGCCTGTATGGGGCTGGCTGACCGCCTTCCAAAACTACAAACCAAAGGATTCAATTCTTAACCAAACGTGGGTCGGACTCGATAATTTCATCGAATTATTTCAAGATGAAAGATTTTATATCGTTTTGCGCAATACGCTGGCGATGAGCACGATGGGTCTTATTGTAGGATTCACGATTCCTGTCATTTTCGCGCTGTTGCTGAATGAAATGAGAGGACAGTTTTTCAAACGTTCGGTACAAACGATCTCGTATTTGCCGCATTTCGTGTCCTGGGTCGTAGTAGCGGGACTCGTATCGAAGATGCTGTCTACGGACGGCGGGGCCGTAAACCAATTGCTCATGTGGCTTGGCTTTATTGATGCTCCGATTCAGTTTATGGCCAAAGGCGAATTGTTCTGGGGTATCGTAACGTTGTCTGACCTGTGGAAGGAAATGGGCTGGAACTCGATCATATTTCTGGCCGCGATGGCGGGTATCGATCCGGAGCTTTACGAAGCCTCTACCGTTGACGGCGCGGGCCGATTCCGCAAAATGTGGCATATCACGCTGCCGGGCATTCGGACAACCTTTATGGTCCTTTTCATCCTGTCGATCGGCCACTTAATCAGTATCGGCTTTGAGAAGCAATTTTTGCTCGGCAATCCGCTAGTCTCCGATTATTCAGAGGTACTCGATTTGTATGCGCTCAAGTACGGGATCCAAATGAGCCGATATTCGTATGGTACGGCCATTGGTATATTCAACTCCGTAGTCAGCATCCTGCTCGTGTTTATCGCGAACGGCATTTACAAACGGGTCACCAAAGAATCGATCATATAGGAGGTAAGGCGTATGCAAGGAGTTGCAAAAAAACAAACAGGCGATAAAGTTTTTGACTTATTCATCTACGTATTCATGGCGATTGTAGCAATCGTAACCTTATATCCGTTTCTGAACGTGCTCGCGATTTCGTTCAACGACTCGGTCGATACGGTACGCGGCGGATTGACGATCTACCCGCGTGAGTTTACGCTCAAAAACTACGAAACGATTTTCGGCTTCGAGGGACTGCTCACGGGCTTTAAAAACTCCGTCATTCGGACAGTGCTCGGAACGCTGATCGGTGTCATATCGGCTTCGATGATGGCTTATACGTTGAGCCGTCCCGATTTTCAGGCAAGAAGATGGATGTCGGTCGTATTCGCCCTTACGATGTATTTCACCGGCGGACTTATTCCGGGCTTCCTGTTGATGAAAAACCTGGGCTTAATCGGTACCTTTTCCGTTTACATCATTCCTGCCATTTTGAGCGTTTGGAACGTGTTCGTAGTACGCTCCTACATTGACGGGCTGCCGTACGCGCTTCAAGAATCAGCGAAAATCGACGGCGCGAATGATTGGACTATATTTTGGAAGGTTATCCTTCCTCTTTGCCAGCCCGTACTTGCAACCATTGCGTTGTTCATCGCTGTCGGTCACTGGAATTCCTGGTTTGACACTTATTTGTTCAATAACCGGAATGCCGAAAACACGACGCTGCAATATGAATTGATGAAGGTGCTTCTGTCCACCCAAACGGGAAGCAACTATCGTGACCCGAACGCTCAGCAATCGCTTGCGGCCGTATCGCCCGAGTCTATTAAAATGGCGATAACGATTGTCGTAACGGTGCCGATCCTGCTCGTGTATCCCTTCCTGCAAAAGTATTTCGTAAAAGGGATGACACTGGGCGCAGTAAAAAGCTAATGTTGGTAATAGCAGAATTCCTGTTATATACATGCTGTTCATGCACAAGAAAAAAAGGGAGGCTTTTAAGCAATGAAAAGAAAATTGCAAATGGTTCTAAGCTTGATGTTGGCACTTGTATTCGTATTCGTCACCGCTTGCGGCAATTCGAATAATGAAGGCAGCACAAACAGCGGAACGAATGGAACCACGAACGATGGAACAAATGCAGCAGAAACGGCAGAGCCCATTACGATCCGTATTGCGTCTGGCGACAACAACCCGAGCTGGGATGACATGAACTCTGATGTCGGCAAAGCGATTAAAGAAAAAACTGGCATTACGATTAAACAAGAATTTCCTGTCGGCGGAACGGATTCTGATATGTTCGCCCTGATGGTAGCGAGCGATGATTATCCAGATATGGTTATGCCAAAAGGCAGCGCAGGCAAGCTGGTTGACGCCGGCGCATTGATCGACCTTCGTCCGCTGATCGAGGAGCACGCTCCAAATCTGCAAAAGATATATGGCGAATATTTCAACCGCCTGCGCTGGAGCGAAGAGGACGAAGCGATTTACACGCTTCCGCAAGGCGGAGTAGGCCAAACCTATTTCGATGCGGGCGGCGGCTTCCAATTACAGCACCAAGTGCTTGAAGCAGCAGGCTATCCTGAGATCAAAACCGTTAAAGATTATGAAGCGGCGATCAAAGCCTACATCGAGAAAAATCCTACAACGCCTGACGGACAACCGACAATAGGAATGTCGCTTAATGGCGGAGAATGGCAGATTTTGATTTCCGTAACTAACCCTGCGTTCTATGCGACCGGTGCACCGGATGATGGCGAGTTTTATATAGATCAAGAGACTCATGAAGCAATCATGCATTATCAACGCCCTATTGAAAGAGAATATTTCCGTTGGCTCAACCATATGAACAATATCGGCCTTCTTGACAAAGAAAGCTTCGTTCAAAAATACGATCAATACAAAGCAAAAATTGCTTCCGGCCGCGTTCTTGGTCTGATCGACCAAAACTGGGATTACGGCGAAGCTGAAAATGCTCTGAAGGCTGAAGGCAAGTTCGGTTCGACCTATGCAAGGTTCCCTGTAACCTTGGATGAAACATTCCAAGATCATTCGTTCCAAGGCACCGGCTACATCGCAGGTTATGGTGTCGGTATTACGAAGGATGCGCAAGATCCAGTACGCTTGATCAAATTCCTTGATTACCTTGCTTCTGATGAAGGTCAAGTACTCGTAAACTGGGGTATTGAAGGTCAGCACTATAATGTAGAAGATGGCAAACGTGTCATTCCTGCAGATGTACAAGAAATGAAATCGAACGACAATAATACGTTTAAGAAAACAACGGGTATCGGCAACTATTTGATCTCTGCCCGTTACGGTGACGGTGTGAAGGATCCTTCCGGCAACTATTACACGACGACTTTCCCGGAGCAAATTCAAGCGTCATACTCGGAACAAGACAAGAAGACGCTTGCGGCATATGGCGCAACGACATACAAAGATCTATGGCCTGCTGACGATGCTTTCCCTGAGCGCAAGTACGGCGCAGCTTGGACGCTGCCATTTGAAACGGGCTCCCAAGCCAACGTTATTTTCCAAAAAACGCAAGATATTATGAAGAAACGCATCCCGGAAGCAATTCTTGCTAAACCGGAAGATTTTGATAAAATTTACGATGCTTTCTTGAAAGATCTGGAAGATGCAGACGTGGCGAAATTGAATGCCGAGTTTACAAAGATGGTTAAGGATCGTGTAGCGCTTTGGTCAAAATAAGCTTAAAATAGGCGAGAAAGAAGAGAGCTCATAGCATGGGCTCTCTTCCCTCATTAACAATGATCTGAAGGAAAGAAGGGAGAACGGCTTTTATGATACATAATAAGCTTCCTAAAATATGGTATGGCGGCGACTATAATCCCGAGCAGTGGGATGATGCGACAATGGAAGAGGATCTGCGGATGTTTAAGCTGGCGGACATCGATGTCGCGACGGTAAATGTCTTCTCATGGGCGCGCATTCAGCCTAGCGAAGACGTTTATCGCTTTGAAGAGCTGGACAAAATCATAGATAGACTGCATCGGGACCATATTTCGATATGTCTGGCGACTAGCACCGGCGCTCATCCGGCCTGGATGGCCAAAAGATACCCGGATGTGACGCGCGTAGATTACGAGGGACGCAAGCGGAAATTTGGCGGCAGGCATAATTCCTGCCCAAGCAGCCCAACCTATCGTAAATATGCAGGTCTTGTCGCAGGCAAATTGGCAGAACGCTATAAGGATCACCCCGCGCTAGTCGCTTGGCATATCTCGAATGAGTATGGCGGTTATTGCTATTGCGATAATTGCGCCGAGGCATTCCGAATTTGGCTGCAGAAGCGCTACAACACGATTGAGCAGCTCAATAAAGCTTGGTATACAAGCTTCTGGGGCCATACGTTTTATGATTGGGACGAAATCGTGCCGCCGAACGCGCTTAGCGAGGAATGGGGCGAGAACCGTACGAACTTCCAAAGCATTTCTCTGGACTACCGCCGTTTCCAATCGGACGCTTTGCTCGAATGTTATTTATCCGAATATGAGGAGATTCGCAAGCACTCTCCGGACATCCAAATTACGACTAATTTGATGGGTACATACCCGGAGCTGGATTATTTCAAATGGGCCAAACATATGGATGTTGTATCTTGGGATAACTATCCTTCCATTGATACGCCGGTTAGCTACACGGCGATGACACATGCGCTTATGCGCGGTCTTAAGAGCGGACAGCCGTTCATGCTGATGGAGCAGACGCCCAGCCAGCAAAACTGGCAAGCGTACAATGCTTTGAAGCGGCCGGGCGTTATGCGCTTATGGAGCTATCAAGCGGTAGCGCATGGCGCGGATACGGTCATGTTCTTCCAGCTGCGACGTTCGATCGGCGCATGCGAGAAATACCATGGCGCCGTGATCGAGCATGTCGGTCATGAGCATACGCGCGTGTTCCGCGAATGCGCGGAGCTTGGCCGTGAGCTCACGCATTTATCCGATAAGCTGCTTGATTCCCGCATTGACGCTAAGGCGGCCATCGTATTTGATTGGGAAAACCGCTGGGCGGTCGAGCTTTCAAGCGGACCAAGCGTCGCACTCAAATACGTCGACCAGGTTCATAAATATTATGACGCCTTGTTCGAATTGAACATTCAGTCGGATATGATCAGCGTTGAAGAAAATTTGGAGCAATATGACCTTGTTATCGCACCGGTCATGTATATGATCAAACCCGGCTTTGCTGAGAAGGTGGAATCCTTCGTCGAGCGCGGAGGAACGTTCATCACAACCTTCTTTAGCGGCATTGTAAACGAAACGGATATCGTCACAACGGGCGGTTATCCGGGCAGGCTGAGAAAAGTACTCGGCATTTGGGCGGAGGAAATCGATGCTCTGCTGCCAGGCCAGCAAAATCAAATCGTAATGAAAAAAGCGGACGGCGCATTAAGCGGAACTTATACCTGCAGCATCCTGTGCGATCTCATCCATTCGGAAGGCGCAGAGGTGGTAGCGGAATACGGCTCTGATTTCTACAAGGGCATGCCTGTCGTCACCGTCAACAAGTTCGGTAAAGGAGAAGCATGGTACATCGCATCAAACCCTGACCAGCATTTCCTGCAGTCGCTGCTAAAGAATCTATGCGAGGCCAAAGGCATCGAGCCGGTGCTGGCGGCTCCTTCGGGCGTAGAGGTGACGCGCAGAAATAAAGACGGCAAATCGTTTACCTTTATTTTGAACCATAACGCAGAAGCGGCAGACCTGCAGCTTTCAGCAGAGCCGCGGAAAAATTTGCTGACAGGCGAGCTCGTAAGCGGAGCATTCAGCTTGGCTGCAAAAGCAGTAATGATCCTCGAGCGATCCTAGTCGCCTTACGTTTTGTGGCAGGATAGGCGGAACAAGCTCCCAATATGGGTATTCGTGCATATACTATGGTTAAAAGCCCGACATGAGAGGAGTAGTGCTTATGTCTACGAAACGCCGGCAGCCGTTCACAATCAGCTTACTCGTGCTCGTCCTGTACGTATTGTTAGTCCTGTTATTGTTCGCTATATGTCTATAAGAAAAGGATTGTCCCGAACCGGTTTATAGGTCTGCGGCAATCCTTTTTTTTGCTGGCATAATGCTACCTCCTATTACAAATAATGAACGAGAACAGACGATGCGGAAGATGTCATTCAGACCTAAGAAGAATCCGCGCGGCAGATAAGGAGAGTGCAGCATTGGCAACCAAAAGAAAACGCGGCCATAATTATAAGAAGATGTCCATGTCGCCAAAGGAATATCAATCATTCGCCAAAACGATGGAGCCTCCGCGGTCGATATTTGCGAATTGCATAAAGGCATTCGTTTTCGGCGGCGCGATATGCGTGGTTGGACAAGCCATTTCGGAGCTGTATGTGCATTTGATGGGAATGACTCAGGAAGCGGCAAGCAATCCTACGGTTGCAACGCTTATTCTGATATCCGTTATTTTGACGAGCCTTGGCGTATATGACAAAATCGCGCAGTGGGCCGGAGCGGGATCAGCCGTGCCTGTAACCGGGTTCGCGAATTCGATGTGCTCTGCCGCGCTTGAACATCGCAGCGAGGGGCTCGTGCTTGGCGTTGGCGGCAATATGTTTAAGCTGGCCGGATCGGTCATCGTTTACGGTACGGTTGCAGCTTTCTTCGTCGGTATAGCCCATCTCATTCTTGGAACTGGGGGTCAGTAATATGCTGCGCGGGAAACAATCGTGGTGGTTTGAGAAGCGCCCCGTTATTATCGGCGAAGCTACCGTCGTCGGTCCGGATGAAGGAGAGGGACCGCTCGCAGCCGATTTTGATCTGGTTCATCCGGAGCTGGACATGCAGCAGAAAAGCTGGGAGAAGGCGGAGAGATTGCTTCTGGAGCAGGCGTCCGAGTTTGCCATCCAGAATGCGCGCATTGAACGCGACCAGCTGCAATTTTATATTGGCGGAGATTTGATGAACCAAATTATTAGCAACAGCTTTGCAGCGCGTTCCCTCGGTATTCCGTATCTCGGTGTATTTGGCGCTTGTTCCACCTCGATGGAGTCGCTGGCTCTCGCGGCTTTGCTTGTTAATTCAGGAGCCGGAAGCCATGTGCTCGCAGGCACGTGCAGTCATAACTGTACGGCGGAGAAACAGTTCCGTTATCCAACCGAATACGGTTCGCAGAAGCCGCCGACTGCGCAATATACGGTGACCGGCGCAGGTGCTGCTATTGTAGCCGACCGGGGCGAGGGCGCGGTCGTGGAGTGCGCGACAATCGGTAAAATCGTCGATTTGGGTATCAAGGACCCGTTCAATATGGGAGCGGCGATGGCTCCGGCGGCTGTAGATACGATTCAAGCCCATTTTAATGATACAGGAAGATCTCCTCGCGATTACGATTTAATTGTAACGGGCGATTTGGCCGGGGTTGGACATCCTATTGCCGAGAAATTGCTGCTGCAAAACGGCGTACCCATGAATGACACGGTATTCAACGATTGCGGTCTGATGGTATACGATGTAGAAAAACAGAAGGTGCAGGCCGGGGGCAGCGGCTGCGGCTGTTCAGCTGTCGTTACTTACGGACATCTGCTGAAGCGGATTAAGAAAAGCGAATTAAACCGGATTTTAGTTGTTGCTACTGGCGCACTGCTATCGCCCCTTTCATTTCAACAAGGTGAAAGCATACCGTGCATTGCGCATGCCGTAGCTATCGCAAGAAAGGGGTAATGGTCATGATCTTTTTGTGGGCTTTTTTAGTTGGCGGCGCGATTTGCCTACTCGGACAATTAATGTTTGACGTGCTTAAGCTGACGCCGGCGCATACGATGGCAACTCTCGTTGTGATCGGAGCGATCGTCGATGGCTTTAATCTATACGATCCGTTGGTGAAATTCGCCGGAGCCGGAGCAACGGTGCCTATCACAAGTTTCGGCAATGCGCTCGTGCACGGTGCATTGACCGAGCTGCACAGCCAAGGATGGATCGGCGTGATCTCCGGTATTTTCAAAGTAACAAGCGCCGGTATATCGGCCGCTATCATATTTTCATTCTTAGCTGCGCTGGTCGTCAGGCCAAAGGGCTAGGTTTTGATTAAGCTTTGGAGGATCCTGTGTGATCCTCCAATTTTTTTTGTAGTGAAAAGATTTGTGCAGGGTAAAGGAAGTACTGTAAAATAGTAGTATTGAAGTTTTTACTCAACGTTATTTTTCGGGAGGTTATGAAATGGATATTCGTCCTGCAAATATGCAATTATGCGCCGCTATTCTACGAAACTTAGAAACTTGTATCCTGGGAAAACAGGAAGAAATCCAAAGATTGTTAATCGCTGTTATTGCTGGCGGACATGTTCTGCTCGAGGATGTGCCGGGAACGGGCAAGACGCAATTAGTGAAAGCGTTGGCAAAGACGATTGGCGGGCAATTTCGACGCATTCAATGTAACCCCGATTTACTTCCGACCGATATTACGGGCGTATCCATTTATCATCCGAAGCAGGAGGCTTTTTTATTTCGCCCGGGTCCGGTAATGGCAAATATTTTATTGGCGGATGAGATTAATAGAGCGACAACGAAGACGCAATCCGCTTTGCTCGAAGCTATGGAGGAAGGACATGTAACGGTTGACGGCGACACTTACGAGCTGCCGCGTCCGTTCGTTTTGCTCGCTACGCAAAATCCTATCGAGTTCGAAGGAACCTATACATTGCCCGAAGCGCAGCTAGACCGGTTTATGATGAAGCTGTCGCTCGGCTATCCGAATGAAACGGATGAACGGCAAATGGTGTTATCTAATGAAGGAATACATCCGTCCGACCGTGTAGAGCCCATGATTAATATAGCGGATATGCTCCATATTCAAGATCAGGTTCTGCAGGTGCATATTGATGAAGCCGTCGGCAAATATTTGGTTAGCTTGATCCGAGGCACGAGAGAGCACGCAAGCGTCATGCTTGGCGCAAGCCCTCGGGCGGCGCTTTCGCTCGCGAGAGCGGCAAAGGCAAGCGCATATATCCGGCAGAGGCAATTCGTCACGCCGGACGACGTCAAGGAGCTTGCGCCTTATGTGCTGGCTCATAGATTGCTGCTAAGAACAGAAGCGAGAATGAACGGGCTTAAAGCGGAGGATATCATTAATCAGGTGATTCAGACCACGAAAGTGCCGGTTCGGCTAGAGCGCTAATCTGATGATAGCCATCAAATCAACTAAGCTGCGTTGGCAGCTTGTCGCGGTTACTTATACGACCAGCCTCTTTTATTTCCTGTTTCAAGGCGGGAAAACCGCATTCATGCTTTTTATTATTTTGAATTTGCTCATCGTTTACTTGCTGCTTGGACGATGGAGCGGCATTCATAAAGTGAGCGGGAACAGAAGCTATGTCGGCCCGGGTACATCGACGCATGATCATTCGCTATCTGCCGGCAGCTCGCTTGAAGTCAGCTTAAACGTGAAAATTCCAGGTTATTATCCGCTGCCATATGTCATCGTTAGAGATCAATTGCATCGCCATAACGGTCAGAAGCTTGCTTTCGAAACGTCATTCGTGCCTAATTGGAAGCGGAGCGGGCAGGTGGCCTACCAAACGCCGCCGCTCCAGCGCGGCGAGTATCGATTTACGCATACGGAATGTCTATCTTACGACGTGTTCGGCTTGTTCGAGCATGCCGGGCATTTCGGATCGGAAACCGTATTTAGCGTACTTCCCCAAACGGTTCCGCTTAGGCAATGGCATGGCGTGCAGCGAGGGATTCGAGGTCCGTATTCGCATGCTGCAGCTTCCCGCTCGGCGAAGGAGACGACGCAGATTAACGGCGTCCGCGAATATTTGTACGGCGATCGTTTGTCCCGCGTTCACTGGAATGCTACCGCCAAGACCGGACAATGGAAGTCCAAAGCGTTCGAGCGCGAATCGCTTCCCCGCACGCTTGTTATTCTCGACCGAAACCCCGTCGGCTATAACGGCGAACTGGCGACGCGTTTCGAGCTGGCCGTTTCCGCGGCTGCTTCGCTGCTTGAGAAAGGGCTGAAGGAAGATACAGCTATGGGATTGCTCTCGATCGGCGAAAGCATGACGATGATAGATCCAAAGTCGGGTCTGGTCCAGCGCAATTTATTAATGAAGCATTTAACTTTTGTTGATGCGGATGCCCCGTGCCCGCTTTACGCTTCCCTGCAGCGGGCGGATCATATTCTGGAGCCGGGCTGCTTTGCTATTATCATTACCCCGGACACGGGCGCTGACGTTATCCGAAGCATGGAGTGGCTGTCCCGCAAAGGGATCCTCCCTTGCATGCTTCATATTTCATCTTCCACGGATAAGCTAAGCCATCATCCTTCATGGAAGCATGTGATACGCGATCGGGGATGGCCGGTATTTGAAATAAGCCAGCTCCAAGAGCTCCCTGTCGTACTGGAAGGGGGAGGAATGGCATGAAGCGCGGGTTAAAAGGCTTTGCCGCTTATTTAACGGCCGATTGGTACGAGAAGCTGTCTTCTGTATTTATCGCCGTTATTTTAGCCAATACGATTGCTATTTTTGAAAGCTACTGGTGGGATGAGACATACGCCATTGCTTACTTTACGATTTTTATGGCTGCGGCTGTCGATGTTTTGCTTCCGCATCGCATGCGGTTCATCAAGCTGCTGCTTCAAACAGCGGGCGCCATCATGATTACGACTCAGCTGGCTAGAATGGATTGGATCGTCGGAAGGCCTGAGCGCTGGCAGGAATGGGTTTGGTGGCTGCAAGTGCATGCCGTACAGCTTCATCCGTTCATATGGATTAGCGCAGTACTGCTTATGCTTCATGTTCTGTTCGGAATTTGGACGACGACACGGGCGCGCATGTTCGGTTTAATCGGCGTAAGTCTGCTGATTTTGACGATTGCGGATTCATTTACGCCGATTTGGCTCTGGGATGAGGCAGGAATGGTCGTGTTCATCGGGCTGCTCTGGCTCGTCGCGAACCACTTGTCCAGGCTGCAGCGCAATCATCCGAGAAGCTGGGAGGAGCTTCTCGAATATCCGCTTCAATTGATACTTCCGATTGCGCTCGTACTCTCTGTACTCATGACGGTTGGTTTGAACATGCCGTCACTCTCTCCGATTTTGCAGGATCCCTATACGATTTGGAAGGAATCCAGGGGAGAGAAGGTTCGGGTGTTTATCGGCGACAAAGGGGCGGATTCGAGAACGCCCGGCAGCACCGGCAATGCAAGCTCCGGCTACAGCAGGAGCGACGAGCTGCTTGGCGGCGGCTTTGAGTATGATTATTCACCGATGATGACCGTATCTACTTCGCACCGCAGCTACTGGCGGGGAGAGTCAAAGTCCATATATACCGGCGATGGCTGGGTAGATGGAGATGCAGAGGCTGATGATATAACCCGCGTCCAAAAGGGCGTTGAGCTGTCGAGCTTTGACGAGCCCCCTGCGGCAGGCTCCATTCAGGTTGATCAAATTGTGACCATGATCCGGAAGGATTCATATCCCGTATTGTTCGCAGCCTCTCCAGTGGCGAAGGTGAATTGGGTCGGAAATGATAAAGCGCCGATACCGAACGGCTTAATTTGGATGCCCGGCTCTTTGGAGCTTAGGCTGCTTGATTGGTCCGTCCAATATGAGAATTATCCGAAAGCCTACTCGTTAACCTCATCTGTTCCGGTATTGGACGAAGCTGCTCTAAGAAGCAGCCAAGCCGGGTGGCCGGGTTCGGCGAACGCGGCACGCAACGCATTTTATTTGCAATTACCGGATACGCTGCCCGCGCGGGTAAAGGAGTTGGCCGAGGAGGTTACCTCCGAGGGCACTAACGACTACGATAGGGCGAAATTGCTTGAAGCCTATTTGCAGCTTAACTACTCGTATAACAATAAGCCGGACGAGAGTAAGCTTACCGGCACAAGCGTCGATTTCGTCGATCGGTTTTTGTTTGAACTGCAGGAAGGATATTGCGATTATTTCTCCACTTCGATGGCCGTTATGGCGCGGAGTCTGGGTCTGCCCGCTCGATGGGTGAAGGGCTTTGCGCCGGGCGCGCTTCCGGTCAGCGCCTACGGGCCCCCAGAGGAGTATATGGGGGAGGAACTAAACCCGACAGGAGCAGGCACGTATACGGTTCGCAACTCAGACGCGCATTCCTGGGTTGAAATTTATTTCGAGGGCTTCGGATGGATTCCTTTCGAAGCAACCGCTGGTTTTTCGTTCCCTTATTCGGTGGCGGAAGAAGAAACAGAGCCGCTGCCGGAAGTGGATACGGATGGAGCAGAGGTGTCCTCGCCCAACGCGGCCAAAGGCGGTTCCAACGGAAAAGTTTGGGCTTGGAGCTCCGTCTCATTGCTTGCTGCGGCGGCGGCAGCTTGGCTTATCCTCCGTCGCGGGCAGGTAGTTGCCGCATGGCGCAAGCTCAGGCACGGTTCGTATACGTCAAATGACAGAATCGTAATTGAAACGCAGAAGCTGCTCCGCATATGCAAGAAACGGGGCATGGAGCGTCAGGAGCATGAGACGATGCGCGAAGCGGTGCTTCGTTGGTCGCAAAGCCAGAAGCGGTTGCGTGACGATTTCCGGGCGGTGCTCGACGGCTTCGAGCGGGCGAAATATAGTCCGGTCATCGCATCCGCCGAAGAAGCGGACCGGTTTGTCATTAAGGTTAGATCGCTGATCGATCAATTAAGATAAGAGGGTAGTCGATATCCTTATTCAGTTTATCCATGTCAAAGTTGCGGAATTGCCGTCTTCCATTGAAAATGGGGACGGTTTTTTTGCAACAAATTTGGTTTGTATGGTATAGTTTCGTAAGATAGCAGGCAGAAAGCAGAGGGATACCGATTATGTTTGAATGGCTGTTGCCGCATGTGCGCGTCAATACAGTATATGAAATTAATTTAGATGAGCTGCATTCACGAGGCGTTCGCGGCATCATTACGGATCTTGATAATACGCTTGTCGGTGCGAAGGAGGCGTTAGCAACGCCCGAGCTGGTGCAGTGGCTTGATTACGTGCGCTCACGCGGCTTTCAGGTGGTAATCGTTTCTAATAATAATGAGACGCGCGTTGGAAAGTTTGCCGGGCCGCTGAATATTCCATACATTCACGCCGCACGCAAGCCGGCACGCAAGTCCTTCCGCAGAGCGCTTGGCGTTCTCGGCTTGGCTGCAGAGCATACGGTCGTTATTGGCGATCAGATGTTGACGGATGTGCTTGGCGGTAATCGGATGGGACTCTATACCATACTTGTCACCCCGATTGCACCGGCGGATGAAGGAATCATGACGCGGGTGAATCGTCGGATTGAACGTTTCGCGTTAACTCGTTTAAGGAAAAAAGGGTTATGGTATGAGGGGGAAACCAAGTGAAGCAACAACAGCTAAGTCAGGCATCAGCGTCATGCGCGGGCTGCGGCGTGCAGCTGCAGTCGGAGCAGTCCGACCGGCCCGGATATTTGCCCGCAGCTGCGTTGGAACGCGAGCCGGTTATTTGCCAGCGATGCTTCCGCATTCGCAACTATAATGAAGCTTCATCGGTTGCAGTCGATCAGGATGACTTCCTAAGACTGCTCGGCAGCATCGGAAGTACGGACAGCCTAGTCGTGCATATCGTCGATTTGTATGATTTCGAAGGGAGCTTGATAACGGGACTTCAACGTTTTGTCGGCAATAATCCCGTCCTGCTTGTCGTGAACAAGATCGATCTGCTGCCGAAAGCGATGAACGTCAATCGCCTTCGCAATTGGGTACAGAAGCAAGCCAAGGCGGAAGGGCTGCGCACGGTCGATATCGTACTGTGCAGCGCAAAACGAAACATGGGCTTCGAGCATGTCATCGATGCGCTGGAGAAATACCGCAACGGACGCGACGTCTATGTGGTCGGCGCCACCAATGTAGGCAAGTCCACGCTCATTAATCGGCTCATTCGCGACTATAGCGATATGGAGCGCGAACTTACTACATCGCGTTATCCGGGGACGACGCTTGATGCCGTGCATATCCCGCTCGAGGATGGGAAAGCGATTATCGATACGCCGGGTATTGTCTATGAATCCCGGATGACCGAGGTCGTGCCGCGCAGCTTCCTAGGCTCCTTATTGCCGGACAAGTCGATAAAGCCGCTTGTCTATCAATTGAACGAGGGCCAAACGCTATTTATCGGCAGCCTGGTTCGGTTTGATTTTGTCGAGGGTGACCGTCAATCGTTTACCTTCTATATATCCAATGCGCTTAACATGCATCGTACAAAGCTTGAACGGGCTGAGGAGCTGTATGCCGATCATCGCGGCCAATTGCTTGGCGGACCTACGCTCGAGGAGCTGGAAAGCATTCCGGCATGGACAAGGCATTCGCTGCGCGTGAAGCGCGGTGTAAGCAAAGATGTGTTCATATCCGGTCTCGGCTGGATTCAGGTAAACGGTACGGGCGGAGCGCTAATTGACATTTTTGCGCCCAAAGGTGTAAAGGTCATGCTTCGCGACTCGATGATTTAACTTTGGGCTTTGGAAGGAGAACTCACAGTGACGAGTGCTGGCGAAGGCAATCGAATAGACAGTCATACAGTACTTTTCGGAGTTATCGGCAATCCGATTAGACATTCGAAGTCGCCGATTATGATGAACCGGGCATTTCGGGAAACAGGAATTAACGGCAGTTATCATGCGTTTCACGTGACGAGCGAGCGTCTGGCCGATTTTGCGTCTGGCGTGCGGGCGATGGGAATCCGCGGGGTGAACGTGACGATTCCACACAAGCTGGACATTATGCCGTTGCTGGATGACATTGATGCCGGCGCGCAAGCCATTGGCGCCGTTAATACGATCGTGAATGAGGACGGGCGGCTTATTGGCTATAATACGGATGGTATCGGCTACGTGCGTTCATTGAAGGAAGAAGCGGAGCCGGAGCTTGCAGGCAAAAGGATTGTCGTACTGGGTGCGGGCGGCGCGGCGCGGGGGATCATTTATGCCCTTACGAAGGAAAATCCGGCGCATATTGCAATCGCTAACCGATCCGTGGAGCGCGCCGAGGAGCTCGCCGAAGCATTCCGAGATCATTTGGTCATCGAATCGGTTCGGAATGAACAGCTGCAAACGGCATGCCAGCAAGCGGATATCGTTATTAACACAACTTCCGTCGGCATGTTTCCGAATACGAATGAAACGCCGGTCGATGCCGCCTGGCTAAAGCCGGGCGCGGTCGCAAGCGATTTAATATACAACCCGTTAAAAACAACGTTTTTGCAGCAGGCCGAGCAGCGCGGCTGCCGTATTCACGGCGGTCTGGGCATGTTCATCTATCAGGGCGCTTACGCCTTCGAATATTGGACAGGCCAGCCCGCGCCGGTCGCTGCAATGCGCGAAACCGTGCTAGCCTCCCTGCAAGGCTAACAAGACTTGACTATAGAAACTACTCCGACGATTGATCGAGATGAAAGAAGGAACACATACTATGCTTACAGGTAAACAAAAACGTTATTTAAGATCATTAGCCCATCATTTGACGCCAATCTTCCAGGTCGGCAAAGGCGGTACAAACGATCACCTCATTCGCCATATCGAGGAGTCCATCGAGTCCCGTGAGCTAATCAAGATTTCCGTTCTCAACAACTGCCTGGACGATCCTAAGGAAATCGGCGCAGAGATCGCAGCGGCAGCGGGCGCCGAGCTTGTCCAAGTTATCGGCAAAACGATCGTCCTCTACAAGGAATCCAAAGACAACAAACAAATCGAGCTTCCCAGCGCTGCTAGGAAATAAAGCATCGATTTAGCAATGATTTGGATTTCGTATGATTATTGAAATGGAATTGAATGGGTAGCGAAGCGGACAATCGTTCTGTAGAAACGTAGTGGTCGCTTCTTGTTCTCGGATTCTTACCTTTAAATGTTTAGTCTAATCAAAGAATCCGAGAACGAAAGCGATCGTAAGAATGATTGGCCCGCGCAGCGAATGACATTCAAGCCTTTTTCAATAGAAGGTTTCGAAACAAAGGAGGAGCGAAGAGCGTGAGCAAGATCGGCATTATGGGCGGCACCTTCGATCCGATCCACCTCGGCCATTTGATCGCGGCGGAAACGGCGCGCCAGCAATGCGGCCTGCACGAGGTATGGTTCATTCCGTCCTGCGGCCCTCCGCTCAAATCGGATGAACCGGGCGTCAGCAGCCAGCGGCGCTTTGAGATGGTGTGCGGAGCGATTGAAAGCAATGCTGCATTCCGAGCTTTGGATATCGAATTGCTGCGCGGAGGCGTAAGCTATTCGTACGATACCGTAACAGAGCTGCAGCGCCGCTACCCGCGTAATTCTTTCTCTTATATTATCGGATCCGATCGGATAAATGATCTGCCGCAATGGTATAAAATCGAGCAATTAGCAAAGTATATTACGTTTATCGGATTGGAGCGGCCCTCCGATCCAATCCTTATCGAAATGCTGCCGAGCTATTTGAAGGAACGGATAACGCTCATTCAAATGCCCGCAATCGATATTTCGTCAACCGCAATAAGAGGTAAGGTGAGTGAAGGGCAATCCGTTCAATATTTAGTGCCCGATTCTGTGCTGAGCTACATAAGGAGGTACAGTCTGTATGAATCGTGAGCAAATGATCGAAAAGGTAAAAGTTGAAATGCCGGAGCGTAGATGGCTTCATACGCAGGGCGTAATGGAAACGGCGGTTGTATTGGCCGAACGGTTCGGCGAGGATCCGGTGCGCGCCGAGCTTGCAGCCATTTTGCACGACGTTTCCAAATATTGGCCGACTGAACGTATGGCGGGTATTATTCGCGACAAGGGCTTGCCGGCTGAGCTGCTGCTTTACGATAAAGAGCTTTGGCATGCGCCTGTTGGCGCTTGGGTAGCTGAGCATGAGTACGGCGTAACGGACGCAGGGGTGCTTGATGCGATAAGATACCATACCTCAGGCAGACGAGGCATGTCGAAGCTAGAGAAGATCGTGTGCTTGGCCGATTATATGGAGCCGGGACGGGATTTTCCCGGCGTTGACACCATTCGGGAACTAAGCCGGGAGCATCTGGACCAAGCGCTGCTGGCGGGCTTTAATTCTACAATTTCCTTTTTGTTAGAGAAGGGGAAACGGATATTTCCGCTAACGCTGGAAGCGCGCAATTGTTTGCTCGAATAAAATAGATAACAGGAGGCTGAGCCTATGGCGGTACATTCGGATGAATTGCTTCAAATAACGGTCGCGGCAGCGGAAGATAAAAAAGCGGTGCGGGTCGTTGCTTTAAATTTAAAAGAAATTTCATTGGTAGCCGATTATTTTGTCATTTGCAGCGGCAACTCGGATACGCAGGTGCAAGCCATCGCTGCCGAGATCAGAAAGCAAGCGGAGAAAAACGGCACACGCGTTCGCGGCATCGAAGGTATGGACACGGCCAGATGGGTTCTGATCGACCTTGGCGACATTATCGTCCATGTGTTTCACCGCGATGAACGTGATTATTATAATATTGAGCGGCTATGGTCCGATGCGAAGGTCGTGGAATTCGCATGAGCTTCGTAGCGGGGACTACACAGACGTTAAGGGTGGCACGCGAGGTGTCGCCCTACGGCTATTTCTTAAGCGACGGCGAATCGGAGGTACTCTTGCACTATACCGAGCTTGTCGGCTCAAAGCCGAAAATCGACGATGAAGTAGAAGCCTTTCTGTTCTATGATTCGGAGGACCGTTTGGCAGCTACGATGAAGAAGCCTCTGCTCCAGCTCGGCGAGTTGGCCCGGCTGCAGGTTGCGGACGTTCATCCAAGGCTCGGCTGTTTTCTTGAAATCGGCTTAGGCAGACAATTGCTTCTGCCTCTCTCTGAGCTTCCGGAGAGCATCGATTACAGGCCGCTGCCGGGCGACGAGGTTTTTGTCGTCATGAAGCATGACAAGATCGGCAGGCTTGTCGCGAAGATTGCCTTCGAAGAAGAACTGTCGGAGCTTGTATTTCCTGCACCTGCAAGCTGGAACAACCAGTGGGTGGAGGGCTGGGTAACAAAGACGCTGCAGCTGGGCTCCTTTGTCATCATCGACGGCGGGGTTGTCGGCTTCGGGGTGTACGGACTGATTCCGAGCTCTGAGCGTATCAGGCCGCTTCGTCTTGGAGAGCGCGTAAAGGCACGAGTTACCTTTATACGTGAAGACGGCAGGGCAAACCTGTCGATGGCGCAGCGAAAAGAGGTTGGGCGAGTTGAGGATGCCGACCGGATCCTTGCATTTCTTAAAGAGAGGCCGGGCGGCGGAATGCCTTATTCCGACCAGACGGATGCCGACATTTTAAAACAAAAATTCGGAATCAGCAAAGGTGCATTTAAACGCGCTTTAGGAAAGCTGATGCGAGAAGGCCTTATAACGCAGAAAGGGAGCTGGACGTATTTGGCGGCAGCGGAAGAGGCGAACGAAACGGAGGGTACTGCCGCATCGCAGCTCGAAGCCTCAGGCACGCTTTCTGAAGGAGTTGACAAGAAATGACGCGTTCGTACGGACAGTTCGCGGCCGTATACGATCAATTAATGGAAGACATGCCCTACGCCGAATGGTTGGGCTTTGCGAGAGCGGGCTGGTCGCGTTACGGCATGCCTGCGACGGTTGTTGATCTCGGCTGCGGCACCGGCAGCATCTCTATTCCGCTGGCTCGATCGGGCTTCCATGTATTCGGCATTGATCTATCCTCGGACATGCTCACGGTCGCGCGCAGAAAATGGGATGATACGCCTCAGCTCGTCACGCGTCCGCGTCCGGGCTCTATCAAGTGGCTGCAGCAGGATATGCGGGAATGGGAGCTGCAGGAGCCCGTTGATACGGTCATATCGTTCTGTGATTGCTTGAACTACTTGACGGAGGAAGCAGACATCGAGGCTGCCTTCAGGGCAACCTACGCGGCGCTGCGCAGCGGCGGCTCGTTCCTGTTCGATATGCATCCGCCCAAGCAATTAATCCGTTACGCTGAAGAACAGCCGTTTGTACTCGATGAGCGGGACGTCGCCTATATTTGGACCTGCGAGTTCGAAGAGGAGCGATGCGAGATCGAGCATAATCTGACGATATTCGCCCGCGATAACGATTCGAGATTTTACCGTTTCGAGGAATCGCATGTCCAGCGCGCATACGATCCCGACTGGATCGAGGCGTCGCTGCGGCGTGCCGGCTTCCATACCGTCGACCGCTATGCCGATTTCGAGCTGAAGCCTGCGGGTCATGAGTCCGAACGACTTTTTTTTGCGGCAATCAAATAGATTCGAGCGCCCGGGAGGGGCTGTCGACTTAGGTGAATGGCCTTAGTCGACAGCCCCTCCTTTCACGATTTGGACGCGAATGTGGACACGTTCATATTCGTCGCTGCATATAGTGTAATCATAATGAATTGTCGAAATATGCCGTTTCCCGCACTAATCTCTCTATTAGCGTTTATCCAGTTCGGAGGCTATGCCATATACCAGATATGGCGCTTCGGCGTTTCCCGTTATTCGCGAAGAGCGTCCGTCAGACGGCTGCTCATTCCCGCCGAAGCGGAGACCCGGCGTATCTCGGCAAGCTTCAATTTCTTCACGGTTTGAGATAACTCCGCGTTGTCCTGCTCTAATTTATCTACGTAAGCAAGCAGCTCAGGGGCTGTGAAGCCGGCGTCCAGGAACAGCTTCTCTATCAATTCCCGTATTTGTCCGGCGTTTTTTTTTACGTCCATTTCTACCTCCGATATAGCAATAAAATGTCACTATCCCATCATATCCGTATCTGTTAGAATAGTCGAGTGCGCCCCAAAAACAGATTCATATTTTCTCCATAATTTTCATTGACTCCTCCTATATATTGATGTAGAATCAAGAAATCGAACTACATATTGATGTATATAGGTGCCTGCAATGATTCACTTTGTAAATCATGAACTAGCGCAGCTGACGGAAATGCTAGTCAGAAGCGCTTTTTAAATGCTTAAATCCAGTAGGGGAGCGAACGTGTTATGCTAGTCGTCTATGATTCCAAAACGGGTAATGTCAAGCGTTTCATCAACAAATTGAATATGCGCGCAGTGCCTATTGATGAGAAGCAAGAGGTGGACGAACCGTTCGTGCTGGTCACGTACACGACAGGGTTCGGTCAAGTTCCGGAGAAGGTAACTTCGTTCCTGCGAAGCAATGGAAGCATGCTTCGCGGCGTATCCGCGAGCGGCAACCGGAACTGGGGAACGGGGTTCGCGAAGAGCGCGGACACGATCTCGGAAATGTACGATGTTCCTGTCATATTGAAGTTTGAATTATCGGGTACGAATCAGGATATGCAGCATTTTGTCGAAAGGGTGCGAACCATTGAAGCATATTGAATTGAATAACGAATTGATGCAGCGCGGCGCGGACGGATTTTACCAGCTGAATAAAGATAAAGAGGCTGTTGCCGCATTTATGGAGGAAGTCGAAGAGAAAAGCGTCAAGTTTGATTCCCTTCGCCATAAGCTGGACTATTTAATAGAAAACGATTATTACGATAATGTGTACGATAAGTATACATACGAGCAGGTTGAAGCTGTTTTTAATTTAACGGCAGGCAGCGGCTTCGAATTCCAATCCTACATGGCAGCGTCGAAGTTCTACAAGGACTATGCGATGAAGACGAACAATAAAGCGCAATACTTGGAGCAATACTCCGATCGCGTTGCCATCGTGGCGCTGCATCTTGGCGAAGGCGACGCAGCCAGAGCGCTAAGGATTGCCGAAGCGATGATCGATCAACGCCTGCAGCCGGCTACTCCGACCTTCCTCAATGCCGGCAAAAGCCGCCGCGGCGAAATGGTATCCTGCTTCCTGCTGGAGATGGACGATTCACTTAATTCGATTAATTACGTGTTAGGCACATGCATGCAGCTTTCCAAAATCGGCGGCGGGGTTGCCGTCAACCTGTCGAAACTTCGCGGACGCGGAGAGCCGATCAAGGGCGTAGAAGGCGCAGCGAAAGGCATTATGCCCGTCTTGAAGCTGATGGAGGATGCATTCTCCTATGCGGACCAAATGGGGCAACGCAAAGGCTCCGGCGCGGGGTACTATAATATTTTCGGCTGGGACATCATTGAATTTCTGGATTGCAAAAAAATTAACGCCGACGAGAAAGCGCGGATCAAAACATTGTCGATCGGCCTTATCATACCGAATAAATTTTATGAGCTAGCCGCTCAAAACAAGCCGCTCTTCGTGTTCGGACCGCATTCCGTACAGAAGGCATACGGCAAGCATCTCGACGACATGGATATGGATGAGATGTACGAGGAATTGCTGGCTAACGACCTGGTTACGAAAAAGAAAGTCATGAACGCACGCGACATGCTGACAAAAATCGCCTCGATTCAGCTGGAATCCGGCTACCCATACATTATGAATAAGTCGAATGCCAACAGCATTCATGCTTTGAAGGATATCGGTTCCATTAAAATGTCTAACCTGTGCACGGAAATATTCCAGCTGCAGGAAACTTCGGAAATCAAAGATTACGGCTTCGACGACGTGATTAGACGCGATATCAGCTGCAACCTTGCTTCGCTTAACATCGTTAATGTCATGGAGCACAAAAAAGTGAAGGAATCCGTCCATGTCGGTATTGAAGCCTTGACAACGGTCAGCGATTTATCCAAAATCGACAACGCTCCGGGCGTTCGCAAAGCGAATGAAGAGCTTCACTCGGTCGGACTTGGCGCTATGAACCTAAACGGCTACCTGGCCAAAAACAAAATCGCTTATGAAAGCGAAGAAGCGAAAGATTTTGCCGGCGTATTCTTCATGATGATGAACTACTATTCCATTGAGCAGAGCATGGAAATCGCCAAGGAGCGCGGCGTTACGTTCAAAGATTTCGACCGCTCCGAATATGCGAAGGGCACATATTTCACGCGTTATGTCGAGAATGACTTCCGCCCGAAGACCGACCGCGTGAAGGAATTGTTCGAAGGCATGGACATTCCATCGCCGCAGGATTGGGCAGCATTGAAGGAAAAGGTACAGAAGCACGGTTTATATCATGCTTACCGTCTGGCTATTGCGCCTACGCAAAGCATTTCGTATATCCAAAATGCGACTTCCAGCGTCATGCCGATCGTCGAGCATATTGAAACTCGTACATATGCGAACTCGACGACCTATTATCCGATGCCTTACCTGGCACAAGAGAACTACTTCTACTATAAATCGGCTTACAACATCGATCAGTTCAAGCTGATTGATCTTATTGCGGAAATTCAGCAGCATGTTGATCAAGGCATTTCGTCGGTGCTGCATGTAAATAGTAACGTGACGACCCGCGAGCTTGCGCGCTTCTACGTTTATGCTGCGCAAAAAGGGCTCAAATCGCTCTATTACACGAGAACAAAGCGCCTTTCCGTCGAGGAATGCACAAGCTGTGCCGTGTAAGTCCCATTCTAATGATGCTTATGTAGCAAAGAAGGAGCTCACCAAATGAAAGCAGTGAACTGGAACCGGCCGGACGACGATTTCACATTAACGTTCTGGCAGCAAAATGTGATGCAATTTTGGACGGATGAAGAAATTCCTCTGTCTGACGATAAAATGGACTGGATGGATATGACGGACGCCGAGCGCACGCTATACAAAAACGTGCTCGGCGGACTGACCTTGCTCGATACGATTCAAGGCGGCATCGGCATGCCGAAAATTTTGGAGCATGTGGACGGCTTGCAGCGCAAGGCGGTGCTGTCCTTCATGTCCATGATGGAGCAAATCCATGCGAAGTCGTACAGCAGCATATTCACAACGCTTGCATCCGGCGAGGAAATCGACGATATTTTCAAGTGGGTCGAGCAAAACGAGCAGCTGCAGAAGAAAGCGAACCTGATCGCTTCGTGGTACACGAACATTACGGGCCCGAAAGAGCTGTATAAGGCGATGGCGGCTTCCGTATTTCTGGAAAGCTACTTGTTCTACAGCGGCTTTTTCTATCCGCTTTACCTTGCCGGCCAAGGTAAAATGACAAGCAGCGGCGAAATTATCGACTTGATCCTGCGTGACGAGAGCATCCACGGCTTGTACGTAGGCGTGCTCGCACAGGAGCTGTTCCAGACGTTTAGCTCAGAAGAGCAATCACAGCTTCAAACCGAAGTTTACGCGCTTCTGAACGAGCTGTACGAGAACGAGATCATCTACACCGAGCATCTGTATTCGCCTCTAGGTTTAGCCGAAGAAGTGAATGCCTACGTGCGCTACAATGCGAACAAAGCGTTGATGAACCTGGGGTTTGAGCCGCACTTCCCGGAAGAGCCGGTTAATCCGATCGTATTCAACGGAATCAGCACGCACACGAAACAGCATGATTTCTTCTCCAAGAAAGGCAACGGCTACGTCCGTACCATTCACGTTGAGCCTTTGAACGACGACGATTTCGTTTTCAACTTTTAAATATTAGTCATAATTGACACAAGCAAATCGCTCTCACTCTTGCCGGGCTGGCAAGGGGAGAGCGATTTTTGATCTGAACAGGACTAGGGGAGGGAAATGACTTGATTGCTATCCATGGTTTAAACAAAACATTTCAGGTTGCAAAACGTTCATCAGGTGTGGGACAGGCGGTTAAAGCATTATTTCGCAGGGAATACACTTCCGTGGAGGCGCTTCATGACATTAGCTTTTCGATTAAGCCGGGCGAAATCGTCGGTTATATCGGACCGAATGGCGCAGGCAAATCTACAACCATCAAAGTGATGAGCGGAATACTTGTACCCGATAGCGGAACCTGCTCTTTCTGGACGAGCCGACCATCGGGCTGGATGCCGTGTCCAAAATCGCCGTTCGCCGCTTCATTCGAACGATTAATAAAGAAAAGGGCGTAACCGTCATTTTGACGACGCATGATATGAACGACATAGAAGCTTTGGCGCAGCGCATCATTTTAATCGGCAAAGGGAGGCTGCTCTTTGATGGGAGCATCGATGCCATTCGCCATTCATTCGGAACGCACAAAACGTTAACCGTCGTGTACCGCCATTATCCGGAGCGGCTCGAAATCCCGGGAGCAGAGCTGCTCTCTTGGTCACCCGAACGTTCCGTATTAAGAATAGATACCGCAAAAACGCTGATATCAGAAGTGCTGCTCCAATTGTCGAAGCAGGTAGAGCTGCTCGATGTAGAAATGGACACGCAGCCGATCGAGGAAATGATCGTTCAATTGTATAAGGAGCATCAAATATAATGAAGGCGTACATTTCTGTCTTTAAGCTGCGTCTTAACAATGGTCTGCAGTACCGCACGGCTGCGCTTGCCGGCATCGCGACCCAGTTTTTTTGGGGCTTCATCATTATTATGGTATTCGAGGCGTTCTACAGTCAGGCTTTGATCGATCCGCCCATTTCATTGACACAGCTGATTACTTACGTGTGGCTGCAGCAAGCCTTCTTGGCCTTCGTTATGTTATGGTTTCGGGACAATGAGCTGTTCCAGCTCATTACGTCCGGGAATATCGCTTACGAGCTTTGTCGGCCGAGCGGCATTTACGGCTTATGGTATGCGAAGCTGCTTGCGCAGCGGCTGGCGAGCGCCCTTCTTCGAAGCTTGCCGATTCTGGCAGTCGCTTTCTTCCTGCCGCAGCCTTACCGGCTGCCGCTGCCGGCTGATCCGCTCACTTTTATATTATTTGCCGCTACGCTGCTTCTCGGGCTATTGATTATGGTTTCCCTTTCGATGCTCATGTACATATCGGTATTTATTACGCTGTCCCCGGCGGGTTCTCTGCTTATGTTCGGCGTAACGGGCGAGTTTTTGGCCGGCATGATTATTCCTGTGCCTTTGATGCCTGAATGGCTGCAGCGCATCGTTTACGTGCTTCCGTTTCGGTGGACGGCGGATTTTCCGTTCCGGATTTATTCCGGACATATCCCGGCAGATGAAGCCCTTTTCGGCATTTTGATTCAGCTTATTTGGCTTGCTGCGATAATCGGAGTCGGCAGGCGCGCCATGGCTGGCGTTTTACGAAAAGTTGTGGTTCAAGGGGGGTGATGACGATGAAACTTTATTGGAAATACATCGTTATTTTATTTAAATCGCAAATGCAGTACCGAACATCCTTTTGGCTGCTGGCGTTAGGGCAGTTTCTCGTTCCGTTCTCGGCGTTTGCCGGTCTTTATTTCCTGTTTGAACGGTTTGGGCAGATCAGGGGCTGGTCGTTCGATGAGGTCGCGCTCTGCTTCTCCGTTATTCATATGGCTTTTGCGATCAGCGAATGTTTTGCCCGCGGCTTTGATTCCTTCTCGGTCTTGGTCGCTGGCGGTGATTTCGACCGGCTGCTGGTGCGCCCGCGCGGCACCGTCGTCCAGGTTCTCGGTTCGAAATTCGAATTCACCCGCGCAGGCCGTTTGCTGCAAAGCGTTATGGTATTGATATGGGCGATCAGCCAGTTAGCCGTAGACTGGACCGTGCTTAAAGCAATCACCTTGCTCCTCATGGTGGCAAGCGGCGTTTTTATCTTCTCAGGCATCTTCATGCTCGCTGCTGCGATGTGCTTTTGGACGATCCAAGGACTTGAGATCGCGAACATCTTTACGGACGGCGGCAGGGAAATGGGGCAATATCCGTTAAATATTTATCAGAAATGGGTGTCGCGTTTTTTTACGTTCATTATCCCGTTCGGCTGCGTGAATTACTTGCCGCTGCTTTATATTTTGGATAAAACGACGGGAAATGAGCTGCCGTACATGGCAGCTCCGCTTGCAGGTATTCTCTTTATAGTGCCATGTCTGCTAATATGGAGAATCGGGGTGCGTCATTACCGGTCGACGGGATCGTAAATCGGGTTACTAAGAAAGGGGGAGACGAACAATGAAATCGATCGAGGTGCAAGAGCTTGCGGAAAAGTTTTCATTGGAAGTGCTGGCGGGCGCGGACAAGCTGGACCGGAAGATACTCAAAGCGCGGGCGTATCGTCCGGGGCTTGAATTTGTCGGCTACTTTGATTTTTTTCCGCAGGAGCATGTACAAATTCTTGGCAAAAAAGAAATTACTTATTTGCATACGTTGACGGAAGCAGAACGAAATCATCATATTGGAAACATCGTCAAATATCATCCGCCATGCTTTGTCGTTACATCCGATCAGGGAGGACTGAAGTATTTGACCAAATATTGCGAAGAGGAGGGCATCCCTTTGCTTCGGACAAAAGTACTGACTGCTCCATTCCTAGGCATGCTGGATGCTTATCTCCTTAAATCGCTGGCTCCCGAAATATCGGTTCACGGCGTTTGCCTGAATGTATCGGGCATAGGCATCTTGCTGCGCGGCAAATCGGGCGTGGGCAAAAGCGAAACCGCGCATACGCTAATCAGGCGCGGCCATCGGCTCGTGGCGGACGACATCGTCGTACTCAAGAAGCTGAGCTCGCAAACGCTGCTCGGCAGCCATAACGAGAAGACGAAGGAATTTCTCGCTCTTCGCAGCGTCGGTCTTGTAAATGTGGTGAGGCTGTACGGCAGGAAGGCGTTTCAGGATGAGACGCGCATCGCGCTTGACATTGAGCTCACGAAATGGCGGGATAATGAGCTGAACAATGACTTGGAGCTGGAGCCCAGGTTCACGGAGTATATGGATGTACGCATCCCGCATATTGAAATACAACTGCAGCCGGGAAGAGATGCAGCGGGTTTGATTGAAGCGGCGGCTAATAACTGGTACCTTAAACAGCAGGGCTACAGCGCGGTAGAGGAGTTCATGAAGCGGCTCGAGTTTGAGTAGCCATATATTAGGAAACATGATACACTATGGGCAGAAAGCTCATCCTAGCGCACAAGTCCTACAGATTCGAAGGAGGAAATCGCGTGGAAAACTGCTCAATCGTTACAAAGCCCGCTCTCCATTTAGCTGGAATCAGCTATTGCGGCCCTTATTCAACCTTTCCGGATGAGGCCATTCGGCTGCAAACCGAGTTTTTGACACGGAAGCATGAGCTTAACGACAAATCCAAGTCGACCGTGCTGTACAGTCCGTATTTCGGAAACGAAGCGTTTGCTACGTACTGGGCTTGCTACGAGGTGCAGCATCTGGAGGAAGTGCCTCCAGGCATGGTGCAATTTACGATCCCGGCACATCGCTATGCGATGGTGGCCTGCTCCAACAAACGGATCGGTGAAGGTTATGAGCAGCTGCATACTTGGATTAATGAAATGCGGCTTGAGAAGCAAGAAAATGCCGTATCGCTCGAATTATTTTATATCGACGAGCATCATTTGGAGGAAGAGCCGGTCGAACTGCTCATCCCTCTCAAAGGTTAACCTATATATAGTGCTTGCACGCGAACGAAACAGAGTATCGAATGGCCGACATTCGCTCTGGTTCGTTTTGCGAAGGCAAGTTTTTTTTTGTTTGGAAAGGAGCGGCAGAGAAATGAGTTATGCGATGTATATCGTTGATGCCTTTACGAAGGAAAGCTTTCGTGGAAATCCTGCGGCGGTTTGCATGCTGGATGCGCCTAGGGAAGACGAATGGATGCAGCGGGTAGCATCAGAAATGAACCTCTCAGAAACGGCGTTTTTAGTGCCTGTTGCCGAGGGTTACGATCTTCGTTGGTTTACGCCGGAGGCGGAGGTCGATTTATGCGGGCATGCTACGCTCGCGACTGCTCATGTTTTATGGGAGACGGGGCGGCTGGCCGGGGATGAAACCGCGGGCTTTATGACGAAGAGCGGGCTTTTGACGGCCCAAAAAGCGGGAGATTGGATCGTAATGGACTTTCCTGCAGAGCCGCCGGAAGCGTCGAATGCGCCTGAGGAGCTTTTGCAGGGCTTAGGACTAATTCCTAGATTTATCGGACGCAACCGGATGGATTTTTTCGTTGAGGTCGACAGTGAAGAGACGGTGCGAACCCTGCGTCCGGACTTCGCACTGCTTGCGCGGCTGCCGGCACGCGGCGTTATCGTGACGAGCCGCTCATCGGGCGGGGACTACGACTTTGTTTCGCGCGCCTTTTATCCAGGAACGGGCGTAGATGAGGATCCTGTCACAGGCTCGGCCCATTGCGCGCTTGCGCCGTATTGGGGGAAGCGGCTGCGTAAGGATGAGCTTGTTGGTTATCAGGCATCGAAGCGCGGCGGCATTGTGAAGGTGCGGCATGATGGCGCCCGGGTCTATTTGTCGGGACAAGCAGTGACCGTTCTTAAGGGTGAATGGTATAGCTGATTCCCAACAGATGTAATGCGGATAATGTAGCTAGGAGATTCGCTGCATCTAAATCGTGCAGGGGAGACGGAATTGGCTAGTATTTTGGTTGAAGATTTAAAAAAAATGGTTTGGACGGTTTTTCGAAGGTAAATTAATAATGCGATGAGGTCACACTGCTGTTCGCACTAAAGTTTGTTCCTAATAAAAAAGGACCAGTCAAAACACGCAAATAAAGTGTTAGACTGGTTCTTTTTGCGTTATCGTCACCTGTTAACTCAGCGTACCAAGTTTAACGGACAGAGAAGACCTTATGGCTCAAAACGAAATGGAATTACGGTGCTGACGGACCGAGAGGCCGTTATTATGTAGATATGGATGAAATTACGAAGGTTTTGGTAGTAATAGAGACTCTGGTGTCCGATACATCAGCCATATAGCTGCTTTTCTACGACAGTTGTGCAAGCGATTGCGATACTTTTGATTCCGTTTGCACTTTCTTGATTTATCGCTCAAAACCCCGCCGTTACCGGCTTCAAGAATGTCTAATTGCCGGAAAAAGAACGCTCCCGCCATAATAAGGGTACACCGCTGACGAAGCGATGAAAGATACCCGGAGGTGAACGGAAATGAAACAGGTTGCAGCTCCAAACCTAAAACGGCCATCTCCCCATTATCGGCCAAGCGTGCTGCGGAGGTTGCAAAAGGACAAGTGGCTGTACATTTTGCTGCTGCCTGGATTGTTGTATTTCTTACTATTCAAATATGTTCCGATGTGGGGCGTTCTGCTCGCCTTCAAAAATTATCAGCCCTATACGGGCTTTTGGAACAGTGAATGGGTTGGCGTGGATCACTTTAGAATGTTTTTCTCAAATCCGGAGTTTTTTATGCTTCTTCGAAATACGCTCGTATTATCCTTTTACAATTTAGTCTTTTTCTTTCCGGCGCCGATCATCCTGGCCATTCTGCTCAATGAGGTGCGAATCGCCATATTCAAAAGATCGGTTCAGACCTTGATTTACGTTCCGCATTTTATTTCGATGGTTATCGTGGCGAGTATGACTTACGTGTTTCTAACGACGGCAGGCGGACCCGTCAACGAGCTGTTATATGCGCATACCGGTCAGAAAATCGAGTTTTTGGCAAGTCCGGAGTGGTTTAGACCGATCATTATTGTCCAAACGATTTGGAAGGAATGCGGCTGGGGAACTATCATATTCCTTGCGGCGCTTGCAGCGGTTGATGTCGAGCAATATGAGGCTGCCATTATGGACGGCGCGAACCGCTGGAAACAAACATGGCATATTACACTGCCTTCCATTAGCAGCACGATCATTATTTTGCTTATTTTGCGAATGGGGAATGTACTTGAGAACGGCTTTGAACAAATCTATTTGATGCTTAACCCGCTTAACCGCGAGGTTGCAGAGGTGTTTGATACTTACGTGTATATGATGGGAATTACGCAAGGCGCATTCAGCTACAGTACGGCGGTCGGTCTATTCAAAGCCATCATAGGCGTCATACTCGTGCTAGGCAGCAATTACTTGGCAAAAAAATTCGGACAATCCGGACTTTATTAAACGGATCTGCGAAGAGAGGAGAGCTTACCTATGTCCAAAACGTACAGAACCGCATCGGGAACGGTTTTCGATGTCGTGAATTATATTTTTCTGGGAGCCTTTGCAATCGCGGCCGTCCTTCCGTTCATTTATGTCATATCCGGTTCTTTCGCAACCGACGAAGAGCTTACGAGGAGAGCGGTATTTCTCATTCCTGAAACGTTCTCTCTGGCGGCATACGAATTTATCTTCTCTACAAATACGATCATGAAGAGCATCGGAGTGTCCATGTATGTTACCATCGTCGGCACGGCAGTCAATTTGTTCTTTACCGTCACGATGGCGTATCCGCTTGCCCGCCGGGGATTAATGGGACGCAACACGGTGCTCAATCTGGTCATCTTCTCCATGCTGTTCGGCGGCGGGATGATTCCGACTTATCTCGTTATTCGTGAGCTGCATTTGCTTGATTCGTATTGGGCGCTCATCCTGCCCGGAGCGATTAGCGCCTTTAATCTGATCATCGTGAAAAACTTCTTTCAGGAGCTCCCGCCCGGTCTGGAGGAAGCGGCAAAGATTGACGGCTGCACGGAGCTCGGCCTCCTATGGCGGATCGTGCTTCCACTCTCGAAGCCGGTTCTCGCAACGTTCACCTTATTTTACGCGGTAGGGCATTGGAATGATTTTTTCTCCGCATTGCTCTATATCAACAATCCGGAGAAGTGGCCGCTTCAGGTGCTACTGCGCCAAATTGTGCTGCTGTCGCAAGCTGCTGCCGGGGATTTGAACGCGATGGATCCGAACTTCGTGAAGCCGCCGGACCAGTCGATCAAAATGGCGGTCATCGTAGTTGGAACCGTTCCTATTCTGTTAGTCTATCCGTTTCTTCAGAAGCACTTTGCCAAAGGAGTTCTGATCGGCTCGATTAAAGGCTAATCGCGGTAATTTCTATCTGCCGGAGGGCGGCATGTCCGATGGCAGACAGTTTTACGATATAATACAAATATCTAAGGGAGGTACATCTATGAAAGGAAATCGTAACAGAAACAAGAAATGGGCATCGCTGCTGCTAGTCGGCACGCTTGCCGCAAGCACGCTAGTCGGCTGCGCTCAGCAAAATAACGGTACGAATAACGTAACGCCCAGCAATGCCGCGCCTGACTCCGCCCCTGCGAACGAAGGCGATAAGGTGGAGGCAGCGCTGCCGCTGAACATCATGCTTCCGATTTTCAAGACGAATTATCCGAAGGATGACAGCCCGGTTGCCGCGGAAATCGAGAAACGGACGAATACGGACATTCATTTCGAATGGGTGCCTAATGCTTCCTACGTGGACAAATTCAACATTACGCTCGCTTCCGGCAAGCTTCCTACCATCATGTACGTGCCCGACGTGAAATCGCCGAGCTTTGTCAATGCCGCAAAATCAGGCGCGTTCTGGGAGTTGGGCCCTTACTTGAAGGATTATCCGAACTTAAGCGGCGCTAACCCGGTCATCTTAAACAATTCATCTGTTGAAGGAAAAAACTACGGCATTTACCGGGGCCGCGCCCTCGGCAGAAACGGTGTCTATTACCGCAAGGATTGGCTGGATAACGTAGGCTTGCAGGTACCGCAGACCATCGACGAGTTTTATAATATGTTGAAAGCGTTTAAAGAACAGGATCCGGACCAGAACGGCAAGGACGACACGTACGGCTTGGTGCTTGTTAAGTGGACCGGCCAATGGTCGAGCGGCTTTGACAACATCAAATTATGGTTCGGCGCTCCGAACAAATGGGGTGATGTGGACGGACAGCTCGTGCCTGACCACATGACTCCGGAATACCTGGAAGCGTTAAAGTTTATGAAAAAGCTCTATGACGAAAAGCTGATTAATCAAGATTTCGCAATTATGGATTCGGCCAAATGGACCGACCCGATAGTGAACAACCAGGCCGGCGTCATTATTGACGTCGTGGACGGAGCGGCGCGCGCCGACGATAAAATTCATGCTGCGCTGGCCGCCGAAGGCAAGGATCAGCCGGATGTGCATTACATGGACGTGTTTGGTGGAGTAAAGAGCGCTGACGGCGAGCTTCACACGCTTCCTACATCGGGCTTTGCCGGCATGCTGGCCGTTCCTAAGTCGGCTGTCAAGACGGAGGAGGAGTTGAAGCGGGTTCTTGCATTCATCGATCAATTGAATGAACCCGAGATGCAGACGATGCTCGGCTACGGCTTGGAAGGCAAGCATCACACGATCGAGGAGGATTCAGTAGTCGTTAGCAAGGATACGGTGCTGATGGAATCCGAAGTTGAAGGCTTGAACCAAATGCTGACATTCATTCCGGAGGACCGTGCGAAGAAGGTGAAGCAGACACCGCTGCGCTTGAAGCAAACCGAGCTGCAGAAGGAGAACGAGCAATATATCGTGGCCAACCCTGCTGAGCCGTTCATCTCGCAGGTATATACGGAAAAAGGAGCGCAGCTGGATAATATTTTAAATGACGCGCGAATTAAATTCATAGTCGGACAAATCGACGAAGCCGGTTTCCAAGCAGCGCTGGAGCTGTGGAAGAACAACGGCGGCGATGATTTGGTGAAAGAGATGAACGAGCTGTATGCAGCCAGCAAGTAGGTAGTAGCACGATAGAAACAGAGCCCGCAAAGCGTATTGCGGGGCTCTGTTTTTTGCCGCAGTTCGAAAGAATGAGAGAGGTGCCAATAAAAAGGTCTTGTTCATTTGCTAAGATTTGATATATTCTTGTTCAATAGAATTGAATGCGATTACAAGTGACAATTGCGTTTGCAAATCCATTTCGAATTCGGTTGGTGAGAATATGCTTAAGGAAATGAAAACGAGAATACTGAATCGTAGAAAAGGCAAGTCCAGTACGAAAGGCAGGTTTTACCGGAAGAGCTTGATCATGCTCCTCATCGTAGCCAGCATTCCGGGTCTGATCACAGGAGCGCTCGTGTATGGAATGGCAGGCGGCCGGCTTGAGAAGGAGCTGCTCCACCTGCATAATGTCCAGATCGAGCAAAGAGCGCGCAACATCGATGCGCAGCTTACGAATCTGGAGCTTATGCTTTCTCATTGGGCGTTTGACAGTAAATTCGATTACAGTCTCAAAGACAGCAATTTTGTGCAAGATTTCGCGAGAGCGCATGATATTACGAAGACGCTGCTCGTAATGCAGGGCTCGAATACGATGAATAAGGTTGTCGGACTTTATTTAAACGGGGATGATCCGTCCATCCTGTTCGAGCCTGAGTACGGGATTGTGACTTCGAAGCCGGTACAAGCCGTGTACGAAGAGCTGCTTCAGTCGAAGAAGGTGACATATTGGACAGATGTGGCCTTTGACCCGCAGCGTCCGCAGGCGAAGGATTTGACGCTCGTCCATCATATACCGGGCGGGAGCCATCGTCCCTTTGGCGCACTCCTGATACGTTTAGATAACGAGAGAGTCGGCGATATGCTGCGTACGATGACGCCGTATGACGGCGGGGAAACGTTTTTCCTGCAGGATAATGGCGCATTGTTCGCCTCTACGAACGGGAATGATGCGGAGTCGCCGTTCACCGCGGCACTGCGAGAAGGGATAATGGTCCGAGGCTCCGCAGAGGGCTCGTTTTTCTTCGATTACAGCGGTGCCACCTATACCGTTACTTACGGCAAGTTTTCACGAATCGCAGACAGCTGGACGTACGTCTCTGCTTCTCCGATTACGAGCATTACGGCGCCAGTCGTATTTATATCAAAAATTATTTTCACGGTGAGTCTTAGCGCGCTGCTGCTTGCCGCCCTGCTTGCCTGGCTGGCATCGCGCAGCATATATTCGCCTGTCAACCGGTTGATGACCGTACTTATGGCAGGCAAATCATACGCGCAGGAGCAGCATGACGAGTTCTCGCTCATCGAAAGGCAATGGCATCATTTGAACAGGGAAAGCTCAGAGCTTCACTCCAAGCTGTCTGAGCAGCTCCCGCACGTGAAGGAGAGCTTTCTGCATCAGCTGCTTCAGGGTTATCTCTATGCTTATTCGGAGGAAGATCTGCTGGGGAGAATGGAGCGGTACAAGTGGAAGGTGAGCGAACACCAATTTATCGTACTGTACATGCAATTGACGGGCATAACGAGCTTGGAAGGAAAATTCAAATACGGAGATGAAGGCTTGGTCACCTTTGCGGCCGTCAATATGATCGAGGAATTCGCCGAGAAGCACTTTGAGCAGAGCAAAACGATCAATTTCCATGATCTCGCTGCAGGGATGCTTCTTATCGTACCGAAGGACCGCTCCTATAAGGAGGAGCTTGAGGTGTTCGGCGAGGAGCTGACGAATGCCGTTAATCGGATCTTAAAAATGCGGCTAACGATCGCCATCAGCGAGCCTGCGGCTGCGATATCTCATATCCCGCTGTCGTTCGAAGAGGCGAAGCACGCGGCCAGCCAGCGAAACTTCGAGAACGAAAATCAACTGATCGACATCGGGCAGCTTCATGCCCGCGGGGAAGGCGCGGAAGAACCGCCATATCCGTTCACGCTGGAGCGCGAATTCATTCAGGCGCTTCGGACGGGGCAGGAAACGGATGCATATGAGCTTCTGAATGCCTTCTTAAGCGCGTTGTCCTGCAAAGGAGCTAAGGCGGTAGATGTCCAGCAAGGGATGCTGCACTTGCTCGGCAGTGTCCAGCACGCCATACTAGTTTCCGGCATTCAGCCGACGCGGTTGTTCAAATACGTGAATATGTATGAGCAGCTGTCGCAAATCCGGGAGCCCGAGCTTATTTTGACATGGTTTCGGGAGCGGGTATGCGATCCGTTTCTGAAAGAGCTTGGCGGCCGTTCGGATTCTCAGGTCCGGAGCCTAATCGAACAGGCGATGATCTATTTGCAGCAAAATTACATGAACGACATTTCACTCGATAACTGCGCGGATCACATTGGGACGAATCCCTTTTTCTTGAGCAAAACGTTCAAGCAGGTAACCGGAAAAAACTTTATCGACTATCTAACCGGACTGCGGATGGATAAAGCGAAGGAGCTGCTGCGGGAATCCGCTCTCAAAATTAACGATGTCGCCGAGCAGGTCGGTTACCAGCACAGCTACTTCAACCGTATTTTCAAAAAGCTGGAGGGTATGACGCCAAGCCGTTATCGGGAGCTAAGCCAGGCGGAATAACCGCTCGGCAATATAATGCTATTGCGATAAAAATGTGCAAAGCCCTTCGGCCCCTTGATCAAAAAAGTCTCATTGTTTGCAAACATTCGCCTCTTTAGGATAAAGGTATGCGTAAAGCAGAACCTGCAATCATAAGGAGGCTTTTAACATTGTCATCACAACAATCTGTTAAGCTGCGCTTTCTGAAGGAGCCGGCCGCTGCGCCGGTTGGCTTGACCTGGGGCATCCCATGGAAGGAAGGCGAGCTGCTCCGGGAGGAATCGCTTACTCTGCAGCATGCGGACAGCGGAGAAGAAGCGGCGATGCAAAGCTGGCCTTCGGCATATTGGCCGGACGGCAGCGTCAAATGGTCGGCACATGCCGCGGTCTCAATGACTGCCGCGCCGGATAGATATAAGGTCGTGAAGGGAAAAGGAGTGGACTCGCAGCATAAGGTAACCGTGCAGGAAACGGAAGAAACCATTTTGCTGGATACCGGCGTTATGAATTGCTTGGTCAGAAAACAGGGAAAGCAGCTGATCACAAGCATTGTCCGGAACGGTGTAGAGGTATGCAGCGGCGGGACGCTCGTTTCGATCAAGGAAAGCAGAAGCCATGTGTCCGGCGTAAAGACGATCCGTGAGGAAAGCTTCGAAAGCCGGATCCATAAAGCGGTTGTCGAGCAAAACGGTCCGGTCAGGGCAGTCGTGAAGCTGGAAGGCAAGCATCGCTCGGAAGCAGGAACGAGGGAGTGGCTTCCATTCTCGCTGCGTTTGTATGTTTACGCCGGTTTGGAAATGATTCGTATCGTGCATACCTTCCTTTACGACGGCAATCCGAACACGGATTTCATAAAGGCGTTAGGAATTGCCTTTACGGTCCCGATGAGGGGTCCTTTATATAATCGTCATGTCCGGCTGGCGGGAGACAGCGGATTTTTCAGCGAGTCTCCGAAAACGCTGCATACCCGCCGGACGAAGGGGAAGTACAGAGAGCTGTTCGAGAAACAGACGCAAGGCGAGTCTGTCCGCTTCGATGAGAAGGAGGACAGCTATTTTCTCGGGCTGCTGGACGATTCTGCGGTATGGGAGGACTACAAGCTTGTACAGCGATCCTCTGAGCATTACTGGATTTGGAAACGAACGAAGGAGGAATGCTGCTGGCTGAAGACAGCGGAAGGCAGACGAGCGGGCGGACTTGGCTATGTGGGCAGCGAGGGCGGCGGATTAGCGGCAGGACTACACAGCTTCTGGGAAAAGCATCCCGCCGGTTTGGAAATACATGGAACAACGGGACGGGAGGCTGCATTCACGATCTGGTTCTGGTCGCCGGACAGCGAAGCGATGGATCTTCGGCATTATGATACGGAGACTCATGTGGAATCGTCCTACGAAGGGGCGGAGGAGCTGCGGGCAACTCCTTACGGCATTGCCAACACGAGCGAATTGACGGTTTGGTGCAAGGCGGAAACGCCGGGACCGCGGCAGTTGCAGGAGATGCAGGAGCAAATCGAGTCGCCGCCGATGCTTGTATGCGAGCCGGAATATTTGCATGAAACGCGGGCATTCGGTTTTTGGAGCTTGCCGGACCGGAGCACGCCGGCAAAAGCGCAATTGGAGGATCGACTGGACAGCATTGTCGAGTTCTATCAATCTGAGGTCGAGCAGCGGAAATGGTACGGCTTCTGGGATTACGGCGATTTCATGCACAGTTACGATCCGGTCAGGCATGTTTGGAATTATGACCTCGGCGGCTGCGCCTGGCAAAATACGGAGCTCGTGCCGAACATGTGGCTATGGGTTATGTTCCTCCGGTCGGGCCGCGAGGATTTGTTCCGGCTTGCCGAAGCGATGACCAGACATACGAGCGAGGTGGACGTCTACCATTTCGGCGAATATGCCGGGCTTGGTTCCAGGCATAACGTTGTTCATTGGGGCTGCGGGTGCAAGGAGGCCCGAATCGCCATGGCCGGCCTGCATCGTTACTACTATTATTTGACCGCCGATGAGCGTATTGGGGATTTGATGGACGAGGTAAAGGATGCGGATTTCTCGACCGTTAATCTGGATCCGATGCGAGCTTATTTTCCGAAGGATGAGCACCCGACGCATATTCGAATCGGACCGGATTGGGCGGCCTTCAGCTCCAATTGGATGACAAGGTGGGAGCGGTTCGAGGACACGTCCTACCGGGATAAAATTTTGGCAGGCATCGCATGTGTCAAGGAAGCGAACTTCGGTCTTATTTCAGGACCGACCTACGGCTATGATCCAAAGACGGGCATTCTTTCCTCGCTGGGCGATGACAATTGGGGAAGGCATTTGGCGATATGTATGGGCGCGCCGCAGGTTTGGTTCGAGCTGGCCGCGATGCTGAAGGATCCCGTATGGGAAGCGATGATGGCTGATTTCGGCATCTATTATAACTTGCCGCAGGACGAGAAGGATAAAGTAACGGGCGGCGCGGTCAGTCACAACCGCTTCGAGCATCCGGTGCTCAGCATTGCCATCGTCGCGTTTGGCGCTTTCTATAAGCAGGATGGGCGGACAGCGCGGGATGCATGGGAAGTGCTGCTGCAAAATCCGTTCGCGCGCGTCAAGCTTCAGGAAGAGGCCAGTACGGTGACTTATGTCGACAAGCTGCAGGAGATCGATTGGATCAATACGAACGAAGCAGCTCAATGGTCACTGAATACGATTATAAGCTTGGAGCTGATCGCGGATTGGCTTCCGAGCGATGCGGCGGGGGACGAACGATGATTGCGCCGGAATGGAGTCTGCTCTATCACAATACATTAGGCACGTTTGAAGAGGTGCAGCATTTCCGAATGGAAGGGGAAGCGTCCATCTCCTTCCCGATGGGAAGGCTGCGGCTGAAGAGCGTAAGAGATGCCGAGGAAGGACAGAAGGCGAACTTTGTGTGGTGGTGTCCGGAAGACTTTCCTGCGGATATCGCGGTGACATGGGAGTTCAGGCCGATTCAGGAGCCTGGCCTTGCGATTTTGTTTTTCGCTGCCAAAGGCGCAGGCGGGGTTGATTTGTTCGATACGGCTCTAGCGCCTCGAACAGGTGAATACGAGCAATATCATCATGGTGAGCTCGATGCCCTGCATCTCTCGTATTATCGGAGGCGTTGGCCTGAGGAGAGGCAGTTTCACACCTGCAACCTGCGCAAGAGCTACGGCTTTCATCTCGTCGCTCAAGGTGCGGACCCTCTGCCTCCGGTTGCGGATATTACAGGCTTCTATCGGATGAAGCTCATAAAGCGGGGCGCGCGCATCGACTTCTCGATTAACGAACTTCCCGTGCTGTCATGGGAGGATGACGGCATAACGTTCGGCCAGCCGCTTGGAGCGGGGAAAATCGGCTTTCGGCAGATGGCTCCTTTTGTGGCGGAATATGCGAATTTAAAGGTTTACGAGTTGATGGAAGCGGGAGAGGCCGGAGTTTTGGAGAAACCAGTCTAGAGGGGAGAGAAACCGGAAATGCCGAAAATATTGCTATGTTTCCCGGAAGGCAGACACAAAGCGCTGACCATGAGCTATGACGATGGAACGGTTGCGGATCGAAGGCTGGTTGCTATTTTTAACCGTTACGGCATTAAAGGAGCGTTTCACTTGAACAGCGGCTTGTTCGGCGTGCCGGGCCGATTATCGGAGGAGGAAGCAGCCGCGCTGTATGCCGGCCATGAGGTGTCCGCCCATACGTTGACGCATCCGACCATCGCCAGATGTCCGAAGGAGCAAATCGTTCATGAGGTGATGGAGGATCGCAAGGGGCTGGAGCGGCTTGCGGGGTATACCGTTCGAGGCATGTCATATCCGAACGGATCGTTTAACGAAGAAATTAAACGAATGCTGCCTGCGCTCGGAATCGAATATGCGCGTGTCGTACAGACGACGGGCCATTTCTCGATGCCGGATGATTGGTTTGAATGGAAACCGACCTGCCATCACAAGGATCGGCTGCTGGAGCGGGTGGACGATTTCATCCGGCTGCATAAAACGCAATACTTGTATCTCATGTACGTCTGGGGACACAGCTATGAATTCGACAACGATGGCAACTGGGAGCTAATAGAGCAATTTTGCGAGCGGGCGGGCGGACATGAGAATATTTGGTATGCTACTAACCTGCAAATCGTGGATTACGTCAAATCATACGGTCAGCTGAAGTTTTCTGCGGATTTGAGCTTCGTATTTAATCCGGCGGCAAGCAGCGTTTGGCTAAGTGTCGACGGCCGCATCGTGGAAGTGAAGGGCGGCAGCCAAATCAAACTTGCATAGGGGGAACTTAGGATGAAACAAGAGACGATGGAAGCGATTCTGCTTGGAGAAATAGATATTAGCGCGGCGGGTCCGCGCTGCAAGATGCTAATTGGCGATTTGAACGGTGACGGGCGGATGGAGCTGCTGCTCGTGCAGTCCGATAACCGGCAGGATGTGCGTTATATTCCCCATCAGGTGCAATGCTTGACCGCATTTGACCTGAGCGGCAACCTGCTTTGGCAGACAGGAACGCCGGATCCGGGGGCGGGCAGCCAAGGCTCCGATTATCCGGTCCAAATTTATGACATCGACGGTGACGGCAAGCTTGAGGTATTGATAGTCATGGACGATCAATTTCAAGTCATTGACGGGGCAACGGGAGAGAAGAAGCGATCGTATCCGCTGCCCGATCCGCATGCTCACGATTGCATTATTATTGCGAATTTGTCCGGCGGAGATAGAGCCGCTGACATTATATTGAAGGATCGCTATCATAAGATGTGGGCGATGGACCGGAACTTTCAGCTTTTGTGGACGCATGAGGGCAATCCGGGACATTTTCCGTGGGTTTTCGATCTAGACGGGGACGGGAAGGACGAGGTGATGGCGGGCTATGATCTGCTCGACTCGGGCGGCCGCCTGCTATGGAGCTGCAAAAATTTGGAGGATCATGCCGATTGCATTTGGGTCGGGGACGTAAACGGAGACGGAGAACCCGAACTCGTCATTGGCGGAAGCGTGACGGTCATGTATGATCGCAGCGGCACGGAGCTGTGGCGGCATGAAGGATCGGTGGAGTCGCAGCATATCGCTCTCGGACGGTTCCGTGACGATATCCCGGGCCTGCAGATCGCCGGCCTGGACCGTCTTGTGCGCGAGGATGACGGACTCGGGCTGAAGGGAAAGGACGCCCTGTTTCTACTCGACTCCGAAGGCCGGGAGCTGTGGAAGGAAGACCGCAAGACGGATGGCTGGCTGACGATTATTGAAACGTTGCGGCACTGGGAAGCGGGCGCGCCCGATTATATATTGGCTTACCGCAGAGGAGGCGGCGTAAATCCGACTTTATATGACGGGCATATGAATCCTGTCGTCCAATTTCCTTCGAACGGTTATGCGGTGCATGCGGATTTGCTGGGAATAGGAACGGAGCAGGTCGTTATTTATAACGATACTGCCGCTTTCATTTATGCCAGCCAATTTGTTGAATGGACTGAAAAGACTGGCGGCAGTCATCCGCTGCCTCAGCCGAAGCGCCTCTATAGTTCGACGCTATATCCTGGCGGGGAGGCCTAAATACTTCTTCAGTAACTACACGCTCTCGAGTCTCGATAAGCGGGCTATACTGGATTTCTACTTAACTCAGTCCTGTAATTGAATGATCGCTGATAGATAACAGGGTTGT
>NZ_JAKGAP010000036.1 GCF_021532375.1 Paenibacillus alkaliterrae
CGCTTAGAAGAGCTGATGGATTTGAACGCTGTTACTTTATTTTTCCCCGTCGTCTTCGAATGGTACATCGCCTCATCGGCCTGTTTAATCACTTCCTGAATATGTTTGCTTTCCTTAGAGGTGCTGAAGCCAACGCTGATGGTAACCATCGTCTCCGCTTCAACTCTGCGGCGAATCGATTCGGCTACCAGCTCGGGCTTTACCCGCTCGGTGTTGATGCAGGCCAGCAGCTCTTCCCCGCCATAGCGTCCTGCCGAGCCGATTCCGCTCGACTCCTCCTTCATGATCACGGCCACTTGCTTCAGTACGCCGTCAGCCTTGAGATGCCCGTGCGTATCGTTGAGCCTCTTAAAATTGTCGATATCGCCGAAAATGATAGCCATCGACTTGCACTGCTGCAGAAGCTGTTCGGCTTTCGAATAAAAATGACGGCGGTTGTACAGGCCGGTCAAGCCATCCATAATGGACGATTGATAGGTAAGCAGCAATCGCTCAATGACCCATTCAAATAGAAGCAGGAATAACAAAGCGTAATAAATTATCGGCAGCAGCTGGCTAAGCAGCGCGAGCCATCCCAATGAGCCATGGAACACGTAAGCGCCCGCCAGCCGAGCGAGCTCGCTTACGAAGAAGACGATGAGGCTCGCGTAATATTTGGCGTTCATAGCGGCGCTTCTCGTGCCAAGCATGATAATGAAAATAACGATTAATCCATAAAAGTCGAGGGCAGGAAACGTAAAGGCATCGACAGCAACGCCCGTATCCGCCGCTGAAGGCGCAATCGCAATTTGAATGCCTGCAATGACAAAAGTCAACATACCTATAATAATAAACGGAAGGCCTTTCAACTGAGCGGAACGTCCCGTATATAATTTCATGAAAACAAAGTTTATAATGATAAATGAGACGATCTGCAAAACGGTGAACGTCAAATAAAACCAGGGTATGAATGACAGGTCCGGATAGGCGAGTACAGCTGTCAGGCATTGCTTGACGATAATAAGCGGGATGGCCGTAATAAGCCAGCGGTAAATTTGTTTATTGCGATAGCTGATATACAGCCTCACCGACATAAAAAGCATAAGTACGAGAATAACGATGATGGCCGATGAAGATAAGAGCTGGCCGTTCGGCCACGCAAGCCAGTGCGAAATTGTCATGAGCTAACCACCATTTAATAGAATTAGAGTCAGTAGCTTTACAGAAACGTATGTTCTACTATATCATGTTTTACGGTGAACGAATAGTTTAGACATAAGGATTACGTTGAGGGGATGGGACATATGAACATTTTACAAGCGTTGTTTTTTCCACCGGAGCAGCCGGGCGGCGTTTCATCGATGGTCCCGTATATTCAGGAACGTTTCATCAAGCTTGGCTGGCAAATGGAGCTGTTTTCGCTGCCTAAGCGCGTCAGGAGCAAAGGGCAAGACGAGATCGTATTCGAAACGTTCGATCATACGGCTTATACCGGAAATATAATTGTCGATAAATATATACAAACCTACCGGGACTACATCTGGTGGACAAAAATGCGCGTTAAAAAGCAGTACGATATCATTCATGCGCATCACCCGATCGCCGCGCTAGTTATGAAGCAGCTGTTCCCGGAAACGCCGCTCGCGGTGACGATCCACTCGAGCTATGAGAGAGAGCTTATTTTGAACGGGAAAATAGCGGAGGGTGGACCGGAACACCGGTTTCTCATGAGTATTTACGGGGAACTGGAGGCGAAGGCCGATCAGCTTCTCACCGTATCGGAGTCGTTTCGTTCGTACATCGCTCCCCAAATTAAGCATGCCGATCGTATTAAGGTGATACCGAACGGCTTTGATGAAAAAAGATTTAAACCCATCGCGCATGACAACGCAGTCACGCAGCTGATCACGGTGTGCAGGCTCGTTCCGGCGAAAGGGCTGGATGTGCTGCTGCATGCTTGCGCCGAGCTGAAAAAGCAAGGCCATCCGTTCATGCTTCATATCATCGGAGACGGTCCAATTCGCGAGGAGCTCGAATTGTTAGCCGTTAGATTGGACTTATACGATGATATTATTTTTTACGGTTACATGCTGCATCCAGAGGAATTCATGCCATTCTTCGACGTATTCGTCCTGCCTTCCCGTGCGGAGGCGTTCGGCTCCGTATTCGCGGAAGCGGCATTATGCTGGCTGGCGCTTGTCGGGACGAACGTAGGCGGCATTGCGGAGCAAATCGACGATGGCGTCAACGGCCTGCTCGTTCCGCCCGAGGATCCCGCAGCGCTTGCAGCGGCGCTCGAAAAGGTCGTAACCGATCCTGCGTACCGGTACAATCTCGCAAGAGCGGGATGGGATAAGGCGAAGAAGGTTTATTCACTTTCCCGCGTCATTTCTCAGCTTAAGAAGGTATATATCCAAATGAAGCCGGAATAAAGATTAACCATTTCGCTATAGGCGGTGAAGCAATGACTGTACCCTTTCGATTCATTCATGCCGCGGATTTGCATTTGGATAGCCCGTTTCGCGGACTTGCGAAGGCGCCCGATCAGGTTCGTGAAGTGTTGTCCGATTCAACCTTTGCGGCCTTGCGTCAGTTGACGGAGACGGCGATTCGCGAGCGGGTTGACTTTATCGTGCTGGCAGGCGATTTGTTCGATGAGGCTGACCGTTCCCTCAAAGCGCAGCTTCTGCTCGTCCGGGAGTGGGAGAAGCTGCAGGAGCACAACATAGCCGTGTTTGTCATTCACGGCAATCACGACCCTCTGAATGGCGCCAGGGCGGATTTGAAGCTGCCGGGTAACGTCTGCGTATTTGGCGCGGAGAGAATGGAATATCGGCCGGCCTATCGCAGAAGCGGTGAGCTGGCTGCTTTTGTTTACGGTTTATCCTACGGCACGCGAATCATGACGGAAAATGCGGCAGCGAGCTATCGGATCCAGCCGGAGGGGCCCTTTCATATCGCTTTGCTGCATGGCAATGTTGACGGCGACGGCGAGCATGATCCGTATGCCCCTTGCTCGCTTGAAGAGCTGATCGGCGGCAAGGGCTTTGATTATTGGGCTCTTGGCCATATCCATATGCGCAGAGTGCTGTATGAATATCCTCATGTCGTCTACTCGGGCAATACGCAAGGGAGAAACCCCCGAGAAACGGGTCCGAAAGGCTGTTATATCGTAGATGTCACTGCAGCGCGTGCCGTCGAGCTTACGTTTGTACCGCTTGACCGGGTACGCTGGCTGGAGCATACCGTTCCGATTGAAACAGCAGGCTCGGAGCAGGAGTTATTGCAGCAGCTTGCCGATGCGGCGGAGCTGCTTGCCGAGGAGGCCGAAGAGCGCCCGGTCATGCTTCGGTTTCTTTTGACGGGACGAGGAGCGCTTCATCACCAGCTAATCGATAAAGCGGTCGTCCGTACGCTGCTGGAGCAGCTTCAGGAAGGCAGGCAGCGTCATGCAGGCGAGTCTTGGGTATACGTTTACGATCTTGCGGTACATACGGGGGCGGCAATCCATTGGAATGAGCTGGCTGCGGAAGACAGCTTTGCAGGGGAGCTTTATCGGCTAAGCGAACGGTTGGCGGATGATGAGGCTCAGTGGCGCGAATTTGCCAAGGATGCGATTAGCCCGCTCGCTGGTCATTCAAAGATTGGGAGGCTCCTGCGCGAGGAGCTGGACGAGCTTCCGGCGCAGTGGCTCGAGCAGGCGCGCGAGCTTACTCTTAGTTTGGTGCAAGGGACGGATACTTGAAGGAAGAGGTGAGATATGAGGCTGCATCGGGCTGAGATAGATGGTTTTGGACAGCTGTTTGGGAAAGAGCTTTCGCTGGATGCCCCCGTCATTCTCGTATACGGTCCGAATGAAGCGGGCAAAAGCACGATGTTCAGCTTCATTCGTACGATGCTGTACGGCTTCGCTAAACGAGGACAAGCCGCTGACAGGCAAGAGCCAGTGAATGGCGGGAAGCATGGCGGACGCTTATTTTTTGGCGACCAGACGGGCGAGCGCTATGTGCTTGACCGTTATGCGGCTGACGGGACGGGAAGGCTGAAGGTGCGCAGTCTAGTTTCTGGAGAAGACAGAGAGGTCATGCGGGGCGCCGAAGCTCTTCATGCGTTTAGCGAGGGCGTGATCTTGACACAGACGGATTGGGAGCGAACATTTCTTGGAGGAGTAAGCGAACGGCTTTATCGCCAATTGTTTGCCATTACGTTAACCGAGCTTCAAGAAATCGGGGCATTGTCGGGGGATGAGCTTGGGCGGTACTTGTACCACGCGGGATGGGACGGCGGCAAATCGATCGCGGCGGCAGAGAAACGGTTATCGCAGGAAATGGATGCCTTATTTAAGCCGCGCGGAACGATTCAGCAAATCAATCAGCAGCTCAAGACGCTTGAGCAGGTCGAAGCCGCATTGCGCAGACGCAAGGATGCGATTGCTGCTTACAATGATTTAATTGGCCAGTCGGAGCTGCTGGACCATTCCTTGAACCAGCTGGAATCGGAGCTGCCGCTTACGGAAGCGAGGCTGCAGCTGCTGAACAAGGCTTGCGCCGTTAGACCGCTGTGGCTGCGCAAGCAAAAGCTGCTTATAGAGCGTAATTCGCTTACTTACGCTTTGACCATTTCGGCTCAAGCGGCGAGGAGCTGGGAGGAACTAAGAAGGCTGAGGGCGGAATGCCGCGATGAATCGGAGCGGACGAGGCAGAAGCTCATGCTGCTTGAGCTTCAGCTGGAAGCGATTCGATACGATGAGCATGCGATCCGGATCGGGCATGAGACGGATGCGCTGCTGCAAACGGCGGAAAGCATTCGCATGCTGAAGGAAGAGTGCAGCGAGCTTGATGCCGAGCTGAGGGAGCATGATGAAGCGATTGCGAGGCTGGCAAGCAGCATTGCGCCGGAATGGACAGAGCGGCAGCTTCGCGGATTTAGCGTGACGGTTGCCGAACGCGATTATGTGAGAAATGCGAAGCAGCAGGAGTCCGAGCTGTCTCGCACGACGGAGCGTTTCTCTGCGGAGCTGGAGGCGCTGGGACAGCAGGAGCGGGAAGCGGTGAATGCGCTGGACGAAGCGGATGCGGCGCTCGAGGGCGATCGTGTACGCCGCGAGCGGGAGAGCGCTGCGGGGTTCGCGGTTTTGCCGCTTGCGCGGGAAGCGCTGCGGGAGGCGTGGAACGCCGTAGACCGCGCTCTCCGCGAGTGGGAGCTCGAGCGGGTGCGCACTGCCGGCGCCGCCGGGGCCGCGAGCGGGAGCGAGGCGGCCGGCCGCGGCGCGGCTGCTGCGGACCGGGGCCGGGCCGGGCCGCTGTGGACTGCGGCGGCGGGCGCGGGCGGAGCGTCGCTGGCGCTTGGCGCGGCTGCGCTTAGCGGCGCCGCCGCGGGCGAAGCGGCCGGCGGCGCCGGCTTGGCCGCGTTGGCGCTGGCGGGAGCAGCGCTTGCGCTCGTTGCCGCCGCGCTCGTGCGAAGCCGCGGCGGGGGCGGATCCGCGCGGGCTGCAAGCCGTGCGGAAGAAGCTCGACGCGGCCGGCTGCGCGGAGGGGTGCGAACGGGAGCGGCAACAGATAGCGACCTTAGTCATGCAGAGCGGCGGGTACAACTTGCGCTCGAAACAATCGTGCGTGAGCCGGCTGAGGCAGCGGCGGCGCTGCTTGCCGCAAAGCATCATAGCTCGGCTGAGCACCTGCTTGCCGCCGAGCAAGCGCGTTCGCAGCTGCGCGCTGCCGTGGAAGGCCGGATCGAGGCGCTGCAGATCAGCGAGCGCCTTCAAGTCCAGCGCAGCGAGCTCGCCCGCCGCCTAAGCAGGCTGCGCGCGTTTGCTGCGGAGCGCAGCGAGGCCGCTGCAGCCGCTGCGCAAATCAAGCAAGCCGCCGCCGGGCAATGGGCCGGCTGGCTTGCAGCACGCTCGCTGCCGGCGGAGATGTCGCCGTCAGCTGCGCTCGAAGCGTTCGAGCTTGCCGGGCAAGCGCTGCAGCGGCTGCACCAATACGACCGGCTGGCGGCCAAGCAAGCCGCTGCCCGGGACCATGTGGCCGCTTTCGCTGCGCAAGCGGCCGCATTGTGCGAGGGATTCGAGGAAGCAGAGCGCCAACTCGCAGCCGACCCGGTGCTCGCCCTGCGGCTGCTGCATGCCGAGTCGCGCCGGCACGCAGCAGCCGAGCGGGAAGCGCGCGGCATAGAAGAGCGCCGAGCCGAGCTGCTTCTCTCCTTGAACTCTGTCGAGGCGAGAATGCAAGAGCTGCAGGCAGCGATAGCCGCGCAGCTGGAAGCGGCGGGCATCGATAATGAGCAGGGCTATGAGTCGGCGCTTGGGCATCGTCAGCAAGCGGCTTTACTCGAGCTGGAGCTGTCAAAGCTGGAGGTGGAAATAACGGCAGGCATGCCGGAAAGCCGGATTGCCGAGCTTGAGGAGCTGTATGCGGCGAGTGATGAGGAGCAGCTTCAAGCTTTGCAAGCCGCCGCGCAAGCTGCGTACGAGCAGCTGGAGAAGCAAAAGCGGGAGCAGTTGGAGCAACGGGGCAGGTTAAGGCAATCGGTGGAGCATTTGTTTCAGGAGGAGGAGCAGCAGCAACTGCTCGCTCAGAAGGCCATGACCATAGCGCAGCTGGAAGCGGATATGGAACGTTATGCGGTTCTGTCGATCAGCGCGGCGTTAATCCGAAAAACTAAACGAATTTACGAGGAAGAGCGTCAGCCTGTCGTGCTGCGCAAGACTTCCCTTTATGTTTCGAAGCTTACGGACGGCAAATATATTCGCGTGCTCGCGACGCCGGGGGAAACGGGCATTCGGCTGGAATCGTCAGACCGGCGTTTGGTTGACAGCAGTATGCTGAGCCGGGGAACGGCTGAGCAAGTGTATTTGGCGATGCGGTTCGCCTTGGCCGAGGAAGCCGCGCATTCGGTGAAGCTGCCGTTTATGCTGGACGACGTTTTCGTTAACTTCGACCGCGGGCGTCTCCATGCGGTTGCCAGGCTGGCGGCAGAGCTTTCGAATGACAGGCAATTGATCGTAATGACCTGTCACGAGCATATTCGGGATGCAATGCTTGAGCATTGCGGGAGCGCAGCCCTCATCAGTATTTAAGCCTGGCCTAACCGTGATCCTCCTCAATTCGTCAAAACTTTCTTGCGGATGATAAGAATAAGCCAGCCGAAGCTGATAAGCCCGAACAACGGATAGAGCATTGAAAGAAGCATCCCGAAGCCGATCTGGCTGGTGACGTAGCATATGGCCAGAATGAGCAGTACGATCAGGCTGCGGGACCATTTCAATCGCTCATGGAGCTGAAGCGTAAGGCCGTAAATATCGGCGATAAGAGTCGTGAAGATTTCCGCGAAAATGATAAAGATATAAATAAACTGAACGCTGTGCCCTAGCTGTCCTGCAATGCCGCCCATCGGAATGGCGTATTGCTGGATACCGGGCATATAAACGGATAAAGCGATATGTCCGGCCAAAAGCATAAAGCCGATTCCGATTCCGCCGACCCAAGAGCCGGCAATAATTGTCTTCCGGTCCCGGACTTCGGCTCCCAGCGGGACGAGCACGGCCTGCGACATCGACAGGTTAAAGGCGGTATACAGAAAAGGCGATGCCCATGCGGCAAAGATTGAATGATCGCTTGACAGCGTCATGAATCTACCGGCGCCGGGCGTCTGGAACGTATCGATAATAATGAGCACGGTAAACAGCAGCATGATCGGGACGACGATCGCGTTTACCGTCAGGATCGCTTTCATCCCTTTGCGCAGCAGGAAGTAGCAGGCCGTGACCGTAATAAGCAGACCGGATTGATAGGAAATATTCCAGTGCTCATAAAAAATAGTGCCTGCTCCGGCAAGCATGACCGCCGTTACACCGAGCAGGATGACCAGCATGAAGTGGCTGATCCAGCGACCGTATATTTCGCCAAAGAGTGCCTTGTTTAAGTCCTCGTAGGATTTGGCGCGGATTTCGCTGGCGATTAGCATCATTTTTGTACCGAGCCATATGAACAAAACGGTAGACAATGCTATCGTAATTGTGCCCAAGTAGCCGAATCGGGTGAAAAACTGCAATATTTCTTGCCCGGTGGCGAAGCCGGCTCCTACAACCGTGCCTATATAGGTTGCTGCAATTTGCAGCACCGTGCCTGTACGCTTCCACATTTTCTACCTTCCCCCGTTCAAAGAACCTTATATACTTAGAAGGTATGTCCAACGGAGGACAGGCATGACTTTTTTCAAAAGATTAAATAAGATCGACGACATTTCTTGCGACAGTTCATTAAACGAAAAAAAAGCCGAGAGCTGGCGCCGGAATGGTTTCCGGAGCCAGCTTCGGCTATTCGTAAGCGGCGGCTATACTTGCCGAGCATGAGTCCCGCCTCATTTGGGCAAGATCGAAAACGATCGTGTTGGTTAGCTGAGCGAGAGCAGCTTAATGGAGACGATCGTGTTATGCGCGGGATCCAAATCCAGCTTGAGCAATGCATTCTCCGCTTCATAGGTGAGCAAATAAGTCGTTTGCTTATGCGGCTTGCCCAGCAGCCGGAGAGCGGCTTCAGGCTTGTCTCCAATTCGAAGGCCGCTTAGGCCCGAGGAGACGTGTTCGCCGTACACTTCCACGAATTGTACGGTTTTGCCGCCATTGATTCCGATTGCGAAGCCATCATATTCGAGCACTTGGATCGCGCCAGTCTCTTCTTCCAGCGTGTAGCTGTCGATTTCCTTGCCAAACAGCTTGCTGACCTTCGAAACGGCATCACCGATTGCGATTTCATGCAGCTTTGGATCGGAGGAGCTCCATGACGATTTCTCGCTTTCCGTTTCTACGGTAGCCTTGGTATCCTCCGGCTTATTCAGAGTGGAGGTTTCGGCGCTTGTATCGCTTGTTGTATCCGCGCGATTCGTATGGGGCTCCTCGGTAGCGCGCTCGTCGTCATTTTGTTCCGAATACGTCTTCTGTGGACTATCAGGCTCGTTGTCGGTTTGATTATGGCCAGCGCCTAAGCTGCTTGTCAGCGGATCCTCCGGAGTCGTAGCGGCGCTTTGACAACCGGCCGCCAGGATAACAAGAGCAGAAGCAGCGGCCAGCAGGGCAGTCTTTGACGCTTCTTTTCCGGTTAAGTTCATCCTCCGCACTCCTCTCATCAAGTATGTATGAAAACGATAGGACATCATATTTTAATCTTACTATAAGTAGACGTACAAAATAAGGGAAAAGTTGCTCCTCTTTTCCGTAGATTTGAAAATTTTTCTAATTGAATGCTTAATTTTTGAATCGAAGCCATTTGACCGCTTCAATAAGGTTGCACTTTTTGCCTGACCTATGGTACGTTAACGAAAAGGATTTTGGTGGAGGTCATGAAAGATGGAAAGCTTAAAACAACGCATTTTGGCGGAAGCATCGGTTTTGTCGAGTGACGTGCTGCGAATAGATGCTTTGCTTAACCACCAGGTCGACCCTGCATTGACGATGGAAATGGGACAAGAGTTTGCAAGACGCTTCGCGGAAGAGAAAATTACGAAGGTCATTACGGTCGAGTCTTCGGGCATTCCCGCAGCTTTCGCAACGGCCTGCGTGCTTGGAGTGCCTCTCGTTTTCGCCCGCCGCAAGAAGACGCTCATTGCCGATCCAGACGCCTATTGCGAGAGAGTGCCGTCTTTTACAAAAGGTATGGTTACCGACATTATGGTATCCAAGCAGTTTCTAACCGAAGAGGATCGGGTACTGTTTATTGACGATATTATCGCGAACGGAGATGCCGCGCGCGGTCTTATCAAAATCATTCAACGCTCGGGAGCAGAGCTTGCCGGCTTCGGAATCGTAGTCGAGAAGTCGTTCCAAGCAGGGGGAAGAACGCTTAGGGAGCAAGGCATTCGGGTGGAACCGCTCGTACGCATTTCGTCGCTCGATAACGGCGAAATCAAGTTTGAGTAAGATGTTCCAGTAGAAATAGTCTTTTCCCATCCGGAATTATCGCTTATAATGATACAGAAGTGATCGAGGGGAGGCACAAGCTATGGGGAAAATGTCCGCTGAGTTTTTGTATGCGAAGTTAGGTGACGCGAAGGTACACTTCGAACGCGCATTAGATTGCAAACATACGGAATTTGATGATTTGTATCCTTATATGATCGAGCATCCGCAGTTTTTTTGGTACAAACGCTATGTAGCTTGGTCTGAGCTGCTGACGATCGTTAAGCTGTGCGATGAGTTGTCTATTGAATGGCGGGATCAGTTTACGGACCGCCAAGGCGAATATATCGGTAAACGCGTCATGTCTTCGCGGGTATTGGATGAGTGGTATGAAACCAACGACGCGAAAGAGCATGCAGGTTAAAAGATAGAATAAGCGGTTGTGACGTATGAACGTGACCTCAATGCATTGCGCGAGCAAGCATTGAGGTTTTTCAATAGCTGTAAGGGATGCGGCAGAGGCGGGAGGGAAGACTGTGGTTAGTGAAGAACAATTGGATCAATACCGCATAAGCGGCGAGAAAGTAAGAGTCGTAAGGGACGGAATGGAAATCAACGATGTGCTCGGAATCGTAGTCGCTTGGGATGAGTCCACGGTCGTCATCAGGCGTCCGAATCGACGAGTCGTTAAGCTAAGCCGTGCATATGCGTACGCACCGGCTTCCGAGGAACGTCCAAACCTATTGGAAGAGTGATCGATATGAAATGTTGACTAAGCTTCATAGCGAAAAAAAGAGCTATTGTCTCGGTATGGAGACGAAGGCTCTTTCTCATAACAGGGGGCTTGGAATTGTGTCGATATGTGTCCAGATAAAAGAACAAAAGCCCCAGCTCGCGAGCTGGGGCTAATGAAAGTTATGGTGCGGTCGAGAGGACTCGAACCTCCACGGCTGTTACACCACTAGAACCTGAATCTAGCGCGTCTGCCAATTCCGCCACGACCGCATTTTGCGTGACAACAGAGAATATCTTATCATGGAAATGGCGGATCAGTCAACTCTTAATTGTTTGACAATCGGAAATGCATGTAACTATAATACTTACATGAAAGGCAATAACGAGTTAAGGACAGGTGGTGATTACGATGACCAGCAATAGGTTTGCCGTAGCGGTTCATATTTTGACCCTATTGGACACGAATAAGAGTGCGCGGCTCACATCGGATTATATCGCTGGCAGCGTCAATACGAATCCGGTCGTCATTCGCAGAATTATCGGCATGCTGAACAAAGCGGGGCTTGTCGCGACCAGTGCGGGCGTTGCAGGAGCCGTCATGACAAGGTCGGCAAGTGAAATCACGCTATATGATATTTATTGTGCCGTTCATAATAATGGTCAGGATGAGCTGTTCGCAATCCACGAGAAGCCAAATCCAGAATGTCCGGTTGGCCGCCATATCCAATCCTCGATCGAGTCCGCCTTTAACGAAGCCCAGAAGGCCATGGAGCTGAAGTTGTCTCATATTAAGCTGGCTCAGATTACGGATGATGTTATGAGCAAGCTGTAAAATGTAATTGAAGGCTGAAAATAATTGGCTGCAAGCATGTTGATAAAATAGATCTATGTTTGCAGAATGGGTTAGTTTGGCCGGATTAGATCTATTTTCTAGACTAATTTGGGTGAGTGGTGGTTGCTTTAATAGTTTTTCTCGCCGTAATACAAAAAATCCTCCTTCGTGATTAAGCCACGAGGAGAATTTTTGTGTGTCCAGGTTAACCACACTAGACACATCGTCGATATACACTTCAATCTGAAGCCAGCAAGCGCTGAAATTTCGCGTCAATTGTATGTATGGTGCGGTCGAGAGGACTCGAACCTCCACGGCTGTTACACCACTAGAACCTGAATCTAGCGCGTCTGCCAATTCCGCCACGACCGCATTTTGCAATTACGTTCTTTATAGTAGCACGTTTCCGAATAAAAAGTCAATATTGCGATTCAAGTTTTGAATCCCTTTCATTGCAAACTTGCTGCACGTTGATCAACGAAGCATATTTTATGCCCTATTCACAAACAATGAATGTAAATAGGTTAGGGGCGTGAAGGGATGAGCAGTCAACATAATCTTTTTAATGATAGATACAGAATGAGGGGAGGTCTTCAATGGAAGCGGCTTCTAATGAAGGCGATTGCGATTGCTGTATTCCTATCGGTTGCTTTGGCGACAGGGACACCATCCAGCAATAGGATTGTATATGCCCAAATGCCAAGCCAAAAACCGGCAGTGAACGAAAAGAAGCAGGAGCAGCGTACGCTCGCCATTGTCATCGATGATTTTGGCAACGGAATGGATGGCACGACGGAGATGATGAAGCTGTCGGTTAAATTTACGGCGGCCATTATGCCGTTCATGCCGACAACGAAGCAGGATGCGGAAGAGGCGCATAGGTTAGGGCATGACGTCATCGTCCACATGCCGATGGAGCCCAATAAGGGATTGAAAAGATGGCTGGGACCCGGCGCGTTAACGACGGATTTAAGCGACTCGGAAATTCGAAAGCGCGTAGAGGATGCGATTGATGATGTTCCTCATGCAATCGGCATGAACAACCATATGGGCTCGAAAGTGACCGCAGACGAGAGAATGATGCGCATCGTGCTGGGCGTTTGCAAGGAGCGGGGGCTGTTTTTTCTCGACAGCCGCACGACCTATAAGACAGTTGTGCCGAAAATTGCGGCTGAGCTTCAGGTTCCGATCGTGTCTAATGACGTATTCCTTGACGATATTTATACTGTTCAGCATATTTCTAAGCAGATCGGCGTGCTTCGCAAGCTTTTGCAATCACACGCCAGCTGCATTACGATCGGACATGTTGGACCTCCGGGGAAGAAAACGGCTTCTGTCCTTCAGCAGTCCATACCGGTTATGCAGCAGAGCGTACAATTCGTCAAGCTAAGGGAGCTTATCCAAGGATCAATGAACGACCCACCTATATTGCCTAATTCCTGAAGCAATAGCAGCTGCCACGTCCTGCTGTCTGCGGGGATCGGTTAGCATGCTGCGGTCATTGTCGCTGCTAATATAGCCCATTTCGATGATAACGGCAGGCTGCTTGACCTGTTTTAACAAAAAATACGGCTTTCCTTCCCTCGGCAGGAAAGCCGTATTTTGTTGTCGATTCAGCGCATCTTGTATGCAAAATGCAAGCAGAGCACTCTCGCCCCGCTTTTGATGAAGGACGAGCGGACCGCGCCGGGAGCCTTTTTTAGACCAATTCACATGCAGGCTGACGAGCAGCTCGCTTTCGATTTCTTCAGTTAGCTGCCGGCGCTGGGACAGATCCTTGCGATGTCTGGAGCGCGTAATATGCCAGCGATTGTCTTCACTTAGCGCGTAGTCGCCTGTACGGTTCATAACGGCGGGGATGCCTTGACTGCGAAGCAGCAGATACAGCTTCCTTGCAACGGCCAGATTAATATCTTTCTCGAGAATATCGGCTGCAGATGCCCCGCCATCGATTCCGCCATGCCCGACGTCGATGATGACAACGGTAGACGGAAGCGCCCAATCTTGATCCGTATTAACCGGAAGCAAGGGCCATACATTAGCATAGGAGCTGCTTGTGTTGACAAGCCATAACGCGATCATTGCCAATATGATTTTACGAAGCATATCGCAGGGTCCTCCAGTTCCTTTTTGACATACGGTTAGCGTGGCTGTTTGAAGGAAAACTCATACATGTTTATGTTCGCGTCCTGCCGGGCAAACTTATAGCAACATCATAATGGGGCAGGTGAGAGGTATGGCTAAAGGCGGCGATGAATACGTGAAATACGTGACGGAGCAGTTTGTGGCTTATATGGAGACACCAAGAGCAGAACGTAAACAAACAAAAACGTCAGCCAAAGCTCGTAGAGAGCCTTGGCTGACGCGATGGTTCGGCTATGGACCAATGAGTATTATTTTATGGTGGCGGGGACTGATGGGGCGTCAACGGTAAAAGTGTCCGAGCTCAAGCAGCAATAAAAGCGGGACATAGCGGCGATCCGTGCCATCCTCACCTGCTTCAAGAGCGATATAAAGATGTCCGCTATTCCATTTGTTGTAACCTACGACCGACCAGACATACATCATTTGACCTTCGAACAGCTCTGCGGTATAGCGCAGCTGTTCTTTGTTGTTCAGCTTCGCGAATAGGCCCCAGTAGGAGCTTGTGCTCAGCTGGATTGGCGTTTTCGTTAACCAGGGCATCAGCCCGTACGGATTGAATGAGGGCAAGGAAACATGCTTTAGCAGCTTAGCGGAGGCCGGTGCTTGCTTCCGGCCCGCTTCCATGAGCTTTGATGAAGAGGCGGCAGCCCAATCATTCGTTTGTACGGGCAATAGCTCTCCGCTCGCAGCATCGGTATAATAAGTATCCTGCTCGGCAGTCACTTTCCACGCGGCGAGCAGCGGGTGTACGTATAACGGTTCGATGTCCGAGGCAGGCTTCAGGAGCTCAAGCTGCCTTACAGAGCGTGTGAGCGTCTGTTCATCGAACAGCGGATGACTGCTTATCCCGTATTCGCCTAACTGGTAACCGCCTTTCTCAACTGCATGAATGACTAAATAACCAACGGTTTCATTTGTTTGCTTAACAAGCACAAGCCAGCTATGTGTACCTGGTCCGATGGGGGAAACATGAAGGGAAGCTTGCTTCCAACTATTAAAATCCGGTTGTTCGGCAAGCTCGTCCACGAACAGCTTAGCCTGCTGCTCCACGGGCTGATAGGCTGCTGTCGGTTTTTCCGCCGCATTTGCAGCCGCTGTCGCAGCTTGCTGCTGCAAACCGCCGGAATAAATGACAAGAGCGGTTAATACGCAAGCTGCCGTCAGCTTTATGAATGGTTTTCGCATAATTGATCACCTCACTATCATTGTAATGGACAAGCTATAAGAAGACTGTTGCATCATGTCGGGCAGGGGCGGTCCGAGAACCGCCTTTTTTTGGCGTAACGATGCGGATATCGTCTAAACAACGTCAGTCGATGCCTTCAAGGTGAAAGATTCCGCAGTTAATGGCGGACATCGTTACCCGAGGCTCATATTGCCAGCGTATTTCAGACTGCCGCTGAGTGAATTGCTCCTCGATCGCCGGCTTATTTTCTGCAAGAGCATTGTGGAGGAGCGGCTCGTAATAGCCGCTTATACGCGCAAGCTCTTCCTCTAATCTTGTCGAAGCATTCTCGGCCCAGCCGTAGTCATAGCTGCGAAGCTTGCGCTCAAGCGCTTGTTCTACAAGGCCGAGCGCTTTATTAAAAGAAATTCCGTTCTTCGTTATATGAATATTGGCCGGCAGCCGCGGGGTGAGCTTATGCGCCAATAAACGATCGTAAAACTGCTCCACGCACTGCCCCGTTGCGAGCGATACGCCAAAGCAGTGAATTTCCTCGCGCTTGCGGTCGCAAGCAAATTCGACTCTCATATTCACCCCAAGCCAGGCGGTGTAGGGTGAGGAGTTAAACGGATTGCCGCTGCGCTTTGCCGGCTCCTGAAAGAGATATACGAAGCTGCCCTTTGCTTTGGCAGCGTCGAATAGCTGGTCCAGCTTGCGGGCGCCATAATATAAATCCTCACGGGGTACGCGTGCGGGCGCGGCAAGGCTTCCGTGGATGAATCCAAGGGAGCGGCCCAGCGCGGCATTGGCTGCCGCATCCTGTTCCGATACGGAAGCGTCAACTGCTGCAGCATTTGTTTTAGCTTCTTCCGCAGCATCATATTTTTCCTTATCCGTTACGAACAAGAACGTCATGGTCTCAGGCTCGGCGTTAACGCGGTCAACGAAGCTCCAATAATAGGGGCGGTTCGTAAGCTCGCGATCGGCATGCGGCGAAAGCTTGACGGTGAAATGAGCGGGCGATTTTTCCAAAATCGAGCATTCCGTCGCTTCCAAGTAACGATTTACGAATTTGTGAACCTGCTTCTCATTCAAGGTCTCACCTCCACGCTTTCTCCAAGCGAATCCAGCTGAACGAGCAGATCGGGGGCTGGAGCGTAAGGAACTTGTACGGTTTTCACCTCATCGCGAATTCGGCTAAGCGAGGAGCCCAGCTGATTCAGCTGCTCTTTCAAAGCCGTATCGTTTCCTGCTTCCAGCAGTACCTTTGCCAGCTTCTGCTCCAACGAGCCGTCGCCTTTCTCGAATCGCTCCAAAATATGGTCAAGCTCGCCGATGACCAGCTCGAATAGGTTGATTTTCTCATGCAGCAAATTCACGATATGCTCCTCGATCGTTCCGAGCGTGCAAAGGTTGTAAATTTTCACATCCTCCTTCTGCCCGAGACGGTGAACACGACCGATCCGCTGTTCAACGCGCATCGGATTCCAAGGTAAGTCAAAGTTGATCATGTGGTGGCAAAATTGCAGATTGATGCCTTCGCCGCCTGCCTCCGTCGCAATAAGCACCTGTGCCCGGCCGCGGAACAAATCCATCATCCAGTCCTTCTTGCCGCGGTTCATGCCGCCCCGATAAGGAACGGCAATCATATTCTGCGCCCTGAAAAATTGCAGCAAATATTCCTGCGTGGCCCGGTACTCGGTGAAAATAATCACCTTATCATTAAATTCCTTAACAAGCTCCATCGCCTTCTCGGCCTTCGTGTTTGCCTTAATGTTACGAATTTTCTCGACAAGCTCCCATATTTTCGGCCGCAGCGGGGAGTCCTCGGCTGTCTTCTTGAACAGATTGACCAGTGTTAAAAATACGGCATCGCGACTGCTGCAAACCTCGCGCTGCAGCGTGACGAGGGAGAGCATGCTCGACATGTCTCCGCCGCTTTCGTCATAACGTTCTCTTACGAAGCCGGTGACCGCATCGTACAGCGCTTTCTCTTCTTCCGATAATAGAAGCGGAATGTTCTTCACGAACCGTTTCGTAAAATGGATGCCGCCGTCTCCGCGGCGATTGCGGATCATGATGGTCGAGAGAGCTTCCTGCAGCTGATCCTCATTTTTCGGAAGCCGCTTATCGACAACAAAATTGGCAGCGAATTCGCTTTGTCCGCCAAGCTGGCCGGGCTTCAGCAAAGTAATGAGATTGTAAAGCTCATCGAGATCATTTTGAATAGGCGTTGCCGTGAGAAGCAAACAATATTTTTTGCGCAATAGATTAGCGAACTGGTAATTCGTCGTTTTTTTGTTCTTCAGCTTATGCGCCTCGTCGATAATGATCAGGTCGTAATCGGTGCCAAGAACAATCTCGCGATGAGGCTCGCGTTTCGCGGTGTCGATGGAGGCGACGACGACGTCATAGCCCCAGGTGTGCTCCTTCTTCTGGGCAACGGCGGAAATGCCAAACTTCTGATTAAGCTCTCTCACCCACTGGAGCACCAGCGAGGCGGGCACGAGAATCAATATGCGTTTGGCCAATCCGCGGACAATGTATTCCTTGAGGACAAGTCCGGCCTCTATCGTTTTGCCAAGACCGACCTCATCCGCGAGAATGGCCCGGCCGCCCATTTCATGCACGACCTTGCGCGCCGTACTGATCTGATGGGCCATCGGCTCGAACGAAGGCAAGGAACGCAAGCATAGCAATTGATCGAAGCTTTCAATTCGTTTCGCTTGCTCTGCTTCCATAGTGAGTTGATATAACGTCCAATCATCCCACGGACCGCCTCGGGCCAACCGATTTTGCAGCTCCTCGAACCATGTTCGATCGCAATGCAATTCAACGAGCGGATGCAGCTTGCGTGTAGCGGTAGCAGGTCCGGTCTCGGCCGAGGCAGCCTGCGGTGTTGTAGAATATGACATCAAGTGCAGCTCCTTCCGCGGTAAAAGGATAAGTTATAATTAGTATTGCCCTTTCATCCAATAATAATAAGAATCAGCTAAAAAAAGAGAAAGGATAAGCAAGAAAGGGTGAGAGAGAGCATTCGCGGAGCTGGATGGTAAGCTCAGCCATTTTCAAGGGTGAACATCAATATGTTGTATAGTATAATGGTTAATGACACAATATATCGTGATTTAATCAACCAATATGCTGGATATGCTTGAGGCGCGGAAAGTATGGGGAGGAATGGGATGCGATGGAGATGACGGGTGGAAGACGGCTTGAGGGACTAAGCGAAAAAATCTTTTTGGATCGGTACGCTTGGAAAAATGCAGACACGAACGAAACAAAGGTCGGAGACGTCGTACTCGTTCTGACGAAAGACGATCCGAAGTTTCCGGCGAAGGAAGTCGGGGAAGTGGTCGCGCGTTCGGGGGATAAGGCTACGGTGAGGCTGCGAAGCGGGGATTTAGTAGAGTCCAGCGTGGAGAAGCTTACGCTTACGCTCGAGAAGACGCCGAAGGAAATGTGGAACCGACTGGCCTCGGCGATGGCCTCGGTGGAGAAGGGCGCAGAGAAACAGCGGGAATGGGAGCGGAATTTTAATTATATTTTGGACGATTGGAAGCTTGTGCCCGGCGGGCGGATAGCGGCTGGAGCGGGAGCGAGCGAGGAGCTGACGCTGTTTAATTGCTATGTGGTTCCGTCTCCTAAGGACAGCAGGGGCGGCATCATGCAGACGCTGATGGAAATGACCGAAATTATGGCACGGGGCGGCGGCGTCGGCATGAACCTGTCTTCACTGAGACCGCGGCGCGCGATCGTGGCCGGCGTGAACGGTTCTTCGAGCGGTGCGGTGTCGTGGGGAGGGCTGTTCAGCTATACGACGGGGTTGATTGAGCAAGGCGGAAGTCGAAGAGGCGCTCTAATGATTATGATAAACGACTGGCATCCCGACGTACTTGAATTCATCACCGTCAAACAAACGATGGGGCAAGTGACAAATGCCAACTTGTCCGTTTGTGTGAGTAACGCCTTCATGAAGGCCGTAAAGGATGACCTTGATTGGGAGCTTGTATTTCCGGATACAAAGGAAGAGGACTATAACGAGTTATGGAATGGGGATATAGAGGAATGGCGCCGTCTCGGTAAAAAGATCATCCATTACAATACGGTAAAGGCGCGGGACGTCTGGCACACGATTATCGATTCGGCTTGGAAATCCGCCGAGCCCGGCGTCGTGTTCATGGAATACTACAACCAAATGTCGAACAGCTGGTATTTTAATCCGATTATTAGTACGAATCCGTGCTTTCATGCGGATACTCGCATAGCTACTGAATTTGGATTACAACGGATCAGTGAATTATATAAACAGGTAGAGAATAACGCATTTGAAATGGTTACAGATAATCGTCTGATTCAGCAGGCTAAGGCAGTGGGGGGAAGAAGTTACGAAAGTGTGGGTACCAGTATACGTTCAGCAAGAGTTTTTCCTACAGGTAAAAGATTAACCTTTAAGGTTTCTTTAGCAAATGGAATGGAAATTAAAGTGACGCCTGAGCATCGTATATATACGTCTACTGGTTGGAAAGAAGCGCAACATCTAACACCTAATGATCTTGTATATATTCAATCTGGAAAAGGCGGATTTTCAAAAAATGATCAACTTGGTGAACAATGGGGCATGTTTTTAGGGTGGATGACAGGAGATGGTTGGCTTTCAAAACGTGGGGATATTGGAATGGTATTTGGTCAAGAAGATAAAGAAATCATCTCACACATGATTGAAGCTGGGGAAAAATTTAGTGGAGTCGCGGCAAAACGATTTCAAAGGGATAATGGCACATGTCAACTTTATTGGTGGCGTAAAGCATTTAGGGAAAAATTGATTGATTTAGGCATAAAAGCGGTTCCTGCTGGAGAAAAACAAGTCCCAAGTTGTATATTTACTGCTTCAAGAGAGACGGTTGTTGCTTATCTGCAAGCATTATTTAGTGCAGATGGTACTGTGTATGATAAAGACGAAATGCATCGTACAGTTAGATTAACATCTAGTTCAAAATTATTGTTACAAGATGTTCAAATGTTGCTGTTGAATTTTGGTATCCATGGACACATTTACAGTCGAAACAAAAAACAGCAGAAACATTTTGAATACACAACAAAAACTGGAGATCAACGAATTTATGTAGGAAAACCATTCTTTGAATTGATTATTTCCGGTAATAATATCGTTGTATTTAAAGAGGAAATAGGTTTTAAATATATCATAAGAAAACAAGATGCTCTTGAGCGAATCTCGAGGAAATCACGTAAAAATGAGAAATTTGTTTCGAAAGTGGTTTCAGTTTCCGAGGGGGACATAGTTGAAGTTTATGATATTACTGAACCAATCACAAATTCATTAATTGCAAATGGTTTTGTAGCTCATAATTGCGGAGAACAGGGCCTGCCCGGCTGGGGAGTTTGTAACCTGTCCGCGGTTAATTTATCTAAGTTTTACGATGAGGAAAAACATGATGTCGCATGGGATGAGCTGGCGAAGGTGACGCGATGGTCGGTTCGATTCCTGGATAACGTTATCGACAAAACGCCTTATCATTTTGAGGAAAATGAACGGAACCAGAAGCTGGAGCGGAGGATCGGTCTTGGAACGATGGGGCTGGCGGAGCTTATGATCAAGCTGGGTATTCGCTATGGAAGCGCAGAATCGTTAACGTTTCTAGATGAGCTGTATAGGTTTATGGCTCGCGAATCGTATTTGGCATCCAGTGAGATTGCTGCCGAGAAGGGCTCATTTCAAGCGTTTGATGCCGAAAAGTATGTACAAAGCGGCTTCATGCAGCATTTGATCGGCGCGTTTCCCCAGATTGGAGAGGCAGTCAAAAAAAATGGAATACGAAACGTTACGGTCATCACACAAGCACCAACCGGGAGTACAGGGACGATGGTTGGCACATCCACCGGCATTGAGCCGTATTTCGCATTCGAATATTTCCGTCAAAGCCGGCTCGGCTTCGATAAACAGTATGTGCCAATTGCGCAGGCGTGGAAAGATGCTCATCCCGGCGAGGAGCTGCCGGACTATTTTGTCACAGCCATGAGCTTGTCCGCAGAGGAGCATATTCGTGTGCAGGCCGCTATTCAGCGTTGGGTCGACAGTTCGATCTCGAAGACGGCTAATGCTCCTGCGGATTTCACAGTGGAGGAAACAAAGCGGCTTTATGAGCTGGCATTCGAGCTTGGCTGCAAAGGCGTTACGATTTACCGAGACGGCAGCCGCGATGTGCAGGTGCTTTCGACGAAAAATGAGGAGCCGGTGGAAGTGAAAAACGAATCCGCAGAGCAGGCTACGTTGGACCCCGAATCAGCCAAGTCGCCTGCAGTAGATCACGACGAATTATTTGATGCGGGTTTGGTCGAAGCTGCCGTTCCAACAGACCAGGGTGAACAGATCGTTGACAGGCAATATAAACGCAGGCCGCAGGTGCTTCGCGGAGCGACTTATAAAGTAAATACGCCTTTCGGAATGGCCTATATAACAATCAATGATCTAAATGGCATCCCTGGCGAGATATTTCTGAATGTCGGAAAAGCGGGCTCCGATGTGTTCGCCATGGCTGAAGCGTTAGGGCGCGTGTGCTCGTTGTTCCTTCGCTATGGTGATCACGGGAATAAAGTGAAGCTATTGATCAAACATTTGAAGGGAATCGGCGGTTCGGGCGCGATCGGATTTGGCGTCAACAGGGTAGAGTCAATTGCTGATGCGGTTGCAAAGTCACTGGAGATGCATATTGAACAGCAAGCAGAGCAAGCGGCGGGGGATGAGTCTGATTTGTCAGGAGATGCAACATTTGGTGAAGAAATTGTGGATTCAAATGGGAGCGGTGAAGCGCAGCATCATGCTGAAATTACCTCAAGGGATTTATGCCCATCCTGCGGCTCGGCCACTTTAATCAATATCGAGGGCTGCAAGCAATGCAGTCATTGCGGATATAGTAAATGTAATTAATTGAGATAAGCAGCAATTAGCGATAAGTAAATGTAAGTTGTCAAATATTTTGGGATAGCATCAAATTTCCTGGGATCAGAATGAACTTGTAAACCGCATTTGTATTGGAGTATTGTCAAATATTTTAGGATAAAGGACAGAACATGTAATATTTAGAGAGTCGGTTGTCAAATCCCTTTGGAATTTCGCAAAATGATCTGGACAGAAAATACGGAAATTGCTGTCATTGCAGAAGAAAAACTCAAAGTATGCTGGATAATAATAATCAAAGTTGGCTTAACTGGACACACATAACATGGGTGTCCAGTTTTTTAATTATTGAGTCAGAAGATTTGTGATGTGCTAAAGGTTGACTTCTATGATTATTGCAAGTAGCGTTTTGTTACTGCAAAAAATATCGTGAGAAAATGTTACTACTTAGCTCTCCCTCGGAGCAGGGAGAGCTAAGTAGTAACGAAACATTAATCAAAACAATTTCGTTTTATATGTACAAAACAAAGTTTGTATTAAGACCGATCGATCGGAAGATGTGTGCGATTCATTTGAAGAAAGGATAGGAGAATTAATTATGAGGAGATTCTTATTGATCTTTTCAATTTTGTTAGTAATAGTTGGTTGCAATAGCGCTCAGGAAATTCCCTTACCACCAATGAAAGAGATATCCGAAACAGCATGCATGGTTTATCCGACTGACACCACTAAATGTTATCTTGTTCCATTATCTTATAAAGAAGCAATTGATTGGTTCGATAATAGTTCTAATACAAAAGGCTGGACAATTACTTGGATTTCTGATGTTGAACCTTATTCACTTATAATGGAAGCGAAAAAAACTAAAATGAAGATTCAACTATATCGCCAAATTAAAGATACTGAGACAGGAATACAAGTAGAGTCTATTAAATGACTAGGATAGAAATATGTATCCGACTTTCCGCATGAATAAAATGGAAAATATTCATTATAGCAACCTAAAGCAGTAGGATTTCTACCCGCCCGCGGCGAAAAAGTAAAGCAAACGCTTGTGAACGGGGGAATTTTTGTGCAATTAGAGGCTATGGTCTCCATCGCCGCAGGTCCAAGTCAATTGATCGCTGCGCTTTGTGATGAAATCGGCTTGGAGTCGATCATTAATTCGGCAGTAGAGTGGAATCCGTCGTACTGCAAGGTTTCACCCGGCACGCAAGTGAAAGCGATGATCATTAATATCCTTTGTTCACGCATGCCCTTGTACCGTGTATCTGAATTCTATCAAGAGCAAGATATTGAACTCCTTCTTGGGCCTGGGCGCAAGGCAGAGGATTTGAATGATGATGCGCTGGGACGCACGCTTGACCGCCTGTATGACGCCCAGAGCTGGAAAGTCTACTCCCAATTGTCATTAACCGTTCTTCGCCACCTAGGATTACCTTTAGATGTTCTACATAGTGACACCACTTCCTTCTCCGTTCAAGGCGACTATGTAAATCAAGACGATTTGAATGTCACTTATGGTTACAACAAGGATGGACGCCCAGACTTGAAACAGATTGTCATCGGCCTTGGGGTAACGCCCCAGCGCCTGCCCATCATCGGGAAAGTGGAAGATGGGAATTTAGATGATAAAACGTGGAAAAACGCCTTTATCACTCGCCTGCGTTCGGTCCTCTCCGATGAGGAATGGAGCGGCTTAACCTACGTGGCCGACAGTGCGCTGGCCACCATGGACAATTTGCTT
>NZ_JAKGAP010000037.1 GCF_021532375.1 Paenibacillus alkaliterrae
GACTTGCTCATTACTTTTTTATCGCTTTTCTCACAATCCGTTAGGATTGCAAGGGCAGTTTCACTCGTTGTTCAGTTTTCAAAGAGCAATCTTTTCATTCGTGTAGCCGTATGTTTCAGCGGCGACTTAGATAATATATCACATTAGCCCATACGATTGCAAGTACTTTTTTTAATTCACACGTCATCCTATCAAATTAACAAGAAAACAGCGAGCACCCATACTATGCAGGAGCTGGCTTAGCCTCGATACAACGTATATTGGACCCGCTGATTGATTCGATTATCTCAATACTTCTTTTATATGAAGATGTCTTTCTATAGACAGGTTAATAATCGTTCCATTAATGGTTACCCATGGTCTGGTTAGGTGAGTGCGGTCCGTAAAAACGATTTCTCCGATACGCTCATCGCTCAGCTTAACTACGGTTCCATTATGGAACTGGGTTGCTTTCTCTACGAACGTACGAACGTAAGCAGGATCCAGCTTGCCGAAAGCATCGCTTTGAATTTGCTCCAAGACCAAATATGGAGAAACGGCTTTGCGATAGGCTTTGTTCAAGGTCATGGCATGAAAGATATCTGCTATCGCCACAATTTTAGCATAAGGATGTATTTTGGTTGAGTCGATGCCAAGGGGATATCCTGTACCATCTACCTTCTCGTGATGCTGCAGCGCGGCTAACTTGACCCCTTCATTCAGTGCGGGTACATTTTTAAGCAATTGATATCCAAGGACAGTATGCTTCTTCATTTCTTCCTTCTCATCTGGCGATAATGCGTTAGGTTTCGACAAAATCGCTTTGTCGATACGTACGTTTCCTATATCGTGCAAAAGGCCGGCGAATGCGATTTGCATCCAATCCTTTTGCGGGAATCCGGTCCACTGCGCAATTTGATAGGAAGTTAGTGCCGACGCGATACTATTATGAAGCAGATAGTCCTTCTCCATAAATTGCCGGGGCATAAAGGTCAACAAGTTATAGGTTTTTATATTCTCGAGCGTATTCTCGAGCTGCTTCCGAATATCCATAATTGGTAAGCTTGAGCCCGCAACGAAGGAGTTAAATACGTTGCGCAATACTTGAACCATTTTGTCATACTCTTCATGAAGCGAAGTGGTAACGAACGATACGTTCGTTACCTGCACGGCATCTTCATTTGTATTTTCGCGCGCTTTATTGGATGTGCCGCCTTCTATATCAACGCTCGCGACTAGGAATGCTTGCAATATTTCTATTTCTTTGGGGGTAATGACCTTCCCCTTTTGAAGTAGTATACTTCCCAGTGGAGTGAGGACATCTTCACTGATTTTGTCGCCTGGATTTAGTTGTGATAACGTTACCGCTGCCACGTGTGTCCTCTCCCCCTGTACCCGAAATATGACTTGCGAGCGTTATTCTAATGGCGTTTCACCGCTATCTTGCTCATCTATCTCATCCAATGCCTCATTATCTTCGCTGCGTGCTACACGAGTAACCGTTGCTACTGTATCGTCATCACGCGTATTGATAAGCCTTACACCTTGCGTATTGCGGCCCATGGTTGAAATGCCTTCCATGCTTGTGCGGATCATCGTACCGGAAGCGGTCATAATCATAAGATCCTCATCATTCTCCACGACCTTAAGCGATACGATCGGACCATTCTTTTCCGTAACGTTTAGCGTCTTAATTCCTTTGCCGCCACGGTTTTGAATACGGTAATCCGCTACTGGTGTGCGCTTTCCGTAACCCCTCGACGTAACGATTAGAATATCTTTGTCCGGGACAATAACATCCATATCGATAACCGAATCATCATCGTCCAGCTGGATACCCTTAACGCCCGTCGCCGAACGCCCCATCGAACGGACATCCTGCTCAGAATAACGAATCGACATGCCTTGCGCGGTTCCCATTATAATTTCTTGGTTGCCGTCCGTTAGCTTCACGCCGATTAAATCATCGTCCTCGCGCAGCGAGATTGCGATCAATCCGACTTTACGGATGTTGACGTAGTCATCAAGCGGCGTCTTCTTCACAACCCCTTGTCTCGTTGCAAAGAACAGGTAATGCTCCGAGTCGAACTCTTGCACCGGTATAACGGCATTGATCGTCTCGCCTTGTTCAATTTGAATGAGATTAATGATCGGTGTTCCGCGAGCTGTACGGCTCAAATCCGGAATCTCATAAGCTTTGAGTTTATATACCTTTCCTTTGTTCGTAAAGAACAAGAGAAAGTGATGAGTGTTGGAAACAAAGAGATGCTCGACAAAATCATCATCCTTGGTTCCCATTCCCACTACGCCCTTGCCGCCGCGTTTCTGGCTGCGGTAAGTCGTAACCGGAAGACGCTTAATGTAGCCGGAATGGGTAATGGAGATAATGACATCCTCGCGAGGAATCAGATCCTCGTCTAAAATTTCTTCATCGCTGGCCATAAGCTCCGTACGGCGCTCATCGCCGAAACGCTCCTTCACCTCTGCAAGCTCCGTGCTGATGATATCGAGCACAAGCTGCTCATCGGCTAGAATCGCTTTATATTCCGCAATTTTACGCATAAGCTCTTCGTATTCTGCTTCGATTTTGTCTCTTTCCAGACCGGTCAGACGCTGCAAACGCATATCCAAAATCGCCTGTGCCTGTTCATGAGTTAACGAGAACCTGTTAATCAATCCTTCACGGGCCTGATCGGCTGTTTGGGAGCCGCGAATTAATGCGATAACCTCGTCCAGATGATCGAGTGCGATTCGCAAGCCTTCCAAAATGTGCGCACGCGCTTCGGCCTTCTTAAGGTCGAACTCGGTCCGACGGCGAATAACCTCGATTTGGTGCTGCAAGTAATGGTAAAGCATATCGCGTATATTCAGCGTCTTGGGCTCACCATTCACAAGCGCAAGCATATTGATACCAAAATTAGATTGCAACTGCGTATGCTTATATAAATTGTTCAGAATGACGCCCGGATTGACATCGCGGCGAAGCTCTATAACTACACGCATACCGTTACGGTCCGACTCATCACGCAAATCGGTAATGCCTTCAATTTTCTTCTCGCGAACAAGCTCGGCTATTTTCTCAACCAGACGAGCTTTAATGACCTGGTAAGGAAGCTCATGCACGATAATGCGCGCTTTGCCTCCGTTCTCCTCAATGGTTGCACGCGCACGCATCGTTACCGATCCGCGGCCTGTCAAATAGGCTTGACGAATGCCTTGGCGCCCCATAACGAAAGCAGCTGTCGGGAAATCCGGTCCTTTAATATAATCCATTAACTCCAGTGGCGTGATATCTGGATTGTTTATTAATGCTTGGACGCCATCAATAACTTCGTTCAAATTATGCGGCGGAATATTTGTAGCCATACCGACGGCGATTCCTGTCACGCCGTTTACGAGCAGATTCGGATAACGTGCCGGCAATACAACCGGCTCCGATTCCTCTCCGTCATAGTTCGGAGCGAAATCAATCGTTTCCTTGTTGATGTCCCGAAGCAGCTCCATCGCAATTTTCGAAAGACGAGCTTCCGTATAACGCATAGCAGCTGCAAAGTCGCCATCAATCGAACCGAAGTTTCCATGTCCATCAACGAGCATATAACGCATGGAGAAATCTTGCGCCATCCGAACCATCGATTCATACACAGCCGAATCGCCGTGCGGATGGTACTTACCGATTACTTCCCCTACGATTCTCGCCGATTTCTTGTGAGGCTTGTCCGGCGACATGCCAAGCTCTGACATCGCATATAAAATTCGACGATGTACCGGCTTAAGTCCGTCCCTAACATCGGGAAGAGCACGGCTTACTATGATACTCATTGCGTAATCCATAAAGGAATCCCGCATTTCTGTACCGATATCCCGATCCTTTATTGATATACGTTGTTCTTCCGCCATGATTTACCTCCTTGACGCCATCTATCGCTGCTCTTTAATCAACATAACCTTATATTACTTTCTCAAAAAGCGGGCATATAAACCTGCTTTGCCCAAGCTTTTGGAATTCCTTCGAAATTGTTGCAAAACGTGATGAAAAATAGGTGAATCGCCGCTTTCCACATGCGAAATACTTCCATAAAATAAACAGACCCAACTTCCATTATATCACTCAATCCAAAGTCTGTCTCCTGATCATTTGGAACCCTACCTAAACGAAAACGGTCTACGAGAGGAGAAACTACGTTGCGTATTCAACGCGTCAAGAGTAAATGGGCAAAGACAAATATTATGCTTAAATCAGATTATTTACGCCAGTATATGCCCTCTACCAAGCTGTTTAGCCGCAGCAACGTACAATCTATGCTTGAAGAATACGGAATGGTCTACGTCAAACCGATAAACGGAACCTTCGGTAATGGCGTTATTCGCGTGGAAAGAACAACTGTCCCTTCTCTCGGCTATCGTTACCAGCTAGATACGGCGATTCGTTTCTACCCAACCTTCGAACAGCTTTATCAAAACCTTGTAAAGCAAAAGAAAAACCGAAAGTATATTGTGCAAAAAGGAATTCATTTGCTTCACCACCAGAAGCGGCGCTTCGATATTCGCGTAATGGTTCAAAAGAATCTTAGCAATGAATGGGAGGCTACCGGCATTATCGGACGCTTGGCACATCCGGCCAAAATCGTAACCAACTACCACAGCGGCGGAACTCCAATGGCGCTCGAGCGTCTTATGACCGATCATGCAACAACCTCCGAGCTGGCCTCCTTCAAAAATAGACTAAGAAAGCTTAGCATCACGATCGCGAACAATCTGCAGTCCGCCTATCCGAACATAAAGGAAATTGGCGTGGATATTGCCATTGATACGAAACTTCATCCTTGGATTCTTGAAGTCAATACATTTCCTGATCCCTTCATCTTCCGAAAGCTGCCGGACCAGAGCGTCTTTCACAAAATATATCGCTATGCGGTTGGATATGGCAGGTTTAAAAAAAGAAGCAGTCGTCCATAGCGGGCGGCTGCTTCTTCTCTAAACTGTCTTCTAGAAATCCAGATTCGTCACATATCGTGCATACTTCTGAATAAACTCACGGCGCGGCTCTACGTTATCGCCCATGAGCGTATCAAATACGACATCGGCTTCAATCGCATCTTCTATCGTAACTTGCAGCATCGTACGGCTTTCCGGATCCATCGTCGTCTCCCAAAGTTGGGTAGCATTCATCTCGCCCAGTCCTTTATAGCGCTGAACGTTAACCTTTACGCCTTCGCCAAACTCAGCGATAATCTGATCGCGTTCCTTCTCGGTTTGTGCGTAGCGAATCACCTTGTTACGCTCGACTTTGAAGAGCGGCGGCTGTGCGATATAAATGTAGCCCGCATCGATGATTTGGCGCATATACCTGTAGAAGAATGTCAACATCAGCGTACGAATATGAGCTCCGTCGACGTCGGCATCTGTCATGATAATGATTTTATGGTAACGAGCTTTGGCTAGATCAAAATCATCACTTATACCGGTGCCAAGCGCCGTAATGATCGCCCGGATTTCCGCATTGCCCAAAATGCGATCCAAACGAGCCTTCTCTACGTTCAATATTTTACCGCGAAGCGGCAAAATAGCTTGGAAATGCCGGTCACGCCCTTGCTTCGCGGATCCTCCCGCAGAGTCTCCCTCTACGATGTATAATTCACTGATCGAAGCATCCTTAGACGAACAATCCGCCAGCTTACCTGGCAGCGATCCAACCTCAAGCGCGCTCTTACGACGAGTCAGCTCGCGTGCTTTACGCGCTGCTTCACGAGCGCGTGCCGCTTGAAGACCCTTCTCGACAATTTTTCGCGAAACCGACGGATTCTCCTCCAAAAACTCCTGCAATTTTTCGGCGAAGAAGGATTCGACTATGCCTCGCACCTCGCTGTTGCCAAGCTTCGTCTTCGTCTGCCCTTCGAATTGCGGCTCTGGAATCTTGACGGAAATAATCGCAGTCAAACCTTCGCGCACATCATCACCGGAGAAGTTCGAATCATTATCCTTGATCAAATTCGTCTTCCGCGCATAATCGTTAATGATTCGGGTCAGAGCGCTCTTAAAGCCAGATTCATGCGTACCGCCCTCATGCGTATTGATATTGTTTGCGAATGAGTAAATGTTCTCGCTATAGCTGTCATTGTATTGCAGAGCTACTTCTACGTGGATATGATCCTTAGCGCCCTCTACATAGATCGGCGCCTCATGAAGCGCTTCGCGATTACGGTTCAAATAGAGAACGAATTCATTAATACCGCCCTCGTATTTGAACGAATTGGAGACGCCGGTCCGCTCGTCGGAAAGGACAATCTCGATTCCTTTATTCAAAAACGCCAGCTCGCGGATCCGCGACTGCAGCGTGTCGTAATCATAAACGGTCGTTTCCGTAAATATTTCCGGATCCGGAGTAAACGTGACCTGTGTACCCGTATCCTCTGTATCTCCGATGATTTTGATATCGTATTGCGGAGCGCCCTTGCGATATTCCTGCTGGAAAATATGACCCTCGCGTTTTACTTGAACAATAACGAGCTCGGACAGGGCGTTTACGACGGATACGCCTACGCCGTGCAGGCCTCCGGATACCTTATAGCCCTCGCCGCCGAACTTACCTCCCGCATGCAATACAGTCATAACGACTTCTAGCGTGGATTTTTTCAGCTTCGCATTCTCGCCTACCGGAATACCGCGTCCGTTATCGATAACGGTAACGCTGTTATTCTCATGGACGATAATTTCGATTTTCGTACAATAACCGGCCAAAGCCTCATCAATACTGTTATCGACTACCTCCCATACGAGATGGTGAAGACCTTTGCCACTAGTGGAGCCAATATACATCCCCGGACGTTTGCGAACCGCCTCTAACCCTTCCAGGACCTGTATCTGACTCTCGTCATACGTATGCTGCTCCAATGACATGCAAGCTCACTGCTCCTCTCAACTGCTCTTCCTGATCGCCTTCACTCTACCCGTTCGCCGCAAAATGATGGGCTCGTTTCTTCAAAGTAGAGGACGAAATAGGCGAATAATATATTTTCTGCTTCGTCACTACGATCGATTTCGGCTCTTCCTCGCCTATCGTTTCGACGTCCTTACGCTTACGTGCTCCTGCAACGAATTGCTTGGATAGTTTAGAGGATTGCTCGATCGAAATATCAAAAATGGCCACAAGCTCCGCAGCCCGAATAATTTTCTCGCCGCCTAAATGAATATACATATCCTCCGCTCACCTCTCCAATTCGCACTCTAACGCGTCACTCGGCCGTCTTGCACATAATAGATACCGGCATCCTGAAGCTTGCTCACATTCACGCTTTCAAGGCCGGTTGTTGTTATGAAAGTTTGTACTTTGCTTTGAAACGTCTCGATAAGCTGCGTCTGACGATTCTGATCGAGTTCCGACAACACGTCATCAAGCAACAAAAGCGGATATTCTCCGATTTCTTCGTTAATGAGCTCTATTTCCGCTAATTTTAAAGATAGGGCCGTCGTTCGCTGCTGCCCCTGTGATCCGAATATTTGCGCCTCCTTGCCGTTTATAAAAAACGCCAGATCGTCGCGATGCGGACCCACGAGCGTGACGCCTCTGCGAATCTCCTGATCTTTCACCTGTGTTAACTTTATCATAAATTGATCAAATAAAACAGATTCATCTTGAAGAGCGTCCGCATCATACGAAGGACGGTACTCAATTGTGAGCGTCTCTGACCCGTTCGTAATACCCGAATGGATTTGTTCCGCATACGATTGTAATTTATGTATAAAGTGTTTCCTTTTTTTCATGATTTTAACACCGTGCTCCGCCAACTGCATATTCCACACCTCGAGCATTGTCAAATTCGCGCCGCTTGAGTAGGATGCCTTCAAAAAATTGTTGCGCTGCTGAAGAACTTTGCCGTATTGCTGGAGCGTATGCAAATAGCCGGGCTGCACCTGTCCGATTTCCATATCAAGAAACCGTCTTCGCACACCCGGCGTTCCTTTTACAATTTCGAGATCCTCCGGCGCAAACATAACGACATTGACGGAGCCGATGAAATCGCTCAGCTTACGCTGCTCGAGTCCGTTAATTTTCGCTTTCTTGCCTTGCGCGGAAAACAATAAATCAAGCTTGATCGAGCCATACCGCTTATCGACCCCGCCAGAAATGCGAGCGGAATCGCTTTGCCAGCCTATGAGCTCCTTATCCTTCGACGTTCGATGCGATTTCGACAGCGCAAGCACAAATATCGCTTCAAGCAAGTTTGTTTTCCCCTGGGCATTTGGTCCGAGAAAAACGTTAACCTTATTAGACGTATGCAGATCCAGCTCGATGTAATTACGATAATTTTGCAGCTGTATGTTCGTTAAAAACACGTTTTGACCTCCCGGTCCGTTTGGGCGTTACGCTCTGCCAACTGTAAATACGCCGCAGCCCTCAACCTCAACTTTATCGCCGCCATACAGCTTTCTTCCACGGCGGTTATCCGTTTCCCCATTAATCAGAACTTTGTTTTCTTGCAGAAAAAACTTGGCATGGCCGCCTGTGGAAATACAATCCGACAGCTTTAGAAACTGTCCTAACGTTATATATTCGGTTTGAATGGCGATTTCTCTCATTGGAGCGATTCATTCCCTTCTTATGGTGGAATTTCGACCGACTAGCCAGTCGTACGGTAAGGCAAGATCACGTACATGCTGTATGCATGATCTACCGGTCGGATGATAATTGGGCTCATGGCGCCGGTGAAGCCGATAAAGAGCTGCTCGCTATCGATAACCTTGAGCACGTCGAGCATATATTTTGAGTTAAAAGCAATGCGCAGCGGTTCGCCGTTAAATTCCTTCGCTTCAAGCTGCTCCGTTACACGGCCAAGCTCGGTGGAGCTGGATGATATCTCAATCGAACCATCCTCTAGCGTCATAAGACGAACGATATTCGTTTTTTCCTCGCGCGACATCAAATAAGCACGGTCGATCGCGTCCATTACATTTTTTGTATCAAGAACAAGTTCTGTTTTGAACGTTTGCGGAATAATTTTAGAAGTATCAGGATAAGTTCCGTCCAGAATGCGTGTGTAGAACAAAACATTGCCAAGCTTAAATAGAACCTGATTGTCTGCTACTACGATATCGATAAGCGCGTTTTGCTCCGGCACCAGCTTTGACAGCTCTATAAGCGTCTTCGCAGAAATAACGACATTACTGAATTTGAAATCAGCTTCGATGTCGACTTGAGCGGTTCGGCTTGCCAGTCGATGGCGGTCAGTTGCAACGAACTTCAGCTCGCCTTCAAGTAAATGCCACAAAACACCGGTCAAAATTGGCGTTTGTTCGCTAACTGATGCGGCTAGCACAGTTTGACGAATCATCGCTTTCAATAAATCGCCAGGTACTTGCAGCAGCTCATTTTGTTCTATAGAAGGGAGAACCGGGAATTCCTCCGGATCAAGTCCGACCATTTGAATTTCAGTTGAGCCGGAGCGAATGATCGTTTGGTAAGTGCTGCTTACTTCAATTGTGATTTGATCGGATGGCAGCTTTTTCACGATTTCGACAAAAAATTTGGCTGGCAATACGACGCTTCCGGGCTTATCCACATGTGCATAAACGAATTGATCCTTTTCCACAGGGATAAAGCTTTGAATAGAGATATCGGTATCGCTCGCGGTCAGCGTAACGCCTAAATGAGTGACTTCGATTTTGATTCCGCCGAGTATCGGGATGGCTGGACGTGAGGATACGGCCTTCGCTACTTGTTGGATTGCATCATTTAGTTCATTTTTTGAGATCGATAATTTCATGGTTTCACTCCTAGCGTTCATATAGGTTTATCCAAGTATGGATAACGCGCGAATGTCGGTTGCTGTCAGGAAAAGGCGAATGCCGTTTTCCCCTTGTTTAGATGATGTTTTTTTAAAGATTTTTAGTAGTCGTAGTAGTAGGGGGCCTGAATATGTGGATAACCCCGTGGAATACCGATAAAGCAAGCCTATCCACATGTGCATAGCGTGTGCATAGGCTTGCTTGGTTGTTCACATATGATTTTTGATCTTTTCGGACAGGTTTTGAACAATTTTGTACAAGTCTTGATCAATCTTAAGCTGCTGCGTAATTTTCTCATGGGCATGGATGACTGTCGTATGATCGCGGCCTCCGAACGCCTCGCCGATTTTCGGTAAAGAGAAGTCGGTCAGCTCCCGGGATAAGTACATGGCAATTTGACGCGGATAAGCGACAGCCTTCGTACGTTTACGCGCTTTAAACTCCTCAAGCCGGAGACCGTAAAACTCGCCGACCTTCATCTGAATATCCTGGATGGTTATCATCCTTGGCCTGCTCGAAGGAATAATATCCTTAAGCGCTTCTGCCGCCAGGTGCGACGTAATATCGGCGTTTATCAAGGAGGAATAGGCGACGACCCGAATAAGGGCGCCCTCCAATTCACGAATATTCGTATCGATTTGGCTTGCAATATAGATCATCGCTTCATTCGGAATATCCAGATTTTCGGCCCTGGCCTTCTTGCGCAAAATTGCAATCCGGGTCTCTAGATCCGGTGGCTGTATATCGGTAATAAGTCCCCACTCAAAGCGGGACCGCAGCCGCTCTTCCAGTGTCGGAATTTCCTTTGGAGGCCGGTCACTCGAAATGACAATTTGCTTTCGTTCCTCGTGGAGAGCGTTGAAGGTGTGGAAAAATTCCTCCTGCGTCTGTTCTTTTCCCGCCAAAAATTGAATATCGTCAATAAGCAGAACGTCGATATTGCGGTATTTGGTCCGGAAGCTCTCGCCTCGATTGTCGCGGATTGCATTAATAAATTCGTTCGTAAATTTCTCCGATGAAATATAGAGAACCCTCGTATTCGGGTTATGATCCATGATGTAATGGCCGATCGCATGCATTAAGTGGGTTTTTCCAAGCCCTACGCCGCCATACAAAAACAATGGATTATAAGCTTTGGCCGGCGCTTCCGCAACGGCTAATGAGGCCGCATGCGCGAAGCGGTTATTTGCCCCAATGACGAATGTATCAAACGTATACTTCGGGTTAAGCATATGGGTATGCGTTTCTTCGTTCACGGCAGGCGAGTGTACCACCTTCGGCGGGAACAGCATAGCCGGCTCGGTGCTTCTAAGTTCTTCTATAGAGAAGCGAACGTCGACCTGTCTGCCCAAAAACTCATACAGAGTCGTTCTGATCAGCTTCGTATAGCGGCCTTCCAGCCATTCGGCCGCAAATGTTGTCGGCGCGGTTACTTCAAGCACGGATTCATCGACAAAAGAAGCTTTCGTTGCTTTGAACCAGGTGTCAAAGCTCGGTTTGCTTAGTTTAGTCTGGATGATCGACAATACTTGCTGCCATAAATCATAGGTATGGCTGTCCACAGACTGTCACTCCTTATCCAAATCGCCGCCAAGGGCGCAGTTACGTAGAAAAATGTCGAAAACAAGGGTATTATAACGAAAGCATCCACATTATGAAGAGAAATAAGCGAATGAGTTATAAATAGGGGAAGAGTTTGTTCACAATTTTATCCACAGGCTGTTGATAAGATTGAGGCGATATTGCTGTAATCCACAATGAAAACATAATTATCATAGCAAAAGATGCCTTATATTTCAACGGATTCGCATATTTTATCCACATACTCAACTGCTTGTGCATAAAAGTTATCTACACCACTACATATTGTTTATATCTTGTTAAGATTTCGACAAAGTTCGTTTTCCGCATCTGTGGATTATTCACATGTTATTAGTTTTTGATTATCGAAGCCGTTTCATGCGTTTATCCACAGACGTTACATCAAAATACATTGCAGGGAGGTGCTGCTGCGTGGGGAGTCATTGACTTTTGGCGGCTGACGTGGTTTAATAAAAAAAGCGTTTTTTAACAGGATAGAGCTACACGCTATATAGGAGGTGCAGAACGATGAGACCTACATTTAAACCGAATGTAAGCAAACGCGCGAAAGTGCATGGATTCCGTAAACGGATGAGCACAAAGAATGGACGTAAAGTTTTGGCAGCGCGTCGTCAAAGAGGAAGAAAAGTACTGAGCGCATAAGCAGAAGACCACGTCCGGTGGTCTTTTTTTTTTAGAAATATAAGAATGTATAAGTTTTACCCTTATACTTAGCTTATATTTCACCGCGAAACGAGCTTTTACCGCCTAAGGGTGGAGTCAGCCGTTTACGCTAGCATGAATAAGAGAACGGTGGCTGGCAGTCGTGCATAGAAAATTGCGTCTTCGCAACCGGGAAGACTTTAGCCGGATATATAGAGGCGGCAAATCATTTGCTAACGGGCAATTTGTCGTCTATTGGTCGAAGCAGCACTCGGCGGATCCTTTCCGCGTAGGGGTGTCCGCCAGCAAAAAGATAGGCAATGCGGTTGTACGCAATCGAATGCGCCGAATGATCAAGGAAATCGTTCGACAGCATGCAAACCGGATCGTTCCGAAGACCGACTTCATTCTAATCGTAAGAAAGCCAGCGACGCTGATGAAGATGAAGGAGATGGAGAAGAGCGTTCTTCATGTGCTGAAGAAGGCCGGTTTGCTGAAGAATGCGGGTCCTACCAAGGTTAAGCAGGCAGATTGACGCTATACTGCAGGCTTGATTTTGCATGCCCGGAAAACTCATCTCTTATACGCTGAAGAAAGCGGATGCATGGACAGGCTCCATGTTTCTTTGTCCCATAAAATATGGTATAGTCTAGATTGAAAATATAAGCGAGTGAACGCTTGATGTAATGGCTCTCAGAGAGGAGTTTTAATGTTGTTTCGGAACACGAAGAAAAAATGGATTTTAGTGGCTGGTTTAGTACTGTTGATGGGTTTGCTCGCGGGCTGTGGCGCCCCTACGGACCATACAACGGAAACCGCGGATTTGCTTGAGGGTAACTTTTGGGAAAAGAACGTCGTCTATTATTTCGCAATTACGCTCGATACGTTTGCCAGCTGGTTTGGTGAATCGTACGGACTTGCTATATTGCTTCTGACGATTATCGTAAGAACATTGATTTTACCTTTAACACTAAAGCAATACCGCAGTTCGAAAGCTATGCAAGCCTTACAGCCGGAAATGGCTGAGATCAAGAAGAAGCACAAGGATAACCCGCAGAAGCAGCAAGAGGAAACGATGAAGCTGTTCCAGAAACATCAGGTGAATCCGATGGCGGGCTGCTTGCCTTTAATTGTTCAAATGCCGATATTTATCGCATTGTACAATGCCATTTACATGAATCCGGATATTCGTGAGCATACGTTTCTGTGGCTCCAGCTTGGCGAGAAGGACCCGTATTATATTCTTCCAATCCTTGCTGCGGCAACGACTTATATTCAATCGAAGATGATGCAGAAGCAGCAAACGCAAATGATGCCTGGCATGGGTATGATGCTGGCGATCTTCCCGGTGCTTATCTTCGTCATGGCGATTTCATTCCCAGCGGCGCTTCCGCTTTATTGGGTATACAGCAACATTTACACCATCGTTCAAAACTACTTCCTGTACGTTCGTTCCTCTGACAAAGTCAAGGAGGTTGCTGTGAAATGAAGAAAATCGTTGCATCGGGCAAGACGATAGACGATGCTGTACGTAATGGATTAACACAATTGCAAGTGACTGAAGACCGCGTTAAAAAAATTGTGCTTGAGCAGCCCACTAAAGGTTTTCTGGGATTGTTCGGCGCAAAGGAAGCGAAAGTTGAGCTTGAGCTAATACCCGATCCTGTGCTGGAAGCGGAGCAATTTCTCCGTGAGGTGGCTAGTACTATGGGGCTGCAAGTGAACATCGATCGAAAGCACACGAGGGAAGGGACTTTTCTGGCCGTATCGGGCAGCGGAGACCTGGGTATGCTGATTGGACGTCGCGGACAAACGTTGGATGCACTACAGTACTTAGTAAATATTGTGGCTAACCGTTACTCAAACAGTCATTTGCGGATCGTGCTTGATGCAGAGGATTTTCGTGAGCGCCGCCGCAAGACGTTAGAGGATTTATCTGAACGTTTGGCAGGGCGCGTCATTAGGACCAGGAAAGAGGTTATTCTGGAGCCGATGTCGCCGCATGAGCGCAAAGTGATTCATTCGCAATTGCAAAACCACCCTAAGGTGAAAACATTCAGTAAGGGCGATGAGCCGAATAGGCGAGTCGTCATTGCGCTGAGGCAATAGAAGACGCGGTAGAAATTTATAGGATACTATATGCTATACGCAGCAATGGCTCTTAATGGTCATTGCTGTTTTTCCATTTGAGAGGTGCTGACAGCTAATGGTATACGATACGATTGCGGCCATTTCGACAGCAGTCGGAGAAGGCGGCATTGCCATAATACGAGTAAGCGGACCGGATGCAATAGAGGGGATTGCTCGTATTTTTCGTTCGAAAATAAGTCTAAAGGATGCGGAAACGCATACGGTTCATTACGGTCATATTGTTGATTCCACGTCTGGTGAGCCGGTTGAAGAGGTGCTCGTAACATTAATGCGCGGGCCTCGCTCCTTCACCGCTGAAGATGTTGTTGAAATAAATGCGCATGGAGGCGTCATCGCCGTTAAGAAAGTGCTGGATTTGGTTTTGCAACTGGAAGGCTTTCGCACGGCAGAGCCTGGAGAGTTTACGAAACGGGCATTCCTGAACGGCCGTATCGACCTGATGCAGGCCGAAGCGGTTATTGATTTGATTCGATCCAAATCGGACCGGGCTTTCTCAGTTGCGCGCAAGCAGGCGGAGGGAGTATTGTCCAAGCGGATCAAGGCGCTCCGCCAAACGGTTATTGAGCTGCTTGCGCATATTGAAGTGAACATTGATTATCCGGAGCATGACGTGGAGGAAATGACGAGTGCATTCATTCGTGACCAATGCGGCTTAGCTATTCATGAGATAGAGCGTTTATTAAAAACGGCGAATGAAGGCAAAATATTACGTGAAGGCATTGTGACAGCGATCGTGGGACGTCCGAATGTGGGCAAATCCTCGCTGATGAATGTGCTTACGCAGGAGAACAAAGCGATCGTTACAGATATTCCGGGGACGACCCGTGACGTGATCGAACAGTTTGTTTCGCTTAACGGGATTCCGCTTCGATTGCTTGATACCGCAGGTATTCGCGATACGGATGATGTCGTAGAGCGAATCGGTGTAGAACGATCCCGAAGTGCGCTTGAAGAAGCGGACCTCATTTTATTCGTTCTTAATTATAATGAGAAGCTGCAGGCGGAAGACCGCGAGCTCCTTGAGCAATTAAAGGACCGGCCGGTAATAATTGTTATAAATAAGACGGACTTGCCGCATCAATTAGAAATTGAGGTGGTGGAGGAAGCGCTTTTGGCAGCTCCTGTCGTGAAGATGTCGGTTGTTAAGGAAAAGGGACTAGACCGTTTGGAGCATGAGATCAGCGAAATGTTTTTTGAAGGACAGCTGGAAGCGAATGATTTGACCTATGTCAGCAATGTTCGACATATTTCTTTGTTGAAGCGGGCGAGGCAATCGTTGGTCGATGCAATAGAAGCATCTGATATGGGAATCCCTATCGATGTTATTCAAATTGATGCGAGGTCCGCATGGGAATCGCTTGGTGAGATTCTTGGCGATGAGGCCGGAGATTCATTGATCGATCAGATTTTCTCGCAGTTTTGTTTAGGGAAATAGATGGAAGTGAAGGTGAAGAACAATGGGATATATAGCTGGTGATTATGACGTAATTGTCATTGGAGCAGGACATGCAGGTTGCGAGGCGGCGCTTGCGGCTGCGCGTATGGGATGTGAAACGCTGCTGCTCACGATAAACCTCGATATGGTTGCCTTTATGCCATGTAATCCATCGATTGGCGGTCCGGCCAAAGGTCATGTCGTACGTGAGATTGATGCGCTTGGCGGGGAAATGGGACGGAATATTGATAAGACTTTTATTCAGATGAGAATGCTGAATACGGGGAAAGGTCCTGCTGTTCATGCGCTTCGCGCGCAGGCGGACAAATTCGATTATCAGCATTTGATGAAGAAGACGATTGAGGAAACTCCTCATTTAACGCTTCGCCAGGGCATGGCCGAGGAACTAATTGTAGAGGACGGAAAATGCTTAGGAATTGTGACAAAGACCGGTGCCGAATATCGCGCGCGCACAACGGTTGTCACCACAGGTACGTATTTACGAGGTAAAATCATAATGGGCGAGCTCATGTATGAGAGCGGTCCGAACAATCAGCAGCCGTCCGTGAGGCTGTCGGCAAGTTTAAAGGAGCACGGACTCGAGCTCGTACGTTTTAAGACGGGTACGCCCCCGCGCGTGCATAAGGATACGATTGATTTCTCGAAAACCGAGATTCAACCAGGGGATGAAAAACCTAAGTTTTTCTCGCATGAAACGGAGTCCTCCAATAACGAGCAGCTTCCATGTTGGTTAACCTATACGTCGGAAGCGACTCATAAAATTATTAACGATAATTTACATCGCGCTCCGATGTTTTCAGGCGCCATTGAAGGAACGGGTCCGCGGTATTGCCCTTCGATCGAGGATAAGATCGTCCGGTTCGCAGATAAACCGAAGCATCAAATTTTCTTGGAGCCTGAGGGCAAAAACACTTCCGAATATTATGTGCAAGGGCTGTCAACCAGCATGCCTGAGGATGTTCAATTAGGTATTTTGCGATCTATCCCAGGTTTGGAAAAAGTTGAAATGATGCGTAACGGTTACGCTATTGAGTATGACGCAGTAGTGCCTACGCAGCTGTGGCCGTCCTTGGAAACAAAGGTGATTGACAGTTTATTCACCGCCGGACAAATCAACGGAACCTCCGGTTACGAAGAAGCAGCAGGTCAAGGTGTTATGGCCGGCATTAATGCGGCTCGCAAGGTGCAGGGCAAAGAGCCGATCGTTATTGGACGTTCTGAAGGATATATCGGTGTCATGATCGATGATTTGGTGACGAAAGGAACGAATGACCCCTATCGTTTGCTCACTTCCCGTGCTGAGTATCGTCTGCTGCTTCGTCATGATAATGCAGACCTGCGGTTAACGCCAACTGGCTATGAGATCGGATTGATCCCGGAAGAGAGATACAATAAATTTTTACGTAAAAAAGAGCTCGTTGAGCTCGATATCGAACGGTTGCGCAGCGTCAAAGTAAAACCTGATCAAGTCAATGCTATTTTAGAGGCTGCCGGTACGGCTCCGATGGTGAATGGTACGGATGCGTTGTCGCTGCTGCGCCGACCTGAAGTGACCTATGCCATGCTTGAAATGGTTGTTCCTTCCACTCCGGAAATGACGGAAGAAATGAAGGAGCAAGTTGAGATTCAAATTAAATATGCAGGCTATATTGAAAAACAGCTGGTACAGGTTGAGCGATTGAACAAAATGGAGAAAAAGCGTATTCCGGATGACATTGATTATAGCGATGTTCACAGCTTAGCATCGGAAGCGAAGCAAAAGTTGACCTTAATCAGACCCCTATCGATAGGGCAGGCATCGCGTATTGCTGGTGTTACGCCAGCGGATATCTCCATATTGCTTGTATACTTGGAGCATTACAACCGAGTAACGGCTGCGAGAGGTTCATAAAATGGATACTACTTTGCTTTGGTTCACGAAAAGGATGGAGGAGAGTGGTCTTTCACTCTCTCCCGTTCAACTCGATCAATTTGAGTTATATTATCAATTGCTTGTCGAGTGGAATGAGAAAATGAATCTGACTGGAATTACGGAAAGAGATGCCGTTTACGAAAAGCATTTTTTCGATTCCGTGTCACTTTCATTTTTCACGAATATGAATGCGGTACATAAGCTGGCCGACATCGGTTCAGGAGCGGGTTTTCCCAGTATCCCTCTGAAAATTTGCTTCCCGCATTTGCAGGTTATGATAGCAGATTCCTTGAATAAGAGAATTCAATTTCTTGCCCATTTAACGGCAAAACTCGGATTGAATGATGTTGTATGCCTTCATGGCCGAGCAGAAGATATCGCTCAATTACCCGCCCATCGAGATTGTTATGATCTAGTGACGGCACGCGCAGTTGCACGCCTTAATGTATTGAATGAGTTCTGTTTGCCCTTTGTCAAAAAAGGTGGATTATTCGCGGCTATGAAAGGCTCTCAATCAGATGAAGAGGTGCGTGAGGCTGCATTCAGTCTCCGGGAGTTGAAGGGGAGATTTAAGTCGCAGCATCAGCTAACGCTTCCAAATGAACAATCAGAGCGGCATATTGTTTTCATTGAGAAGACAGAGGTTACACCTCGAAAATATCCAAGAAAAGCGGGCATTCCTCTCAAACAACCACTTATCTAATGACTATGAATTGTTTCACGTGAAACAAAAATAGGTGTCAAGCAGGAGATCGTTTTGTAATAGTCGAATGATTGTAGGTAGATGAATAGACTTACGATATAATAAATCGAATAGGATAGTTAAACGTGTTAGCGGTATGTTTGAATACCGCTAAATAACGGTTTAGCCATATTTAAATGAATACAGTAACGCTTGAGATAATAATGATGTAGAATTCATTGACCGGGTGTGAAATTAAGCCTTATTCTGAAGCATGTTTATCGCAAAAAACCTTGCAGCTGCTACTAACTGTATGAAATATAACCTGTGAAAATAGGAACGATTTCAGCGCAGATGCTATTCTCAAGGTTTATCTCATGATCGGGTGGTAATTATCGATATGAAAGAACAATTTTCTCGTTTATTCGGATTGTCCGATCAGCGCATTCCTCAAGATGAGGTTAGACAAATACCGATACATGAAATCGATGCTAGTCCGTTTCAACCGCGCACTATTTTTGATGACGAACGGATAGATGAGCTATGCCAAACGATTAAAACGCATGGCGTCATTCAACCGATCGTTGTTCGTATGCGCAACGGGAGATATGAAATTATTGCTGGTGAACGTCGTTGGCGTGCCGTTACAAAGCTTGGCTATGATACTATTCCGGGTATTATTCGTGAATTCAATGATTCACAAACCGCTTCCATTGCTTTAATTGAAAACCTTCAGAGAGAAAACTTGTCTGCGATTGAAGAAGCGATTGCTTATCAGAAACTCATTGAGCTGCATCAATTAACGCAAGAAAGTCTAGCTCAGCGCTTAGGCAAAAGCCAATCTACTATTGCGAACAAATTGCGATTGTTATTGTTAAGTGATACTATTAAAATGGCGTTAATGGAACGGAAGATTACGGAACGTCATGCGCGTGCTTTATTGTCATTAGATAATGAAGAGCTTCAACTGAAAGTATTAGATGAAATTATTACTAAGGATTTAAACGTTAAGCAAACAGAAACTAGAATATCCTTTTTGAAAGAATCGACGAAAATTAAAAAGGCGAAACGGGTGTCTTTTACAAAGGATGTGCGTTTGGCTCTTAATACGATTCGGCAATCGATCGAGATGGTTTCAGGATCTGGACTGCAGATAAAAACAAATGAGAAGGATCATGAAGACCATTATGAAATCGTCATTCAGATTCCTAAACGATAAAAATTTAGTTACCAATGCTATTATTAATAGAAATTAAGTGCCGTCCTCATTGAGGGCGGCGATGCCATTTGTAGATAAGTTAATAGGTTAAACGAATTGGCTTCACACTTAAAACTCGGCTTAAATTTAACAGTGCAATAAGCTTTTTGCCCTCTAACGAATGCAAGAGCCGTTTGTGTTTGCCGTTGTCCATTCAACATGTAAAACTAGCATATTAAAGTTGCACACATAGAGGTGAGCCGGTTTTGTCGAAAATTATTGCAATTGCAAATCAGAAGGGCGGTGTCGGAAAAACGACAACGTCTGTCAATTTAGCTGCTTGTTTAGCATCATTAGGTAAGAAGGTTCTGCTCGTTGATATTGATCCACAAGGGAATACAACGAGTGGACTTGGGATTAACAAAGGCGATGTAACGAACTGCATTTATGATGTGCTTATTAATGATGTGCATCCGAGGGATGCAATGTTCGAGACTTCTGTCCCTGGTTTGAAGATTATTCCCGCGACCATTCAATTAGCAGGTGCAGAGATAGAACTCGTACCTACAATTTCCCGTGAGCTGCGCTTGAAGAAGTCGTTGCATATGGTAAAGGATGATTTTGACTATATTTTGATTGATTGCCCGCCATCGCTTGGTATTTTGACAATCAACTCTTTAACAGCGGCAGATTCCGTACTAATACCTATTCAATGCGAATATTATGCGCTTGAAGGATTGAGTCAATTGTTAAATACGGTTCGACTCGTTCAAAAGCATTTGAATACATCGCTTCAAATCGAAGGTGTTCTTTTAACTATGCTGGATGCCCGAACGAATCTTGGTATTCAAGTTATTGAAGAAGTTAAAAAGTATTTTCAGCAGAAAGTATATCATACCATTATACCGCGTAACGTTCGTCTGAGCGAAGCGCCATCACATGGACAAGCTATTATCACATACGATCCACGATCTAAAGGTGCAGAAGTTTATACTGAACTTGCGAAGGAAGTGATCATGTATGAGCAAGCGGCTAGGTAGAGGGCTGGATGCGCTTATTCCATCGCTTTCTGTTAACGATGATGATAAGGTTATTGAAATTTCATTATCACAGCTTAGACCCAATCCATATCAGCCTCGTAAAACGTTCGACGAAGATTCCATCAAAGAGCTGGCGGAATCGATTAAACAGCATGGCATCATTCAACCGATAATTGTTCGTACCGTTCTAAAGGGCTATGAAATTATTGCTGGGGAAAGACGTTTCCGTGCCTCGCAATTTTGCGGGAACCCAACGATTCCTGCTGTAGTAAGATCATTCACGGATCAACAAGTGATGGAGATTGCTTTAATTGAAAATCTCCAGCGTGAGGATCTGAATGCGATTGAGGTTGCGATTGCGTATCAAGCGTTAATTGACAAATTTAAACTTACGCAAGAAGAACTTTCGATGAAGGTAGGAAAATCAAGATCACACATCGCTAACTTCGTAAGGCTGCTAACTTTGCCAACTGAAATAAAAGATAATGTTTCACGTGGAACAATTTCAATGGGGCATGCCCGAGCTTTAGTAGGCATTAAAGATGTAAAGACGCAGAAGGAACTGGCAGAGCTTACCGTTTCATTGGAATGGAGCGTTCGCGAGCTCGAAGAGGCTATTCAAAAACTTGATTCTAAACAGCCGGAAGATAAAGCAAAGGCAAAACTGAAAAAACGCGACCCGTATATCGATCACCTGGAGGAATCATTGCGTGAGCGCTTTAAAACAACGGTGAAGATTAAACAGCAAAAGGATAAAGGAAAAATCGAACTGCAATATTATAGCAAACAGGATCTGGAGAGACTGCTGGAGCTGCTTCAATACATGGCTTAATAACATATGTAATGCTCATACAATGGCATACCTAAGTTGTAATCTTGCTTTTGAAAGATTAAACTAAGGTATGCCATTGTTGTGGAATAACAGAAGTGGAGTGTGAGGTAAATTGGTTACTAATGAACAATCGGTTATTTACTTAGATCATGCAGCAACTTCATGGCCAAAGCCGCCAACGGTTACCGATGCGGTCGTACAGGCGATGCTTCATGATGCGGCAAATCCAGGCCGAGGCAGTCACGCGATGGCCGTACGAGCAAGTCGTATATTATTTGATACTAGGAAACAATTAAGCAAGCTGTTTAATATAAAGAACCCAAATGATATTGCATTTGCCTCTAATACGACGATGGCATTGAATATGGCAATCAAAGGCTGGCTTAAGCCAGGTGATCATGTCATTGCGACCTCAGTGGAGCATAATTCGGTAAGGCGTCCGTTGTATTATTTGGAGCAAAAGATTGGAATTGAAGTGACCTATATAGAAGCGGATGAGAGAGGGAATATTAAGCTGGATGAAGTGGCGAATGCCGTAAAGACGAATACTACTCTTGCCGTCGTTAATCATAGCTCGAACTTATTAGGCACCATTATGCCGATTGCTGAAATAGCTGAAATCACAAGGAAACATGGGATTAAGCTGCTTGTTGATGCGGCGCAAAGCGCAGGCATAATACCAGTAGACGTACGCGCGATGGGGATTCATATGCTGGCCTTTCCAGGTCATAAAGGATTACTTGGCCCGCAGGGCACAGGAGGGCTTTACATCGATCCTGAGCTTGAATTGGAACCTTTACTGCATGGCGGGACCGGAAGTCAATCAGAGGCACGTGAGCAGCCGCAGGTAAGGCCTGATCGATATGAGGCGGGTACGCAAAATACGCCGGGTATTGCGGGCTTAAAAATGGGTGTCATGCATGTTTTGAATGAGACCGTGCAGAACATCCATACTAAAGAATGGACATTGGCGCAAAGATTAATACAAGGACTTCAGCAGATAAAGGCGGTCAGACTTTTAGGTCCAAAACTCGGGGAGCAGCGCACTGGTATAGTCGCTTTTAATGTGGAGGGTATCGATCCTTCGGAGTTATCGTTTATTTTGGATCAACATTATCAGATAGCTGTGCGAGCAGGCTTTCATTGTACGCCATTAGCGCATGCATGTGCGGGCACTTCTGCGACAGGCGCTATCCGTGCAAGCGTAGGTATCTATTCAACGGAAGCAGAGGTAGATGCCTTAGCAGAAGCGATCACAGAAATAACGAAGCAATATGGGGTTTAGTTTTTATATGGGGGCGGAATAGCAACAATGGAAGATTGGACAACAAATCCGATGAATGCAGTAACGGCAGGTTTATTTTTATTAGTCATTATTTTATTCATCTGGATTGCAGTAATTGGCGGGCGGCTGAAAAAGCTTAGAAAACAATATACAGCGGTCATGGGGAATATGGGCGTGACGAACCTGGAAGATGTGATCATGGAGATTAAGGAAGGTCTTGCCGAACAGCAGCAGGAAACGAAACAATTGCAATCGCAGCTTAAAGAAATAAAAACCTCTTTGCCGCGGCAAAAAGGCAGAATAGGAATTATACGCTATAATGCATTTGCCGAGCAGGGCAGTGATCTAAGCTTTTCCATCGCCATTATTAATGACGAGAAGGATGGAGCCGTGTTCTCCGCTATTCATAACCGGGAAAATTCGTATGTCTATGCGAAGCCGCTTGCCAAAGGAGAATCTAATTATCCGTTAACGCCGGAGGAAAGAAAGGCGATTCTGGAAGCGAAATAAGATCCTCAACAATCGTCCATCAGCTGTTATCCGCTACGGCCGTTTGTTCCCTTGCACGGCTTGCATTGGTATGGTTAACAATAGCCGTAAATAAGCTTATCGAAATCGTATCAGCCATCTTCATCACGAGATGGAGCCGCGTATTTTGCAAAACGAAATATTCCATGAAGCCTCCTACGTTCACGATTCCGGTTATATGGATATCGCCGACAGGAGGCAGTTCTTTATTAACGCCTGCACCTGGGCGAACAGGGCCCATACCGACCTGAATGGAGCCAACGCTGGCAACCTGACCGAGGCAAGCATCAATGCCTATAATAAACGGCTTATGAAAACGGCGGTTAATTTCCATTAACGTGTCATCGAGATTCATAGCATGAACGGGTTCTTCCAATGTGCCAAACAGACTAAAATGAGGACTGCGGTACTTGGACAAGGACGTGCCGATGAGCGGACCAAGCGCATCGCCGGTGGAACGGTCGGTACCGATGCATACGACGACGATAGGACGGCCATCAGCCAATTCCTCAAGCATGGCAGTCAGACGATTGACAAGGATGCCAATAACGTTAACCGTAGTGTACGGTACCTTTAATGGTGTCTCTTTCATAAATGGAAGCTTCATAGAACCCCTCCAATAGAACAATATGTTACTAGTATATGGATGAGACAACCATTTTATACGTCCGATAGTTTAGAATAAAGATTTAGGCTGCAAAGGGGGACGTACTCATGTTAATTGCATTTGATTCGACACAGCAGGCGCTGCGAGCGGAGATGCTGCTCGAGTATGCAGAAGTTGAAATAGATATTTGCCCTACGCCAAAGGAAATAACGGCTGGCTGTGCACTTTCGATACATTTTCCGGAAGAGGATTTAACGATGGTGAAGGATGTCATTGTACAAGAGAATGTTGAGATAAGAGGCATATTTAAGCCCGTCGATAAGGGATATGAACAAGTAGATCTTTAAGCAGGTTTGAGGTTCGACCAAGGGTATAAGGAGGAATAGGCATGGCAATTGAAGAACTATATAAGGGTACGATTACAGGATTAACAGATAACGAGCTGTGGCTGAACTTCGGAAATGCAGCGCTTCGCGTTATTGTCATATTGGTTGTGAGCAGATTGATTGTATGGGCTATACATAAAACCATAAATCGAGGCGTATTAGAGCGTGAGATCAAGCGCTTGCCGAGCCATGTAAGACGTATGAGAACTGTAGGCAAGCTTTTGAAAAATGTTGCCTCCTATGTCGTATATTTTATTGCAGGCATGCTCGTATTGTCCGAGTTCGGAATCGATTTGGGCCCATTGCTTGCAGGAGCAGGCGTACTCGGTTTAGCCATTGGCTTCGGCGCTCAAAGTCTGGTAAAGGATATCATTACGGGCTTTTTCATCGTTCTTGAGGATCAGTTCGCCGTTGGTGACGTCATTCAGACGGGGCAGTTTAAGGGGACGGTCGAAATGATTGGGCTGCGTACGACTCGAATACAGAGCTGGACAGGAGAGGTGCATATCGTGCCAAACGGCATGATCAATGAGGTGACGAACTTCTCCATTAACAACACTTTGGCGGTAGTCGATATCTCGATAGCGTTCGAGGAAGAGGTAGACCGCGCTCTGGAAGTCATTCGATTTACGATGATTAGCATGCAGGATGAAAATTTGGTTAATGCGCCTGAGGTGTTGGGCATTCAGGCCATCGCTCCTACCGGCGTAACGCTTCGAGTGATTGCTGAATGTCGGCCGAACACGCATTCTATTGTTTCCCGTAAACTAAATATGGAGATCAAGAAAGCGCTGGACTCGAGCGGAATTGAAATACCATATCCAAGAATGGTGACTTATCATCGGAATGAAAAGGGAGGCGTGAAAGATGGAGCGTAAGCAGTTTGAGCTCGGCGATGTCGTTCAAATGAAAAAACAGCATCCATGCGGCTCTAATGAAATGGAAGTCATACGAATGGGAATGGACATCCGCATAAAATGCGTAGGCTGCAAGCACAGTGTCCTGATTCCGAGAGCGAAGTTCGAGAAGAATATGAAGAAGGTGCTTCGCTCCAAAGCATCCGATGAAAGCAGCATGGAAGCATAACAAGCACAATTTAAAAATTATTTGAGAAACACTTGCATGAAGACAAGCTGTATGATAAAATAATTTTTACATGCGGAGAGGTACCCAAGAGGCCCAAGGGGGCTGACTCGAAATCAGCTAGGCGTGTCAAAGCGTGCGTGGGTTCGAATCCCACCTTCTCCGCCATAAATGAACTCCTTATTATATAAGGGTTTGGGACTAGCTATTATAATAAATCGTTGCAGGTACATACCTAGATGATTCCATACACCTAACTAATTAACCTTCTACATGAAACCATGTGGGAGGTTTTTTGTTAAGGAGAAAGGGAAATGAAGCGATGAAATTTACTCAATTACAAGGTAACCGAATATCATTAATCCCACTTGAATTTGAGCATGCCGATTCGTTATTTCAATGCTCACGATTTCCTGAAATATGGGGGAGCCTCCCGATAAAAGTCCAAACAATAAAAGAAATGGAGAACTTCATTTATACAGCAATTTCAGGGAGAGAACGCGGAGAACAATTTCCGTATGCAGTTTTTGATCATAAACTAAACAAATTTGTTGGGATGACAAGATATTTGCGGATTTCACAAATACACAAAAATTTAAATATTGGCTGGACATGGTATTCCCCTAAGGTATGGAGAACAGCGGTTAATACAGAGTGTAAATACTTGTTATTAAAATATGCATTCGAGGATTGGAAAGCTGTTCGTGTCGAAATTATAACAACGACAACTCATAGCCGTTCTCAAAAAGCTATCGAGCGGTTGGGAGCAAAAAAGGAAGGAATATTAAGAAAAAAATATAATGAATTAGATTACGTAATATACAGTATTATTGATGAGGATTGGTACGAAGTTAAGAATCGACTTGAGGGATTTTTAGAACATTCATACACTGTATAAATCCATCATAACGCGCTAAACGGGGCTTGGGACCGAGAAGTTACTGTATATCTCCATCATAACAAGAAGCTTGGCATGAATAAAAAAGAAGAGAGCTCTTGCGAGCCCGCTTCATTGACGGTGGTTGATAGTTGAGTCGATCAATTCTCAATAAAGCGTGTGAAACATTGGAGCTGTCATTCGTCAATTGGAGCAAGTCAGCAATCGCTTCGTTAAATCCTCTTGAGCACAATCATACGTATCCGTTGAACGGTTTGACGTACGAATGGTCGAATGCGCGTGTGTTACAGACAAGTGTCTTTGGCACAACCCTCCGCTTCTTTCCTGAGTGAACGAAATCCTCTGGAGTTCCTTTCGAAATACAAGGACGTATAAGTTTTACCTATATACGAGCCATATATTTCACAACGAAACGGTCCAACGGAACCACACCTCTCTTACACCGTCGAACATTAGATTGACCCGCAGAAGTCTTAAATATGCACGACCATTTACAAAATGTTAATGTCCCATCCGCTTCCACTTGCGTTCATGGTTGGTCGTTTGCGGGAAGCGCTCGCCTTTGCTGAGCGTCACCTTCTTTGGGTTTTGAATGCCCATGTGGTACGAATTTGCGCCGTCTTCAATATAAGTTCCGTCATTCGGTGCTCTGTCGCCTTGTTCAAATCTTGTCCATTCGCCCATTCCAATCGCCTCCAGCTTATTCTGGTTTGTAGAACGCATGCAAATCAGCAGTCGTTCGAAACCTTAGTATTCGCAGCAGAGCATTATTGCATAAGTAGCAGAATACGGCTATAAACGTATGCGGCAAACCTTTTCGAAAAATCTTTACTTGTAATAGGCAATTTGATTTGGTATAGTGTAGAGATGCGAGCAGAAGCTCGTTCCTTGCTCCATTTATGGGGCCGTTAGTCCAAAAGGAGGTGAAACAATATGCGCAAATATGAAGTGATGTACATCATTCGTCCAGAAGTTGAACAGGAAAATGTTCAAGCTCTCGTTGATAAATTCAATGGCATCATCTCCAACGGCGGAGAGGTCACTAAGACAGACGTGATCGGCAAACGCCGCCTTGCGTATGAGATCAACAAGCTTCGTGACGGTTATTTCGTTCTGGTACACTTCAATGCAACGACTGAAGTTGTGAATGAACTTGACCGCATCATGAAGATTACGGATGAAGTTATTCGTACGTTGATCGTCAGAGACGTCGCTTAGTCTACGCAGGATTGTTCGATTGGGAGGTCGGAAACGATGTTAAACCGTGTTATATTGATTGGTAGATTGACGAGAGACCCCGAGCTGCGCTATACGCCTGCGGGTGTTGCAGTTACACAATTTACGATCGCGGTAGATCGTCCGTTTACAAGCGGCGGCGGCGAACGTGAAGCGGATTTCATTCCGGTTGTAACTTGGCGTCAGCTGGCAGAAACCTGCGCCAACTATTTGCGCAAAGGCCGTTTAACAGCGGTTGAGGGACGCATTCAAGTGCGGAACTATGAGAACAACGAAGGCAAGCGCGTCTATGTGACGGAAGTTATTGCTGATAACGTTCGCTTCTTAGAGTCCAATCGTGAAGGCGGAGCACCGCGCGAAGAGGGCGGAGGCAGCAGCTACAGCAGTTTTGGCGGCGGTACAAGCGGTGGCGGAGGCTACTCCGGCGGCAACGCTTCTAATGGAGGCGGAAACAAATCAAACAATAACTCGCGAAATGACAGCCGTGACCCGTTCCAGGATGACGGACGCCCAATTGATATATCGGAAGATGATCTGCCTTTTTAAATTTTTCAACGAAACGGAGGATATGACTCATGGCTTTCAAGCAAAGAGATAACGGCGGCGACGAGCGTCCAGAACGTAAGTTCAGCGGACGTAAAGGCGGACGCAACAAACGTCGTAAAGTATGTTTCTTCACTGTAAACAAAATCGCTAAAATTGATTATAAAGATACAGATTTGCTGAAAAAGTTTATCAGCGAGCGCGGTAAAATCTTGCCGCGCCGTGTGACTGGAACAAGCGCGAAATACCAACGCTTGCTTACAATCGCAGTTAAACGTTCACGTCAAATTGCATTGCTTCCATATACAACGGAATAGGTTATAGGAGCAAAGAAGCCTGTTGGGATCCTCCGACAGGCTTCTTTTTATACTAACACAAGTTTTAACAATGTTAATTGGGCTCATTCTTCACCCGGTGAATGATTCTTATATATTCCCTTGGAGAGAAGGGATAGGAGCGGTCCATCGTATTCGTGGAGTATTTGGTTGAATAGATGGTGAACGAGTAATTGTAGGGGGCCAAAAAAGTTTCATTAGATCGCTGCCTGGCTATATGATAGCTCCATACGCCTCCTGCGACGATAATAAGTATAAATACAAATGCGGAAACCGTTATTTTTCGCGCCAGCATGAAAATCACTCCTTTCTTACTAAAGAGTAATCCCCTATATGGCCGAATTTCATTCCTGCAGGCGGTATAATCGTTCGATTTCTTTTGACAACGTAAGGAGAGGACGATATACTTAGTAACAGCATAAAAACAATATCATAATCGTTTTAATCGGAGGAGCCTGCCAACAGCGGGCTCTTTTTGCGTTTTTTCTCGTAATTTATCGAAAAGCACGTACTTTTAGTTAAATTTGGGAATACTTAATAAGTACATCAAGCAGGATTAAGGAGGAAGAACGTTGTCTTTGCTGCATCTCGTTATTATTTTGCCTTTTATGTTCGCCGTAGTCAGTCCGTTTCTGCATAAAATGGCGCAGCGTATTCACACCGGTTGGTTGATTTTACCTGCTTCCGTATTTATGTTCATTTATTTTCTGGGACGGCTGCCTCAGGTGCAAGACGGGGAGCGGGTAACGTCATCCGTACCTTGGATACCCTCGCTGGGAGTCGACTTTACCGTTTATTTAGATGGGCTAGGGCTGTTATTCGCGCTTCTCATTACGGGAATTGGCTCCTTGGTCATTCTTTATTCGATTTTTTATATGAACAAAACAAAAGAAGCCATTGGAATGTTCTACCTTTATTTGTTGTTATTCATGGGGGCTATGCTCGGCGTGGTGCTTTCCGATAATCTTATCGTTCTGTACGGCTTCTGGGAGCTGACGAGTATTTCGTCCTTTCTGCTGATCGCTTTCTGGTATCAAAGGGAGAAGTCGAGGTATGGCGCACTAAAGTCGATGCTCATTACCGTTTTTGGCGGTTTGGCTATGCTCGGCGGATTCGTCATGCTTTATTTGATGACGGGTACGTTCAGCATTCGGGAGATCATTGGAAATGCAGCAAGCATGACTGACCATAGCTTATTCGTACCGGCTATGCTGTTGGTTCTGCTCGGAGCCTTCACGAAATCGGCGCAATTTCCTTTCCACATTTGGCTGCCTGATGCGATGGAGGCTCCGACGCCAGTAAGCGCATATTTGCATTCCGCAACGATGGTTAAAGCCGGCTTGTATTTGGTCGCACGGTTCAGCCCCGTATTTGCGGGAGAAGCGGGCTGGTTTTGGCTCGTATCTGCAACGGGAATCGTGACGTTGACCTATGGATCATATCGGGCGTTAAAGCAGACCGATTTGAAGTCGATGCTCGCCTTCTCAACGATTAGTCAGCTTGGGCTCATCATGAGCTTGCTCGGTCTAGGCTCGGCGGCGGCCGTTTATTCGGGAACGAGCGAGTCTTTATTTTACGTGAAAGCGACGATGGCGGGCATCTTTCATCTCATCAACCACGCGGTGTTCAAAGGCGCCTTGTTCATGGTTGCCGGCATCGTCGACCATGAGACGGGAACCAGAGATATACGCAAGCTTGGCGGTTTAATGTCGGTCATGCCCGTTACTTTCTCTATCGCTGTAATCGGAACCTTCTCCATGGCAGGCCTGCCGCCGTTTAACGGCTTCCTGAGCAAGGAGATGTTTTTTACGGCGGTTCTGAACATTATGGAGATGGACGTATTCCATATGCAGTTTTTAGGGGTAATCTTTCCGGTTATCGCCTGGGTGGCCAGCATCTTTACGTTCGTATACAGCATGCTGCTGCTATTTAAAACCTTTACGGGCAAGAAGCAATTTGAAAAGCTGGAGAAAAAGCCGCATGAAGCCCCTCTGGGGATGCTGCTTCCGCCAGTTGTGCTGGCATCGCTTGCCGTTGTGTTCGGTTTATTTCCTAATTTGCTGTCCTATACGCTGATCGAGCCGGCTATGGCGGCGATTCACCCGACGATGCTTCTGCCTGGACAACAATTCGATGCGGCCATTCATATTTGGCATGGGTGGACGACCGAAATATTTATGACAATCGGCGTTATCGCATTTGGAGTTGTCTTATTCAAGCTTCACCATCGTTTAAAAGTTCTCAACCAGCCGCTATTTAGCGGCATGACGTTAAATAAAACCTACGATGGCGGATTAAGCATGCTTGATCGAGGAGCAAAGGGTCTGACGGATCGTTACATGACAGGCTCTATCCGCCACTATTTGATTTATATTTTTATTTTCCTAATCGTTTCCATTGCGGTTACGATGGGCAGCTCCGCGAATATCCGGTTCGACTTTTCTGCATTCGCACCGATGTCGCTGTACGAGGCGGTTATTATTTTCGCGCTCATCGTGCCGGTCATCGCGGTTCCTTTCGCACGCTCGCGGATGATGGCCATTATTTTGACAGGTACGGCAGGGTATATGGTTACTTTGTTCTTCGTTATCTTCCGGGCGCCGGATTTGGCTCTGACCCAAATGATCGTGGAGACGGTATCCGTTACCTTGTTCCTTCTTTGCTTCTACCATCTGCCTAAGCTGAAGAAGGAGATTGTCGCTTTACGCTTTAAGCTGTCGAACTTTATCATTGCGCTCGGGGTCGGCGTTGTCATGACCTTAATCGCTTTAAGCGCAAGCAGCAGCCGTTCGTTTGAGTCGATTTCCAAGTTTTTCATCGAAGAAAGCTACAATCTTGCCGGCGGTAAAAATATCGTCAACGTCATCCTCGTTGATTTCCGCGGATTCGATACCATGCTCGAAATTGTTGTACTTGGCATTGCGTCGTACGGGATCTACGCGCTAATCAGATTGAAGCTGCCCGGCGAGCAAGAGTCGGCCGGCGCAGGCTATTGGGAGAGCGGAAGCAAGCTGCCGATCAATGGGATAAAGAGCAACGATGTCATATTGCAGACCATATCCAAGGTCGTTATCTTTATTATTTTGACGTTTTCCTTGTACCTGTTTTTTTCGGGCCACCATGAACCGGGCGGGGGCTTTATCGGAGCTCTAATGACGGCTGCTGCATTCGTGCTGCTGGCTATGGCATTCGGCATCAAGACGATTCGGGAAGTGATTCCGATCGATTTCCGCAGGGTGAGCGCAGCCGGCATCCTTGTGGCTTTGCTGACGGGTATCGGGTCCTTCGTATTTGATGCTCCGTTTCTAAGTCATGCCTTTGGGTACTTTCCCTTGCCGCTGCTTGGCCAAACGGAGCTGGCAACCGCTCTGCTGTTCGATTTGGGCGTTTATTTGACGGTAGTAGGCATTACGATGACGATTATCCTGGCGATAGGGAGGGATAACTAAAGATGGAACTATACATGTCACTAGCGATAGGCGTGCTGTTTACGGTCGGCGTATACCTGGTCTTAACCAAGAGCCTGTTGCGCATTATATTAGGCACCTCGCTTCTTACGCATGGCGTTCATTTGCTCTTGCTTACGATGTCCCGCTTAAAAACGGGAGCCGCTCCGCTGCTTGGGCAAGAGGCGGATGTCTATGTAGATCCGCTTCCGCAGGCGCTTATTCTGACTTCGATTGTCATTAGCTTCGGCGTCACCTCCTTCTTCTTCGTGCTCGCATACAAGGCGTATCAGAAGCTGGGGACCGACGATATGGAACAATTAAGGGGGAAAGAAGATGAATAATCTGCTCGTATTTCCGCTTCTTATCCCATTATGTACAGCCGCTATTCTTATCTTTTTTAAAAATAACATACCCGTACAAAGGTGGCTAAGCGCCCTGAGCTTATTGGCGACCGCGGCTGCTGCGTGGACGATCCTGCATCAGGTGAGAGCGGAGGGCATTCAGACGCTGTATATGGGAGGTTGGCTGCCGCCTTACGGCATTGTGTTTGTCGCGGATATGCTCGCCGCGCTGCTTGTTCTTGCAACGACAGCGGTAGGTGCATTTTGTTTATTCTTCTCGTTCGGTACGGTAGGGGAGCAGCGGGAGCGTTATTACTATTATCCGTTTTTTCAGTTTTTGCTGGTGGGGGTTAACGGCTCATTTCTGACGGGTGATTTGTTTAACCTGTTTGTGTGCTTCGAGGTCATGCTCATATCCTCCTATGCGCTCATCGTATTAGGCGGCACGAAGCGGCAGCTGCGCGAAACGTTAAAATATATATTGATCAATATTTTATCGTCGACATTATTTGTTGCCGCCGTTGCGTATTTATACGGCGTCACAGGCAGCTTGAATATGGCTGACCTGTCTCTGCGCGTAGCTCAGGCGGGCCAGGACGGCGTGTTAAACGTCATTGCCATTTTGTTTATGATCGTATTTTCGCTCAAAGCGGGTTTGTTTCTATTTTTTTGGTTACCAGACTCCTACAGTGTTCCGCCTGCGGCCGTATCCGCGTTATTCGGCGCATTGCTTACGAAGGTGGGCTTGTATGCGCTGATTCGTACATTCACGCTTATCTTCTGCCACGATCCGCTTGTCACGCATAACTGGATCGCTTGGATGGCTGCCGCGACGATGATCTTGGGTGCGTTCGGTGCCATTGCCTATTCCGATGTGCAGCGCATCATGAATTATAATGTCGTCATTACGGTTGGCTTCATCGCCTTTGGACTAGCGGTGGCCTCGAAGGAAACGCTTGACGGCGTCGTCTTTTATTTGCTGCATGACATGGTTGCCAAAGCATTGTTGTTTTTATTGGGCGGTATGATCGTCCATCTATCCGGTACAAGCAAGCTGAAGGAAATGGGCGGCATGATTAAGCGTTATCCGGCGGTAGGCTGGATGTTCTTTATCGCGTCGCTGGCAATCGCCGGCATTCCGCCGCTTAGCGGCTTCGCCGGAAAACTCCTCCTTATTCAAGGAGGCTTGCAGGAGCAATATTATTGGCTGACGGGCGTATCGCTTGCATCAAGCTTTATTGTGCTCTATTCGTTAATCAGACTATTCATGAACGCCTTCTGGGGAGAAGAGAAGCAGCTGGCGAGTTCGCCGGCTGCGGTCCCCAAAAGCATGGTTTGGTCTGTGGCAGGCTTGTTTATTATCGTCATAATGATGGGCTTTGGTTCCGAGTGGGTATACCGGTTGGCGTCGGAAGCGGGAAATACGTTAATGAACCCGGCTCTATATATAGATGCCGTGCTGAAGGAGTAGATGGGATGGCCTTGCAAATATTATTAAACCTGATCATTGCCTTCGTATGGATGTTCTTATACAACGACTGGTCAGTTCCAAGGTTTACGGTCGGCTATCTGCTTGGCGTCATTTGCATCGGACTGCTTAGCCGCTTTTGGCCGCATGATTTTTATATGAAGAGATTATGGGCGGTCATGAAGCTGCTTATTCTGTTCGTCAAAGAGCTGTTTATTTCGAGCTTTGCGGTCATGCTGCAAATTATTCGTCCAAGGTTGGAGATTCGTCCGGGGATATTCGCGCTGGAGACGGAGCTGACGTCCGATTGGGAAATCACCGTTCTTTCTTGCCTGATTTGCCTAACCCCAGGCACGCTTACGCTTGACGTGGGACGAGACGGTCGTACGTTGTATATTCACGCGATGGATATCGAGGATGCGGCAGAGCTGTCCAAGCAAATCAAGGGCACGTTTGAAAGAGCGATTATGGAGGTGACGCGGTCATGATGTCTAGTCTTCTGCTTATATCGTTGGCAATATTGTCGATAGCGGTTGTTGGCTGCATGTACCGGCTGCTGAAAGGACCGTCTATCTCGGATCGTATCGCAGCGCTCGACATGATCGGAGTCCTTCTATTGTCTATGATCGCCATCATATGCATGCTGCTCAAAACGTATGCCTATTTTGACATTATATTAGTCATCGGCATCTTAACCTTTATAGGAACAACTGCTTTTGCGCGATATATTGAAAGAGGTGTTGTTATTGAAAGCGGAGATGATGAGTCAGACAGGTGAGATTCTAATCGGACTGGTTGTCCTAATCGGAGCGCTTATCAGTGCGCTGAGCGCCTTTGGGCTAGTACGGTTGCCGGATGTTTACCTGCGATCGCATGCGGCAACCAAAAGCGCGACGCTTGGCGTTCTTTTCATATTAGCCGGAGTTTTTCTGTACTTCGCGTTTTATTTGGAACATGTCAGCGCCAAGCTGCTGCTCGGAATTGTTTTCGTATTTATAACGGCGCCGGTTGCCGGGCATTTAAATGGGAGGGCGGCGTACCGGTCCGGTGTCCCCTTGTGGGAGCGCAGCGTACAGGATGATTGGTCGGTCTCGATTAAGAAGGAACGGGAAAAGCAGTAACCCCACAATCCGATCATTCGCCGGGGTATGAAGCAGCTCTCATGCAGAGAGCTGCTTCGTTTCTATCATTACCTTCGCCGGGTTATTCGGCTTTTTCCGATCTTTATCTTTGGCTTTGAAGCTTTGGGCTTCGTGAAAATTTTGCCCGTGCTGCTTTTTGGCTGATCGTCCTTCACGATTTTGCCGGTTGAGGCGGATGGTTTAGTTGTAATGGCTTTAGGCGAAGCTGATGTTGAAGTTGATGTATTGGCGTCTTTGGAACGCTTGAATATCGAGCCGGTACGGTCAACCGTAACCGGAGGCGCAAGCTTATGATCATCCGCCGTCGGAGTTCTGTAGGAGGATTTTGGCTTGTAGATATCCTTGGATGTGTATCCGCGATAATTGCCTCCATAATTGCCCTTATCGAACAGGTCATCAAGCAAGCTGGCAATTAAGTAACCCTCAAGAAACCCGGGGCTGTAGTTTTGGCGCACATATTCCTTGGAGTCTATTTCAATTAGCGTATCTTCCGGCGCATCGGGCGCTTGCTGTAAATGTATGATTTCGTCGGAGTAGACAAGAAACATCCGCTCGGTGCTTTCTTCACTTTGCTGGTCAGGCTTCCGCTGCTTCACAAATTCGGCAGCAACCTGGGGTACCGTTTGATTTTCGGCACGATACACGTAGGAGGTTTGATTGCCTGAGCCATTGACCGATTCTAACGGATATTGCTCCTTTACGGTTTCCGATACGGTGCAAGCGGTAAGCAAAGGAACGATAAAGCTTAGCAGAAGCAGGTACTTAATCGATTGATGCCACCATTTGTTCATCGTTATTCTCCTATCCGCCGCGGAGCACGCGTACATCGGCAGGCAGAACGCTTTCTCCTTCATAGAGCATGAAGCGTCCGTTCTGCCATTCGACCCGCAGCAGCTTCATATCGTCTGACTGATACTGCCAAACATGCTGTTCGCCTCCTTGCATGTAAGGCGTTTTGCCGCTTGCTGCAATTAATCCGGAGAATTGCTCCTCCATATGGTAAGAACGGTCATCCAGCTCCAAAATAGTCGGCACCTCGTCTATCGAATCCAGTCGGCCGTCAATCGGGCTATAGAGCGCATAGGTTGTTCTTTCCCGTTCTTCAATTGCTAAATAGCGAATATCAACGCCATCTTGCAGGGTAAGCACAACGGCGTTTCGCGCCCGATTGTTTGTTCGGCCTGTGACCTTGTACGTAACCAAGGAAACCTCGCATACATCTCCAGGGGACAATGTCAAAATGCTTTTCTCAGCAACAGCCGGCTGGGAAGGCGTGAGTAGGTTTTTAATTCGTTTCAACAAGCTCATCTTGTATGCTCCTTATATAAAGTTAGACAGACCCGATGATCAGCGCGCCGGCAATATGAAGGGAGCCGACAAACAGCGCGTACCCGATCTTGCCTTCATGAATGCCTTGCTCCAGCTTCATACCGCTCATAGCGGTAACGATTTTCTCAACCATCCATTCCAATACAAGCAAGAGGACGAAGGAGATGAGGGAGATGACGAGCGCTTCCAGCATTTCACTGGATTTTGCGATGGAGTGAGCCAAAATATACGCTTGAGCAAACAGCTTTATGACGAAGCGGGTTGTTACTGCAGTGTTGCCGTTTTTTATTTCCTGCAAATCGTTGTACTTCGTGAAGCGGGAATCCAGAAACATGATGATGAATAATAAAACGGCACCTGCACCCGTCCACACGGGAATGCGAATAAGATCAATCCACGACATCGTAAATTCCTCCAAAATTTCCAAATTAAAAAAATGACCGCTTTCGGTTAAAACCGGGAGTCCGATTCGTAACGCCAGCGGTCATACTATACAATATTTCCCAGTTAAAGGGTAGGGTTATTGCTTCTCGTATTGCTTCATGAGAGCTGCAAGCTCATCTTCGACCGCTTTGTCTTTGCCCAGCTTCGCGAATTCTTCATCCAAGGATTTGCCCTTGGAGGTCATTTCGTTGCTCGCTTCGGCTTGCGCTTCCATTTGCAGCATTTTCTCTTCCATTCGCTTCATGCCGGCCGACGCCGTATCGGATCCGAAGCCTGCGATCGCTTTATTGATCTCATTCTGAGCTTTGGCGGCATTATAGCGTGCGACAAGCGTTTCTCGCTTATTCTTGAGCTCGGTAAGCTGCTTCCGCATTTCATCGAGCTTCGCACGAAGGTTGTCAGCGAGAAATTTGTTTTGGTCGAAGCTCGCCCTGTACTCATTCACCTTCTGTTCAGCTGCTTTTTTCTCTTCTAAAGCACGGCGGGCCAGGTCGATGTTTTGAGCCTGAGCGGCAAGATGCGCTTGTTCGCCGCGTTTCTCGACTAACTGTGTTTGCTCCTCGAAGAGCTGTTTGAATTTTTTCTCGATGGCGATTTGAGCGGCTACCGCTTTCTCCGCATCTGACAAGTCCTCTTGCATATCGCGAATATATTGATCTGTAAGTTTGACAGGGTCCTCTGCTTTTTCAATTAGAGAGTAAACATTCGATAATGTAAGGTCTCGCAGTCGTTTGAAAATAGACACTTAAATCCCTCCTAAGGTATTTTTGACATATGTATAGATACGCAAAAGCGAAGGGCAAGGTTGCAAGAAAATGGAAGGGAAATACCATTCGCGTTCTCTTTTAGTGAAATGTTACAATTAGTAAAAAAAGTACATCTGCATGAGAAGAAGAGAGGGATTGTCGGTATGGAGAATGTCAGAACGGGAACCGGGCGGTTCAAAAAATTTATACTGAACAACAAATTCGTTTTGTTTCTGCTCGTATTGCTGCTTATTGGACTCAATATTATGGTATTGACCAAAATATCCTACATTTTCACTCCGTTTACGGTATTGCTTAAGACGCTGCTGCTGCCGGTTATTTTAGCTGGAATCGTCTACTATTTGCTGAACCCCGCCGTCGATTATTTGGAACGAAAGGGGATTAAGCGCGTTATTTCGATTATTGCCCTTTTTCTGCTTGCGGCGGGGCTGATCACGATCATACTCGTAGCGGTCATTCCTTTTCTGATCGAACAGGTGACGGGGCTGCTGCAGAATCTGCCTGAATACGTGGAACAGCTTAGGGAGAAGTTTGAGCAGTTTATGGGAAGCGCGGGTTTTCTGCAAATTCAGGAATGGTTCAACCTAAATCCCACAGAGCTTACGGGTAATGTAACGGAGCAGGCTACCTCGATATTGAACGGTGTGCTTTTCAGCCTGGGCTCCATTGTAGGGGCGCTTAAAGAGGTGATCCTCGCTATATTGACGCTGCCGTTCATTCTATTCTATCTGCTGAAGGACGGGAAGCAGCTGCCGCAAAAGATTGTCGGCTTTCTGCCGAATAAGCTGCAGCCGCAATCGAAACGGATCATGGCAGAGATGAATAGCCAAATCAGCAGCTATATTAGAGGACAAATCATTGTCAGCTTTTGTATCGGCATTTTGTTATATACAGGCTATTTGATTATCGGTCTTGAGTATTCGCTTGTTCTTGCTCTGGTTGCGGCATGTACAAGCATAATTCCTTATCTGGGACCGGCCATTGCGATTACCCCTGCATTAGTCGTAGCGATGGTCACGTCACCGGTTATGCTGCTGAAGATGATCGTCATATGGACGATCGTTCAGTTTATTGAGGGTAAGTTCATCTCACCGCAAATTATGGGCAAAAGCTTGCAAATTCATCCGATTACGATTATTTTCGTTATTTTGACGGCTGGCAATTTATTCGGCATCGCAGGCATCGTCCTTGCGGTCCCGGGCTATGCGGTACTGAAGGTTATCGTTATTCACCTGTTCGAATGGTTTAAGGATCATTCCTCCCTCTACCAGGAGGAGAACAGCGGGAAAGATGCGTAAGCCTTCTGTATTCGCTAAAGCAGACGGAAACGCTCCAGAAGCTTGAAGTATAAAAATACACCGCCGAAGGCGATGACGTAGGAGAGGAATGTAAACCCAATATTCCAGTGGTTGCTATAAAATACTTTACCGAATAGCAGTCCTGTAAACTCCAGCAAGGTCGTAAACAGGATGAATAGAAACATAATGAGCGCCGCCATGCTGCGATTGGTCATAATGGACTTTATCATGAAGCAGGCAAGTACCGGGTATAGTCCGAGATCCAGCGGCAGGGCAGAGATGGATTCGTTATTCGGCATAATGGGGGTAAAGATCCAAAATTTGAAATGAAAGCCTATGTTGTTAATCGCTAATGAGAAGACAGCTCCGACCGGGAAAATCAATAAAAGCGTTTTTGGGCTTTTAAGCGCTAAATATATACCGAATATCCAAGGAATGATGAATCCGCCAATAAAGTTAAATAACATCAGAAATTCCTTCCTTGTTCATTTTTTTTAAGATTCCCCATGTTTTCAGCAGAATATGCTCGCAGGCAAAAAAAAGAGGACGGTGTCGACTGACACGGTCCTCTAATATGAGCCTATACGGCATCGATTTTGAGCAGATCCTCGCGCTGCTGAATTGTCAACTCCACCTTATTTACCCGATGCTTGCTTACCTCGCGGACAGTGAAAAGCAAATGTTTATATTCAAATTGCTTACCGGGCCTTGCGTCATACATTTCACTGTACAACCAGCCGCCTACCGTATCCACCTCGTCATGCTTCAGCTCTACGCCGATGAGGACGCTAAGCTCGTTGAGTGAAACTTTGCCATCCAGAAGATAAGAGTGATCGTCCAGCTTTTCAATATCCTTGCGTTCATCTCCATCGAATTCATCACGGATATCGCCGACTATTTCTTCAAGAATATCCTCGATCGTAACGAGTCCCGATGTACCGCCGTACTCATCCACGACAATGGCGATGTGCATGCGCTCTTGCTGCATCCGCTTCAGAAGCGTCTTGACCGGCTGCACCTCGGACACGGTCATGACGGGATGAATAAGCGTTTGAAGATCGGTTTCTTTGTTTACTTGATATTGTAGAAATAATTGCTTCGTGTTGATCATGCCGATAATATGGTCTTTGCTGTCGCCGGCAACCGGGAAGCGGGTGTATTGCTCCTTGCGAATAATATCCATGTTCTCTTTCAAGGAATTATTTTTATATAAGACGGCCATATCGGTACGAGGGACCATGATTTCTCTTGCCAGCATTTCATCGAAAGCAAAGATGCGGTTTACGTAACCGTACTCGGTATTGTTAATTTTGCCGCTCTCCAAGCTGTCGCTCAAAATAATTTGAATTTCTTCTTCGGTGTGAGCATCTTCATGCTCTTTCGCAGGTCTTAGACCAAATAAACGAACCAGGAAGTTGGCGGAACCATTCAAGATCCAGATGAATGGATACATGACTCTATAGAAAAAAATAATCGGTTTGGCTACAGCAAAGCTTACGAACTCTGCTTTCTGAATGGCGATGCTTTTCGGTGCAAGCTCACCAATAACGACGTGAATAAAGGTAACTCCGATAAAGGCGATTAGAAAGGCTAATACATGACTCAGACCGCTGTCTAAGTTCCACTGCTCGAATACGGGAAGGAGCATTTTCTCAACGGTAGGCTCTCCGAGCCAGCCAAGACCGAGAGCGGTTATTGTAATACCAAGCTGACACGCGGATAGGTAACCATCCAAGTTGCTTGTTACTCGTTGAACGGCAAGCGCATTTTTCTTTCCTTCAACGACTAATTGGTCGACACGGCTGGACCGAAGCTTGATAATAGCAAATTCGGTAGCTACGAAAAAAGCGGTTAACACAACTAGCAAAGCAACCATAAATAGATTAAATCCTATACCCATAATGAATGTTCACGATCCTTTTTTATTAGTTTTTAAATCACATACGCTAATAGTACGAACTTTTCGTATATTCATCAAACCTCCTATGCGTTCAAAATCGGTAGCATATCGTCATAAACGCTTGTTTTAACGGACGAGTAGAGTTTAATTAGCCAATACCTCACGTTTGCGGAGTCGTTCACATGGTTTATTGAATAGTTCATATGAACTTATTATTTGAACGAAAAAGAACGGCAGTAAGCCGTCCATTTTTTGGGAAATAAAATAGAGGGATGCGAAGCTGATCGAGATTTCGGTATAATAGAATCTGTCCGATGCGGGCGTTGGCCTGTTTAAAACCGATTAGCCTGCTGCTCTGACCAGTCTCCGATGATGGGAAGCTTATAGAGCCTGCCCTGGAGAGTAAGCAGCATAAGCCCGATCCATAAAACAAATCCGACCGGTAACAGCAGTAAGCCGAGAAGCCATCCGACCAAGGGAATAAATCCGAACAAGATATTAAGGACAATAAACGCGGCAGACACGACGATCGATTGAAAAGCATGTAATCTCACGAAGCGGCTTTGTTTCTCAAGCACCAGAAAAATAATGCCGGTTATAAATCCCCCTAAATAACAAAGTAAGCCCGCTGTTTTAGGGTTCAGGCCGGTAGAGGACGGGTCCGGTTGCAGGAATGGAGGTTGCATAACGTACGATCACCCTTTCTATTTCACATATTCTTGCAATGATTGTATTCGGAACAAGCTGTCAGTAGACCTTTTTTCTATTCATTTTTAATTGATGTAGCAAATGGAACGGAGTTGTTGGAAAAAATGAACATCGCTTTTTTCTTATTGCCAAAGCAGGAGGTCGTATGCTTCACGCAAGATATGACGCTGAGGCAAACGCTGGAGAGAATGGAATACAACCGCTACACGGCGGTGCCTATCCTTGATGAGGACGGCGGCTATGCGGGTACGGTTACCGAGGGCGACCTGCTTTGGTTCGTCAAAAAATATGCCGATCTGACGCTTGAACATACGAATAAAGTGAAGTTGACTGACGTGCCTCTGAGGTTGAATAACAAGACGGTGCGGATTGACGCGAACATGGACGATCTGATTTCACTTGCGAAGGTGCAAAACTTCGTGCCGGTCGTCGATGACATGAACCGGTTTATCGGCATCGTGCGCAGAAGCGAGATTATCGATTATTGCGAGAAGATCATTATGGAGCAGCAAAAGGTTTAACTTTTTATGCTATAATGAGTTGTAAAAGTTTCGTAAGAAACCAGATTATATACGCAAGAGGTGAACGGTTTGAATACCGGCTTGAAACCAGTGCTATGGAGCTTTGCGGCACTCCTTTTATTATTGTCCTTAGTTGTGCCGTTGTTAAACGTAATATCCTTGCTTCTGCTGATGGTGCCCTACGTCGTCCTGTATACGACGCTTCCGCCAAAATTATTTGTGCTGCATCTCGTTCCGGTATGGGTGATCGCTTTTTTCGCAGGGGGGCCGGCAACGCTTATTATCGGGCTTTTCTTTCTCATCCCGTCCATTATCATGGGGCACTTGTATATGAAGCAAGCGCCAGCCTCGAGAGTCATTCGGACGGTAGGCGTCGTTTTTCTGGCTCAATTGATGCTGGAGCTGCTTATATTCGAGGTGTTTCTGGATATTTCGCTCATTCGCGAGATGAGCACGATGGTCAGAGATACGATGGATAATATGCTGGCGCAAGGCGTGCTTCCGAAGGAGTGGAATTCGGAATTTACCGATGCGGTCGTCCGCATGATGATTAATTCGCTTCCGATGACGTTCATTATGATTGCTGCCGGGTACACGATCATTACGCAATACATCGCCCGCAGAGCGGTGAAGTGGAGCGGTGGACCTGATGTGCCAAGTTTTATGCCGGCCAGGGAATGGCGTCTGCCGCGCGTGTTAGTGGTGATCTATTTGATCGTGTATGTCATTGAGCTATTCTCGTCCACGACAAGCGAAACCTTCTTCGCGGTCGCGGTTATGAACTTGGTGCCGCTGCTTAGTTTTGTATTTGCGTTTCAGGCTGTCGGATTTTTCTTCTTCCTCGCCCATCAGCGGGGGTGGAACCAGGCGGTGCCGGTGCTTATTGCGATTCCGGTGCTTATCTTCCCGCCGCTAAGCTTAATCGGCGTGCTGGATACCGCTTTTCCAATCCGCAAGTCTTTCACGAAACCATAGCACAGGAGCGGATCGGAAATGCCGAAGTTTTTGGTTACACGATGGCACGGAATGCATCAAATTTGGGCCTTTATCGCAATGGCGCTCATGACGGTGGCGCTCGCATGGTTTCAATGGCTGCTTGGGCTGCTGGCACTCGTATTAACGGGCGCTTTGGGCGTCTATACCGTAATGGCTGAGCGGGCGTTCCGCAAGGATTTGAAATCTTATTTAGGCACGCTCTCCTATCGGGTGAAGAAGGCAGGCAATGACGTGGTCAGCGAGCTGCCCTTCGGTATTATTCTATATAATGAAGAACGTACGGTGGAGTGGCATAATCCGTATATCGCGGGCATGCTGGAGCGGGAATCCGTGGTCGGCGTGCCGTTAGCGGAGCTGTTCCCGACGCTGCAGCAGGTGAAAGAGCGCGAAGGGACCATTGAAGCGACGATCGGTTCGCATGTGTACCAGCTTATATTTAAACAGAAAGAACGGATATTGTACGTCAAGAACATTACCGATCTGTGGCAGCTGGGCCGCAAATACGAGGATGAGAAGCTTGTACTCGGCGTGGTCATGATCGATAACCTCGAGGAAGTTTCGCAGGGGCTGGACGATCATCAGCGCAGCTCGATGCTGTCGAAGGTGACGGCGGAAATTACGGAGTGGGCACAGAAGTACCATATTTATTTGAAGAGATTGACAAGCGACCGCTTCCTCCTTGTCACGGATCAGAAGACGCTCAGGGTGCTGGAGCAGTCCCGCTTTATCGTCCTTGACGAGGTGAGGGAAATAACGGGCGATCATAAGATCCCCGTCACGCTGAGCATCGGGTTCGCGGCTGGGGCCGACCATATTATAGAGCTCGGGCAATGGGCGCATATGAGTCTGGACATCGCGCTTGGACGAGGCGGCGATCAGGCGTCGGTTAAGGTTGGCAGCCGTCAATCCTTCTACGGCGGCAAATCCAATGCGGTGGAGAAGCGAACGCGCGTAAGAGCAAGGGTCGTCGCTCATGCGCTGCGCGATCTCATCCGGGAGAGCCACAATGTTGTCATTATGGGCCATAAGATGCCCGATATGGATGCCATCGGGGCGGCGATTGGGGTTATGAAAGCGGCGCAGCTGTTCGGCAAAGAAGCGTACATCGTGCTCGAGGGCGTGAATCCGGCGATCGAGAAGATGATGGAGCTGATTCGCGAGGACGAGAAGCTGTCCAAGCGTTTCGTATCGCCGGAACAGGCATTCGCGTTAGTTACGCCGCAGACGCTCGCGGTCGTAGTGGATACGCATAAGGCTTCGATGGTGAAGGAGCCGAAGCTGCTAAATCAAACTGATCGTATCGTTGTAGTCGATCATCACCGCCGCAGCGAAGAATTCATTTCTAATGCGATATTGGTCTATATGGAGCCTTACGCATCATCGACCTGCGAGCTCGTAACGGAGCTGCTGCAATATATACATGACCGCGTTGTGCTTGATGTACGGGAGTCGACGGCGCTGCTTGCAGGCATAACGGTAGACACGAAGAGCTTCTCGCTTCGCACAGGCGCCCGGACGTTCGAGGCGGCTTCGTTCCTTCGCAGAAACGGCGCGGACTCGATGATGATTCAGCGCATGCTGAAGGAGGATCTCGAGGAATATGTACGCAAAGCGGAAATCATTAAGCATGCTGAGGTGCTTTACGAGCATGTGGCGATCGCGGTTACGGAAAGCGGACGGAAATATTCGCAGCTTCTCATTGCGCAATCAGCCGATACGCTGCTGAATATGACGGATATTTTGGCTTCCTTCGTTATCGGGGAGCGCTCTGACGGACTTATCGGCATTAGCGCACGTTCGCTTGGCCATATGAACGTTCAGGTAGTAATGGAACGGATGGGCGGAGGCGGGCATTTGACGAATGCTGCCGCTCAGCTGGAAGGCACCGTTCAGGAGGTTGCAGATCGTCTGAAGAAGGTTTTGGACGAAATCGAATCGGAAGAGGGGTTATTTGAATGAAAGTGATCTTTTTGCAGGATGTTAAAGGACAAGGGAAAAAAGGGCAAGTGAAGGAGCTCTCCGAAGGCTATGTGCGCAATTTCTTGCTGCCGAAAGGGCTGGCGAAGCCGGCATCCGACGGGAACCTGAAGACGCTGGAGCTGCAGGCTGCTTCTGAGCAGAAGCGCAAGGAGAAGGAAAAGGAAGATGCCCGGGAGCTGGGCAAACGATTGGAAGAGATGACAGTTGTCATAAAAACAAAGGCCGGCGAGGGCGGAAGACTATTCGGCGCCATTACGAGCAAGCAAATTGCCGAGGCATTGTCCGCGCAAGACATTAAGATCGATAAACGTAAAATTGAGCTCGAGGATCCGATTCGTACGCTTGGCGTAACGCAGGTTGCCGTTAAGCTTCATCCCGAAGTGAAGGCGAAGCTGAGCGTGCAGGCGGCTGAGGAGTAAGCGTATATATAACAAAGGAGAGACCCATGAGTACAGAGCTGATGTTTGACCGTGTCCCACCGCAAAACCTGGAAGCCGAGCAGGCCGTCCTCGGGGCGGTGCTGCTGCAGGCTGAAGCGCTCATCACGGCGATGGAGAGGGTACGAAGCGAAGATTTTTACAGCGGTCCTCATAGACATATTTTTGAAGCGATGGTTGAGCTTGCGGAGGAAAACCAGCCGGTTGACCTCGTAACGCTGACCGCTCATCTGCAGGATCAGCAATTGCTCGAGGATATTGGCGGAGTCAGCTATTTAGCCAGGCTCGCCAATGCCGTGCCGACGGCGGCGAACGTTGATTATTACGCGCAGATCGTAGAAGAGAAATCGATGCTGAGGCGGCTTATCCGAACGGCGACGAACATCGTATCCGACGGCTATGCCAATTCGGAGGATGTCGGCGTTCTGCTCGGAGACGCGGAGAAGAAAATTCTCGAAATTTCGAATCGCCGGGCAGGCGGCGGCTTTATCTCCATCCGCGATGTGCTGATGGAAGTGTTCGAGAAGGTAGAGCAGCTGTATTCGAATCGCGGAGGCACGACGGGCATACCGTCGGGCTTCACCGATTTGGACCGGATGACGGCCGGCTTTCAACGAAGCGATTTGATTATCGTTGCTGCCCGTCCTTCGGTAGGTAAAACGGCATTTGCGCTCAATATTGCCCAAAATGTCGGCGTACGCGCCCGCGAGACCGTAGCCATCTTCAGTCTGGAGATGTCCGCCGCCCAGCTCGTACAGCGGATGGTCTGCGCGGAAGGAAACGTCGATGCGCAGCGGATGAGGACGGGCCATCTCGAAGGCGATGATTGGGAGAAGCTGACGATGGCCATCGGTGCCCTGTCAGAGGCTGAAATCTATATTGATGATACACCCGGCATTACCGTTGCCGAGATACGCTCAAAGTGTCGGCGTCTAAAGAAGGAACGCGGCCTGGGCATGATTCTAATCGATTACCTGCAGCTTATTTCCGGCCGCGGCAAAGCCGGTGAGAATCGGCAGCAGGAGGTTTCGGAAATTTCGCGTACGTTGAAGCATATTGCCCGTGAGCTCGAGGTACCCGTTATTGCGCTTTCGCAGCTCAGCCGGGGCGTTGAACAGCGGCAGGACAAGCGTCCGATGATGTCTGACCTTAGGGAATCCGGATCCATTGAGCAGGATGCCGATATTGTATCCTTTCTTTACCGGGATGATTACTACGATAAAGAGTCGGAGAAGAAGAACATTATCGAAATTATTATCGCCAAGCAGCGTAACGGACCGGTCGGTACCGTCGAGCTTGCGTTTCTGAAGCAATTCAATAAATTCGTCAGTCTTGACCGAACGCATGAAGAACCGTCACATGCTTCATGAATTTCCGAACAATTGCATGGGCAGCTATGCAATTGTTCGTTTTTAGTTTGACTTCTCGGAGTTGGACTGCTACACTATTAGTGCTGTCTTTTGACGTTATTATAAGTTAAGACGGTAATTTTCGGTGTTCATAAACACCGGACGGGGGTATAATTATGTCTACGGTAGTTGTTGTTGGTACACAGTGGGGAGACGAAGGTAAAGGCAAAATCACTGATTACTTGGCTGAGGGAGCCGACGTCGTCGCTCGTTACCAAGGAGGTAACAATGCCGGACACACGATCCTCATTGACAACAAAAAATACAAATTGACGATGATTCCATCGGGTATTTTTAATCACGACAAAACTTGCGTCATCGGTAACGGGATGGTTATTAATCCGGAAGCGCTGATCGACGAAATTAATTATATTCATGATAACGGATTTTCGACGGCTAACCTCAAAATTAGCGACCGCGCTCATGTTATTATGCCGTACCACCTCGTGCTGGACGGACTTGAGGAAGACCGTAAAGGCGATAACAAAATCGGTACGACGCGCAAGGGAATCGGTCCTTGCTACATGGACAAAGCAGCGCGTAACGGTATCCGGATCGCTGATCTGATGGACGCGGAAGAGTTCGAGTCGAGAGTTCGCGGCATCATCGTAGAGAAGAACCAATTAATCCAGCAGGTTTATGGCGGCGAGCCGCTTGACGCAGACAACATCGTTCGTGATTACCTTGGTTTCGCAGAAACGCTTCGTCCTTATGTAACCGATACTTCGGTCGTTCTAAACGATGCAATCGACGCAGGTCAAAAGGTTTTGTTCGAAGGCGCTCAAGGCGTTATGCTTGACATTGACCAAGGAACGTATCCGTACGTTACGTCTTCCAACCCGTCGGCTGGCGGCGTATGTATCGGTTCGGGCGTAGGCCCTTCGAAAATTCAACAGGTTATCGGCGTTGCCAAAGCCTATACGACTCGCGTAGGCGATGGCCCGTTCCCGACGGAGCAGGATAACGAGATCGGCCAACTCATTCGCGACAAGGGTCATGAATACGGTACGGTTACAGGCCGTCCGCGCCGCGTCGGCTGGTTCGATACGGTAGTTGTCCGTCACGCGCGCCGCGTCAGCGGCATTACGGGTCTGTCGCTTAACTCCCTGGACGTGCTGACAGGCCTGGAAACGGTGAAAATTTGCACGGGCTACAAATTGCGCGGCGAAGTCATCGAGATTTACCCGGCAAGCCTCAAATTGGTATCCGAATGCGAAGCGGTCTACGAAGAGCTTCCAGGCTGGTCGGAGGATATTTCCGGCGTGAAGACGCTTGAGGATCTCCCGGAGAACACGCGTAACTACGTTAACCGCGTATCCGAGCTGACAGGCATTCCGATCGCGATCTTCTCGGTTGGCCGTAACCGCGAGCAGACGAATCCGGTTCGTCCGATTTACGAATAGAATAAGCTGATGCATTTAGAATATAGTCGAAGACCGCTCAGGCAGCTGCTGCCAAGGCGGTCTTTTCTTTGTCCAAATGGAATGTACTGCCGTTTTGTTGACCATAATGATATGTAATAGATTATGGAAACTGATGCCGATGGATAGGGTTAGAATCGGCAGCGGTGAAGGGAATGGTGTGCGCGTGTTAAAAAAGATCGGATGGCTGTCAAAGCTGGTAGCGGCGGGGCTTATTTTAAGCTTCTTGTCGATCTGGACAACGGGATATATCGTGACGAGCTACGTAGAGACGCTATTAAAGCAGTTTAATTTGCCGCTGGAGGTACCTCCGATGGCGATGTCGGGCGTATGGGGAAAGCTATGGGGAGCAGATCCGTTAATGACAACGGATTTAGTAGATAAAGAGATTACGCCGCAAACGGATGCCGGAGGCGATGATTATGGCGAACCGCCGGTTGCGGTAGACGCTTTCGGCCAGGAATCTGATCTGCCCATCACGGACATCGGGGCAGGCGGCGGAACGCAGGCGAACGGCGGCGCTGCGCCGGGGGCGGAAGCAACAGAGGAAGGCACGGCAGGCATAGACGGGACCGAAACGGCCATTACGACGGATGATTTGACGGAAGTGAAGGACCAAATGAGCGATGAGGATAAGGAGGTATTATTCGGACTATTGATGAGCAAATTGCCGCAGGAGTCATGGCAAACGATCTCGCAATATGTCGAAAATGGTCTAACAGAGCAGGAGCTTACGTCCATTCAACAAATTATGGCACAGCATCTCGACAAGGCCGAATACGAGCAAATGATGGATATTCTGAAAAAATATTAATATTTTAAACGTCGTGTAAAGGTTGCTCCAATTGTTGGGCATATGATAGGATATTAGGCGAGTGATCCGACAGGATAATTCGTCTTTTTTTATGTCGGAAACCGGAAAAATAGTTGCATAAGCGCGAAAAGGAGACAATCATGACCGTTTTCAGGGACAAAGGTCGGATTCGGAAGATATGGAATCAAACGATTCAATATTTTCGCAGAGACCGGTCGCAACACTTGAATGGCAAGACGAAACCACAATCCGTAAGCGATAAGGCAGCCATCCCATTTTGGCGAAAAAAATCGGTTCAGTTGACGGGCGGAGCTCTCGTACTCCTCACCGTAACTGGATTTAGCGGCATCCAATATGTTCAAGCTAACACCGTGCAATTCTATAATGTATATATGAACGGAACTGCTATTGGGTCCGTAAGCGACCCGGATGCAGTCGAGCAGCTTGTTCTATTAGAAACCGAGGAAGTCCAGCAAGCTAATCCTGATGTCAACATGATCCTTGACACGGGAACGATCACATACGAAGCCGACAGCGCATTCAAGGCAGAGCCTGAAACGGAAGCCACACTGCAAAAGCTGAAGGGCATGTTTACCTCTTATGCGGTAGGCGTAGAGGTGAAGGTTGACGACAAGGTTATCGGGATTGTGAAGGACCAGAAGACGGCGGATGATGTATTGCTGCGTGTGCAAAGCAAGTTTGCTCCTAAGCTGGCAGTTGCGGGCAAAGAGAAAAAAGAGGTTAGGTCGCTTTCGTTTAATGCTGGCGGGCAAGCAGCGCCGGAGACGGAGAAGAAAGCCGCTGCGAAGGAGCCTGGACGCGAGGTGACGGAAGTCGCCTTCATAGAGGCTGTCATGACCGAGATGGTAGATGCCGAACCGGCTGAAATTATGGAAGCGGAAGCCATATATAAGATGCTGATACAAGGCAGCATTAAGCCGACGAAATACACGGTGCAAGCAGGGGATTGCGTAGGCTGCATCGCGCAGAAGTTTGATATATCGCCTCAGGTTATTTACGAGAACAATACATGGATTAAAGACGATAAGATTACGATCGGGGATGTGCTCGACCTGACAGTGCTTCAGCCGGAGTTGACGGTGAAGACGGTCGAAAATTTAGTCGAGATTGAAACGATTGATCCGCCGGTTGAAGTGAAGAAAAATGCGGAGATGCGCGTCGGCGAATCGAAGACGTTATCCGAAGGTACGTCAGGCTCCACGCGTATGACATATCGCATCGTGAAGCAGAACGGTTACGTCGTTTCCGAAGAATTGTTAACGAAGGATGTTATTAAGGAGCCGACTCCGAAGATTGTCGAACGCGGTACTAAGGTTGTTTTGGGCGAAGGCTCCGGCCGCTTCGCAATGCCGGTAGCCGGCGCGAGACTTACGAGCAAGTTCGGCCAGCGCTGGGGACGCATGCACAATGGCGTCGATTTCGTCGGCAACAAGAGCATTCTTGCATCCGACACGGGTGTCGTTGAGTTTGTTGGAACCAAGACAGGCCTTGGCAAGACGATCATCATTAATCATAAGAATGGCTTCAAAACCGTATACGGCCACTTAAGCGCCTACAGCGTAAGCAAAGGCAATATTGTCGAAAAAGGCGAAAAAATTGGCACAATGGGCAGTACGGGAAATTCCACGGGCGTTCATTTGCATTTTGAAGTTCATAAGAATGGCGTTATACAAAACCCTTTAAAGTACTTATAATTTCATAACCGGTTACGTTCAAGAAGATACACTTTCGCTTATGCGGGAGTGTTCTTTTTTTTTCTGTCATTATCGCGGCGCGTTTAAGGAAAAACCTTGCTTACATGAAGGAAGTTTCATTGTGAACTCCGCATTAACGTGTGTTAAAATAGAAGGTATGACAAAGGACAAGCGACGGGCGGGTGTAGCGATGCACGGAAAAATATTAGTGGTCGATGACGAACAGCCGATAGCAGATATACTTAAGTTTAATTTGGAGAAGGAAGGGCATCAGGTCATATGCGCTTTCGATGGCGGCGAGGCGGTTCGGCTTGCTTTCGAGGAGAAGCCTGATTTGATTCTGCTCGATTTGATGCTGCCGGTGAAGGACGGCATGGACGTATGCCGCGAGGTGCGCACAAGGCTGCAAATGCCGATTATTATGCTCACTGCAAAGGATACCGAAATCGATAAGGTGCTTGGATTGGAACTGGGCGCGGACGATTATGTGACGAAGCCGTTCAGTACGCGCGAATTATTGGCGCGGGTGAAGGCACATTTGCGCAGGCAGCAGAAGCCGGCAGCCGCAACTGCGGGCTTAAGCGGCGCTTCCAGCGGTACCAGCGCAGCGGATACTCCCGCCGAGCCGGAGCCGCAGGGCTTCAAGCTGTTTAATTTATTTATTGATACCGACATGTATGTGGTCTATAAGGACGGCGAACCGCTCGACCTGACCCATCGGGAATACGAGCTGGTCTATTATATGGCCCGCAACAGCGGTAAAGTGATGACGAGAGAGCATTTGCTGCAGGCGGTGTGGGGATTCGAATATTTCGGCGACGTGCGGACGGTCGATGTGACGATTCGCCGGCTGCGCGAGAAGATCGAGGATGATCCGAGCCGGCCGGAATATATTATGACGCGGCGCGGGCTTGGCTATATGATGCGCAACTCCAAGACCGGGAGCTTCGGCCCAGGATGAAGGGCAAAAGCTTCTTCCGCACGATTCATGTCAAGCTCGTCATTATTTACTTGCTGCTCATATTGGTTGCGATGCAGTTAATAGGTGTTTATTTCATCAGCACGGTTAAGAATTCACTTATCGACAGCTTCACGAACAATCTGAAGGAGCAAGCCGATATTTTGTCCAAGTTTGCGGCACCGAGCTTAGCTGCAAAGCCTGATCCCGAAGGGGATTCCGCAGCAAGCACGACGGAGGATCTGAGTTTGGTCGTTCGCAATTTGTTCAGCATAAGCGGCGCCGAGGTGCAGGTTCTCGATTCGAACGGCAGAGTTGTAGCGACATCGCTGCAGGGACATCAGTCTTATATCGGCAAGAAGAACAAATCGCTTGCGGTTAGCAGGGCGCTCCAGAACATATCGGACAATGAAGAAGAAATTATAGACGAAGACAATATACGGAAGAAAATGATCGCGCAGCCGGTTACGGTCAATGACAATAAAGTCGTTGGCGCGGTATATGTTTTAGCGTCTATGGACGAGCTGTACGAAACGGTGAACCGGGTTAATCAAATTTTCTTCTCCGGAACCTTAATCGCGCTGGGCTTGACCGGCGTGCTCGGCATATTGCTGGCCCATACGATTACGAGTCCGATTCAAGGATTAACGCGGCAAGCCGAGGCTGTCGCCGAGGGAAAATTCGATTTGCAGGTGCCGGTGCTGGGCGAAGACGAAATTGGCAGACTTAGCATGGCATTCAACGATATGACGAAGCGCTTGAAAGAAGCGCTGTCGGTTAATGAGGAAGAGAATGAGAAGCTGGCCTCCATTCTATCGAATATGAGCGACGGAGTCGTAGCTGCGGACGAGCATGGCAAAATTATCGTATGGAATCGCCGCGCGCTCGAGCTGCTTGACGTGCGGACCTGCGAGGGCTGCGAGCTGTCCGAGCTGTTCGAGCTGTCGGAGCAGAAGCTGCATGAGCTCCAGCAGGGACGCGGCCAGACGCTAATAATCGAACGCGATTCCGATGAGCAGGAGACCAATGACAGCAGCGAAGGCATTCTGCGGGCGACTTTCACACCGATTCACCGCCGTGACATAGGGATTACCGGAACGATTGCGGTGCTGCAGGATGTCACGGAGCAGGAGAGGCTTGAGCAATCGCGGCGCCAGTTCGTTGCGAACGTCTCGCATGAGCTGCGCACTCCGCTGACGACGATAAAAAGCTATGCGGAGGCGCTTAATGATGGCGCGCTGGAAGAGCGGGAGCTGTCTGAACGCTTCGTTGGCGTTATTCGGAACGAGACCGAGCGCATGATTAGGCTCGTGACGGATTTGCTGCACCTGTCGCGGCTTGATTCGAATCAAGCGCCGCTCAGGCGGCGGCAGACCAATGTGCATGACATGTTGGATGAGGTCGCGGACCGATTCTCGTTCCAGCTTAGGCAGAAATCGATAAAAGCGGCGATTCGTGTGGATCACGGACTTCAGTCGGCTTGGCTCGATCGTGACCAAATCGATCAGGTGCTCGATAATCTATTCTCGAATGCAATCAAATACACGCTGGACGGCGGAACGATTGAATTATCGGCGAGGAAGCCTGCCGATTCGGCACTCATGGCCATTAGCGTCAAGGATACCGGCATCGGTATTCCGAAGAAGGATTTAGACCGCATCTTTGACCGGTTCTATCGGGTAGACAAAGCACGCTCCCGCAACATGGGCGGAACGGGGCTTGGGCTTTCGATTGCCCGGGAAATTGTGAAGGCGCATGGCGGAACGATCTCGCTCCATTCCGAGCTGAATGAGGGGACGACGGTTACGTTTACCCTCCCGATGCTGCAGGAAGGGGGGGAGTCGGCATGAAGGAGAGAATAAAGACGACGGCGCTTATTATGCTTGTTGCTCTAAGCCTTCTGCAGAGCTATCTGCTTGCCTACAGCATGCCGGGGCTTGGCGCAACGATACGAAGCGACCAGGATTATGTGAATGCCGAGCCGATGGGGCCGGCGGCGAGTGTGGAGAGCGTTATTTTTCCGGAGGAGCTTATTATCCATCTTGGCGAAAATAAGCACACGGTTATTTATCCGGGCACGCAGTTCTATGAGATGATTTTGAATCAGCGCATTCAGGGGCGGGAGTTCAAAGGTTTCCAGCGCAGTCCGGTGAATGTGCTCGATTGGGAAGAGGTTAGAAAAGAAGACATCGGTATCGAGCTGCGGTTCGATAACGGCATCCCGGTTGAGCTGCTTCAGAAGCTGCTTAAGCTGGAGGGCGACCTGCTGTTCTTGAATGAGACGATCGACCGGATATGGATATTTAAGACGTCCGGTACGGAGGAGGTTCGTACGTTCTTCTTCAGTGCGGACGGTCAAATGGTATACGAGTCGGTCCGTGCCGATCTGACCGTGCGCGACGTGCAGGACTATGTGGGGTTTGGACAATTCCAGCCTGCATACACGATGACGACCGACGGGCTCTATATACCGGACGAACCCATTCAGTCGACGGATATGGTGTTTCCGTACGAGGTTTATTCGCCTGATCTAATGCAGCGCAGTTTGTTCTTCGATCCAAGCACGACAAGGGCGTTCGAGGATCGCAGCGGCTCGCAAATTTTTACGGACGGCAAGATGGGCTTGCAGGTGGAGCAGAACGGGATGTGGATCAGCTATACCGATCCGGCAGCGCCGCAAAGCATGGAAAATTTATTGAGCGACAACGTATATGCTTCCGTCGATTTCGTAAATCAGCATGGCGGCTGGGACGGCGTTCACCGGTTCGTGAATCCGATGCCTGAAGGCGCCGGTACGCATATTCGGTTCAAGCAGTATGTGGAGCAGTACCCGGTCATTGAAACGCCGCCATTCCGATACGGTTATATGAGGCTGAGGGTACAGCAAGGCGTTGTGACGGAGTATGCGAGATCATTGATCACGCTGGGCGCGCAATCCGAATCTCGAACGGTCCGGTATTTGCCGGGCGGGGAAGCCTTGAAGGAAAGCTTGCTTGCGTATCCGAGACGCGGCGAGGTAACGGCAATGTTCCCGGCGCTGCAGGCAGCTCCGGTGGATGAGAAGCTGCTGCGTTTCAGTCCTGTATGGGCGGTTCGCCTGCTGGACGGCACGGAGGAAAAGCTGATGGACGCTTATCCTGGCAGTTACGAGCCCTCCCGGCAGAACGGGCAGGCAGATTCCGCCTCGGGAGAAGCGTTGGAAGCCAGCCGCTAGTCTGTGGGGAGAACAAACGTTAAACATGACAATGGGGGGTGACGGCGCGTGGATTGGGGACGGGCGAAAAATGTGCTTATCATGTCGTTTTTATTGCTCAATATTTTGCTGGGGTATCAGCTTTGGCTGGATATTCGGGAGCAGTTGAACGTGAATGTAAATACGGCGGAGCTGCCGCAGGATAAGGTACTGCTCATGCAGCAGAAGCGCATTTCGCTGGAAGCCAATCTGCCGCTGGAAACGCCGAAGCTTGGCGATTTGACCTATTTGCTTCATTCGGAGAGCCGTAACAATGCGGAGCCGATTACGCTGGATACTCCGGTTGACAGTAAAATTATTTTTACAAAGTCGGAATTGGTGAAGGCGCTCGGCGACCGAATACCCGAGCTTGATAATTACGCTTATGACTCCCTTAACAGCAGTGTCGATGTGTTTGTTTTACACCGGGTGGTCGAGGGACACCCCATGTTTGATGTAAGGCTGATGCTTTATATCAGCAATCAGAAAATAACCGCCTTTCAGCAGGATCGCGTTGAGCTGTTAGGATCTGGCGAGGCAAAACAGGTTTTGCCGGCGACGAAAGTCGTGGCAAGCCTGATTGAAACCTATTTGCCCGACGGGGCGGTCATTACCGATATTCAGCTGGGCTATCACGGTCAAATCTTTGATTCGGAGAAGCAGGTGTCGTTGCCTTCATGGCGCGTATTGCTGGAGAACGGACCTCCGTATTATGTACATGCGATCAGCGGGGAAGTAGCGACGGATGAAGTGAACGAGAAAGCGGCGGCGAACGGTTAACGGGAGCGGGAGAAGGGACAGGATAGAGCAGCTATGGGATTGAGATTTACGGTGTTGGGGAGCGGATCGACAGGCAATGCGACGATCGTGCAAGGAAACGAGAAGACGGTGCTTGTGGATGCGGGGATGAGTGCGAAGAAGCTCGATGAGCTCATGCATGAACGAGGGGTAGCCGGCCATCAGCTGGACGCGCTGTTCGTGACGCATGAGCATTCCGATCATATAAAAGGCTTAGGCGCTTTGGCCCGAAAGTATGAGTTGACGATTTATGCGAACGAGGCGACTTGGGGGGCAATGGAGCGGCATGTCGGCACGATTGCTCCCGAGAAGCGGGTATATATTGAAACGGGCGAAGAGATATCGTTTGGAACGATGCTTGTTCAGTCGTATCCGATTTCGCATGATGCGGCGGAGCCGGTCGGATATTGCTTTATTGAGAATGGCGAGAAGCTGAGTCTGGCGACAGATCTCGGTTATGTAAGCGAGAAGGTGAAGCGTCAAATTATAGACTCGGATGTGCTTGTGCTTGAATCGAATCACGATACGGAAATGCTCCGCATGGGACGATATCCTTGGAATACGAAACGCCGCATTTTAAGCGATGTCGGCCATTTATCGAATGCGGCAGCGGGCGAAGCGCTGCTCGAGCTCATGACGGACCGAACGAAACGGGTCTATCTGGCTCATCTTAGCCTTGATCACAATGTCATGGACTTAGCGATGCTGACCGTGAATACGATATTAGAGGATAACGGAATATTTTATAAGAAGGATGAGCATCCGCTGCGGGCAACGTACCACGACAGGCCTACGCCATGGGATGAAGTGAGGCGGAAATAAGCGACTCCAGCTGCGCGTCAAGCGCATCGGCTTTGGAGCTTAGCTCTTCTCTTGTAATAATGCCTTTCTCTATGAATAGCTCTAGCATTGCGCTTAAGGTGAGAACGGTACGGTAATGGTCATCCTTCAAATCGGCGAGCTTTGCAGCGAGCTGTACATGCTCCCAGGCTGCTGGCGTTTTGGCTTTCATATCAGCATCTCTCCTTTGGTTGTGGGACAAATAGGCGGTGTTTTTCGTCCGAATCTATTATTATTTTAGTCATTTCTTCCGAAAACATTCCTAGATTGAAAAAAAATAGTCTTGATGTCTCAGGCATCGAGAGGAGCGATTGTTATGGGCCTATTCGACGATGATTTCTATTCGACCAAAGTATCCCGGCGTGTCTCGCGCGAAAGTAAGAGGGAAGACTTTGCTTTTCCATATAAAAGCGGCGGACGCAAGTGGTCCAATGTACGCATTGCTTTCGTATCCTCCTTCACGAGCGCGATTGCCGCAACGCTGTTGTTCGGCGCGTTTTTTGGCGGCGGCAGCGGAGTGATCGGCGGGGGAGGCGCCGCGCCGGCTGCGGGCGTCATTCAGACGGTAGATCCGCTTGAGCGTCCGATACAGGCGTCAGCGAAGGTGAGGCCGGCGGTCGTGAGCATCATTAATGAGCAGCTGTTTTCTTTTGGAAAGGGTAGTGAAGAGGCTGCGGGCGAAGAGAGCGGCTCGCTGCGCGAGGCTGGCGTTGGTTCAGGCGTTATTATTAATAAAATTGACGGAAAAGCCATTATCGTTACGAATTATCATGTGATTGATAACGCGGCAGCGGTGAAGGCCGTACTGATGAACGGAGAGCGCCGAGAGGCTCGTGTCGTAGGCAAGGATCAAATTTCGGATCTCGCAGTACTTGAGATGGATGCGAAGGGAATTGACGTGGTCGCTGAAATCGGCGATTCGTCGACGCTTCGCGCTGCCGAATATGTCATTGCGATCGGAAATCCGCTCGGTCTCGGCGATTCCGTGTCCTCGGGCATTATAAGCAAGACGCAGCAAATCGTGCCGGTATCGCTGAATCAGGACGGCGTCTACGATTGGGAGCAAGAGGTCATCCAAATCAATGCGTCGATTAATCAAGGAAACAGCGGCGGACCGCTGATTGATCTGAATGGGCGCGTAATCGGGATCAACAGTATGAAAATTGCCGACATCGGCGTAGAGGGAATCGGCTTCGCGATACCGATTAATCATGCGATGCCGATTGTGGAGAGCCTGATGAAGCTCGGTTATGTGCCACGGCCTTATCTCGGCGTATATACGCTGGATTTGGAGCAGTACTGGGAGCAGCAGGCGATGTCGGATGCATTCGGGGGTTCGGGTGAAGAAGGCGGCGGTTTGCCGGAGGAAGAGGAAGTTGGTGAGGATGCGGGCGCCGGGGAAAGCGGAGCTGAGCTTAAGCTGCCGGATGAGGTTTATGACGGCGTTATCGTGCTGGAGGCAGTCGGTCCGGCGAAGGAAGCCGGCTTGTCGTTCAACGATATCATCGTGAAGCTGGATCGCCAGTCTATCGGCAGCACGATGGAGCTTCGTAAATATTTGTACGGCAAGAAGAAGATCGGCGAGGAAATTGAAATTACCTTTTATCGCGATGGGGAATTGAAGGTAACGGCGTTTAAGCTTGGCGATAAGGGAACTGAGGAGTAAAGGGTTTGGCGGGATAGTTAAGGTTGGGCAGGTTGAGTGTTGAGTTCGGCTGGGTGCCGCAGGATGCGAATGGGAGACCGTTCGGGTGCTGCGGCTCTTTTTTGTATGGGTTGGGGATATGAGGCTATGAGGATAAGTGGATATATGGGGATTGGAATTCTTTGGTCCACTATCCCCTTTACTCAGGATGAAATGGCGGGAAAAGTGGGGAGGAGACAGCTGCCGGCTATGGCAGGTTACCGGGGTGAAAAGCGCAGATATTAGGATGAGAGGAAGCCAGGAGGGGAGCGGGCATTTTTTTGAGGGGGAGGATTGGCGACTTCACATGGAGAGGCGTTTTCTGATATGCTGGTTGTAGACAAGCAGGACGAACATCAACTAGGGATAGGAAGCGTGCAGACGATGTATTGTGTATGTAAAACGGATATTGAGAAGGCATTGGATCGATTTGTGGATGAATATGAGGATGCGCCGGACGTGGTGGATTTGAAGGAAACGCAATTTGCGGATTGGGATCCGCCCCGGAAATGCGATTTTTGCGAAGAAGCAGCTGCTTTTTTGGTGGTATAGCGGACAGATCCGAATAGTGCAGAGCAAAGGGATTAAGAGAAAACCCGAAGATATAAGGATGTGTAGCGCATGCATATACAGATAGCTGCCGTAGGTAAGCTGAAGGAAAAGTATTTGGCGCTTGGCATAGCAGAGTATGCCAAGCGGCTCGGGCCTTACGTGAAGCTTACGCTCACGGAAGTGCCCGATGAGAAGGCGCCGGAGACGATGTCGGCGGCGGAGGAAGCGATTGTGCGCGAGCGAGAGGGCGAGAGGCTTCTGGCGCAGCTGAAGCCTGAGGCGCATGTGGTCGCGCTCGCGCTGGAAGGCGAGCTCTGGTCCAGCGAGGATCTCGCGGGCCAGCTCGATAAGTTAGCCACGTATGGGCGGAGCCACGTGGCTTTTGTTATTGGCGGGAGCACGGGTCTGGCTCCCGCAGTGTTGAAGCGCGCCCAGCAGAAGCTGAGCTTTGGGCGCATGACCTTGCCGCACCAGCTGATGCGTCTGGTGCTGGTGGAGCAGATTTATCGGGCGGTGAAGATAAATCGGGGTGAACCGTATCACAAATGAGGCGAAATTTTTGACCTTACATGCTTGCGGGGCGAGGGAAGTTGTCCCGCAGGCACAGATCAGCAGACATGGAAATAGTTTGTAATTGGGCTGAAACTTTTGATTTCTTTTTGCGTATAACTTGTTTGTAGGACAATTCTGTCCTTAAGTTAGGGTCAGCGCTAATTGGTTCGAATCCAATCGGGTTCGTAGCCTTAATTGCCTCTCTAGTCATCCTTTCGATGGTAAGATATTGGTTAGACAACACGCCACTTCGAAACGAAGATGTTATTAAGGAGGGGACGCCCATGAAGAGTAAGAGCATGATGAAAAGTAGCAAAGGTATTCTCAAAGCAGTTGGAGAGACCGGATGGGCGGTAGCTACGAACTTAGTTGCATCAGGTGCTACGCTGACTTAAGTACAGAATTCCTGACTGAGCCCTCGACAGGGCTCAGTGTTGTTTTGAGTAATTAGTTAGGTGAGTTTGCTTGCAGTCTTTATACAAGTGATAATCGTTTGCGAGGTCGAAATTATGGCTATTCCAGTGCACGAAGTTGAGCAATATTTACATGTACAAGCCCGAAAGATCAATAGTCAGTTCTCAAATATGAAAGATGCTTCTGCCCTCTACGATGACTACTATGAAGATGTTGAAAATGAAAGTCTTCGGCAAATATTTCCACTACTTCATGCCGTGATGAATAATTTATTTGCCTTCATGAATCAAAAGCTTTCACCTGGGTACGGCGGGCATTTCAATGCAGATCCTAGCCGAGACTTGATTGATGTAATTGAAGCTTTTCAGAAGCTTCAGGCTAATCTAAAGAAATCATCTGTCGCCTTTGAACTGGATCAATATTACATGGATTTGATCACAAGATGTAATGTTTTTTTGAGTAAGAGTGGAGGTAGTACGATTCCATCGGATTTCCCGATGATTGAACTGATTGAACATCGGGCTATATTTAGTATGATGAACGTCGTGGAAGTCAAACGTTCACCAAGTAAAGAAGCCTTCCAAACCCGACTCATCGGTGGTGGATCTTATGCTCAGGTTTTCAAATATAAAGATCCACATTATAACCGCTGGTTTGCCTTGAAACGGGCAAAGGCCGATTTAACGACAAAGGAACTACAGAGGTTTAAGAACGAGTACGAAATCACGCGAAAGTTGAATTCACCTTATGTCATCGAAGCCTATAACTACAACGACGAAAAGAATGAATATACCCTTGAGTATGCTAATGGCGGGACGCTCGCTGATTATATTCGTGCAAATAATACAAAGCTTGATATGCAGGACCGGCTTAAGCTGATTGGTCAGCTATTTAATGCTTTTATCTACATCCATGAGAAAGAGATATTGCACCGGGACATTAGTTATCATAACATATTGATTCAGCATTACGATGAACCGTGGACTGTACTCAAAATATCGGATTTCGGACTTGTCAAAATCCCGGAAAGTTCTTTAACAAGTATAGATTCGAGTGTTAAAGGTTCACTAAACGATCCGGACTTAACTAAGGTGGGATTTGCAAATTACGAAGTGCGTCATGAAATTTATGCTCTGACCCAGGTTGTAAACTTTATACTTTGCGGAAAGAAACACGGAAATGGAATCTACAGTAAGCGTCAAGGTGTAAAGGAGTTCCTTTTACAAGGGTTGGCTGCAGATATCAATGAACGCTTTAGCTCTGTTAAAGATATGGCCGAAGCATTTCGTAGTGTAAGACATGAATTATTAAAGTAACTGAAGGGAAGAGAGTGCCAGGCCTGATGAATATGGCATTTATCAGATAGCTGCAAATCATATAGCAAAGATTAGTTTATGATTCAGTGTGTGGGCTTTTCCGGGCAAAGGAAAAGCCCCTTCCGCCATGTTGTCGGCAGAAGGGGCGACGATTAAAAAATGCTGTTCGGTTGTTTCGTCGAAGGCCAGCTCGATTTTATCTATCTGGCGTTTTTCGTTCAGCGAGATTTTCTGGATGATGAGGTGCAACAGGGTTTTCCGTTGGTCGAAGGACGACTCTTGCAATAGGTACTCGAAACGCTCGATCAAGGAGCGTACCTGTTCGTAGCTGACCGTTTGGGAATTGTCGCCGTTCAGCTCAAACTCGATTTCGGACTTCCGCGAAAGCAGTTGGTCACGTTCCGCGTCAAGCTCGCCCAGCCTTCCCGAGAAAAGCTCCCGATCGAAGTCATCCAGCTCGTACAGCTCGAAGTATTTCTTGCGCTTATCCTCGATCTGAGAGAGCTTAGTCTGGATAGCCTCAAGTTCCTCCTGTAGGGGCTGGATTCGGTTCTTTTTCCGGCTGTTGATGCTGGCGACGATGCCCCGAAGGATGTGCGGCTTGGCAAGCACTGCGCGTATTCGATCCGTAACGAACCGCTCGGCGTCGTCCTTGCGGATGCTGTTGGCGCTGCACACCGCGCTTCCTTTACTGCGGAAGTTGCTGCAGGAGTAGTAGGTACGCACGATCTTGCTGCCGTCCTTGGCTGTGTTCTTCGTGACGCTGGCGGTCATGGCCGCGCCGCACTTCGGGCAGCGGAGGATGCCGGTCAGCAAAAACTTGCCGTCGAAGCGTTTTGTGGAGGTGAACGACTTTTTGCTTCGGAGAAACTGCACCTTCTCCCAAAGCGTCCCGTCTATGATGTGATCGTGAACGCCGTCGACCAGAATCGGCTCGGCGCTCTTTCCCCTGCGGCGCTTCTCACTCCAACATTCGTAACGGTTATACCTTATTTTACCGGTATAGAAGGGATTGTCCAGAATGTCCTTCACCGAGCAGATGGAAAAAGGCCGGTTCATCTTTGTTTTGTAGCCGTCGTGATTGAGCTGGTTTGCGATGGAACGGTATCCGTGGCCGTTGCTGAACATCTCGAAGATGCGCTTCACGACGGCAGCCTCCTCAGGGACGATTTCAATGACTGTCTTTCGCTTGTGAGCACCTGCGCTGCCGAGGTCCACGATCGTATAGCCGAGCGGCACCTTTCCGTTGTGTTTCCCCGTCTTAGCGCGATATTTGAGGCCCATCTTGACATTCTCGACTATCGTATTACGTTCAAGTTCTCCGACAGAGCCCAACATGGAAAGAGCGAACTTGCCCATCGCTGAGGAAGTATCGAAGTTTTCGGAGAATGATCGGAACTCGACATTGTACTTCCGAAGTTCCTCGACGATCTGAAGCAAATCAATCGTGTTACGCGCCAATCTATTGAACTTCCACACCAATACAAGATCTATCATCCCCGCTTTCGCGTCCCGAATCATCTGCTGGAGCTCGAAGCGCTTTTCGATGCTCTTGCCGCTCACGCCACGGTCGGCGTACTCTTTGAACACCGTCATCTCATACATTCGGCAGTAGGTTCTAAGTGTCTCCAACTGTGCGTCTATGGAGTACCCATGTTCGGCTTGTTCCTCTGTACTCACGCGAACATATATTCCCACTCTCTTCATGAAGCATTCATTCCTTTTCTCATGCTCGCCATTCCTCCTGAAGTAAATTTGTCACGTCGATATGACCGATAGGGCCGCTGCCGTAGAGCCGTGCTTCCTGAATGCATCGATTAGGTGGGAGAGTGATCTTGTCGATAAATAATCTCAAGAACTGCCGCTGCATGTCTGCATTTGCCGATTGAAGAACGGCACGTATTTGCTGGATGGCAGATTGGATGTGAGCGGGATTGATGGCTTCTGTCTTCGTTGCCCGGATCTGTTGTTCCACGTTATCCTTCATGGTCTGAAGCTCTTGTAAATGGATTTGAATGCTGCCGATGAGATTTCTAAGTTCTTCCTTGGTGATTGCTCCGTCTTCATAAGTCTGAAACAGTTGTTTTCGTTCTGCTTCCAGCAAGGTTAGTTCGATTTGAAGACGATTCGCATGTTCCAACAATGGTGACGATGTTGCTGATTGTTTCGCATGGATTGACGTTGTGATCCGCTTAACTATCTGTGATGAACTAACGATTGCTTGAAGCAGGTTGAAAAGCCATTCCTCGATTTTATCAGCTCTTACGTAATTTGGCTTACAGGCAGCAATCCCTCTGGCCAGATAGTTCCCGCAAGCATAATAGTGATTCATCTTTATGGAACCGTTTTTTCGTAAGGCTTTGGTATGCATAGGTATCATGCCTTGTCCGCATTGAGGACACTTGAGCAGCCCGGTAAGGGGATAGAGCCGCTGGATCAGCCTCCGAGGAGGGCGGGACCTCTGGCTCAAAACGAGCTGCACCTGAATCCAGAGGTCTGCGCGAACGATGGGGTCGTGATCGCCCTTAGCCCAGCCTACAGCGTGCTTGCTGCTATCTTTTCGGTTCTTCGAGACGTCAAACCTTACTTTCGCGATATAGTTCTGATTTGTCAGAATTCCTCTGACCGCCGGGACGCTGAACAAGTATCCCCTCTTGGTCCGATGCCCTTCCATATTCAATCGATTCGTGATGGCCTTATAGCCGTAGTCGCCTGTAGCATAGAGCTCGAAAATGCGCAGAACGAGTTCTGCTTCCTTGGGCACGATCTCCACGCAGGAGTCTCCTGTCTGAGGATTGCGAGTCCATCGATACCCTAGCACATTGTTGCCGCAGTTCCATTTTCCTTGTTTTGCCTTATGTACAGCTCCGAGGCTTGCGTTCTCCACGATCTGGTCGCGCTCCAGCTGCGCGGCTGCTCCCATCATCTGAAGCGTGAACCGTCCGAGAGTCGTATGGGTGTCGAACTGTTCGGTCAGGCTGATAAGGGCTACGCTATGGTTTGAGAGCAGGTCGACAATTTCCAGCAGGTCGGGAAGGGAGCGGGAGAGGCGGCTGAGACGCCAGATGATGACGTGCTGAAAGCTGCCCAGCTTCGCGTCTTCCAGCATCATCTTCAGCTGATTCCGGCCTTGAATGGATTTTCCTGATACTCCTGCGTCGACATAGGTTTTATATACGTGAAGACGGTTGGTGGAGCAGTAGGAGCGAAGGGCTTCCAGTTGGGCATCAATGCTGAAGCCGTACTTTGCCTGCTCCTCGGTGCTGACTCTGCAATACAGCGCGGCGCGATTCATGCGTATTCCACTTCTGTATTGATGTAGTTGAATGGCCAATGCTTATATTGGAAAACAGGATTCCGGTAATGGAGAACGACATGTGACTGAATGACCAGTTGAGGTTCTTTCGTGAGGTATTCCAGAATCATGTCAGCCAGAAGATCAAACGCGAGCTCCATTCGCCCCGATTGAATAATAACAGACATAAGGAAGGACTCCTTTCTTTAGCGATTTTCTATGATCCTAGTATTCCTCCGGCAGAAGCATCGTGCAGTAGGTGCCGCTATCGATGACCCACACTTTGAGTTTGGTTAGTGATTTGTCGATGCCGGAAATTGTGTGAAGTCGGCTTCGCTTCGGCTGCTCCTGACGATGGCAGATGTGCTGGACAGGCTTGCCGTCTACGTAACCGGCAAACAGCTCAAACACCTGCAGGTAGTCGAACGTGACGCATTCGTCCAGATCGCGGTCGATCAGCTGCCACATGAGGAGTTGAAGTGGTTCACTGACGTTCTCGTCGATGCCGCGTGTCTTGTATCGTGAGTGTTTCGGGAACATCTACATCAGCCCCCGTTCTTTCATGCTGACGAACGTACCGTCGCCGAGAATGATATGATCCAGGAGCTCGATGCCTATGAGAATTCCAGTGTCTCGGAGTCTTCCAGTCAGTTCTACGTCTTCCGGGCTAGGATCAGGCTGGCCTGACGGATGATTGTGGCAGGCGATGATGGACGCCGAGTTCGCTAGGATGGCCAGCTTAAACGTCTCTCTCGGATGGACGAGAGAGGCGTTCAATGATCCGACGGAAACTTGGTGAAGTGCGGTTGGTTCGTTCTTGGTATTTAGGCAAAGGATGCAGAAGGATTCCCGATCACAATCGCCGATGAACTGGCGGAAAAGGTCAGCCGCGTCTTTCGGCGAGCGGATGACACGAGATTCGTAGAACAAGGATGTCCTCTCGCGAACCATGCGTAGTGAAATCACGTCGATTCTCTTGGAAGGCTTCTTAGCTGTCATTGGTAGCACCCGCCTTCCGTAATCAGTCTCTCAAGTAGCTCTTGGTCCTCTTCGTTCAATTTGTCTTTGAGCACGATGTACTGCGTCATTCGATCGTTGTCGTGCATGACGCCGACTCGGTACGCTTGGTCCGGTTCCGTCACGAACGGTTCGGCAAACTCGACGCCGCTTGGTGCGTCTGCAAAAACGACGGAAAGTCGTTCAGCCGGCCCCAGGATGACGATTGTTGCCTCAGGGCCGACGCTGAACGTGTCGTCCGGCAGGCCTTCCGTGCTGAGTTCCTCGCGCAGACCTTGAAACAGTTCCTCCACGCTTGTTTTGACGGATTGAGGGAGCCACGCGGCAGTTTTAAGTGGTTCAAGGTCTTGGATTGAATGAATTTGTAGCATGATGATTCCTCCCTATGAAAGTTAGGTCCGGTTGAACCCAGGATCATAATAAGAATATATGTTCGTAATATGGGTCATTGCGATTTTCATAGGGAGGGGTACCGGAGACCGGACTATCTAAAACACTTGCTTCGGCATCGGGTGTGGCAGTGGCGGAAAGTGGTGCAGGGGGGGGGGAGGCCTCCTCTACAGAGCATTTTTTAATGCCCCGCGCAAAAAATCCCACCCCCGCGAAAAGTTTCGGAAAAAAGCGCCACTTTGCGCCACTGCCCCGCTCAGGGCGTAGGAACGGAAGCGGCTGCCGGACCGTCATCTTGGTCTTTGTCGTCTCCGTCGTCTCCGTCCTCGTCGGCAAAAATCTTACTAAGCTCGGAAGGTTTCCTTCTTACCACTCTGCCGTCAGGGCTACCCGAGCCTTCGTCTTCGGAAGAGGGGGAGTCTGCCTGTTTCTCCGAAGCGTCTTTGAGGCTCTCTTGCACCTCATTTGTAGGGTCGGGCGTGACGCTATGGCGGACGGAAGCATCGCCTCTACGTATGGAAGGAGCTTTGCGAACCTCGATCGTAATTCCGTAGAAGTAATCTCTGCCGTCGCTTCTTTTCTCCTCGAATGGGATCTCTTTCTCCACGAGCATGTCGCGAAACTCCTTCCAGAAGCGTTTGATTGACATTTCCTGAAGCCCCTTATGACCGTTCTCATGACACCACTCCTGGAATTGACCGTAGATGTTGTTTCTTAATGCCCTGCCCGGACTCGGTGTCGTTACGATATGTTCTTCGAAGAACGACTCCAGCGGGTTGACGTGCCTGCGGTACTCTTCGAGCAGCTCTGCGGCGGCTTTCGGGAGCGTGAACTCGTACTCCCGTTGCCGTAGACGCTTGAGACCCTCCAGCGCGAAGTTCAGGATGCCGGGCAGCTCCCGGAGCAGCTTCTCCGCGAGGCGCTTATCGGCCTGCTTGCCCTTGAACCTCGCGAGAAACGGAAGGATGATGAGCCTGCGGAAGAAGCCGTCGGTTTTGTCCTGACTGTACGGGAGCTTGTTCAGGGCGAACACCATTTTGCAGATCGGCTTGTACGTGAAGGGATCGCTGTACTTTCTTTCGACGGTGATCGGGTCGCCGGTCACGATGGCCTTCAGGTACTGAGTATTGAGGCCCCGTTTGTCGACTTCGTTCTCCGTCGAGAGGTTGAGAGTCTTGCCGACGAGCTGGTGCCTCGCGAAGTCCTTTTTCAAGTCCTCCAGGCTGACGGTGCTCGTGTTCTCCGGCCCGCAGAGCTCACGGAGAACGTCGAGCAAGACGGACTTTCCGTTCGCTCCTTTACCGTAGAGCATGAAGCACTTCTGGGCGATGGTTTCTGATGTCAGGCTGTAGCCGAACATCTCCTGCGTAAGGTTGATCAGCTCTTTGTCACCCTGAAAGACGCTATCCAGAAACTTCATGAACTCGGGGCACTCCGCTGAAGTATCGAGCTCGACGTTGATGCGGATGGTCGACTGGTACTTCGGATCGTGCGAGTGGAGCAAGAAGTCCTCCAGCGATAGCATGCCGTTCCTCAGGTTGACGAGGTCGCGCCGCTCGTTCAGGCGGTTTAGTGGTTCGGCGAGCCGGTACAGGGCTTGGAGGTATTCCGTCTCAAAGTCGGTGCACCAGAAGTTCGGCGCGAGACTTTCGAAGATCTCCATTAACATCCGTTTTAAGTCATCCGTGGAGAGTTCCTGCCAGTATCCGTCCTCGAACGTGTGAACCCGATTGCCCTGAGCTGTACCGAGATGGTGCTGTGCGATCACGTACTTGGCGAATTTGACGAGGTTCAAGCCTTTTGGTTCGCCGGTTTCATTGACATCGAAGCCAGCGGCGTTTAGCGCTGAGTTAGCTGGCTTGTACGTTCTGCGAAGCTGTTTTAGGGTGTCTTGAACGTCCTTTTTGAACTCCCTGACAGGAACTTTTACTGATCGAAGCCGGTATTCCAGACGGGCGTAAGCCGCTTTGTCAGTATTCAGCAGTTCCGCGAAAGCCTTTAGGGCCTCAGGTTCCAGATGAGCGCCATGGTCGCCGGACTCAACTCTTTTCACAGCTTCTTCTGCTGCCTCTAGGAACCGTTTTTGTTTCGCAAGCTTCAGGTGATGGACCGGGCGATTTTTGATCTTGCCGTCTTCGTCCATCTTCAGTTTGCCTTGACAGACCTCGATCTCTTCTTGAGAGCAGCCGAATGCCATACAGAGGCCGGACTTGCCTCGGTCACTAGGGTCTTTCAGCTGCTCGAGGCGATCCTCGCTGCGCTGGTTGTGCTTGTGGGAAGTCTTCGAGAACACCTCGGCGGCGTCGGTGTTCCCCGTCTTCACGAGGTGGCTGCTCCAGCGGAACCAGTCCTCCTCGGGAAGGCCAGCGCCCTGCTGCACCTGCCAGTCGCTTGCGAACCTCCGGCAGTTCCGCTCCAGCACGTCGAGCACGTCCCGTCCCTTGCCCCCGGCTGGGCCGGAGGCTTTCGGGGAGGGTTGGGCGTTCTGGGCGGTCATTATCGTGAGCATCCACGCAGGTATATGCGCCGGAAGTATATCCCAAGGTGACTTGCCGGGAACCCACTCGTAGAGCTTTCCGTTAGGATGGACAGATGGCGGCAGTAGTGTCTGCTTGCCGTCCCCCATGAGGGAGCATTCGGAGTGCTTTTTATTAGGATCGGCAAATGTTTTCGACATCAGCTTCAAACCCGGAATGTTTTGAAAGAAGAGCCGTCGTCCATCGCCGGGAGTTAGCATCTCCCACGTGTCGGGGACGTTCCCGGCGCTCAAGCTCTGTAGCATCTGCTCGCCAAAAGGTCCGTCAATGTCGATGGCTGCAAGGCCGTTGCCGAGAAGGGCACCGACGTTTATGTTCGGGAACTCATTTGTCCAGCAGCGTATGGTAGCCTCGTCGGGTATACCCTGATTTTGCCATTCCTTGATGCAAGGTTCCTTCGAGCGAGGTTTGATCGGGATGACGCGGAGCGGCATGGCGAGCCTGACGTAGGCTCTCATTGAGCTCGGGATGTCATCATACATGTCGTTTGGGGTCATAGGAACAGTCACGTCCTTTCGTTATTCAGTTATCAAAAATCATTGCGTCAGACGACGTCATTGGGCGGGGATGAGAAATCCGACGATGTCGCCGTCGTCCCCTTTTATGAACGTAACGCTGTAGAAAGAGACGGTCGTCTGGTTGCTGAAGTCGAGATTCAGCACTCCAGAAACTTTTTTGACGACATCCCCGGAATAGATGATTTTTTTCCTGCGGGATTCCTTGAGATGAAATCCGTGTTTGTCTTCGGGCCCGCACTTCAGGAAAGCCGCGCCAGCGGGCCCTGTCCCAACCTTGAGGCGGTCCGGAGACCCCAAGGCAACCATGACTTCCTCGTCGATGGCGACTCGCTTGCCGTTCTTTTCAGTGTAGGTAAAGGACACTGCGGCAGGGCCGGACGTGTCCCGGTTTTCATGCGTGCATTCCAGCGGGCTTAGATCCAGTTCCGCAAGGCCGACGGATTTGGAGGCGTTGTCTTCTTCGGTGCCATTGACGTTTGATGAAGTGCGGACTACCCGCATGCTTTCAGCGGGAGTGTCGACGGACAGAAGTGAACCTTGATCCGCTTCATTCCCTTCTGCAGTTGTTTGGTCGAGAGGCTTGTTCAGAGCATCGAGAGCGTCAGGCCGTCCGTGATTGACCGGAGCGGAGGATGCAGCTTTGTCATGACTCGCGGTGTTTCCGTCCACCTGTTCCTCCGGCGTACACGAGTCGCTGGTTGGAACATGTAGATGGCGCGACTGCTGACGCAGTTGATCTTCTCTTTGGAGCAAGTCTTTTTTCTTGGGCATCGGCATGGAAATCCCCTCCATTTTTAGTGTGAGTTTCAGAACATGGTGTCTCGCCTAAGTTGCGAAAATCTACGATTCTTCCTGCATGCAGTGATTCTTGAATTCTTTCATCGCCGGTCGATGTGAGAAAATGATACCACGTATATTATTCAATCATCAAACATGATATGGAATAAATACATTGACAAATTCACAATTAATGAATAATATTCATATATGAGAGGCCGAATTGGAGTGGAAAGAAGGTTTGGGTAAGGACATCTATCGAGAGAACCTATTCACAGGGACTTTGAGATGGACATCCTTTGCATTCTGGAGTTACAACGGCTCCAGACGGCCATGAAAATCCCAATAAAAGTAAGAAATATGGTATGAGGAAGGGAGAGGACAACGTGGAGAACTTCGAAGCGAGGCCAGCAGATGAGGTTAGACGCATTAAAGAAGCGATTCGGTTCATTCTTGAAGGGAACCCGAAGCTCAATCAAATAGAGGTCGTTGAGAAACTGAAGGGAATGGATTTTTACACGTCACAACCTACGGTATCGAGATACATTAAAGAAATGAACTATTCGAGAGATTCAAAGGAAGGCTACATCAAGAAGGAAGAAGTGCTGGTCAAAGAAAAAAAAGAAGTTTTGCTCGATTATTTAAACAATTCAGATCGTGTGCGGAGGATACGCCATGTAAAGATGATTGCATTCAAAACTGCACCTGGCGAGGCCCAAATTCTGGAGATGCACTTACAAGAAGCTTACAGGGAGCAAATTCTTGGTACGGTCTTAGAAAGAGAAAGCCTAGTCGTTTTTATTGAGGACAACGAGGTAGGACTGGAGATGTTGCGAAGTATCGGTATGCATGATTAAATGAACTGGCTCGCACCAGAAACGTTCAGGTGCGAGCCAGACATGCATATCTTACTCTGGCAGGATGTGTTTTTTCTGAAGGATCAGGTTAGCGGTAATGACCGTCGATGAACCTGCAATCGTACCAAGGGAGGTTGCGGTCGCGACAGAGACTCCGGCGTTTGCCGCAGCAACTCCGACGGAAGTCCCGGCGGCAGTTCCTAAAGCGGTCACTCCAGCGGAAAGGGTCAGTCCGATGACCGGGAGTGAAACAGTAGCGGCGGTTGAAGCAGCAGCGACAGAAGAACCGACGAAGGCAAGAAGTCCGAGCAAAAACATAGAGTCACGTCCTTTGTTAGAATAGTTATGAAAAAACGGCTACCCCGCACAAGGGGTAGCCGACAATAGCATTTACTTTGAACTTACCTGAATGGGGACTTTGCCGTGTCCCTTGCAGACGGTGCAGGACTTCCCGCGAAACGCATGGATGTACAGGGCGATCAGGATGAGCAGGGCGATCGGCCCGGTGCCGAAGATGCCGCCGACGATCAAGATGACCGGTGTAAAAACAAGGATTGTCATCCAGATTGTCGCTTTCTTCTTGACCTTCCGCTTACCTTTGCAGACGAGACAGATTTGCTCTGTCGTGTGTCTGGTTACCGGAACAGGAACGGGCCGCGCTGGTTGTGAAATTTGGGCGGGAACAGTCGCTTGTTGGTTCACAGCTGTTCCACAACTGGTGCAAAACTTCGATTGAGCTGGAAGTGACGCTCCGCATTCTCGGCAGTACATAGCTTTCACCGTCCTACTTGGAGACAATCTGCTTCATCGTTAATCCCAGGACGATGAGCCGGATGTCGAGAGTCGATCGAAGCTGGTCGCAGTTCTCTACGATGTACGTATTGAAGCGAGACTGCCGGATAGAGCGCACGACGCCGACCGTCTGTTTGCCGCGCTTAATGATGAGATCGCCGGTTCTGTCGCCCAGCAGTCCGGAAAGGATGCCAGTATTCATAAACATGCCGAACAACTTTGCTATCTTTCTAAATAGGCCTCCTACGTTTTCTTCCAACAGGATGGTCTCGCCTTCGGCGGTTTGAATGGAAACTACCGTTTTCATGGCGTACCTAAGTCCGGTCAGGTAGCCAACCGACCCGATTGGTCGGTCATCTTTATCGAAGGCAGCATGGCGGATGCCTTGACCTTTCGCGGACCGGGAATTCATAAAGGATTCTCCGCTTGAGCCGTCAAGATAGTCTAGAGCGCTTGGAACCAGGCCTTTTCCGGTCTTCATGACAGACACAACGGTCTCATCACGCTCATTTTTAAAGATGATCATTTTACCCTGAATTCTGAGCTCCGCGCAGGTCTGCAAAGCCTTAGGCATCGTTGATTTTGATGGCTCTTGTACTTGGGAGCCGACGGAGACTTGCTCAGATGGATGCTCCATCGAAATGGTCTGACCGCATGACATACAGAACTTCCAGTTTGGTTCTAATTTAACTCCACATCCACTACAGTGCATGGGTAACCAGCCTCCCTATATAAATCATATTACAGATCGTCTGCGGTAAAGTGTGTTACGACTGAAAGCTTATTGTTGTCGAACAGAATCCGAACCTCGCCGCCGCCGATTGAGGCATCAGCGGGAAACACGTAGGTGATGCTGTTGCCTTTCTCGGAAATCTTCTTGCCCTCTATTCCGACAAGGTCAACGGTCTGCTGGTACGTCAACCCTTCCTGCAGTTGCTCTAGTTCCGCCTTTTCTACGAAAGGTTTATTCGCCGCACCCGAGGGTGTGCCGTGGTTACGGTATCTTTTCTCAGTCAATTTGCCATCTTGGAACAAGAGGCTTACTTGAGCATCTTCGCCACCCAAGTCCTTTTCCGCTTTGAACTCGACGAGAACTGTCGCGCCGTCCTTCAAGACCTCAGTACCCTTGCTTCCGACAATTTGACTGATTTGCTCGATTGTCATGCCTTCCTTGATGCTCTCGTACTCTTGCTTGCTGATGAGAGGGCTGTTCTTCACCTGCTGTCCAGCTTTATTATCTGATGAATTGCTTTCGACGTTTGCGACCGTTGGGGAGGAACCCTCAGGTGCTTCGGTCGCAGCAGCAGCCATGAAAATGAAGAGCAAGACTGTAGCCAGTCCGTACTGCACCAAAACCTTTCCCCGCGTTCGCTTTTCACGCTTCCCCAAGAGCAGAACCCATTTCGGTGAGAGTAGACCGAGGATGAGACCGATGAACGAAAGGAATGCCAGAATACCTAAGAAACCAACCATGACTTTTATACCCCTCTTTCGATATTTTTGAGACTTTGGGTGGAAAAAGAAACCAACATACACATTATACGAACATATACGTTCAGAAACAACTATTTACTATAGTTTGATGATCTTCCTATGTTGGTGCTTTGGCATCTACCATCGAATTTGAGGTGGTAGATTTGTCAGAATTGGTCAAGCTGGTCGGAGCGAAAATCCGGCTCTTACGGAAGGAAAAAGGGTTGTCTCAGGCTGAGCTTGCTACGATGGCTGGACTTGTGGATACGTATCTTGGCGGCGTGGAGCGTGGTACGCGCAACATCTCGATGGAGACGCTGGAGAAGATCGTCAAGGCGCTTGATGTATCGCCGGACGTACTCTTCCGGTTCGGAGACATTGATACGGAAGAGGATGTTCACGAAAAGAAGCAGATTCTAGGGGTTCACAACGCTCTACTGACGGATCGGAGCATGGAGGAAGTCAGGATGGTTCATCGCGTAGTGAAGGACATGCTGGGAACGTTTGATGCGGAGAAAAGGAAAAAATAGAACGACGACCTTCGATCAGTGAAGCCGTCGTTTTTTCATGTGCTTTTGATGCTCGAACATGGCCAACTGGGTAAGCAATAGCTCGTCCTGCAGCCGCTTGTCGATCTTGTGCAGCGCAAACATCGACTTCCGTACAATGACGGCATCCAGAGAGTCGGGGGAGTCTTTGACGAATTTCTTCAACGTGACCATGAGTAACTGGCAGGTTTCGATTCCCGCGAGCAACTTATCTTCTATCATGATGAGGCGAGTGTTTTTCTTACGCCATTTTTCATTCATAGGTTGGACTCCTCTCTATTGGCGGCGATCGGCTCCGGCTCTCACACAGCGTTAGAACCATCGGGAGCAAAAATATGCATGAGTTGATTTTATTAGCGGTATTGTCGCTTTGAAGGGTATGCGTGAAGACTATCGATTTCATCTTTACACGATGTACATGGGATTGATGCAAATCTTCACGTCGGCCCACTTCTTGTAAAACTGCATGTCTCGCGTGGACTGGTTGGCCTGTTTGGTGAACGACTCTGCGAGGGAGTCATTGTCGATTATGCGAAAATATTGTCGATTTTTCTGATTTCCGAAGAGGCTAATCATGGCGTAGTTGAAACTGGCTGCATTACAGATGCCCGCCGTTCCGATTGGCAACCGCTCAACGACTTTTCCGACTGACAGTGCCTCCAGATCGTCAGGGTGCTTGTCTAGCGATAGAAGCAGGCAGGCGAACAGAACGTCGGCGTTCGACCGCCACGTGATTTTAGACAGGTCGAAGCGTTCCGCCGCGCAGTCGTTCCACGAGAAACTTCGGATTTCCGGTTCATGGACGGCGTAGTCTTTGCGGACGTTCTTGTAGGCATGACGCATTCCATACATTTTTATGAAACGGGTGAGTCGGATGCGGGAGTCCGATTCTTTGGAAAACTTGGAGAGAATGGCGCGGAAAAACTCGTTGTACCGATTGAGGTCCTGAGACGAGAGGGAGAGCTGTCTGTCGCCCACGGGGTGGTTGATCTCCTTTAGTAGATCCGTCATAGCCTGCAGGCGGTGGCGGTCGACGAGCTCGACATCGTCGGGCTGGGTCAGGTGAAGGAGGAAAGCGGCGGCATCGAAGCCACTCTGCCAGTCCGGCAGGCGCTCTTGCCAGAAGGAAAGCGCCTGTTCCGGCTCGAAAGAAGCGCCTTCCCCGAAGTCCGGCCACGCCTTCACAACGTGGATGATCGTCGTTCTGTGGGCGTGAGCGAGGTCCTTTCGCTTCCAGCCGCCGAAGTGCCAACCGAGCGCCTGCTTGAGCGCTTGGACCGGAACAGATTTTGGATCAGCAAAAAGTTGCTTCCACTCTTTCAGCGGTTCAACCGGGTACCGGAAGTAGGGGAAGCGGCTCAAGTGCTCGTCGATGCGATCATTGACGAGGGCGGCAAGGGTTTTCTTTTCTTTTTCGCTGAGGGTCAGGGTCATACAAAAGGCTCTCCTTTCAATATGCGTGATCTGCTAGAAAAACTTGCCCATTTCTACGTCGGGATTCATTTCGCGGGTACTGATCGAAGCGTTACTTGCCGCTTCTTGAGCCTCGGGAGAAACAAAAAACGGCGGAGCCAGCTTCGACACCCACGACAACGCGAGCTCGTTCGGGCTTCCTTCCATGATCGGTGGGCCGTCTGCCCATTCATCCTCATCGGCAAACCGGATGTCCTCCGGGCTAACATCGACTGACAGTTCCGTGCCGTCGAAGTAGGGGCAAACGGTGTCGCTTTCCCTGAAGGTCAAGGCGAGCCGAAGCTTGAAGCGGGTAGTCTGGTTCTCTGCATCACTCGACGATTCCTTTGCGGAAAGAGCGAGGAAGTGGATCGCGCCGTCGTAATCAAAGGTTAACTTTAGAAAATCTAACAGTCTTTTTTGCGTATTGCTGTTCATATGTGACCTCCATTCAAATAGATTCCAATTTTATAATATAAGTCTCAGATTGGTGTTCGTTCGCTTTTCATATAGGCAATTTGCTAACGTTAAAAACCCTATCCGCCGTAAGGGGCAGATAGGGTCATGTTCATTTCGATGCGTATTTCTGAATCAGATCGTGGACGGCTTCGTTCATCAGGTCGGTCTGCTTGTAGCCTTGATCTCGAAGCTCCATGAACTCGTCGTAGAGCGAATTGAGTAGGTAGATCGTGACGCGCTGGTGACGCTGCTCGAATTTGGGGCGTTTCGATGATCTGTGTTCTTTCAGGGAGAGGGAGGATATTCCCGATTCACTTTGATTGATTCTCTGTAATTTCTGTTTACTCCGCAGCAGTTTCTCCATAGCCATTGAGATATCCCATCCTTTCCAGAAGTTCTTCCGTGATCTTGCTGAACTGGTCGACGGTTCGGCTTCTCCAGTGAAGTGTCCGTACAGGTTTTCCGGCATACAGCGAAGTAGGGATTGCCGTGTCGTTGCTGTTCCACGTCGAGAAGAGGGTATCGCCTAATACCGAACTCAAATCCTTTAGCATCTTACTGGTTAGATTGCGTCGAAGGTCGACTTTGTTCACGACGATGCCGAGGATGTGAAGACTCGGATTCATCGCATCCTTGATTTGTTCGAGCCTGTCGAACATCTGGTCGAGGTTCTGAACACCGAAGGCTTCTGGATCGGTGACGATGAGCACCTCGTCCGATGCGGTGTAGCCGACTAGCGCGGCTTCGTTCAGGTTCGGCGGATGGTCGATGAGGACAAAATCTACATCTTCGAACTCCTTGTCTGAAAATAGTTCAAGAAGAATCCGTTCGTTCTGAGTGAAGCCGAAATGGAAAAGGTCGGAGCTGCCCGGCACAAGATGAAGATTATCGGCGACTTCGACGTGTGCATCGGTGATGGCGCACCTTCCCTGAAGAAGGCTCAGGATGTCCGGCGTCACGTCGCCGGGAGGACGGTAGATTTTCGTCAGGTCGCACTGATCGTCTAGGTCGACGAGCAGCACGACGTAGCCGCGCCGTATTAGCTCGAAGGCGAGGTTGACGGTGAGCGTCGTCTTCCCTACGCCGCCCTTGTTGTTCGAAATACTGATGATTTTCATGATTTCACCACTTTCTATTAGGAGTACGATACGTATGAGAGACGTTTCGTATAAGTATCGGCTAATTTATTGTTCGGGTCAGCACAGATCAAAATGGGGGAATTTGTATAGTCTACAAGTTGGAGATTTAAGTTAGTTAGGCAACGGAGTCGGAGCTCATATCTCAATCGCGGGATTTCGGCTGTTTCGAACGATCAATTTCTAAACGGTTGCAGAAGTAAGCTATGCGAGGCGCAGTTTACGAATGTTTACAGATAATCCGTATACTTTCACCAGTTTTATTTAATTATGGAGATTGATTGTCGAAAAAGGAATTTCCAGTGATATTGTGGAATAAGTCTATTGGGCTATCACACAACAATACAAGAGTACGGCACAGTAGAAAGGGAGATAGTTAATATGGCAGTAAAAAAGAGCCAACTTTACAGCTCTCTATGGGCGAGTTGCGATAAATTACGGGGCGGAATGGACGCCTCCCAATACAAAGACTATATTCTGACGCTACTGTTCGTTAAGTACGTTTCCGACAGGTTTAAGGGTGTGGCTTATGCGGATATCGAGGTTCCCGAAGGCGGCAGCTTCGATGACATGATTGCTCTTATCGGCAATAAGAATATCGGCGAGGAAATGGACAAAGTCATTGCCAAACTCGCTGAAGCAAACGGTTTGAGTGGAGTTATCGACAACGCTCATTTTAACGATGAGACCAAGCTGGGCAAAGGCCAGGAAATGGTCGATAAACTTAGCGGACTAATCGCCATATTCCGTAGACCAGAACTGAAGTTTTCCAGTAATCGTGCCGGCGGTGACGACATCATCGGGGATGCTTATGAATATCTGATGCGTAACTTTGCGACTGAGAGCGGAAAGAGCAAAGGACAATTCTATACGCCCTCTGAGGTTTCACGGATTCTCGCGAAGGTTATCGGCATTGACCGGGCTATTAATAGAAACATATCCGTATACGATCCGGCATGTGGCTCAGGCTCATTGCTTATTAAAGCCGCTGATGAAGCGCCTTTTGAGGTTGCTATTTATGGACAGGAGAAGGATATCGCCACTGCCGGTCTCGCTAAAATGAACCTTGTGTTGCATAACAAAGCTGCTGGAGAGATTGCCGGCAACTACGGTACTTTTTCCGACCCGCAGTTTTTTGAGGATGACGACGAGAAAACTACATTGCGCCGTTTTGACTATGTGGTAGCCAATCCTCCGTTCTCCACAAAGAACTGGACTGATGGGCTCAAAGAATATGGTCGCTTCAACGGTTATGGTGATAGGCCACCAGAGAAAAACGGCGACTTCGCGTGGCTGCTTCATATATTGAAATCGCTAAAACGTAACGGAAAGGCAGCTGTAATTTTACCACACGGCGTCCTGTTTCGTGGCAATGCCGAGGCGGCCATTCGGCAGTCTATAGTAGACAAGGGATACATCAAAGGCATCATTGGTCTGCCCGCCAACCTGTTTTATGGAACGGGTGTTCCCGCTTGCATTATTGTTATTGATAAAGAAGGAGCAGACGAGCGCGAAGGCATATTTATGATTGAGGCAAGTCATGACTTCATTAAAGATGGCAACAAGAATCGTCTGCGCCAGCGGGATATCTATAAAATCGTTACGACATTCCGGCATCGGATTGAGGAACCGAAATACTCCCGTTTCGTCCCTAACGAGGAAATCCGAGACAAGAACGGCTATAATCTCAACATCCCGCGCTATATTGACAGTAGTGTACCAGAGAACTTGCAAAATATCGAGGCGCATCTAATAGGTGGTATTCCTACGCTTGACGTGGACAATATGGAGCGGTATTGGAGTATCTTCGGTGACTTAAAATCGGTACTATTTGACTCTCTTCGCAAAGGGTTCTATCAGCCTGTCGTCAAGAAGGACGATATGCGTCACACAATTTATTCCGATGCCGAGTTCAGCCAGTATGCTGATAGAATCGACAATGCATTCGAGAAATGGCAGAGCCGCGTAAACGATAAGCTCTGCGTCATAGACGATAAAACAAAGGTAAAGGAACTAATTGTTGAACTCGCCGAGACAATTCTAGAAGAATTTGAAAATGTGACGTTGGTTGACAAATATGATGTCTATCAGGTGCTACTTGCCTATTGGCAGGACGTGATGGCTGATGACGTGTTCATTGTCTCGCAAGACGGTTACACAGCGGCGCGTGATACTGAAAATATTATGGGGGTATATACCTCTGGTAAGAAAAAAGGGGAGGAAAAGGTTATCGGTTGGGAGGGTAAACTGATTCCACGCAGCATTATCGTTGAGGCATTTTTTCGTGCGGAACAGAAAGCCATCGATGGGATAGAGGTTTTAATAACGGAAGCGCAGAGCGAAGTGGATGAGATGATAGAAGGCGCAGAGGATGGTTCAATAATAAATGACGTGCTTTCCGACAACGGGTCGTTGAACAAGACGAACCTTAAAGCCAAGATTGATGAAATCCGAGCAAGCATCATTACTGACGAGATTACCGCTTTGCTTCAACTTCAACCTATGGGAAAAAGAGACTTTGTTATTTATGTGCAAGATCACCTGCTTTGCAAAAACGCTGCTACAGCGAGCGGAACAGTTACTGCGGCAAGTGTTAAAAAACGCATAATGGAAATACGAGAAACAGCTAAAGTTCCTGAACATCATGCTGAAGACTATAAAACCTTGTTATACCTTTCAAGCAAACAGGAGCAAATAGATGAAAAGAGCAAGCTGCTAAAAGAGCTAAAGGAAGTACTAGTACCTAATCAATCCTTAAACTGTGGGTAAAGGCGTTTTAGTTTGATTCTTGCTTCATTGGTGGTAAACTGCCAGTCAACACCTTTCTGGG
>NZ_JAKGAP010000038.1 GCF_021532375.1 Paenibacillus alkaliterrae
TAAATATCTCATTTTCCGTCATCAATGGTATCTCCCTTCAGGGTTCTACTACAATGATTGACAGCAAATAGTCACGCTAAACTGGGAAGAACCATTAACGAGCAGCATCGATCGCATCCAGAATCGTTTTATATTGCTGACGATTAGCGTCAATGACTGGTTTAACGGCTTCCTGCCATGGTGTCACATCTGTAACTTCAGTAATGGTTGCACCTGCTGCACGTACTTGCTCTTCGGATAATTTCTCATACTTGGCCCATTCTTCGCGTTGGAAAGTTATGGATTCAAGAGCGGCCTCTTTGATAATAGCTTGATCTTCTGGAGACAATTTATCCCAAGCCGTTTTGGACATCATGAGAACTTCAGGTACACGTTGATGACCATCAAGAATATAATTCTTTGCAACTTCGTAGTGTTTGCTGGAGAAGTAACTAGGGTAGTTATTCTCAGCACCATCGATAACGCCTGTTTGCAGTGCACTGTATACCTCGCCATAAGGCATTGGCGTTGCATTCGCTCCTAGTGCATCAATCATCGCGATGTTCAGTTGATTTTCTTGGACGCGGATTTTCAAACCTTTCAGATCCTCCAATGATTTAAGCGGCTTTTCAGAATAAAAGTTCCGAGAGCCTGAGGTATAGTAACCCAACCCTTTTAACCTTGAGGATTCCAAGCTGTCTAACAATTTCATTCCCGCATCACCAAGCAGGAACTTCCAAACATGCTCATCATTATCAAAAATATACGGTAAGCTGAATACTCCAAATTCTTTATTGAATTCTCCCAATGGTGAACTGCTGACTCGAGTAAACTCGATTGCTCCGAGCTGTACTTGCTCGATAGCCGATTTTTCCTCACCAAGCTGTGCTGATGGGAATACATCGATGGTAATACGTCCGTCAGACTTTTCCTTAACGAGCTCAGCGAATTTCATATCTCCTTTGGTTGTCGGGTAATCAGCCGGATGCGTCTCAGCAAGTCGGAAGTTGTATTTCGGACCTTCCGCCGGAGGAGCAGGAGCTGGTGTATTCTCAGCAGCACCGTTGTCATTCTTATTTTTCTCGTTGTTAGCGGCATTATTGCCACCTCCACATGCAGATAATGCCAATGCGATAATCATGACTAAGCAAAATAAACTAACCAGTCTTTTGTTCTGCAACATCTTTATTTGCCTCCCTTTTTATATTGCTTTTTATTGTTTTACATCTTCAGTATAATGAAAGCGCGTTCAGAGTGGTAAGGGATAATCTTGGCGTAGATTTGTATTATTTTGTTCTTCGTCAACCATTAACTAAATTCGGAAGCCACATCGTAATTGCCGGAACATAGGTAAGTAATAACAATACCGCAACCATAACTAAGAAAAACGGAATGAGCGCCCTTGAGGCTTGCCCGATTGATACCTTCCCGATTGCACAACCGACAAACAGCACCGTACCGACAGGCGGTGTGATTAACCCGATGCCCAAGTTAAGGATGAGTATAATACCGAAATGCACAGGATCTACACCTAGCGCTGTCACAACCGGATAGAGAATGGGCGTCATGATCAGAATCAGCGGGGCCATATCAAGCGGTGCGCCCAGTATAAGGAGAAGAATGTTAATAATTAAGAGAATCAGGATCACATTATCAGAAATACCTAGAAGCGACTCTGTTATAAGTGTAGGAATCTTCAAATAGGTCAAAACCCAAGCAAAGGCATTCGAAGTTGCGATCAGGAATAGAACCATCGCTACCGTCCGAAAAGTCTTCAGAAAAATAGTCTTTATATGCGATAAAGGTATGTCTCGGTAAACAAAGAAGGTTAGGATAAAGGCATAAACACAGGCTAACGCTCCTGACTCCGTCGCTGTAAACCAACCGGAGAATATGCCCCCCAGAATAATAACTGCTGTCATCATCGAAAGAAATCCGTCCTTTATGATACGAGGGACTTCTTTTAGCGCGACAGGTTCACCCTTCGGGTACTTTCGCTTCCTAGCTATAACATAGGACGTAATCATTAATCCGGTTAGCAATACAAGACCAGGAACAATACCAGCAAGAAACAGACTTGAGATGGACACGCCGCCTGCAGCTAGCGCATATAGGATCAAATTGTGGCTTGGCGGCACGACTACACCTTGAATAGCTGCAGATGTTGTAACTGCGACCGTATAATCAGCGTCATAGCCCTTCTTCTTCATCTGAGGTATCATGACTGATCCAACAGAAGAAACATCGGCAGCGGCTGATCCGCTAATATTCCCGAACAACATACATGCCACGCAATTAACCATCGCCAAACCACCACGAATCGCACCAACGGTCAACTGCGCCAGATTTATTAATCGCAGCGCCATTCCACCTTCACTCATGATCTGACCTGCTAAAATAAAGAATGGAATAGCCAACAATGAAAACGAATTCATACCTTGCACCATTCGCTGGCCAATGACAGCAAGAGGAATGTCCAAATAAATAGCAGTAAACAACGAAGATAAGATGAGTACCATTGAAATAGGGAAACGGAGCAAGATTAATCCGACAAAACTGGCGGCTAGGATAATGATTGCTATCGTTGTTGCTGTCATTCGCCCCCCGCCTCCCCAAGATCTTTATGACGAACTGTGTTCACACCGATTAGTTCTAGAAACGAGTAGAAACAAACCATTACACCTGTGATCGGCATCACAGCATACATCACACTAACCGGCCATTTTGTCGCCGCAAATGTATTAGCGTGCATCATAACGGTGAAGTCCCATCCATACACGATCAGGTATACTCCGAACATGAATGTACAGCTTCCAATGATCTTGTCGAGCACCTTATTCCATGATGCAGGGAATAAATTGGTGAATGAGTCCATCGCCAAATGCAGTTTCTCACGAAAACCAATTGCGATCCCCAGAATAGCAAACCATATAAGAAGCAACAGAGTAACCTCCTCCGACCAGATGAACACGAAATTAAACACCTTCCTCGTTAACACCTGCATCGTGACAATCAACGTCATGGCTGCCAAAGCAAATAGTGCAAAGGTCTCAACAATTCGGTCAATCATCAAGGCTCCGGCTCTTATCCCTTTCCAAATTCGAATCATGTATTCTTTCCTCCTTTTAAGTAAGCCGCATCTTTATTGTAAAGGCTTACAGTGAGGATGAATACGGATGTAATTTGAGATAAGTTTGTAATTTTTTGTGGTTGTGAATCTCTTCATAAGAATTTACTCCCTTTGGAGATCCAACAAATGGCTTTTTATCTGCTCGATAATATCTTGATATTCTGCCTCCGTAAGCTGCTTATTCGCAGAAGGGTTCATCTCAAACATTTTTCCCCACTCAGGCCCATCTTTTTGTTTGGGTACAATATGGAAATGGATATGAGGCATGGTATCTCCAAATGCACCATAGTTTATTTTGTCTGCTGAGAAGGCTTGCTCTACAGCACGCGCCACTTGAGCAACATCTCTCATGTATGCATCTTGCATTTCTTGGGATAGATGAAAAAATTCCCTGTGATGCTCGTTCAGCGCTACCACACATCTTCCTTTATAAGTCTGTTCTCTAAATAAAAACACCGTTGAAACCCGAAGCCTCTCTATTTCAATCATAAGCTTCTCCAACTTACCGTCATGGGCACAATAAATACAATCCAAGACCATCAACTCCCTTTCGTTAATTCAGCTATTCTAAATGGATCACGTCCGAACAAAGGTAGGGACTTTAATAGACTCCCTCATTTGACAACATTGTTTTTAATTTTTTCTTTTTCTTATCAAGCGCAAACGCCAACGCGACCATACTAACAAGTCCGACCACTGCGAATATCGTTGCTGTTACGAATGAAATATTAATCCCATGAAGTAATCCATCTGATGTAATTTCACTTAACTGTGTCGATGTCGGATTTTCTTGACCTGTTTTCGTTACTTCATTCGCAACAAATAGGTTCGTTTGTGTGGTCATGATCGTGGTCATGATTGCTGTTCCTATGGCCCCGGAAATAGCTTGAAGCGTATTTTGCATCGCCGCACCGTGCCCATGCAATTCAGGACGTAATGCATTTAATCCAGCTGTCATCAGCGGCATATATAAAAAAGTGATACCAAACGAGCGAACCATATAGACAAACGCCATCAGCACAATCCCTGTGCTGTATGACAAATTAGTGTAAAACGCAGTCGATAAAACAAGTGTGATTACGCCAAAAACCCCTATCCACTTTATTCCATATTTATCATATATTTTTCCTGAAATAGGTGATATGATTGCCATTATAATGCTGCCAGGTAAAAGGAACAGCCCGGTTTCAAATGCCGACATCCCCCGACTGCTTTGCAAATAAATGGGCAGTAAAATCATCATCGAATAAACGACGATACTTACCAAGAAGCTAATAGCAATCGATAATGTAAATTCAATTGATTTGAAAATTTTTAAGTCTATCAAGGGATTGTCTGTTGTGAGTTGGCGTAATACAAATAAGACAAGTGTAATAAGACCTATCGTTAAAGCGAGAAAGACGGGCACGCTTCCCCATCCCAAATTTCCTGCTATGCTGAAACCATATAAAATACCTCCGAAACCAAATGTTGAGAACATGACACTTAAGATATCGAGCTTCATCGCTTGCGGCTTTGAAACGTTTTTCAATAAAAAGAAAGAAGCGACTAATGCTGTTAGTGAAAATGGTAAGATAGCAAAAAAAATGTACCGCCATGATAGTTGTGTAATTAATAATCCTGACAGAGTGGGACCTACTGCCGGAGCAAACGTAATCGCTACACCAACAATCCCCATTGCCGCCCCTCGCTTCTCCGGCGGAAAGAGGCGAAAGACCACACTAAATAACAGCGGCATGACGATACCTGCCCCAATCGCTTGTATTACCCGTCCTGCCAAAAGAAGGGCAAAGGTAGGTGCTGCTCCACATATTAGCGTCCCTACTGAAAAGAAAATCATTGCTGCAAAAAAAAGCTGACGTGTAGAAAAACGCGCCATAAGAAAGGCTGTAATAGGGATGAAGACCCCATTTACGAGCATATAAAGAGTAATCAGCCATTGTGAAGTCGAAGTGGGAACATCAAACTCCTCTGACAACGTCGGCAATGCCACATTAAGGACCGTTTGATTTAAGATAGCAGCAATCGCTCCAATTAAAAGTACGGTTAAAATCGGTCTAGTCCTATAATTGTTATCTTTGTAATTTGACACTCTTATGAAGCCCCCCTAAAAAAACAAACGAAATACCCCTATTCAATGGCACTTAATAAAATAACCCGAAGAACGCCCCTATAACAGGGGCGTTTCTTTCATTATTTACAGGTATTTTTGTCTATACTCCTGCGGTATCATGGATACTTCCTTCATGACTTTTTTCCATTGCTGCACTTGACATTAAAACCACTCTCCATAACCCAGTTTTCTCAAGTTGTCGCCAGAAGTTTTCAAGCAATCGAATGGATCACGTCCGTACACATCGTCTTGCTCTACTAAGAAATATTGTGCGCCGCTCTCAAGTCCGGCTTCGATAATTCCTTTTATATCCAGGTTGCCTTCACCAACTTCGGCAAATTCAATAAGGTTGGTGAATTTTTGGAAGAACTTACCCATGTCCTTAAAATCTATATCACTCAAATCCAGCTGCCCAATACGGTAATCTTTCAAGTGAATTAATGAGATGCGGCCTGCGTATTCTTTAATAAGCTCTATAGGGTTTACGCCCGCTCTTTGAATCCAGTGAACATCTAGCTCAAAACCAAGTTTAGTGGTGCTGTTTTTGATGATGTCTAACAGATATTCACCATCATATTTTTGGAATTCGATATGGTGATTATGATAATATAATTCAATCCCATGCTCTGCTAATCTCTCTGCCATAATTTCAGCTTTTTCTATGAACTCCATAATTTTTTCTTTACTGCCCATTAGACTGAACGGAAGCATACCAATACGCAAGAAGTTACAATCTAAGGTTTTGCAATCGTTTACTATTTTGTCGAAATCATTCGTTAGTGTCTCGCCTGGCATACCTGGCATCATTGGCTCTAATGCGGCAGACATTGAGGCGATTTTGATATCGAAATCAGCAGCTGCTCTTTTAAATTCAGATACATTTTCTGCAGTCATCGGAATTTGTGATATCTCTACACAGTGGTACCCAAGCTCATCTAACTTTCTCATTGTCTCATAGACACCTTGCTCTTCAACTTTGCCTTTAAGCATCATCATTTGAACGCCGATTTTTTCTTTTTTCATTTGGTTAAAACCTCCATTTTAATTTCTTTTTTCAATTCAGACGACTTGCGAATGGCGTCAATCATCTGAATAGATGTAAGCGCATCCTTTACGTGAACATAATCCTGAGAATCATTGGCTATACAGGAATAGAAATGATTAATCAATTTCACATGGCTTGCCCCGTAATAGAATTTGGAACCAGGCAGCTTAGTGTCTTCAATGATTGCTTCTTTCTTTCCATTCTCATTAAGCCTCGTTAGGATACTGTCTTTGATGGTGAATTTTTCTTTTTCAAAAGTCACCTGAAGTTCAACACTCGAATTTCCTGTATTAGCGTTCGTTGCGTAATATAATCCTTTAGCACCGTTTTTAAACTGAATATGGGCTGTTGCTGTGTCTTCTACTTCAATGCCATAATCCAATAGGTTATCAATAGAGCCTCGGATTGTTTCCATTTCACCGCCAAGCAGCTGCATTAAATCTAAAGTATGGATGGCTTGGTTAATCAATACACCACCCCCGGCATACTCCATTTTGCCCCGCCACGGCTTAACATCATAGTAAGACTTCGGTCTGAACCAGGTGACTAGCCCCTTTATACCGATTATGTCGCCGTATTTCCCGCTTTGAACAATCTCTTGCAGCTTTTCAAAGGACTCATTATAGCGATTTTGGAAGCATACGCCAATTTTAACATCTTTATGGTCTTCCTCTAGCTTGACTAAGGTTAACCCCTCATCTGTGTTTAATGCCAAAGGCTTTTCTAGAAATACATGTACACCCTTTTCAACACAGGCTATCGTTGCAGAAAGGTGAAGATAGTGCGGCAAACAAATATGCACGCAATCCAGCGTTTCTTTTTCCAGCATATCGTGCAGGTCGGTATAAAAATTCACTCCAGATACGTTGCCTTTTAATGTTTCATCCGTGTCACAGACCGCCACTAGCTCTACATTTGGGTTAGCTTGAATAGCAGGGATGTGAATGTTAGAAATATCTCCAAGTCCAATAACAGCCGACTTTAGCATAAGTCCATCCTTTTTAAAAACTAACTCATAACCTAAGGTTATGAGTTAGTTTAATTTTATTTTAAACTTTGACCGGATTGCTTTTTTCTTCCTCAATCTTTTTATTCAATTCAGCTAAGTACAACTCTTCATCAAATGGGATCTCTACTTTTTCGCCTAAGAAGCTTGACAGATGGATGGCATTTGCCAATCGAACACCATGTATTCCATCGCTGCCGGGAGCGATTAAAGGTGTACCATCAATAATATTTGCTGCGAAGTTGTCCAAAACAGCTATATGTTGAGCACCCCATACACTTTCAAATTCCAGCACTTCTTCATTGTATATTTCAGATGCACTTTGACCCATGAAAATTTTCATAACATCCTGCATGCTCATGGTAGCGCTCATTTCAGACTCGGGTTTAACAAGTCGTTTAATGGTAATCTTCTTGCTGTCATCTACAACAATTTTACCCTTATCGCCTAAAATTTCAAAACGGTCCGTACCCAGAACGTCATGTGTGCAGGTAACAAATACACCGGTCGCACCATTCTCGTAGTCAAACATGGCGGTTACTTCATCTTCAACGGCGATCTTTCTTTGGTAGCCGTATTTGACATTAGAATATACCTTCGACGGCATACCGCAAATCCACTGAAGCAAATCTAATTGATGCGGTGCTTGGTTAACAAGTACACCGCCGCCTTCGCCGTCCCAAGTTGCTCTCCACGCACTTTGCTCGTAGTAGCCTTGCGGTCTCCACCAGGTTGTAATCATCCAGTTTGTACGGCGGATCTCACCGATTTCACCATTATCAATCAACTCTTTCAGTTTTTGATAAAGCGGATTAGTTCTTTGATTGAAGAAAATTCCAAAAGTAAGTTCAGGCTTTGTTGCTGCAAAATCGTTTAATTGTTTCACCTGTTTAGTGTAAACGCCGGCTGGTTTTTCTACCAAAGCATGGATATTTCTTTGTAACGCATTAATTCCCATTTCAGGGTGCAAATAATGCGGAACACAAGTAACGATGGCATCAACATCGCCGCTCTCAAGCATATCAATGTAGTTGTCATAGAAAGGAACATCCGGATACTTTTCAGCTGACAATGCTTTTTTAGCTGGGTCAATGTCACAAATTGCCCCGATCACCATATTATTAACTTTCCCGTCTGCTAAAAATCCAGCGTATAAACCGCCTTCTGCTCCCAGTCCAATAATTCCCATTCTTACATTTCTCATAATTATTTTCCCTCGCTTTCTATATTTTCAAGGATTTTTAGTAGTGACTCATATTGAAGCTTATATCCGCCTGCTCCATCTAGTCCCTTGTTATCCTTAATAATTTCTGTCGCATCCTCAAGCTCTAAATCTTTTAAGGAATCAAATAAAACTAAGTGCGGCTCTAAAGTTAAAAAGCCCTTGTATCCGCTTTCTATCGCCAGCGCCAGTATTTCGGGTATTTTCCCTTCACCTGTACCGCAAACCACATTTTGGCTGTCTGTTGAAACGGCGTCTTTGATGTGTATATAAACCACTTCATCCTTTAGCAGCTCGTAGCACTCCCCAGTATCCTCTCCGCACTGAACAAAGTTAGCAAAATCGAAAATGGCTTTAAAATAGGGTGAGGCAACCGATTTCAAAATATCATTGCAGCGTCTTGCTATATCGCCATAAATATCCTTTTCATTTTCATGCAATAAAATAACATCATATTTTCCCGCAATAGCGGCATATTTCTTCAACTTACTTATTACATCATCTCTATAGTTGTCAGCATCCTCCCCCTTTGGAATATAGAAGCTGAATATGCGGATATATTTACAATCTAACAGGTTGCTAATTTGGCAAAGCCTGTCCAACATCACCTTTTGTTTGGCAAAACCATCTTCATCGTTGATGAACACTTTGCCGATTGGTGATCCTATGGATGAGACACCGATACCTGACTTTTGAAGACGAGGCAAAACATTTTCTTTTATTTCATCCACGGAAAACTCTCCGATGTTCTTTCCATCAATACCGCGCAATGAAATATAGCGCATGCCCAGCTTTGATACCACTTCAAGCTGGGTATCAAACTCAGACGAAATTTCATCTGAGAAGCCTGAAATCACGATCTCTTTATTCATTGCTGGCTGTCCCTCCTGTGTATTCGTTTATTTTCACGATAACGTGACGGCGTGATCCCCATCTTATCTTTAAAATACCGGCTAAAATGCGATACGCTCTCAAAGCCTGCTGCTCGAGACACGTCAGTCAGAGATTGATCCGGCTCCATTTCCAACAAATACTTGACTTGATTTAGTCGGCATCCCATCACATATTCCATCACCGTAAAGCCTGTTACTTCTTTAAATATATGCGATGCATAATACTTGCTCAGATTCAAGTCTGCAGCCATTTGATCCAAACTAACCTTTTCGGTATAATGGGCATCAATCCAAGTTGAAATGGCCTCGGCATGCTGTTCTTTCCCCGTCACTTTTTTCTTCACATGAGTAAATTCTTTTTGAGCCATTTTATATATTCCCAACAGCAATTGAACTAGCTCCATTTTCACTTCAGCTTCCAGCAACTCGCTTTTCTGGCCTGTTCGCTGCATCTCTTCATCCATTTGAACCAACAGGTTAGCTATCCGCTCTATCCGCCCCTCTACAAATTGCCCCGATTCATCATTCCCCGTCCGAAGCAAACAATTGTTAAGGTTTTGAAACGGGTCCAACAAATTCGGCAATCCAAGAACAGACAATAGCTCTTGCAGCCATGAAGGAGAAAAATGAAGCATACTCCTCGTATACGTACTGATATAACGCGGGTTCGGTTTATGCAATGTCAAACCGTCCAATAAGATGATATCGCCAGGCTGCAAATCATAAATCCGGTTGTTGATTAAATACTTGCACTCCCCTCCACCAAAAAAATAAATCTCATATTCGTGGTGTGAGTGAAAATTAACGATAGGCAGCTCCGTTCCTTGTACGCGATAAAAAGCTGTTATCCATTCATCCATTACTTTTGCTTGGTATAACGGAGTTTTCCATTCATCCATTACTCTCACACCTTTACAAGTAAACGCTAACAAATCGAATTGTTCTTTTTAGGATACTTCAATCATATTACAACAATCGATAAAAAGCTTTCGATAGAACTGCTCAAAATCGCTCTATTTTTGACTCAAATTGCTTTTCACCTATCGAATGATTAGTTTGAGCACTTTCCCGCACTTTAATTCCATCTATCTCATAAGAACAATTGGAGTTCTTTTCCTCATATTCCCTTGTATACTTAAAATTTCTTCGAACAAAATGAAGATGTACTCTTTTTGGAATGGGGCTGCAAATACTGGAAAAAGAGGTGTCATAATTTGCGTATTGTCAAATGGTTGATTTTAATCGTATTGCCGCTCATGCTTTGCTCCGGGTGTTATGGGAGTGAGGTGAAGCCAAAGGAAAATGACCTGCTCTTTGTAAAGTCCAAGACAGGCCGCCAATCCAAAAAAGTGATTCTTCTTTTGGTCGACACCCTCATGTATCAAACAATTGATAAAGGTATTAAGCAAAACAAGCTCCCAACCTTGCAGTACCTGATCGATCATGGGCAGTATTATAAGGATCTTGTCAGTTCTTTCCCTACCATGTCCGTCACGATCGATAGTTCTTTACTTACGGGAACATACCCCGATAAGCATCGAGTTCCAGGGTTAATTTGGTATTCCGCCAATGAAAATAAAATCATTGCTTATGGCACTGGTCCTGTCGAGATCCTTAAACAAGGAGTAGACTCTGTTCTCACCAATGCATTAATTGATTTAAACGGAAAGCATTTGGATCAGCATACGGAAACCATATATGAACAATTGAAAAAAGAGGGATTAAAAACCGGATCCATCAACGGAATAATCTACAGGGGACCCGTAGATCATAAATTGTCTATCCCCCGTTGGATCAAAGGAACGACTGGATTACCTGCAGAAATAAATGTGAAAGGTCCTGATTTTTTATCATTCGGAGCCCTTTCCAACCCGCTGGAAGGCTTAAAATCGCTGCCGGACGCGCTAACCAATCGGATGGGCTTCAACAACGAATACACGGTTGAAACCGTAAAGTACTTAATTCAAAACAATAAACTGCCCGATTTTCTGTTTGCTTATTTACCTGATTTAGATCAAGAGATTCATAAGAAAGGTCCTTCAGAGCTTGACGCTGTTATCAAAGTGGATCAACAGCTTCAATCTTTACTGCACGCTTTTGGATCTCCGGAAGAGGCATTGAACAAAGCGACTATAGTGATTGTCGGTGACAGTGGAATGAGTCAGATTCTGCCTGCCGGCAAAAAGCCGGTCATTGATTTGACAAAAATTTTGAACAACTACAGGCTTTTGCAGCCTGGCGCAGCCGCAACGAGAGAAACGGACATTGTACTTGCGGTGAATGAAACGATGGCCTATGTGTATAAGCTCAATACCAATGAATCAATTAGCGATATTGCCAATGTTTTAAAAGCAGAAGCACGTATCGATTTTATTTCATGGAAAGAAGACGGATGGATTCATGTGGTTCAGGCAGGAACATCACAGCAATTAAAATATAAACCAAATGGACCTATTAGCGACTCTTACGGTCAATCATGGACGATTGAACAGCATCCTGAGGTTTTGGATTTGCGCATAAATCAAAATAAAAAAACTCTTGAATACGGTGAATATCCAGATGGATTAAGAAGGCTGTACGGTGCTTTTCATTCACACGAAGGAGATTTTTTAATAGTTACCGCGAAGAAAGGGTATGAATTAGTGGGTCACAGCTCACCGACGCATCGGGGCGGCGGAGGGCATGGAGCCCTCCATCAAACAGAGTCCCTTATTCCTTTGATCATTAGCGGTACGGATGAAAAGCCTGGGTATAGGCGTATCGTAGATATAAAGTCGTATCTATTGCAACTGCTAACTAATGATTTGAAAAATTCAGAATCCAAAGATTGATAACGAGAGCGTCATAGAATTATCGAATATTGCCTGTAGGCACTGGATCCGATGGTTTAATAAACCGCAGCGCCAGCGCAACGAAGATGAGCTCCGCAGTCATACCGATCGATTGCGCCCAAGCACCAATCGTACCGTTCCATTCAGGCGCCAACCCTATACAAACAAGAAGTGTGACAAAGGTTAAGCTGAGATTGGCGATTTGGGAGCCGATAATGAGCTTCGTTTGCCCGCGCACGAGCACAAGCCCATTCATGACATCGAGCCAAGGCATAACGAGCGCAAACAGCACAAATGCTTGCAGCACCCGGATGCTCTCCACTTGCAGTCGTCCATGAACGCCTATGACGTGCTCCAGCAAAAAAACACCTGCAGGTGTGAAGGCTATTAATCCCATTAATAGGGCGGGCACGAAGCCAAGCATCAAAATAAATTTTCGGACTGCAGCCGGGTCGGTAAGATAGAAATTGATTACAATCTGATGAAAATAACTGAAAAAGCTGCTAAGCAGCATAACTAAACTAGCTGCGATAGCAAAGGAAGAGATAGCCAGCTGCGCATCCCAAGTTTTCCCTAGTATGGCATTAATGGCCGGACCGATCCATACCGAAATTAATGAGGAAAACAGCAATGGCCGGTAAAAAGAAAAAACATGCCGTTTGTTGTCTATCGCATGATTCTCCAGCTTGTCTGGCATCTTTCGGACCAGTAAACGGCCCTCTGAGTAGCTGACCGCAGCTTCGATTATCATTCCGAATAGAAATATCACCGCTCCAACAACCCCGCTGGTAACCCCTGTATGAATAAAATAAAGCGAAAGCGCATACATGCCAGCCAGCCGGATCGCCATCCCAATGGTTAACCATTTCGTGCGTAAATGATAAATGATGACGCCTTGGTAAAGGCAGCGAATACCGGAAAACAAACTTACGAACATCAGCACCTTATATACTCGAACGACATCTTGGACATTGTCTTCGCTGACTCCGAACACGCCCTTAAAAATAAAAGTACCAAGCGGGGTATAGCTGATGATAATACCCATCGCCATAATGCTGGCAAATACAAGCTGCGCCATCGTGAGCGTCGATTTAAATGATCGTTTGTCCCGAACGAGTGTGGAACAGGTTTGTCGCAGCAGCACGGCTGGCCGTTCCGTAATAGCGAGCAGACTCATCGCAATCGCATAGCTGGCGATAATGTGTTCGGGGTCTGCGGCACGGCTTAGCGTACTGTTGATGATGACATGTGAAACCGTGACTAAACTTGCCGAAATACCTAACGGCAAAAAAAATGACCATAGCTTTTTCATGCTTACGGATTGTTTCTTTGGTTGTGATAATGGCAGGTTCATAGCTGAGGCTCCTTTAAAGCTGGCGGTCTGATAATGATCTGTTTTTGACTTCTAGTTCAATTATAGCCCTGTTCAGCGTTAATGCCCAGTAAATCCAATACTTAAACCCAACATCGCGTGCATACCACTACATTCTTTTGTTGTGCGAAAAAAGCCCCAAAGGACACAGTCCTTCGAGGCTTCGGATATTTCACATTCACTGCTTGTTGCCAAGTCTACTTGGATTCCACAAGCGGCCTTGCGTTAACAGCGCATACTTTAAAACCAGGCATTCTGCACGTCGGATCCAGCGCTTGATTCGTGATTTTGTTAACATTTTGAATATCGCCCCAATGCATGGGTACAAATACCGTATCCTCGCGAATTTCTCTCGTCAGCTTGCTGCGGACAACGATACTTCCCCGCTTCGATTCCAGCCTTATTAACGAGTCATCCTCGATCCGGTACTTTTGTGCCGTCTTCGGGTGAATTTCCATAAATGATTCAAAGCTTCGTGCCGCCAGCGTATGGCTTCTTCGGGTTTGAACGCCTGTCAAATAATGCGAGAGTACGCGGCCGGTTGTCAAATACAGCGGAAACTCCCCGCTTACCTGCTCATCAGGGAAATGATTATTCACCGCAATAAGCTCTGCCTTACCGTCCGGATGCGCGAACGCTGACTCGAATAATCGCTTTTCTCCAGGGTGATCCAGGCTTGGACAAGGCCAATAAACCCCTTCTTCCCGCCGAAGCCGATCATAGGTGATACCATAGTAATCAGCTACTCCCCCGCGGGTTGCTATACGAAGCTCCTCGAAGATTTGCTCTGAAGACGTAAAGGAGAAATAAGATTCTTTCCCAAGGGTATGCGCAATGCCGCACAAGATCTCCCAATCATGCTTAACCTCACCCGTGACTGCCCGGCTTGCCTCTCTCAATAGAACACGGCCTTCCAGGTTGGTTAATGTGCCTTCATTCTCCAAATAAGAGGAAGTAGGTAAAATCAAATCAGCCAGTTTCGCCGTTTCCGAGAGGAACATATCGGCAACCACCAGAAACTGCAGCTTACGCAGACCTTCTTCTACAAAGTTAGCGTTCGGGTTGGATACGATCGGGTTGGAGCCCATAACAAACAGAGCACGAATCTCCTCTTCATGGACTTTTTCCATCATTTCATAAGCAGAGACGCCTTTTCCCGGCAATTCTTCAGGCTGTATGCCCCATACCTCTGCGATATAGGAACGATCAGCCTGGTTTTCAATCAAACGGTATCCCGGAAGCTGATCGGCCTTTTGTCCGTGCTCTCTGCCGCCTTGACCGTTTGCCTGGCCAGTAATCGCACCGTAGCCGCAGCCTTCTTTCCCTATCTTCCCGGTAATCAGCACCATATTAAGGAAGTTTCGTACGGCCATATGCCCATCTGTCTGCTGCTCTACACCCCTTGCTGTAAATACCATACCGGTTGCTGCTTTGCCGAATGCTTCAGCCGCTTGGCGAATTTGCGCGAGCGGAACGCCCGTAATTTCCGCGATTTCGTTCAAGTCAACAGCCGCAAGATGCTCCTTTAGCTCATTAAAGCCTTTGGTACGGTCCCGGGCAAACGATTCATCCACATAACCTTCGTCCACCAACACTTTCAGCATGCCGTTGACTAAAGCGGCGTCCATCCCTGGTTTTACCTTTAAATGCAAATCCGCCATCTCGGTTGTGCCTGTATTTCTTGGATCAATAGCAATAATATAAGAGCCGTTCTCCTTCGCCCTCGTAAAATATGGCATGAGCGTAGGCTGGCATTCCGCAATATTCGTGCCCGCCAAAATAATACACTTTGCCGATGAAATTTCAGATAGCTGGTTAGTCAAACCGCGGTCAATTCCGAACGCCTTAATGCCGGCCGACGCCGCCGCGGACATACAAAACCGCCCGTTGTAATCGATATATTTGGTCCGCAGCGCGACCCGAGCGAATTTCCCAAGCAAATAAGCGGATTCATTGGTCAGAGATCCGCCGCCGTACACGCCGATTGCATGACTTCCGAACTGCTGTCCAATTTGCGTAAAGTTGGATTGAATCAGCTGGTAAGCCTCCTCCCAGCTGACCCTCACGAATGTTCCATCCACTTTGGCCATCGGGTAGGTGAGGCGTTCGCTGCTGAGGGCATGCTGGTATGCGTTCATCCCTTTGATGCACAACCGGCCTTCCGAAGCGGCATTCGGCTTTGGAAGAACGGTATACGTATTTCGTTCTTCGCCAAAATGCTCTACGACCTGCATTTTACATTGCACGCTGCAAAAAGGACACTGCGTATCCATGATATGATCATGTCCGGCAGCAGTTTCGAAATCCGTTTTGTTCGTTAGTACCGTTAATGGTTTCATCTGATCACCTTGTCACTGCAGCTGTCGTCGGCTGCTGATTTGCTTGCTCTGGCGAATCTGAAAACGCCTTCTCCATGCGGCTTCCTAATATTTGCAAGAGATACGGGTCGAATAACGCCTCCCTGATTTGCAGCAGGCCCAACCGTTCGATCCATTGCGCAACCAGCTCAGCATAATGTCCTGTCTCCCTGTAATACTGCAGGAAGGCAGAGACAAGTGCCAGCAGCTCCTCATCCGTTGCGGCCGTACAAAGCAGCTGACCCGGCTTAACCTGCCGTTCGCCGCTGCCGCCTGCATACATCTCCCAGCCGCCCGGCACCCCTACGATTCCGATATCCTTCGTCAGCGATCCCGCGCGGTTGTGCGGACTGGCTGAGATGCCAATCTTTATTTCATGCGGAAGCCGTACCCGCTCCAGCTTCTTCTCCAAGGCGATGCCGAGCGCAATGGAATCCTGCATGGCATCTACGGCGTATTTAATACCGCTGCATGTTCCAATCGTGCTCACCGTCTTCCCGTATTCCGATCCGCTGTTCGGTATATTCAAATCTGTCATAACGGACTTGACTTCCGCTGCCGCGATACCGAGCAAGCCAAGCTGCGGTCCTTCCAGCAGCTTCACAAGAGGAATTCCGTATTTCTCTACAATGTCCGCGATTTGCCGCAGCTGTTCCGGGGTCGTTACACCTCCATACATTTTAGGCGTAACCGCATAGGTGCCATCAGCTTGAATCCCCATCGGCATATCCTCATACGCATGCAGCACAGCTGAGCCATGCACGCCTAAATAATATTGCAGCGCAGGGCGGCATACTTCACACCCTGCCTCCGTTTGCCAATCCAATGCGGAAATGATTTCAGCGGTATCGGTAAAGCGGCGTTTCTGAATCTCCAACATAAGTTCATCATGGCTAAACGTTGTGCAGGCGCAGACGGTTTCTTTCTCCACTGTGTGCTCGAAGCCGTGACGGTGCACATAATCCAGTATGCTGCTGACCATCGTTTTGCAGCTGCCGCAGGAGCTGGATGCTTTCGTACATTTTTTCACTTCATCGACTGTTTGCAATCCTTGCTCCCCAATGGCCTGCATGATCGTCCCTTTGGAAACCCCATTGCAGGAGCATACCAGTTCTTTGTCGGACATGGCCGCGATTGCGGCTTCCCCCGCTTCCTGGCCGCGTGCTCCCGCACCATTCATTTCCTTCTCATAGACGGAGATATCCGTCTGCTGCTTGATCATCCCTAAGAGCTTCGTACCCTCGCTAATGTCGCCAAACAGAACCGCACCGACAATTTTATTATCGCGTATGACAATTTTTTTGTACGTGCTGCGGATACCGTCAATCCATTTCAACGACTTTACTTCATCGCTATCCATAAATTCACCGGCTGAAAATACGTCTACGCCCGAAACTTTCAACTGGGTCGCCAGCACCGAACCGTGATAACCTTCATTTTCCACGCCGCACAGCGTTTTTGCGAGTACCTTCCCTTGCTCATAGAGCGGTGCCACCAAGCCATATACAATGCCGCGATGTTCCGCGCATTCTCCTACCGCATATACATTCGGTACACTCGTCTCCATATAATCGTTGACGACGATAGCGCGGTTTGTTTCGATCTTGCCTTCCTTAGCCAGCTGCACGTTAGGTCTGACGCCTACCGCCATGACAAGCAGGTCGGCATCGGTCTTGGTACCGTCTTTGAACTTCAGTCCCACCACGCGGCTCCGTCCGATAATCTCTTCCGATTGTTTCTCAAGCAAGAAGCGCATCCCCTGCTTTTCGAGCTCAGCCTGAAGCATTTTGGCGGCCGTAGAGTCGAGCTGTCTTTCCATAATACTGTCAAAAATATGAACGACATCCACCTTCATGCCGAGGTTCAACAATCCCCGAGCCGCTTCAAGCCCAAGCAATCCTCCGCCGATGACTACAGCCTTTTCATAGCTTTTGGACGTTTCCACCATCGTTTCACAATCGCGAATATCCCGAAAGGCGGTAACACCCTTTTTATTCGCCCCCGGCAAAGGCAGCATAAAAGGCAATGAACCCGTAGCAAAAATTAGCTCATCGTATTTGACGCTCTTCCCGGATTCCGTTCCAATCCTCTTACGTTCAGTATCTACATTGGTTACCGTTTCATTCGTGAAAAGTTGGATATGATTGTCTTCGTACCACTGCCAATCATTGATCGTGATATCTTGTATGGTCGTGTCGCCCTGAAGCACCTTCGACAACAAAATGCGGTTATAGTTGGGATGGGGCTCTTTGCCGAAAATAGTTATTTCAAATGCATCCCGGTCGATGTTTAATATTTCTTCGACGCAGCGTACGCCCGCCATTCCGTTTCCGATCACAACTAATTTTCTTTTCGCCATCATTAAACCTCCAATTGGGTAGAAACGGCTGCACCGCCCTTTTTAAAAGAGCAGTCCCGTTCGCATCTCCGGTTTTTCCGGCATACGCTGCCGGCACCGGGAAGCTATGCTGTATGCTCCATGCTCTTCTGAACTCCCGTTTGTTTCGGCCTCAAGGCGGAGTAATTAAGGATTAAACATGCCGCGGCGAATATGACCATAAAAATAATTCCCAAATTATATTGGCCTGTCGTGTCTTTGACGATACCGAGTATAATCGGCGGAAAAAATCCGCCAATGCCTCCTGCCGCGCCGACAATTCCAGTAACCGCTCCTGTATTGCCCGAAGATACTTCCGGCACCATTTTGAACACGGCACCATTGCCTAAACCAAGCAGTAAGGAAATAAACAAACACAAGAAGCTGAAATAGACGAAATGATTAAGCGTTATGGACAAGACAAGCGCGGCAGCCATTATCCCAAAAAAGACAACCGTTAACACTTTCTTGCTGCCGTATCTGTCCGCCAAATAGCCGCCCGCCGGCCGGATCAACGTAGCGGCCAAAACAAAACCCGCTGTTCTAAGTCCCGCATCGAAAGCGCTAAGCTGAAACAAATCTTTAAGAAACGTCGGCAGATAAACGCTGAAAGCGACAAAACCGCCAAAAGTCAGAAAATAAAAGATAGACAAATACCAAGTCGCTTTTTCCTTCAAAACGGACAATGATTGTTTCAAGGTTTTCGGCTCAGCAGACTTTGGCGGGTCCTTGGTAAAGGCATGAAACACCAAAGCCATAACCGCTATTCCAATTGCCAAGCTAAAAAATACCCAAGAAATGCCGTACGCGCTAGAAATGGACGGAATCAGAAAATTCGCTCCTGCACCCCCCAAATTACCTAGCCCGGCAATGCCCAATATAAATCCCTGGCTTTGCGGCGGATACCATCTGGATACAAAAGTTAAAGAGATGGCAAACGTGGTGCCCGCCATGCCGATAAATAAAGCGCAAATCAACATCCATACATAAGAATCAGCAAATCCGGCCGCTACCATCGGCAAGATCAAGAAGAGCATCGTGAGCGTGAACATTTTCCTGCCGCCATGCCGGTCGGTTAAAATGCCCATCGGAATCCGCATGATCGATCCGAGCAGAACGGGAGTTGCAATCAGAATGCTCTTCTCAAGCGTACTCAGGTTAAAAAGCTCCTGAATCTGCCCTGCAATGGGCGGAAACACCGACCAGATGATGAAGGATACGGTCATCGCGACCGTTGAATATATAAGTGCTTTTGTCTGATTCATTGCCATTGGTCATTTTCTCCCCGAATGTTTCTCTTAGGATGCTTTATAAGCTTTATCTTCCAAATGTATAAACAGATCGCCGCTTTCAGGGTCCGCTTCCACCCGGAAGGAAACCACACAGCCTTCATCCGGATCCTGTACCTGTCCGTCATTCAAATTGATTTTCCAATCGTGCAGCGGGCAAAACACATGATGATCGCATACGATTCCTTCGGAAAGCTTCCCGCCTTTATGCGGACATTTATTTTCGATCGCTTTTATTTCACCGTTCGAAAGCTTGAACAATGCAATTTCCAAATCTCCGATCGAGATTACGCGTGAACGCATACTCTCGATTTCCGAAATATGACCGATTTTAATTTGTTTCATGCTGATGACACCCTTTCTAATTCGCTGCGGGAACAGGCAGATTTTCAAATGTTGTGCGCAATTTATCGGTTTCAACGATTTCTTTCCACGGATCTTGCGTCAGGCTGAGCGCATGCTCGATGCGTTGGACGAGCGCTAAACGGTCCTCTTTCTTAGCAAGCGCGGCCTTAATGTTATCCAGGCCAACTCTTTCAAGCCATTCCGCCGTGCGTTCGTTGTATTTTCCGGTTTCCCGGTAATACTGCAGGTACGCTCCCGTCCACTCCAGAACCTCTTCCTCCGTCTTCACCTTGCCGAGCAGATCGCAGGCTCTTACTTTCGTCCCGCCGTTTCCTCCGGCATACAGCTCCCATCCGCCATCTATAGCAACGACGCCAAAATCCTTGATTGTAGCTTCCGCGCAATTTCTAGGGCAGCCGGACACAGCCATTTTCACTTTCGCCGGAGTGCTTAAGCGCTCGAAACGCTTCTCCATTTCGATTCCCATGCTAATCGAATCTTGCGTTCCGAACCGGCAGAAAGTCGATCCAACACATGTTTTTACCGTACGCAGCGTTTTGCCGTATGCGTAACCCGACGGCATATCGAGATCCGACCACATCGAAGGCAAATCTTCCTTCTTCACGCCCAGGAGATCGATCCGCTGTCCGCCTGTAATTTTTACCAACGGCACTTCATACTTTACCGCCACTTCGGCAATTTTCTTCAGATCCTGCGGCGTCGTGACCCCGCCGTAAATTCTCGGAACAACAGAGTACGTGCCGTCCTTCTGAATATTGGCATGATTTCGTTCATTAACGAATCTTGATTCCCGCTCGTCTTCGTGATCCTCCGGCCATACCATTCCAAGGTAGTAGTTTAAGGCCGGACGGCACTTGGAGCAGCCTTCCGGATTGTTCCATTCCAGTACGTGCATAACTTCCTTTGATGTCGTTAATTTCATCTCGCGGATACCTTCAACCACTTCATCGCGGCTAAGCGCCGTACAACCGCAAATGCCTTCCTTGACGGTCTTCACGCCGTCCGCGCCGAGCACATAGGTCAGCACATCCGCAACAAGCGGCTTGCAGCCGCCGCAGGATGCGGAAGCTTTCGTGCACGCTTTAATATCATTGACGCTCGCGCATCCCTTTTCATTGATCGCCCCTACAATTGTTCCTTTGGAAACGCCGTTGCATCCGCAAATTATCTCATCGTCGCTCATCGCGGCGATCATATCGGCGCCGGAAGTGACCGGTCCGCCCGAGCCGAGCAGCACTTCCTTCTCTTTCCCCGTAACATCCTCGCCGCTGCGGATCATGGCGAACAGCCGGGAGCCGTCGCTTATATCGCCGAACAAGACAGCGCCGATAACCTTCCCTTCCCGAATAACGACTTTCTTATAAACGCCGCCGAATTCATCCTGAACGCGAACCGCCCGGGTATCATGAGCATCCCAGAACTCTCCCGCCGAAAATACATCCACACCCGAAACCTTTAGTTTCGTGGAAACGATGGAGCCATGATAGCCATCCGTTTCCAAACCCGCCAATCTCTTGGCAAGAACGGCGCCTTGTTCGTACAGCGGTGCGACAAGTCCGTACGCAATCCCGCGGTGCTCCGCGCATTCGCCAACCGAGTAAACACCCGGAATGTTTGTTTCCATGAAATCGTTAATCATAATGCCGCGATTAATTTCAATTCCGCTCTTCTTAGCCATCGCCACGTTAGGCTTAATGCCGACTGCCATAACGACAAGATCTGCGGACTCTTCGGAACCGTCAGTAAATCTAACGCCTGTTACGCGATCTTTTCCTAAAATCTTTTCTGTATTTTTTCCGAAAAGGAATTTCATACCTTGCTGCTGAAGCTCCTTCTGCAGCATGATCCCAGCCGTTTCGTCCAGCTGTCTGTTCATCAGAATTTTGTGGTTATGAACGACGGACACTTCCATATTCAGATTCAGCAGTCCCCGCGCTGCTTCCAATCCGAGCAAACCGCCGCCGATAACAACCGCTTTTTTGTACTTCTTAGCTGTCTCCATCATCGTTTCGCAATCTTTAATGTCGCGGAATGCGATAACGCCTTTCTTATTCGCACCCGGAAGGGGGAGCATGAACGGCAGCGAGCCGGTTGCTACAATTAATTCATCGTAAGATGCATGAATACCGCTGTCTGTACTGACGACCTTGCGTACCGTATCTATAGCGTTTACCGTATGCCCTGTGTGCAGGACAATGTTGTTTTCTCGGTACCAATCCCAACTATTGATAACAATATCATTCATGTCCGCATCGCCTGCCAGAACAGACGATAACAAGATTCGATTATAGTTCGGATGAGGTTCGCTTCCGAAGATGGTAATGTCATACCGGTTCGGGTCCAGTTTCAAAATCTGCTCAATACAATTTACACCCGCCATACCGTTACCAATCAAAACCAGCTTCTTCTTCATCACATTCACACTCCTAAATAGTTAAGCATTCATAAATTAAACAATCGATTATTAAGATAAGCTCCCAATTCAACGTCATATATACTAACACCTTAAATCCTTATTACTAATTTACCGCATTTCGACGAATATCTCAATAAATATTTGTGAGGTAATTTAACATTCACAACAAAATGGCGTATGAAATCAATTCAGAATGTATAATTGTTCGTCATTTCCCCAAATGCGGCACGTGAATTCGTCTTCAGTTGTATATTGATTCCAATAACCTTGAAATGCCAACGTTCAAATTCCCGATATGTCAATTTACTTCACACATATAAATAATATTCCACGGTAAGGAGCTTCGCTCTTTACCGTGGAATAACGAAAATAAACGGAACCTATATTTGAACAAGAAAAAGGTGTTTCCTTGTGCAGGAAACACCTTTTTCTTGTTCACGATATTCAGGATTCGAACATAGATTAAATTTACGGTCAATTGCTTATGATTCCAGCGACGTACAGAAACAAGCAGATTATTCGGAACGTGCAGTTAATTTCCAGTACCGTTCGTTCCCTACAAATGCCTCGTTCAGTTTACTCACACAATCGTCTTCTACCTTACTATGGTTAGCTATAGAGAGCATTCCTGCAATAATGAATAACAATTTCATCTAAACCACTCCTCATGACTTATTGGTTGAAACTTACGTTGCGTCAAATTATATAACACCAGAAACTAGATTCTTTCTTACGCAATTGTTTATATGTCATATAATATAACATAATAAGTTCAGAGTCAATTCATGAGGAGCACAAATGCTATTTTTTTATCGCCGTAATTATATTCATTGAGCTTATCCAGCTTTAAAATTAAAGTGAAGCTGTTTTTTTCCAATCGGCAGCAAATTTCTCCATCCCTTGATCCGTTAGAGGATGCTTGGAGATTTGTTCGATAACCGCAAACGGAATCGTTGCAATATGCGCGCCTGCCATCGCTACGCGAGTCACGTGATCCGGGTGACGGACGGATGCGGCGATAATTTGCGCGTCAAGGTTATGCGTACGGAATAATTCGGCGATTTTCGAAACTAATAGGACGCCGTCTTCCGAAATGTCATCCAAGCGGCCAAGGAATGGTGAAACATAAGTAGCGCCTGCGCGAGCGGCCAAGAGCGCTTGGTTCACTGTGAAAATCAACGTCACATTTGTTTTCACGCCTTTTTTAGTCAAGTAACGGCAAGCTTCCAGGCCTGCCAGCGTCATCGGAAGCTTGATGGTAATGTTTTTGTCATGATTATTGATTTTGATCAGCTCGTCCGCTTGCGCGATCATTTCTTCTGCTGTAATCGCATCAGGCGTTACTTCGGCAGAAACGGATTCAACCTCGGGCACTTCCCGCAAAATCTCAGCAATTCGGTCTTCGAATTTCACGCCTTCTTTGGCAACCAAAGACGGATTCGTCGTAACACCGGATAAGACGCCGATTTTATACGCTTTTTTGATGTCTTCCACATTTGCAGTATCGATAAAAAATTTCATAGTTTACTACCTCCGTTTTTTAAATGATTATTTTTATTTACTTCATTAATTCTTTAGTTAAGCGTACCACATTTTCCATGGAGAAACCAAAGTAATCCATAACTTCAGTACCGGGTCCTGAAGCGCCGAACGTTTCAATCGACAATACTTTGCCGTCCTGTCCCGTATAACGCTCCCAGCCCAATGAAATACCGGCTTCAATAGCTATACGCTTCGAAACGGAAGCAGGAAGAACGCTCTGCTTGTAGGCTTCTGATTGACGGTCGAACAATTCTCTGCTCGGCATGGCAACTACGCGTACAGAGATGTTATCCCGCTCCAGCTCCGCTTTAGCGTTCACGGCAAGCGTTACCTCGGATCCGGTTCCGATCAGGATGACATCCGGCTGATTGTCGGTTTCCGTTAGGATATAAGCTCCTTTGGCTACATTTTCCATATTGGCCTTGGTCGATTCATATACCGGAAGATTTTGTCTGCTCAGCACCAGAGCTACCGGACCTTCATTTTGCTGCAAGGCATACGCCCATGCGCTCGCCGTCTCGTTGGCATCGGTCGGCCTGATAACCGTAAGTCCTGGAATCGTGCGCAATGCAGCCAGGTGCTCGACGGGTTCATGCGTAGGTCCATCTTCCCCGACGGCAATCGAATCATGGGTGAATACGTAAATTAATGGCAGCTTCTGCAGCGCAGCCAAACGAATCGACGGGCGCAAATAATCGCTGAATACGAAGAAGGTGCTTACGAATGGTTTTACGCCCCCATGCAACGCCATACCATTGCCGGCAGCACCCATAGCGTGCTCGCGAACGCCAAAGTAGATGTTGCGGCCCGAATAGGATTCTACTGCGAACTTTTGCTCTCCCTTGATGTCCGTCATCGTCGAATGCGACAAGTCCGCGCTTCCTCCAAAGATGGAAGGAACGGTTTTCACGTAATGATTGATGGCTTCTCCGCTCGCTACGCGGGTCGAAATGGTTTTAGAAGCGTCAAACGTAAGGATATCTGCGGTATCCAACAACACGGATCCGGTGATGGCATGCTCAAGCTCTTTACCTTGCAAAGGAAATTGCGCTTTATAGGAAGCAAACAAACGGTTCCATTCTTCTTCCTTGGCCGCGCCCTTTTGTTTAAGCTGCTCGAAATGAGCTTTGACTTCGTCCGGAACGGTAAATTCATTCTCATACTCCCAACCGTAAGCTTCCTTGGTTGCCTTTGCCTCATCTTTGCCGAGCGGATTGCCGTGTGCTTTGTTCGTTCCCGCCACCTTGCTTCCATAACCGATAATCGTCCGAATTTCGATAAGAGTCGGCTGCGAATCATTATTCTTGGCTGCTTCAATCGCTTCGGCAATTCGCGATACGTCATTGCCGTCCTCTACCCGTATATATTCCCAATTAGCCGATTCCGTTCTTTTTCGCATATTTTCGCCGAAGGAAAGGTTAAGCGCTCCATCCAATGAAATGTCGTTGGAATCATACAATACGATTAATTTGCCAAGCTTCATATGTCCAGCCATGGACATCGCCTCGTAAGAGATTCCTTCCATCAAACAGCCGTCCCCGACGAGCGCATACGTATAATGATCGATAACCGGGAAACCGTTTTGATTAAATTTTGAGGCCAGATGGGCTTCAGCCATCGCCATCCCGACAGCCATGGCAACGCCTTGTCCTAAAGGTCCTGTTGTCGCATCTACGCCATCCGTATGCCCAAATTCGGGATGTCCCGGGGTTTTACTGTTCAGCTTGCGAAACTGCTTTAAATCTTCAAGCGACACCTGATATCCGGACAAATGCAAGAGGCTATACAGCAAAGCCGAGCCGTGACCCGCAGACAACACGAAGCGGTCGCGGTTAAACCATTTGGCATGGCCGGGATTGTGATTTAACAGTTTGGACCAAAGGGCGTACGCCATCGGTGCTGCTCCCATTGGCAGCCCAGGATGACCGGAGTTGGCGCTGTTTATGGCATCGATGGACAAGGTTCGGATCGTATCGATAGCTAAATGCTCAATTGTTTTTGTAATAGGCATCATATTCTCCTTCTTCCTCTCTCCGCAAGATCTGGTTTCTGTTTCGTATTTCCACTATAATACGATTATCAACTATACAAGTAATTAATATATTTCACAGGAGCTATAGACCGTGTCTATGAACAATAATTACGAATTGTACAAGGTTTTTTATTGGGCTGCGAAGACAGGAAGTTTAACTAAGGCTGCTAAAGCCTTGTTCCTCACCCAACCGAGCGTCAGCCATGCCATCAAGCAGCTGGAAGACAGCTTTGGCATCACTTTGTTTTACCGGACTTCAAAAGGCGTTACGCTGACGCAAGAGGGCGCCATACTGTATTCCTTTGTTGAGCAGTCTCAAATCTTAATATCGCTGGCCGAAGAAAAAATGGCCGCGCTAAAAAATCTGGACAGCGGAGAGCTGCGAATCGGCGGAAGCGATTCGCTGTTCAAGCATTATTTGCTTCCGTTCTTGGAAGCCTTTCATCATCATCATTCCGGTATCAGACTTCACTTAAATCACGGAACGACTCCGGAAATTATCACTTTCTTAAAAGAGGGCAGAATTGATTTGGGCGTCGTTCGCATGCCTATCGTCGATTCACAGCTTGAAGTGAGGGAGACTATAAAGCTGCAGGATTGCTTCGTAGCGGGGGCCCGTTATGCAGAGCTTAAGGACGTGGTTCTATCATTAGATATGCTGCTCCAGCATCCCGTCATCCTATTCTCGCGCAATAGCCGGGCACGAATGGCCATTACGGAATTATTTCAAAATTACGGCTATACGCTCAAACCTGAAATCGAGGTCGGAAGCGTGGATCTTCTTATCGAGTTTGCGCGGAAAGGACTCGGCATTTCTTACGTAACCAGAGAATTTGTTTCGAATGAGCTGAAAGAGGGCTCTCTCTTCGAAATTCAATTGGATGTGCAGCTGCCGCCCACGCACGTGGGGATCATGACTATGCGAAACATGCCTCTTTCCAGTGCGGCCGGCAGGTTCATTGAGCTGGTTAGATAGATCAAAATGATTAAACACAGTTAGAAAATGATTCGTTCATGACGGTCCCGAATAAGGTAGAGATATACGAACACTATACGAATATAGCTGATCATGTAATGGCATTGCTGTGGTAAATAATCGTTTGACCTAACGTAGACAGTGTGCTTCCAATCATTGCAAACTCATTTTGCGAATCGTTTGCTGAGCCCGGCTGATAAAAGCTGTGTACGCTGGATACCAGCTTCTCCATCGGAAATATACGCGTTTGGAAATCAAATAAGAAAATAGCAGCCCGATTAACAATACGAGAAGTCAGCTGCTAAATATTTGGCCTTTCAGTTGCTCCGATGAGGATACGAATGTGTTCATCGGCCGTATTAATACATATTTCCAATGATTATCCGAAGCCTTGTCGTTCAAGTAGGACAACACGTATTGGCCGCGTTTATTATAATGGATATCCTTATTTCCCCCATCTGACTCCATCCACTGCTTCGCTATCGAAAGGGCATCATCGTCATTCAGACCCATATGATAATGGAGTTGCCCTCTTCATTAAAAGCGTACAACTTTTCCATAGGCGAGCTCAGGTACGTCCATCGGTTTAATGCTGATGGAAGTGAGTCTTTCAAGAAAGAGGCATCCGGTGAATTGTTCAGCTTCGAGTAAAACTGACTATTATCAATGATATATATGGCATATTTCATCCAAAAACAGACCTCCCACGAGTGCTGACGCAGGAAGCCTGTTTATGTTTTTAACGATGGACGTATGTCTTATAACCTATTCGATTAAATCCTGCCTGAGCGGAGTGAAAGTGTCCAGCAACTTGCTCTTCTGAAGGGCGCGGCAGCCATGCTCGGCAAGGCTCGGAATGTAGATCGTCTCTCCCGCCGAAATGACGGCTTTCTCTCCGTTGACCGTAAATTCCAGCTTCCCTTCCAAACAGTAAGAAAGCTGCTCATGCACATGACTGTGCAAATAACCTTCCGCTCCTTCCTCAAAATGAACCTCCATCATCATAATCGTCTGGCCCGGAGTAAATATTTTCCGTTTTACGCCCGGTTCAGCATTTTCCCATACGTTCAGTCTGCTCATTGCAGCGTCCTCCTTTATGTGTTCCATTCTCGTTCATTACTTTGTTATCCCATTAAATCTATACGTACTGAGTTATGTTCTCGCTTCGGATAAATGACAGTGCATACCCATTTGAAGCAGATAGCTTCAGCTCCGAATGATCGAATGCAGGAGAAAGCAGTTTACAATAGTTTATAAAATGGTCCAAGCTTTCGAATTCCTCCTTCGAGCCGCACTGGCAAATATACGCCATTCTGGTTCCATATACACGGTATTCGCAGTCAATCAGGCGGTCGTTATGAGGCAACATCGCATCACTGCACCATATCGCTGCGTAACCGCCACCCTTTTGTCCAAACAGCCATGGCCCATCCTGTGTAACCGAATCAAATTTGCTGGACGGAAAAAACAGATGGGTAAATGCAATCGGATGATCTTCCCCAATGTCATAGATAGCTCCAAGCAAATTGCCCTGTTGCCGGACCGCCGGCATGATGCCGTTCCCATACCAGTAGCCGGGGCGCATGCCGCCATCGTCCGACATCTCCCCCGGATGGTTGGTAAACATTACCGTATCATTATCGAGCGCCGCATACCACATATGCTGCTGGTAGCCATGCACGCCCGGTTCAAATCGCGAGGTTCCGTGAAACCGCTCGTTAAAGGATTTAATATAAAGATTGGACTCTACGTCGGCGGAATCATCAAAGCTGCAATTTTCCCAAAATGACGGCTTCTCATCGTATCTAGGCGACTGTACCGAAGTCAGCATATAATCCTGCTGCTTGCTAAGCTTAACCCAAGCGTTTCCGGTCTGATACTCCATCTCCAAGGGCTTGTCCATAAGACTTGCATAATGATACGGCAGCCGGTACTTGCTGTTCATTAAGAAGACCATCCATTCGCTGTTGCCGACCGGACTATCGGCATTCAGCAGATGCATCAAGGACTGGGCTGACTGGGTAAACGGAAGAATGACGGAACGGTATATCCTCGCCTGCGGCGCAATGATGGAGCCTCTGAAGGTATGGCAGGCAAATGATTTCAGCATCTGATCGATCAACCGG
>NZ_JAKGAP010000039.1 GCF_021532375.1 Paenibacillus alkaliterrae
CGATTCTTCATCTTCCATATAGTCAACGACATTTAATAAAGCGCCCAAGGTCACGCACATGTAATCGGTGCTCAAAAACTCTTCAAAGCCGTATTCCTCTACATCCAGCAGCCACTGTTGAATTCTGTCTTTCGCCGCTTCTCTAACCTCCAGGCCGTTTCGGTCCGACCTTGGAAATCGTTTATCCGGATATTTGTTGCCCGCCATGTATGCGCAAATGTAGAACATGAGCGCGTGATTCTCGCTCCAGAAGCACATGCCGTCCGAACCGTTCTCCGTCATCCAGTACCGGTAGTTCAGAATCGTTTGTTCTGCCTTATCGGCTAAGGCGGCAGGAAGGGAATAAGATTCCATCAGCCGGAGCAGCCCTGCCAGGAAAAAGTCAGAGCAGTCTTCCCTTCTCCCGATCTGATCAAGCGCCCGGTTAATATAAGCCTCATCGTTTATGCCTTTTTCCCCCAAATGCCAGCGCGCCAGCACATAGAACAAGCCAAAGCGCAGCGGCTGAAACGTTGGTTCCGCACCTATGGCGGCAAGCTCATTGAACATAGCCCTTCTAATGTCATCTGTCGATGCTGATTTGCGGTACACGGGCTTTTTGTTATGGAGCAATTCGATTTTGCGGATCAATTTTTTATGATGAATCTCTCCGTAAACGACAGCCACGTCCGCTTCGTTTTTGACATCCGCATAGCTCTTCCCGCTAACGTCGACGCATTCCGTGTCATTGCCCGCGTCATCATAAGTCAGATAGACATTGCAGGGAGCATCATCCGGAAACAATATACGGTTCCCTTTTATCACAATGCCGGAAAGCCAGCGGTCCAGCGCAAGGAACGGCTTCGCGTTTTCAGCGTCAGGGAGTGCCGACGCTATTTTGTCCCTATGCTCCAATAGTTGAATGCCAAATATATTTCTAGTGTCCCGGACGGCCAAGTTCTGCATACGGATCAGCAAATCGTTGCAGCCCTTCTTGAGGGCCAGCTTTATTTCCTTCTTCTTAATCGGCTTGTACACCGGCTCGGTGACAGAACAGATTTTCCGGTCACCCAGCCAGACATCCGCAGCCGTATACGTCCATAGAATCGCCCGGACATCCATGTCTTCTTGGGCGACCAGGCCGGTTGCTGCCAGCAGCTCTACCTTTTGCGGTGTCACCGAGAACTGGCTGACATTCACATAGCCGCTGCCGGGATAGTAATACTCCCATGGGAGACCCAACTCGCTCTGGTCACCGATCCTTATATCATCGGATGGCGCCGGTTTATCCCTCTCAGCAACGATGGATCTTAAATACTGTTCATAGCGTATCTGATTTTTGTCAGTTTTGTCCGCTATAAAATCGGTAAACAGCGGTCCCGATATCAAGTAATGCTTAATAAATCCGCTCATTTCCTCCATGGCTTTCACCTCCGTTATTTTCAATCAGGCATATGGAAACAGGATATATCTCCAGTCCGGCCCATGCTCAGGACGGGACGGCCACGCTCATCGATGCCGACGCTCCACTCCGCCGGCCGCAGCTCACTGCTGCCGCGGCACGGCCTCAGCACTGTAATAAACCAAGCATCTTCCTCCGATGTCAACAGACCCTGAATCACTTTAAGAGGCTGCATCATCATCGGATGGACCGATTCCCAGCTGTCCTCCACGTCCAGCTCCAACGATTCAGGACCAAAAACTAGCATTTCGCACCCCAGCGGCGAAGTACCGCCTGCAAACCGCTGCCTTTCGCGTAAAACTTGGCAGCATGCTCCTCTGCCTGCTTCTCCACCTTCCATTCCAACAGCCTGCTGTGCAGCCGATGCTGGTAGGTATGTTCTCCCGTCCCCGTCAGGCGGTCATAGATAACCCATTCTCCGCTCTCCAGATACCAAGCGGCACGCCTATGCATAATGCCGCGTCCCGCGTACCCGTCATGCTCCGCGCAAATCATCTGTCTTTCGGGCTGCCAAGCAACCAAAGCAACCTGGGCCTCCGGCTTTCCCCACCGCTGCGTCCGCAAATAAGGCGTTTGATCCTGACCGTCTACAAGAATAGTGTTATGCGCAGAAGTGCTTTTGAAATAACGGCGCCAAGGGTTCTCCATATACGTGTAAGTCACCGGATCCACAAACAAAGCTTCGCCGTATGCGCACCATTCAAAGGAAAGCGCATCCGCATGTCCATGAGGCCCGCCAATTGATCGGTGTGCCCATCTCGATCTTGGTATTTTTCCAAATGAAGCTGCTATCCTCGCACCAACGGTTTGCCTCCGCAATCGCTTCCGACGCCTTCTCCGGAAAAAGCCTTTTGAAGCTCTCACCCCACTCGCTTCGTTGCTCGGCACTAAAGAACAAATGATCCATTGAATTCACTCCTCTCAGTTAAGAACAACATCCATATTCACATTCATGAACCGGACGTGTCGGCAGCTTCAAAATAAACAGAGGCTGCCTTACAGGCAGCCTCTCCTTCAACTATACAGCTATTCACCGAGGGAACCCTGAAGGCTCTTGGCGCTGAATGACGGATTTGCCTGAATATTCGTTAGTCCTTCTGCACGAGCCGCTGCGAGCGCCTTTCCGTATCTGGCGTTCAAATCATCAATAGCGGCGTCCAGCTCCTGGTTACCAGTCAATATATATTCGACAAAAACATCGCCGTACTTCTTTCCTTCCAGCTTCGTGTCAGTGATCGACAGAGGAGTTGCCGGATAGATCCCGTCATATTTCGTAGGGAGAAATCCGTCTATTCCTGCCAGCTCAGGCTTGCCTGCCGCCTCGTTGACGTAAGGCAGAACGGATAGTCCAAGCCCCTTCTCCTGGTAGTCCGAACGAAGCTCTGCGTCGTACAAGAATTCCAAAAACTTTACGGCTGCCTCCTGCTTGTCCGATTTGGCGCTGATTCCCACATAACCTCCTGCATTGACCCATGTCACGCCGTTCATTTGTCCGTCCTTCGTAGGTACGAACGTCGATGCCCATTGAATGTCAGTCGGGAATTGCGAGGTGTACACAGCCGGCTCGCTGGAATGGTTCACGTACATCCCGATTTTCCCTTGCGCAAATTGCGCGCGCAGCGGATCGATGTCCAGCGATTCAGCCCCGGGAATCATGCTGCCGTCCGCTTTGATTTGACGGAGCGCCTCCGCAATGTCGCGATACATGCCAAAGTCGAATTCTCCGGTTTGAAAATTATAGCCCTCATGGCTGGTTTCCGAGCCGAGCGAGCCCGATGCAAAAGCCGGACGGGTAAAGCCCGAGCTATTCTTGAAATTGCTTGCAAAACCGTAAACGCCTTCAGCCTTTCCTTGTTCTGTTATTTTCTTGGCGTATTCGACCATCTCATCAAGCGTCTTCGGAGGCTCGGTGTAGCCTGCCTTCCCCATCAAATCCACATTATAGAGCAGCCGCCAAAACTGTCCGTTATTCGGAAGCGTATAGACATGACCGTCCTTTGTATAAATATCTTCAACCAGCAAACCGTCAAACTTCGCCAGGAACTCTTCGCTTAGCAGCGTGTCAAGCTGGGCATAGTAGCCTTTATTCACATAAGTCTGAAAATCGCCGCTCCGGAAAATGTCCGGAGCCTGGTTGCTAGCGAACGCAACCTCCACCGCTTGATTGTAATTATCCGCCATAACCTTCATTTCCACTTCGATATGATCCTGGTTCGTTGCATTAAAGGCATCCACCTGCTGCTGCATATAATCCATATCATGCCGATCCACTGTCCAATAGGCAATTTTCGTTTTAGCTGTCCCGCTTTCGCCCTCCGCCTTGCCTTGCTCCTCATTCGACCCGTTACCCGCCGAGCATGCCGCCAACATTAAAGCTAAGACCAGCAAGCAACACACCGAAAGCGTTTTCTTCGTTATGATTCTATTCTTCATTAGTCATACCTCCCCTTTGTTTGGCAAGCTGTGTACCTCCGGCGTATTCCTTCCGGTTCACCTTGCTGACCTCATTGTAGCACCTAAGGATGCACCGCCAAGAAGGACAAAAACACGATCCTGGGAGGGGAAAATCACTCTGATTCGCCTCCGGGAGCCGCTCCTTCATACTTGCTGCGGAATTCCGACGGCGTAAGCCCTGTATGCTTCTTAAACAGCTCGCTGAAATATGGTCTGTCCCGGTAGCCGAGCTCGAAGGTGATGTCCTGTACCTGCATGCCTTCCAATAACAGCTCCTTCGCCTTCTCCATTCGCGCTGACGTAACGTACTGCATGAACGTCATTCCCGTTTCCTTCTTGAACAAATTAGAGAAATAGCTTGGGCTCAAATGAACGACTTTCGCGCATTCCTGCACCGTGAGGTCGTTGCCCAGCCGTCCGCTCACATAATTCAGTGCCTGGTGTATCAATTGGCCAACATCGTTCTTCTGGCGCTTGTGCAGCCAGTCGCTGCCGGTTAGCCCGAGCTCCTTCACATCCCTTATCAGTTCAGAAGTGGACAGATAGCGCCCCTTCTTCATCGCGCTCAAACGCTCATCCAGCCACATACGCTGCCCCGGTTCGGCTTTCTCGGCAATGACGCGGTACATGGAGAAAGCCAGCCCGTAGAAAAGATTCGCCATAACATCGGGGTCGGGCAGTGCCGGATAGCTAAGGCATTCCTCGGAGATGCTTTCAAGCAGCCGCTCCGTCCCCTCCCTATTGCCCGACCGGAGGCAGTACAGCAGCTCCGTCTCCTTGTCCGGGGAATAATGAGGTGTAATATGGCCCTGCCGCTCTATATCGCTATAGAAAATAATACAGCCGCCTCCGGAATAAAACTGGTAGCTGAGCGCCGTCTTGGCTTGCTCATAAGAAAGCGCGATCCTCGCAATCCCCTCCACCCTGCTGCCCACGCCAATCGAAATATCCCGCTTTGCATACTGATTGACATTGTGCCTACAGGCTTCTGCCAGAGCAAGCACGTCAACTCCTTCATCCGGATTCAGCACAATGACGAACTGTCCCAAATGCTCGCGGAACACAATTCCCTTCGCCTGCTTCTTAATGGTTTCCTCCATTATATTTTGAACGGCAAACCGGCTTAGCTCCACTTCGCGTACGGGTAAATACGAACGCTCATGCATTAACTCGTCAATTTGCACGGACATGGCAACAAATCCGCTGGTTCCCATATCGATCCCGAGAAAACCCCATTTGTCATAAGCCCGCTCAGGCTGCTCGTCATGGCGGATCAGAAGGCGGAAGTACTCCTGGCGCAAATATGGAAGACTCTCCCTCAGCTTCCTCTCAAGCACCATCCGGTTCAGCCGGTCCAGCCTTTGCGACTCAATATGGGCTTTGGCCCGCAGCACCACTTCTACAATTTGCTGCTTCGTGAACGGTTTTAGCAAATAATCGAAAGCGTCCAGCCTCACGGATTCCTGAGCATATGCAAAATCGGAATATCCGCTGAAGAAAATAACCTTGGGCGCATGCTCCCCGCTCTCCTTCAGCTCGCGGACCATATCGATTCCGCTGCTCATCGGCATGCGAATATCGGTGAGCACGATATCGGGATTTTTTTCGCGGATCAGACTGAGACCCTCCTGGCCGTTTGTGGCAGTGCCCGCGATTTCTATTCCGTGCTCCTCCCAAGGGATCATCTTCAGAATACCGTCTATCACCGTTTTCACATCATCTACGATGCACATCTTAATCCCGTTCATTCGTTCATCACCTCTTGTATAGGAATGTTCAGCTTAACGGCCGTTTGCACGCCAGGCTCGCTTTCCAGCTTCATAGAAGCTTTGTTACCGTAATAGAGCGAGAGTCTGGCACGCACATTGGAAAGAGCATAGCTCGTACGCTCCGTCTCCGGCCCGTTCAGCATCATTTGGAGGCGGTTTGCATCCATCCCGATGCCGTTATCAGTCACGGTCAGCGTCAGTAATCCGTCTGCCGAGTCAGCCTTTATCCTGATCTGCCCCCGGTGAGGCAGCTCCTGAAAGCCATGCAAAATCGAATTTTCCACGAGCGGCTGCAGCAGAAGTTTGAGCACCGGTATATTCATCAGCTTCTCATCAACCGCGGTTATTTCATATTGAAACAAATCGGGGTAGCACATCGACTGTAAATTTAAATATTGCGCAACATGCTCGAGCTCCTGCCGGAGCGTTGTAATCTCTCTGCCATTGTTAAGCCCCAGCCGGAACAGCTGCGAAAGCGAGACAATCATCCCGCTGACGGCTTGATGCTCTTCCATTTCGCTTTTCCAATAAATCGTATTTAACGTGTTGTACAGAAAATGGGGATCGATCTGCGCCTGCAGCGCTTTGATCTCCGATTTTCGTTTCTCCTGCTCGGACGCTTTGACCTCTTCTATTAATTCACCGATCTGCTGAAGCATCCGGTTGAACTTGTGGCCGACTTGACTGATCTCGTCTTCAAACGCGCTCTCGAACCGTACGTCAAGATGGTTACGCTCAACCTTTAACATGAGGTTGCGCAGATTGAACAGCGGCTTAAGAAGGAGCTCCGACAGCATACTGGACATGACCAATGCCAGCACGACGCAGACGCCCATAATCGTTAGAATCGTCCAGCGCATATGCTGGACGGGGGCCAGCAGCTTAGACTTGGATTGATAGCCGATGAGCACCCAGTCGGAATTCATGCCGAGCGTCGCATAGTTGACCAAATAGGGGTTGCCGCTTTCCGATACGTATTCAAAGTGGCCCCTGTCGCTGCTGCCGATCTTTTCGTACAGTTGCGTACCACTCCCCGGCATGGCGGGCACAGAGGAGAATACCGCCCGGTTGCTTCGGTCAACGACGAGCTGCCTGAGGCTGCCCTCCTGCAAATGAGCCTGTATCAGCTCTTGCAAGTGATCTTCCCGGATATTAACGATGACATAAACATCCGGCAGCGTCATATCGAATAAAGGCTTAATGATCAAAGATATAACCGGATTTCCCCTGTTGAACAGTTCCTCATCATGCCCCCGCACCCACAGCGTGCTCCACCGATTCTGCGTATCCATAATCAAAGCATTTAACGAAGTTTCAACGAAATCGACCGTGCTTCGTCTGCTCTCTGTTGGATAAAAATCGCCAATGGGCGTATGCACCAATACCGAGTCGATCGACTGATCGGCAAGCATCATTTGAGCAAAAGGTGTTTGCAGCTGCGAGAGCCTCTTATAGTAATCCTGGCCGTTAAGTGCCTGTACATCCCGCATCGTGCTCTGAAACGGCTCTCCCATCATGAGCGTGGAGATCGATACGACGATATTGCGCAAGCGCTCATCGAACACCTGCGCCGTTTTGCTCAACGTATCCTGACTCGTCTTGGTTGCCTGTGTTTCCATTTCACGAGAAAAAAACACGGAAACATAAGTTCCCGTGACTGAAATACAAACGACGGTCAGTAGAACGAATGAGACCCAAAGCCGTTTTTTTAGCGACATCTTTCTCAATAAACGTTTCATGTTGTCCATCGCCTCAATATATGAAATTATCAGCCCTTGACGGAGCCGACCGTTACCTGCATGAAAGAGCGGTTTGCGAAAAGATATACAATAAGAAGAGGTAATATAGAGATACATGCGCCGGCAAGCATCAGTTGATTTTCCACAGCCGCCCCCGCCCCGTATCTCAGGTTAGCCAAGCCTACAGGGAGCGTTTGCAAATCCGGCCTCGACAGCGAGAAAACAAGCGGCAGGATGTATTCGTTCCATGCGTTTCGGAAGGTGAACAGCGCTACGACAGCGAGCGCAGGCCTGAGAAGAGGTAAAATGATCCTCCAGAAGGTGGAATAGAAATTGCAGCCGTCAATGAGCGCAGCTTCATCCAAATCCTTCGGAATGCCTCGGAAAAAGCCGATGACCATGAAGAACGCGGTAGCATGAGCGCTAATGATAATGATTATGACACCCCATAATGATTTCTGCAAACCGATCGACACCATCAGATCGAATTGCGGCCGCAGCACGACGGCTCCGATGGATATGAACAGTGTAAACGACTGGAGAAAAATGAACAGCTTCTTTCCCTTAAAGGCAACGCGGTCAACAGCATAAGCCGCCATAGAAGATACGAGCAATGTGCCGACCGTTGCGAACACGGCTACATAGAGGCTGTTAAACGTAAAGCCGGAAAAATCAGCTTGATTCCATGCTTGCACATAATTCTGGAATTGCCACTTTAAAGGGAGAAGCGTCGCTCCCGTCGTCAACTCCAGATTCGTCTTGAAAGAGCCCAGCAGCGCAATTATGATCGGAAACAGCATCAACGCCGCCGTGACCAACAGCAGAAGCCATACCGGCGTTCTGATCAGCATTTTACGAATAGTCATGTTTCTTCCCCCTTAATAAACGTTGTTCAGCTTTTTCGACAGCCAGAAATAAAGCCAGGTGACCAAACCGACGATGATGGCAGTCGTGAAGCCGACTGCGCTGCCGTACCCGATGTTCTGAACGGATGTACCCGTCGTTGTCAGCGGAAAAAAGAGCTTATACAGGTACAAGTACATGACTTCCGTTTTGCCGAAAGGGCCGCCTTCCGTCAATACCATAATGCTCTCATAGCCTTTAAGAGAGGTCGTGATGGCCAGCATGATGATCATCTGCAGCACAGGCCCCAGCATCGGAATCGTAATATACCACAGGCGCTGGGCTGGGTTCACACCGTCCAGCGAAGCCGCTTCATAGACGTCTTCCGGGATACTCTGGAGCCCGGCAATGAAGAGCAGCATATAGTTGCCTATGGCTCCCCAAACAGCGATTATTACAATAGTCAGCATCGCATAAGCTGCTCCGAGCCAGTCGATGGGTCCGGATACGATATTCAGCTTTAACAGATATTGATTGATAATGCCGTTGTAAGAGTTAAACACAATATAAAATACGATGGACATGACCGATGCGCTGAAGATCGTCGGAAGAAAAAATATCGCCCTGAAGGCATGCCGCCCGCGCAGCTTGCGGTTCAGTATAACAGCCAAAATAAGTGATAATGGCAGCGTAATGATTAGCTTTCCGCCCGCATACACGAAGGTGTTCACAACGGACTGCCAGAACTCGGTATCCCGGGCGACCCTGGCAAAATTGTCGAGCCCGATAAATTTCGGAGTACCGTAGCCCTGATAATCGTAGAACATATATCGAAGGGCCCATATTACCGGATATATGCCGAGAGCCATTGTCAGAAAAAAACTGGGGAAGCTGAACAAAAAAGCTCCGATTCGATTTTTATGCATGCTTTCATCTCCTCCCGTCTTGTAGCTTCATTGTATAGGATGCCGCTAGGCATCCGGGATGGGGCAATCAATGAAGCTGGGGGGACGAAACCACTATTGTCCTCTTATTGCTCTCCCAATTAGGTTTCTTGAAAAACGAAAAAACCGACTTTTAGCCATTCCTACAGTTTCCGCAATCGGTCGTCGGCCTGTTATTAGACCTCTGGATGATGGAATTATGGCGATTCCGTTACCTCCAGAAGATCGTGATGAAGCCCACAAGGAAATGCGTGAATTTATACGTCGCAATAAAGAAAAAGAAAAACTATCAAAATAAACGTTTTGACCGAATATATAAAAAAGCCCGCAGATTAATTGCGGGCTTTTTTATTAACCTCTGCTGTCATCACATAAAAATGTGTATCGAGAACGACATTAACGAACTCCTCTTCTCTCATGAAGTCCTTCCACTCACGAAGCTCTGATATAGGCTCATTGAGGTTCTCAATGCCCAGGTTTACACCTTTAATTTGTTTCATTTGTGTTCTCCAATTCATTCGTATTTCGTGTCAACCTTCGTGAGTCTCACCGCCATGTACGGTTTCCCCGGAAGCTGGACCCGGAAAGAACCCTCATAAGTACCCGGGAGCTTCTCGGTCGTCATGCTCCACGTATCGATCACTTCGGCCTGGTACCGGATTCCCGGCTTGCGGTTGAAATTCCGGAAACGAGGCTGGTTGAAGCCGAAATAATACAGATAGTATTCATCCTTGATTCCCGCGCACGGCACGTCCCAGTCCGAAGGCAGCGGATTGAGCACGCCTCCTGGGCTTTCTTCCGTAATTCTGCGAAGAAAAGCAATCCGCTGCGGACTCGTTCCCCTTAATTTGCCGCCCTTGGACCACCATAAAATGTCTTCCTCATTGAGATAGGTTTCGCCATGACCGACGTATCCCCCCCGAACCGCGCCTTCCCAGAAACGGCGGGTCATCTCTTCCCCGCTGATGTTGCCCCAGCCTTGATCAATATCCCCCTCGTACGCGCACTCGTCGATCACGATGGGCTTTTTCCATTGCTCGCGCCATTCGTTCGTTGCCTCTGAGGTTTTGTAGACGTCAATGCGCTGGATGCTGCAATGCGTGACCCACGGCTTGCTATAATCGAAAAAGCTTAGACAATTATGGTTCGAAATGAGGTGGCCGGCCGGGTCGTTTTCTGTGACGATGTTCGCAAACCGCTCCCAGTCATCCTCGTCCTTGGACCACATGAGATCATACTCATTGGCCAGCGACCACCACACGTTGCGGTATGCGGAAAGCCGTGCCGTGATATAGCGAAGATAACGGTCGTCCGCCGCCGGGGGCATTTCCGAATAACCCCAGCGGTCGTAAGGATGAAACAGGATGAGGTCCGCCTCGATGCCCAGCTTGCCCAAATCGGCGATCCGGTTCTCGAGGTGCCGGAAGAATGCCGGACTCAGCCGGTTGTAATCCCAGCCACCCGCTAAGGATCCTTCGAAGGGATAATAGACCGGTTCGTTCTCGTTGAACAGGTACGATTTCGGAAACACGCACATCCTCATCTTGTTGAACGGGGACGCTTTCAACGTTTCGAGCGTCTGTTCCTCCAGCTCGTCCCCTTGGTGAATCCAGGCGTAACAGGTTGTCCCTACGGGAATGTAAGATGTTCCGTCTGCGTAGGCAAAATGGTAAGTATCCTTCACGCGCAGAGGACCGCGGTTGCCGGGGGAGGGCTCGACGCTCCGGAAGACGCCTTCAATCCCGTCGAGCGACCGCGCATTGCTGAATGTCCTAAACGTCCAGTCCCCCTGGATATCCGGCATGAACCGAATGCGGTAAATCCCGTCGCCATCGTAGAACCCTCCCATGCGAACGGTCTTGTCTCCGGAACAGAACTCGGCATGAAGGGAAACCTCCGTGAAGGGATTGCCGTGGCTCGGACCTCGAAGCTCGATTTCGTAAACGCCCCATTGTTCGGCCTGTGCAGGCGCCTGAACGAAAGCGGAAGCGGATGGGACACCGGCAGCTTCGTAATCGGCGGACGGAATCCATTCCGGTTCCGGCGTTCCGTTTGACCGATCGTACGGTACATCAGCCAATTCGGACAGCGTTTCCGCAATCCAATCCGGCTGTGACAGCTCTTCTTGATTGAAACGGTAGTATTGCTCCAGGGACAGGCTCTTGAAGAGGGAAGCGATATGCGGCGCTGCCGTGTGCAATGCCGGTATCCGGCGCACGATAATTTCACGGGACATTTCGTTTTTGTATATCGTGCCGATGCGGGTCTTTTCGGTAAAGGTCATGTTCATTTATCTCCCTACTGTATTGGTTTTTGCCTTCCTCTGATTAATTGGTCTCTATACTGTTGCTCTGATCTCATTCTAAAGAAATGTCCTGCAGAATACCCACCAATAAAACGACTTTCCGCTTTCGATAATCTGACTTCCGCCCGCATTTCGGAATGTCGTCAAAACACAAACGCAATGTCGTCATATTGAAAGCTTGGAAGAACGTTCTGTTTTATAATGGTAGCAGTTTTGGATATCCGAAAAGGGGTGCCTGCTCATGCGCAAATCAGCTACAGTAACCGTTCACGCGGACCAGATCCGTTTTCCCGTAAGCCCGACCTTATATGGGCTATTTTTCGAAGAAATCAGCCATGCCGGAGACGGCGGAATCTATGCGGAGCTGATCCGAAACCGGTCTTTCGAAGATACGTTGGTTCCGGACAGATGCCATGTCGAAGATTGCATGCTTCATTCTCCGGCCGGCTGGGTTTCGCCTTTTGACCATAGCGACCCCATTCCCGGCTGGATTATGCAGATGACAGAGGGATGCGAAGCTGAAATCAAACTCGACGACGCGTTTCCGCTAAACGAAACGAATCCGCTTTCCCTGAAGGTTGAGGCGGCGTCCGTCCCGCACGGCAGAGTGTCCGTCTGCAATACCGGGTTTTGGGGTATTCCCGTCCGATCCGGGGAGACGTACAACCTTTCGTTCTATGCGAAGAAAACCGACGGATTCCAGGGAGAACTAGAGATCACCCTGGAAGACCGGTCGGGAAACCTTTATGCCTCCAGTTCGGTTACCTTAACCTCCAGTGAATGGCGGAAGTATGAATTGACGCTGGTAAGCGACCGGGATGAGTCCGAGGCGATGCTCGCGTTCTCTTCCCGGTCAGCGGGAACGTTCTGGTTGGAGCTCGTTTCCTTGTTCCCCCGGGCCACGTTCCTTCACAGAAAGAACGGGCTGCGTCCCGATTTGGTCGGCATGCTTCAGCAGCTAAAACCTTCCTTCCTGCGGTTCCCCGGAGGCTGTTTCGTGGAAGGGTTCTCCGTCGAAACCGCATACAGGTGGAAGAAAACGATAGGAGACATTTCCGAAAGGACCTCCCATTGGACGCTGTGGCATTACCGCACGACGAACGGCCTCGGTTATCACGAATATCTTCAAATGGCCGAAGATATGGGACTCTACATGATGTTTGTGGTGAATTGCGGGCTGACATGCCAGGGCAGGCCCGGTGAACTGATCCCGATGGAGGAGCTGGGCGAATGGGTGCAGGATATGCTCGACGCCATCGAATACGCGAACGGGCCGGTCACCGGCTATTGGGGCTCCTTACGTGCCAAGAATGGGCATCCCGAACCTTTCGGACTGAAATACCTGGAAATCGGAAACGAAAATTTCGGACCCGAATATAACCGAAGATACCAGGTTTTCTATGAAGCTGTAAAAGAGAAATATCCGGAAATCGTGACCATTTGGAACACGCATTGGGAAGTAGGAACGGAGACGAAGGATCTGCCGGTTGAGATCGTGGATGAGCACTTCTACGCGGATAACGATTTTTATCAGCAATATCATGACATGTATGACCATTATGACCGAAACGGACCGAAGATTTATGTCGGGGAATATGCGATGATCGCGGGCAACAAGAGCGGTACTCTGCTCGGGGCTCTCAGCGAAGCGGCTTTTATGACCGGCATGGAAAGAAATCAGGATTTGGTCACCATGTCGTCGTATGCCCCGCTATTCGCGAATATTCATCATACCGTCTGGGATCCCAGCCTGATCTATTTCGACGGAACGAAAGTGTACGGTACGCCTTCCTTTCACATTCAGAAAATGTTCGGCGAGCATCGCGGAGAGCTCGTAGTAGACAGCCATGTCACATCCGAAAGCCGTTCGGCCGACCTGTACGGAGGCTTGGGCGCCATGGAGAAGGAGCTTGACAGGATCCGGGACCTCGTTGTAAAGCGCGGCGGCGAAACCCTGCTTCGCCTCGATCACTTAACCGGCAGTCCGCAGCAATGCCGGGAGTTCCATGGCACACTGTGGATCGGCGACCCTTCCTGGCGCCAGTATGACGTTTCCGCCAAAGTGATACTAGGTTCGGAAGGGATACGGCTTCGCTTGTTAGACCGACATCAGCCATGGGACAAGCAGAACTATCTCCTTTGGGAATTGGATCCGGATGGAGAAAGCCGTCTAGTCCGCATCGTCGGCTGGTCCCGCGTCAAATTGGCGCCCAACCGAAAAACCGCCGTTCACCCCTCGGATTGGCAGCACATGCAGGTGACTATCGTCGAGGACGCCGTACAGTGTTTCCTGAACGGCGAGCTCATTCACGAGTACCGGCCGGCGCCGATTCCGTTTCTGACATCCGTTTCGACTTTGGACCGCACAGCAGGCGAACTAATTATCAAGCTGGTCAATCCTTCCCCTTATCTATTGGAGACGGAGATCCATATTCACGGCGCGGGAAACGTTCCGGTGCAAGGCAGACAAACGATACTGACCTCCAGGAATCCGGAGGACGCGAATACGATCGACCGGCCAGAATCGGTGTCGCCCAAGGTTTCGGATTTCAGATGCGATGACGGCGTTTATCCGATTCCGCCTTACGCCGCCGCAATCCTCCGTATCAAAATATAAGACCCCGGAGAAAATAATTTTTTACAAAAAACACCCCGCGATCAGAGGATCGCGGGGTGTTTACCCTTAGCCGTTCAACTTCTGCAAGTGACATGAGAGCATCTTCATATGAATTAACTGCTTTTGAACATCTCCCGGATGCCTGCCGCGATTTCCTTCATGCAGTCCTCCGCCTGCGGATACAGTCCGAGTTTATCCATGAAGCCATGATCCATACCATTGTAACGGATCATTTGCGCTGGGACGCCCGACCGGACCAGCTTGCGGCCGTACGCCTCACCCTCCAGGCGAAGATAGTCGTATTCGGCTTCGACGATCAGAGCTGGCGGCAGGCCGCTTAGATCGGCGGCAAGCAGCGGCGACACATACGGATCGGAAACCTCGGCATTTCCCTGCAAATACAACGTATCCAGCTTAGCCCCGCCCAAAGCTTGCACGATGCCGCGGATCAGCTCGTGATGGTGGTTGATCTCGTATTCGTCAATCCTCCACTTGAAATCGTCGGTCTCCACGCCGGCCATGTTGACCGTCGGATAGATCAGCGCCTGGTACTTGATCATACCGGCAGCCAAGTCGCGGTCCATGATCGCGCAAACGGCTGCCAGATTTCCTCCGGCGCTGTCTCCCGCAACCGAGATCCGCTCCCGGTCAACCTGAATCTCTTCCGCGTTCTCGTAGACCCACTTCACCGCGTCAAAGCAATCGTGAAGTCCCGCCGGGAAAGGATGCTCAGGAGCCAGCCGGTAATCGACGTTAACGACTACCGCGCCCGCCTGTTCGGCGAGATATTTGCATGGGTTCTCCACGGCATGAATCGTGCCGCCGATAAATCCGCCGCCATGAAAGAAAACGACGACCGGTTTCGGACCGCCGATATCCGGGGTATAAATGCGTACTGTGATGTCTCCGCCGCGACCCGGAATCTGCTTCTCGCTCATTCCCACATTCGTCGTCGTGATGTCCAAATTTGGCCAGCCCATCATCGCCCTCACCTGTTCAATCGGGAAGGCGCCGACGTCGCCGTCCTTCGCCTCCAGCTTCGGGAACGAAGCGAACTTCTTCATCTGCTCCAGCGTCACTTCCAGCACCCGGGGATCGAGATCCCCGGCGACATCGGAATCCGGTACTTTTTTTACCTCAATCATAAGCGACATCATCATCCATCCTCCCCGTTTTGAAAGAATCCCTTCCCCGAAACAGCGTTTCGAAGAAGGGAGCCTGCACTTGCTTATCCTTATATCCGGTTATTGCACGTTGTTTTCTATCGCCCACTGATCCAGCTGCTTCTGCTTCTCGGCAATGATCTTGTCGAGGCCGGCAGCCTTCAGCTTGCTGATGAATTCATCCAGCTTGGCGGGATCGATCGTCCCCGACTCCAGACCAGCCTTGTACTGGTTGTTTACGTTGGCTACCGCGGCGACTTCGGTCTTCACAGGGGAAGAATCGAACGAGAAGCCGAGCGCTTTGGAGAAGTTTGCCGACTTGTTGAACGCCTTCGTCTGCTCCCAAAGATCGGGCGCCGTGCCTTCCCATACTTTAGCCAGCGCGTTGTTGCCGACTTGCCATTGGTTGAAGACGTAGTTGCTTGCGACTTCCGGAGCTTTGATCTGTCCATTGCCGGCATCTACGTAATGCTTGCCTTCGATGCCGTTGGCGATCAGGTTGGCGATATCCTTGTCGGTATAGAGCAGGTTCAGCAGCTGTGCTGCGCGATCCGGATCCTGTGTATTTTTCGGGATCGACATCATGAATGCCGTGCCGGAGTCGGAAGTGGAAATCGGATTCGTGAGACGGGCAGCTACCATTTCATAATTGTTAAGCGTTTTCTCCTGGGCTTCGAAGCCCGGTTTCATGTTGGACAGGTAGCTGAAGCCTTTGCCCGCTTTCACCAGGCTGTTATTGCCTTCCTGCGTCGTTGCGGCATCCGGCATGATATAGCCGGCTTGGTACCATTTGCGGGCGAGCTGCAGAGCGTCCTTATACATTTGCTGTTCGTAGAGGTTCACGACTTTCAGATCCTGATTGTCCATCACCAGGATACCTGGCGTATCGCCCAACGAATCAATGTAACCGCGCACGATTTCACTAGCAATCGTCAAAGCTTGGGAACGCTGAACAAGCGGATACATCCCCGGCTCGTTCTCTTTGATCTTCTGGAAGATCGGATCGAGATCCGCAAACGTCTTGACATTATCGAACGTCAGGCTGTGCTTGTCCATCAGGTCTTTTCTGGCCACGATGCCCCAGTCGGTCGCCGTATCGCGTACACTCGGCACGCCGTAGCTCTTGCCGCCGACTTTCGTTGCGTTGAAGATAGCCAGTTCCATCGTGTCTTTAATGGCCGGACCGTGTTCCTCCACAAGCTCGTCGATCGGCAGCAGCTGTCCTTTGGCTACCTGCGAGCTGAAGTTGAAGAAAGAAGAAGTGACAAGCAGGTCTACCGGCTCATTGCCTGCGAGCAGCAGGTTGACTTGCTGTACCCACGCGCCGATGTCGATCGGCATCAACTTAACCGTTGCGTTAATTTTTTCTTTGGTGATTTTGCTGATTTCTTCCTGAACGAGAGCGACTTCATTCATATTCCCGATTCCGATGAACGCTACTGTCAACTCCATTTCTTTCTCGTTGGCAGCGGAATTGGCTGCTGCGCCGTCATTGCCAGCCGGCTCCGAAGTACCGGCATTATTGCCCGAATTGTTCGATGTTGAGCAAGCGGAAACGAGCAGTGTCATGATCAGCAGTACGGAGAGCAGAAGCGTTAAGGCTTTCGACTTTCTTGGCATGTATTTTCCCCCTAGATTATGTTGGCACTGCACGGCAATCTATACCAACCGGGCGCGAAGGTCCGGGACTGGCTTATCCTGGCATTAACCCTTGACCGCTCCGATAGTGAGGCCTTTGACGAAATATTTCTGGAAGAACGGATAAATCAGGATCAGCGGCAGAATCCCGATGACGGCCATGGCCATCCGGACGGAGTTCATCGGCGGGTTGGCCGACATCTGCTGGCCGCCTAGATTGTTCTGCTGGAGGAACTGGATGTTAACCAGCATCCGGTTGAGCAGGTTCTGGATACTGAACAGATTCGGCTCCGTGATATAGATCAATCCGTTGAACCAATCGTTCCAGTAGTTGATCGTCAGCATGAGGCCGATCGTCGCCAGAATCGGCAGCGACAGCGGCAGTACCATACTGTAGAAAATCTTAAACTCCGAAGCTCCGTCGATATAAGCCGACTCGATAATCTGAACCGGAATCGAATTGGCGAAAAAAGTCCGGATCAGCAGGATGAAGAAGCCGTTGGTGAGCAGCCCGGGAATAATCAGGGCCATCAGCGTGTTCTTCATGTGGAAAACTTCGGTATAAATCAGGTATGTCGGCACCAGGCCTCCGTTAAACAGAAGCGTGAAGAACACCAGAAAACTTAGCATGCTGTTAAGCGGCAAGTCCCGCCGGGATAACGGATACGCGAGCAGGGCGCTGATCAGCAGGCCGACGAAGGTGCCGACGATCGTGATCAGGATGGTGATCCCGTAGGAGTTAAACATCGCCGCCTTCTGGATCCAGAGGTACGAATAAGCTTCCAGGCTGAACTCGCTCGGCCAGAACGAATATCCGTTGCTGATGATCGCGCTTTCCTCCGTGATCGAGGACATGATGAGAAGCACGAATGGAAACAGGCACAGGGCGACAAGAATGATGAATATGGCATGGACGACGGGCTGGTACATATCGTTGGTTTTCATAGTCGTTTCCCCTCTTTTCGGCTTAGAACAAGGCGTTTTCCTTGTTGCGTCGGCTGACAATGTAGTTGGACAGCAGGACCAGGATAAATCCGACCAATGATTGGTACAGACCGGCGGCGGAAGACATTCCGATATCGCCGAGCGTCATCAGGCCCCGGTAAACGTAAGTGTCGATAACGTCCGTAACCGGCTGAAGCGGACCGGAGTTGAGCGGCACCTGGTAAAACAAGCCGAAATCGGAGTAGAAAATCCGGCCGATCGCCAGCAGCGTCATAATCGTGATGGTAGGCGCGATGAGCGGTACCGTAATGGCGCGGATCTGCTGCCATTTGGTCGCGCCATCGATCGTGGCCGCTTCGTAATACTCGTGGTCGATGCCGATGATCGCGGCCAGGAAGATGACGCACAGGTAACCGGTATACTTCCAAATGTGAACGATAGTCAGGATGTAAGGCCAGTATTTCGGTTCGAAGTACCAGGAGATCGGCTCCATTCCGAACATCGGAAGCAAATTCAGGTTCAGGTATCCGCTCTCTGTACTCAGCATCGAAAGTACCAGATAGCCGACGATAACCATGGAAATCAGGAACGGTAGAAGAATGACGCTTTGATAGAAACGGGCCGCGAGCTTGGCTCTCACTTCATTGAGCAGAATCGCGACCGCGATTGCCATGACTGTATTGAGGATAATGAACGATCCGTTATACAGGATGGTGTTTCGGGTGATGATGTATGCATCCGCCGTCTTGAACAGATACTCGAAGTTTTTCAACCCTACCCAATCGCTGGCGAGTATTCCCTTGGCATAGTTGATGTCCTTGAAGGCGATGACGACGCCGAACATCGGCAGGTAATTGTTAATAATGAGGTAGGCGATCCCTGGGATCATCATCAAAAACAACGCCCGGTAACGCTTGAGCTTCTTGAAAAACGGAGTCCATCCTGTTTGTGCCATCTGCTGTCCCCTTCTTTCTTGCCTGTCTTTATATTCTCATTCTAAGGGACAGCAGAACGTGCCGCTTACCAATAAAACGACTTCCCGCTTTCGAAATTCCGACCTTATCCGGGACCATAAAGTATAAAAGCCGATTCCGCTTACCGGAATCGGCTTTAGGCCTAATTTTGCTGCGTCCGTTTGCGATAGTCCACCGGGTTCGCTCCGGTTGCTTTCTTGAAGATCGTCGAGAAGTACGACAAATTCGAGTAGCCGGAAGCGACCGCTATGTCGCTGACCGATTGCCCGGTATTGGCGAGCAGCTCCTTCGCGTATTCGATCCTGCTTTGCTGAAGGAAGTCCGAAAGCGACATTCCCGTCTCCTTCTTGAATATTCGCGTCAGGTAGTCAGGATTGAGGAATACATGGCTGGCGATGTGTTCCCGGGATAAGTCCTGCTCGCCGATCTGGTCCGCAATAAAACGTTTGACCTTGTCCACGACAGATAAATTTTCTTCTATGGCGTGGATGTGGTTCATCGTGACTTCGATCACGTACTTTACCCAATCCTGCAGGGACGCCAGCGAGCGAAGCACGGATTCCGGCTTGTCCGTCAGCAGGTTTTGGGCGAACACCTGATTGACCTGCAGGCCTTTGGACTGCAGGACGAAAAATATCATTTGAAGGAAGTCCTGGTAGAAGTCGTGCAGAGCCTGCGCATCGACGGAGCCGTCGAACGAATTCCATGCCTCCAAATATTTTGAAACCTGTTCCGCCAGCTTGTCCTTTGCACCCTGCTTCATCCATTCCGCCCATGCGGCGAGAGGAGCCGGTTCCAGCCGGCACACTTTTTTCTTAGTCTCACCGAGGATGAACGTCCGGTTAATCTGGGTCACGTTATTCTCGTCGAGCTGTTGAAGGGAGCGCAGCATGCTGGCCAATTCGTAAAGCGGCACCCGATCGCCGACGTAACAGCTGATATCACAATACAAATACTGATTGCAATTGCGGATGAACGCATCGCAATGCGCGCGTATTTCCCCCTCGTCCCCCAGCTTTTCGAAAGGAACGACAGTTAGCAAGGAACCGTCAGCTACCGGAATAACCGCCGCACCGGGTGTCTCTTCCATGCTTTCCTCCAGCACGTTTCGAAGGGCATATTCCATGATTCTCTGGTCCCGCTCGGACAGCTCTTTGTGCCAGCGCTGGACGCGGGTGTAAACGGGCAGGAACCGGATGTTTTCGGAATACGCGAGCCCTGCTTTCCGCAAGTGCCCGCAGAGCGCTTCCGGATTTGAAGGGATTTTCCGCTGAATCAGGTCCTGCCAGAAACGCTCCGCTACGACCGGCTGATGCGATTCCCAAAGCTGTCTATAATGATGATGGGTTTCCTCGAAGGAACGCAGCTCCCTTTCTTTGGCCATCTTGCCGAGCGCCCTGCCGATCACCGATTCGAGCTCCGAATAATCGACGGGCTTCAGCAAGTATTCGAAGCTGTCGAGTTGAATGGCTTGCTTCGCGAACTGAAAATCCGAATGGCATGTCAGGAAGATCGTCTCGGTTTCGGGATAATGCTCCTTGACCCAAGCTGCCAATTCCAAACCCGACCCTTGAGGCATTTCGATATCGCAAACCATTACATGCACGGAATGGGCTTGGAAGATTTCCTGTGCCTGCTTCAGACTGTGCGCCGTGTACACGGACCCGACATTCAGGCGCTCCCAATGAACGCCCGCCTGCAGTCCTCTCACCGCGTGAACTTCATCGTCCACAAGCAGCGCATGATACATGATTCATCACCTCACGGTTCTTTCTTATTTATGGGAATGGAAATCCGCACAACGGCTCCCGATTCGTTTTCGTTATAGAAGTCAATATCCGCCCGGTCTTCATACAGCAAGCGAAGCCTGCGCCTTGCGTTCCAAATCCCGATCTGTTCCCCGTTCTCGTTGACCGGTTCCCCTTCGAGCAAAAGCCGCTGAAGCACCTCCTCCGGAAATCCGGGACCCGTGTCCTTAATATGAATGACGAGACGCGAATCTCCCCCGGTCTCCTCTTTGCCGACTTCGACCGATATCCGGATCGGCTCATCCATGTTGACCGCGTATTTGATCGTGTTTTCCACCATAGTCTGAACGATCAAAGGCGGAACCTCCGTATCCAGCAGATGGTCAGGCCGCTCGACATAGTATTGGAAGCTATCGGGAAATCGAAGCTGCTGGATCCTCAAATAGTTTGCCGTGTGGGCGAGTTCGTCCCTGAGCGCCACAAAATAGGAATTGCTGCGAAACATGAACCGGAAGTAGGACACCAGACATTTGGTCATTTCCTGGATCAGGACGTAATCCCTCACCGTCGCCAGATTATAAATGATATTGAGCGAATTCAAAAAAAAGTGCGGATTGATCTGAAGCTGCAAATGGCGGAGCTCCGCTCGTTGATTATTTAATTTTTCCTCATACACGTTTATTTTAAGCTCGTGAATCTCGGTGATCATACGGTTGAACGTTTCGTTTACAATCTCGAACTCGGTCGAGGTCGGCGCCTGCTCCAGCCTGGAATCCCAGTTGCCGTCCCGAAGCTTCCGCATGGCAACGACAATCCGCTTAACCGGATTCAGGAATACGCTTCTCATCATAAAGACGAAGAGAACCAGAAACAGAAGGGCAATCATCGAGATGAAGGAAGAGATCCGCTGCAGATAGGGAAGCTTCTGAAGGATCGTGCTGTCGGGCACAGCCACCACCAGATTAAATTTGCCCTGCGTGGAAGGCTCGCCCATTACAAGATACTGATCCTTGCCCTCCCCTGTGATGGCATAGGAATCTTCGGGGAATTCCAAGTCGATTTCCTTGTCCTGAATCAGGTCCGTGTGGCTGATCGGCTCGTTGTTGTCCGTCGTAATGAGCGCAACGCCGGATTCGCCCAGATCGATCAGATTAAGCGGCACCATCAGCTTATCGCTGCTCATCCACGCCCCCATATACACATTGCCGGACTTCAATAGATGGAACAGGTAGTAATCGCTCTCGCCCTCCCAGAGATGCCAGCGTGCGTAATCGATTGTCCGGGCGTTAAGTTCAATCATTTCCAATATTTCGTTCCGCGCCGCCTCGCGCGATTCATAAGTATCCATGGAGGATTGCATCACCAGGTCGCGGTTGGGCTCGGAATAGACGAAAAAAGCGTCCAGAATCGGGTAGTACCCGAGATCTTCCCGCATCATATTATACAGGCTGATTTTGGCAATGTTATAGCGATCCTCGTCCGCTTCTTTGGGAAATTCGAGATCAAGCACGTTCAAATCGCTCTCCAGCGTATTGGCCAGGTACTTATCCACTTCTTCGAGATTGCGGTCGATCTGGTCCTTGTACAGACTCAACATATTTTTGTTGGATTGCGCCACCTGATTTCGGACTACGTCGACGGAATAAAAATTATTGACGATAAGAATGGTAACCAGTGGGACGAAAATGACGAGAACGGCGGCAAAAAATTTGAAGCGCAGGGAATTGACTACCGGTTTTATTCTGAGCATTGCCGCCGTTCCTCCTTCATATACGCTTGACTTTTCTTTGTATTATATATCTTCTCATTCATTTGCGATATACGCCAAAAGAAGGGCGGCGTTCCCGCCGCCCTTCCGCTGCTTTACCGTCTATTCCCGTATTTCTCCGTGCGGGCATCCGTGATCACGCCGCTCCAATTGAGGCCGTAAGCAAAGTCGTAGGCACGACCGGCCGAATCTACGTAGACCTCCATGTCATGAGGCACATCTTCGAACTGCTCTTCCACCGTTTTCATATGCGCCGGCATTTGGAAAGGAAGCAGCGCCTGCGGTTCGAACGCTCCCGAGAGGATATCCAGAACCGCCTGGTCCTGCACGCCGAAATGGGCGACGATAGCATCGGCTTCCCGTTCGAATTCCGCGATGACCGCGGGATTGGACAGCAGAATGGAGACGATCACCGGTTTCCCGCCCATACGCTTCTTGGTGTCAATCACGGCTTCGAGGTCGCCGGCATTCGAGACGGTGACGGTTTTCCCCTTATAGGAGCGGTTCAACACATCCCGGGAATCCCCGGCCAGGCTGGTTTCACGCGCATGCTCGGCGGTGTATGGCCCGTATTGGAGGCTGATCGGCACATAGCCGCTGCTCCCTGTCTCCGCGTCCGCCTTGCTGTAGCCCTTCGTCGACCGCGGGCTTTCGATGCATAATAGAGCGAAATCCGCTTCCTCCGGCCGATCTGTAACCTCGAAATATTTTCGAACCAAGTCCAGGTTTACAGGATATTCCTCCGAAGCCGGGATTGGCATTCCCATCCAATCCGTGTCCGCGGGGAGGCTCCGCTTCGGAATATATACGGTTTTCTTCTTCGGAAGAGGCAGCACGCCTTCGTTTTTCAATAGAACGATGGACCGGAGCTGGGCTTGGTAGCCCGCTTCCATGAAGGCGGGGCAGCCTACGATGGCGGCCGTTTCGACGACCTGCAGATAAGGATTCTCAAACAAGCCCAGCCGGAACATATTTTTCAGCAGACGGACCGCCGATTGTTCGAAACGCCGGCGCATGAACGGTTCCCCATGCTCCCGGACGCCAATGTTGTATGCCTCGATGACAGGTCCCGCTTCGTTGTTGCCGCCGAATTGATCGACGCCCGCCATCAGCAGCTTATAGTGGCGTTCGGCTACCGTATAGCCTTCTTCCACGCCCCAGCAGCGTCCTCCCGGAAACAGACGGGTTATATCTTCGCCTTCGTCGGCCGTAATGCCCCAGTCGGTGCAAACGACGCCGTCGTAGCCGTATTTCTCTCTGAGCAAATCGTTGATGAGATAAGCATTGTAGGCGTTGCCGACGTCCTCGCCGTTTTTGGAATCCATCCCCACGGAAATCGTGTAGTAAGGCATCACAGCCGATGCCTGCCCGGTTTTGCCGGAAAGACGGAACGCCCCTTCGGTGAAAGGAATGAGATGCTCGTCGAAGTTGCCGCCGGGATAGACCGCATATTTGCCGTAGCCGAAATGCGCGTCCCGCCCCCCTTCGCCCGAGCCGCCGCCCGGCCAATGTTTTACCATCGCGTTGACGCTGCCGTATCCCCAGCCGTCCGAGATTTCCGCTTCCCCTTCCGACGTTTGGAAGCCGTCCACATAGGCCCTGGCCATATCGGCAGCAAGCTGCGGATCTTCGCCGAACGTCATGCCGAAACGGAACCATCTCGGATCGGTCGCGATATCGACTTGGGGCGACAGCGCGGTGGCAAGTCCAAGCGCGCGGTACTCTTTCGACGCGATATCGCCGAATTGGCGGGTGACCTCCGGATCGAACGTGGCAGCAAGTCCCATGCTCTCCGGCCACATGGAAATCGTTCCACCGGCGCCTGCGTTGAATTCTTTGGACGTATCCGAACCGTGCCGGGGATCCGAGCTGTTATTGGCCGGAATGCCGAGGCCGATGCTTTCGGCGTACGCTTGCACGTTATTGTTCCAGACCGCGGCCGTCTCCGGGCTCTGTACCCGGGTCAACAGAATGTGCCGAATGTGATCGTCTTTGATAAAAGCGAGCTGCTGGTCGGACAGGTCCCCCGGCTCCGCCCCGCTTTCCGCGAACGCCTTGCCGCCGCCGTAAGTTGCCGGAAACCAGCCCATATTGCCCGGTATCGCCTGATGGCTGCTGTAAAGCATGAGGCCGGCAATCTGTTCGATCGTCATTTTGGAAGCCAGATCCTTCGCACGGACTTCAGCCGGCAGCCTCCAATCCTCGTATGGATCCAGTTTTCCGTCCTTGTTGAGGTCCTTGAAGGCCAGCCCGTCCTGCTGCAATATACGGACTCCCGACGATTCGGAATAGCCCAGAACAGGACCTCCCGCATTGCGCACATATCGGATCGCCGTGTTTTTCTTTGCTTCTTGCATCGTTATTCCGCCTTTACTCGCGAATTTGGGAAAGCTCCCGGCTGATGGCCTCGTATTGCTCTTGAGAAATGACACTGCCCATGGGGCTATTGGCCGCCGCTCCAAGAGGCAGGCCCGCAAAGTGTTTCAAATTATCGGCAAATCCCGGCGCATGACGATCCAGTATTTGTTTGGCCGTTTCCCATTGAACGACTTCGCTAAGTCGCATCTCGGGAGAATAAGTCCGGTAAGAAGACTCCGTCCTGGGGATTGTGAACACGTAACGGCCTGATCCGGTTTCCACCCGGACCCCTTCCGCCTCCTGCGTGATGGACAAGATTCCTTCGTCCTTCACGCTTGCTTTCACCTCGTCCGCATGCGCTCCGCGCAGCAGGATCGACGCGGCTGCGCCAGCCGGAACGACGGCCTCGACTTCGATTTGTCCGTCAACGAACGTCCATCCGGCTTCCACAGTACCGTACATCGATTCATACGATGCCCGGGCATGGCTCAGCCGCCCGCCCGTGAAGTCGGGCTCGATCCGGACTTTCTTGTAGCCGGGCTGTTCCGCATCCGGCGAAAGACCGGCAATTTTACGATACATCCATTCCCCCACCGCCCCATAGGCGTAATGGTTGAAGGAATTCATGTCGTCGCTCCAGAACGAGCCGTCCGGCTTGATCCCGTCCCAGTGCTCCCAAATCGTGGTCGCGCCCTTGGAAACGGAATAGAGCCAGGAAGGATACGTTTTCTGAAGAAGAAGCTTAACCGCTGTTTCATGGTATCCATTGTCCGACAGCGCGAAGCAAAGATATGGCGTTCCTACGAAACCCGTGGTCAGGTGGTAGTCGTTTTCCAAGATCATGTCATTCAGGTCCCGCGCAATTCTTGCACGGTCCTTGGGTTCGGCTAAATCGAACACGAGAGCCAGCACATGCGCGGTCTGCGTTCGGGCAGCGACCCTCCCGTTCGGCGTGATGAATTCGTCGCGGTACGCCGCAGCGATCCGCTCCGCCAGCATCCCGTAATAAGCGGCGTCCTCCGCAAGGCCAAGCACACCCGCGGCATCCCGTACGATTCTTGTGGAAAGCGCGAAATAGGCCGCCGTTACCATATGGTTCGGAGTGGCGCCCATATAGCTGCCTTCCTTGGCGTCCAAAGCCAGCCAATCTCCGAAATGGAAGCCCGTGTTCCAAATATGCTCGGTGTCGCCTTGGGAGCGGATGAAATCCACCCAACCCTTCATGCTGTCGTATTGCTCGGCGAGAATTCGCTTGTCAGCAAGGCTCATATACAAGGCCCACGGAATCACCGTCGCAGCGTCGCCCCACGCAGCGGACGAATACCCCTGAATGATATTCGGCACGACGAATGGAATCTGGCCGTCCGCCAGCTGGTCCGCTTTCAGATCGCGCAGCCACTTGGTGAAGAACGGACCGCCGTTGTAATTGAACAAAGCCGTCCCGGCGAATACTTGCGCGTCCCCCGTCCAGCCGAGGCGTTCGTCGCGCTGCGGGCAGTCCGTCGGAACGTCGAGAAAGTTGCCCCGCTGGCCCCATACGATGTTCCGCTGCAGTTGATTGACCATTTCATCTGAGCATTCGAACGCTCCCGTCCGTTCCATATCGGAATGAATCACTTCGCCGGTAAAGGCTTCGGGGGACAATCCTCTCTCCTGATCCGGGTAGCCTTCCACCTTGACATACCGGAATCCCTGGAATGTAAAATGAGGCGCGTAGGTTTCGGTGCCTAAGCCTTTGGCGATGTACGTGACCAACTGTTTGGCCGTGCGGATATTGCCCATGTAGAAGTTGCCGTCCTTGTCCAGCACTTCGGCATGGGTCAGCTTGATTACCGTGCCCTCCGGCGCTGTAACGGTAACGCGGATGCGGCCCACCATATTCTGACCCATATCCAGCAGGGTATCGCCAGACGGCGTGACGATCACAGCCTGCGGTTTCAGCGTTTGCGTCACACGGATCGGAACGCTCTCTTGCGCGACCAAATGGGTGAGCGGCAGTTCCAGCCGCTCGGCAATGCCCCACGAAGAGTCGTCGAAACCCGGCTCGCTCCACCCGGTTTGCTCCATACGGGCGTCATACGTTTCTCCGTCATAAATCTCGGAGAACCGAATCGCTCCCGTCGAGGCTCTCCAGGTTGGATCGGATCCGATCACCTCTTCGGTACCGTCTTTATAGCTAATATGCAGCTGTACAAGAACGGAACGGCGGTCTCCGTAATGGTTGGCCTTATTTTCCCAGCCCAGCCGCCCTTTATACCAGCCGCCCGCCACCATAACGCCGATGGCATTGCCGCCTTCCCGAATCTGCGCCGTCACATCGTAGGTCTGGTAGGCTTGGCGGAGCCGATAGCTGGTCCAACCAGGCGCAAGCACGGCGTCTCCGACCTTTTCTCCGTTAAGGTAAAGCTCATACACCCCCGCAGCGGTTGCATAAATGCGCGCCGAAGCGATTTCTGCGCTCTTCAGCGAGAAGGGCTTGCGAAGCAGGAATGCCGGCTCCGCTTGTGGGTCGATTGATTCGGGCGACGGCGAAATCCACTGCGCCTCCCATTCCTGCGCGCCGAAGAAAGCCGTTTCCCACCACGCCGGCTCGCTCCATTCGGACTCGCGTCCGAAATTGTCCCATGCCTTCACCCGGTACAGGTACCGGGTGCGCGAGGAGAGCGCTGGCCCAACGTACGGAACCAGAACGTTTTCGTCCGACTCCCGGCGCCCAGAATCCCACAGCGGCTCATCAAAACTTCCGTTCTCTCCGGCGGTCTGCATACGATAGGCCTTTTGCACGGTCCCCTGACGGTCGGATTCAAGACGCCAGCTGGTGCGCGGGTGAGCTACATCGGTCCCGAGCAGGTGCCGTTGGTATTCCGCGGTTAGATGAGTTGCCTTCAGTTCTGCCATTTCAGTATTCTCCCTTTCTTTCTCCGTGATGAGTCTGATAGCCTAATTTTATTTTACCGAATTCCATCCTCCGTCCGCTTGCGGTATAACGACTTTATGTTTATGGTTTTCCGACCAAAAAGGCCGCCTTCCTAGTCGAAAGTACGGATTTCCGCCTTATCGGTCGGAAATCTGTTTTTCTACCCTTTATATAGCTCACTCAAGACAATAAATTAAGCCGGGTACATTTCGCCCCGGTCTTTTTTGTGCCGCGAGACCGTCAGAATCGTTGCATGACACCCATGCCTAGAATGGAAATATATAAACTGTAAAGTCGACTGTATCCGGATCTTTAATAACTTGTACTTCACGAATAACTTTTCGAAGGATTTCTTGACGTTGTTCGAAGATCAGTTCGATGGATTAAGCCAAAAATAGTAATCCGCCGCTTCCTTTAAAATGTTCGCCGACATTTCCGCACCTTTATATCGTTCTATCGCCGTCGGGAGATCGTACCGCCGTTGATTTAGCTTCGTTTCGGCTTCCTTGAATTGTTTTAACAGACTTTCACCGGCTAGAAGATACGTACCTCTGGGCATGTCTGCAGCAAAAAAAAGAGACCGCCTCAGCGGTCTCTTGTCAATTTTTATACCGTACATATCCATTTCAGACTGCGTAGCTACTTCTTATATTTTACTGACAACTTCCTTATTTTGAAGCAGAGCTACCAGATAGGCCAAAGTCAATCCTTGTCCCCATCCTTGTACTCTCTTCTTGGATATCACCTTGTAATCATCAGCGGAATACATCACAGCCGTACCTGCAGATACATTACGGACCGAACCGTCTTCATCAATGTTAGCCAAGATGCCTTCATAAGCTTTGGCCATATAGTTTTGATGCAGCGGGTGTCCATTGATTACCAGCGAAGCGGCAATGCCGGCGGAGGCTGACGTTTCCTCATAGGAGGTTTCATCGTTCAATACCGTGCGCCACAGCCCCTTCGGTGATTGCAGCCTGACGAGAGCGCTTAATTGATCGCCGAGAGCCCCTCCGATCTGCATCCACATAGGCATAAAGGGATTCAGCATTTTATAAGCTTGTGCCATCGTATAAGCGGCCCATGCATTGGCTCTGCCCCAGTAAATTGCGGACAGATGATCTTCTCTGACATTATCCCAAGCGTGATAGAACAAATTCGTCTTCGTGTCCTGCAGATATTCTTCATGCCAGTAAAATTGATTAAGGGCATCGTCAATGTATTCCTTTTTGTCCAATTTAAATCCGAGCCTCAGCAAGAAATAGGCGGCCATGAACAACGTATCCGCCCATGCCTGCTCCGGAAAGTCATTCTTGGAGGATACCGTATGCTGGAACACACCTTCCCCGAATCGGATGGCATCCTTTCGCAGATATTCGGCTTTTAACAGAGCCAGGTCAAGGTACTTGGAGTCGCCCGTAGCTTCATGCAGGGTCAGCATCGTATGCCCCATGGCACAAGCATTGACCATCATAGGCGGCAACCCGAGCTCCAGATACTCGTCCACCCATTTGACCAGAAAATCGATGTACTCTTGATTCCCCGTTACTTCCCAGGCTTTGCAAATCCCGTAATAAGCTACGCCGCAAGACCAGTTCCAAGTGAAATCCATGTTCATCGTTCTGCGGACTACCCGGTCTATAAGCTCTTTTACTTCGTTTTCGTCGCATTCAAATTTTCGCATATTTATTCCTCCGTATACGCTGCACGATGAAACTTATAATCTTCATCATGGCATGAAATGACAAACACATTTTTCATCACTAAGCCTTGTACATTGTAAGCCTTAAGTCCATAATGATTTTTCTATTACTTGTGTTCTAAGATTAACATGAAAATAGGAATGATTTCCCCGCATTTATGCACAAATATACCTCAAACGCCGCATATATTGATATACTAGGTGTATGAAGTCAATTAGCTGTGAAAGGAGCCCTCCATGACTGTTCAATCACTTCCAGACATGCTGCGCTTTGGCTCGATTAACGAAACGCTGTGGATCGAATTCGACCGGAGAATCGGCCATCATTCGATGAATAACACCCACTACCATAAATCGTATGAAATTTATTATCTGTTTCGCGGGGAAAGGAAATTTTTTATCCGAGACTCCGTCTACCACGTCCATCCTGGTGACATGGTACTCGTCGACTCCAACGCCGTTCACAAAACGTCCGAGCTAAGCGAACCCAATCATGAACGGGTCGTCCTGCATTTTGCTCAATCTTACTTTGCGGAATTGTCACCGGAGGATACGGATCTGCTGCTGACCCCCTTCGCTGATGTCCATCCGCTGATCAGACTGAACCTTAAGGAACGGATGTACGTGGAAGAGCTTCTTGGCTCTCTGCTGAGCGAACTAAGCGAATGCCCCCCAGGCTATCAATTGCACATCCGGAACATGATGATTGAATTGCTTCTATTCACAGCTCGCCGCACGTTGAAACGCAAGGCTCTGCCGGATATTGAGCTTACATCGGTCCAGCGGAAGGTAACGGATATCATCCGCCACATTAATCTGCACTACAGGGAACCTCTTCATCTAGACATCCTTGCCAAGCAATTTTTTATTAGCAAGGGCCACCTGTGCCGCGTCTTCAAAGAAGTCACCGGCTTCGGCTTTGCCCAGTACATCAACATCACACGGGTCAAAGAGGCCGAACACCTCTTGCGAGAAACGGACTGGAGTGTCACTCAGGTGTCAGAGCATTGCGGATTTGAGAACTTTTCCCACTTTGGCAAAGTGTTCAAAAATCTTTCAGGCCTGTCCCCCCGTGCCTATCGGAAGCTTGAGTATTCCAGAAAATGAGATCAGTTAATCGAAAGTTATTTCGAGTCCATTCTTAGTTGAAGCTTCCTTGAGAACGAAAAGAAAAATGGTTGAGCAGGAAATCCCCCCTGTTCAACCCATAAAATACATCCAATTGGACTGCGCTTTTAGAATTTAGTTTAACATCTTACATATTTGCGTTTGAAACCAATTTGCCCTTTATCTACTGCCTTTTGAATATTTTTGGAAGCGAGTAGAAATTTGCTTTTTGTCTTGTCCTGTTTGACTCCTACCGGGCCTACTGCCTTTGCGGTCTCGACCGCCTTATCATGGAAAGGCAAATATGATACACCCACTGCGTAAAGATAATTATTCATCGCATATTTTGTTCGTTCGGGAGAATCGTGAATCGTATTTTTTACAATTTCAAGCATATTGGCAAGTTTGCTTTCGAAAAATTCACCGTCCGGTCGATTACCTAAAAGCCAGCAGTAACAGCTCCAGCCCGCTGACATTCTCAGCTCCTCGCCGCTTGCGATCCATCTATCGGCAACTGCTTGTGCAATATCTGTTTCTGCCAAGGTTACTGCAACCACATAGTCGGACAGCATATAAAAATAAGCAGCATCCATCCAACGCTCAAAATCCGCTTCAGTCATTGCTTTCGGGTCTGCAATTACGCCGGCAAAGTACATGGCGTCGTAATTCCCCGTGGTATAAAGTTGCTCAGCCAATGGTTGATTTTTTTTAATTTTCTTCGCGATGGGCTTCATTACGCCTGTAGCCACACCAAAAAGCGGTTCGTTCGCGCCATTGGATATGTATATTTTCTTGGTTCGTTCCTTGCCGAGAGCTTCAAGCTCCTGCATAACCATTTCGAAATTCATTGTTTAACACTTCCTTATTTTTGAAGGATTTTATCAATTTTATCAAAACCACATACTGGACAGCGATAGTATTCTGCATTTGCCCCTTTAGACATGTCTCGTTGCCCCCAATTGCTTGCCCACAGCAATCCGCGATTTTGCCCCAGGCCGATGCCGAAGACATCCATCATCGATTTGTGAACCGGCGCGGGACGGCCCGTCCATATCGGCCAACACGATTTTCCCCAGTCGAAACGCCTGCATCCCACCTTCATTGCACGTCATCTGATCCGCCTTGCCGGTTCTCGGATCGACGATTCTCGTACAATCCCAATGCTGTATACGCCCGGCACCCCTTGGACGCAATATCATCCGCCTCGGTGCCGAGGATATCAATCAACGTAATTTCGTTGCCTTCCTTGTCCGTGCTAATCGGATCATGTAAAGAAACGTCTTTCCGCGTCTTCTTCAAAGACCACAGATGCATAATCCTGATAAATAAAAATGAACCAACCATTGTGATGGAACTCCAGTCCTGCTCTCTCTTTTTTTATGACGTCGATGTCGGCATTTATTCTGGTAATAAGCAGAAACATAGTTGCCGCAATCAATAAAACATGTCTTCTGCAGGAATATCATGTCCTCCATTTTTAACCCGTGCAGCAACGCGATCAATATTCAATCGGTAATCTCCCAGCCCTACATAAAACATGATCACTTCAAAACCATTATCTTTCGCCTCGCACATTTGACGAATAACATTACCGCCTGCAAGGGTTGTCTCTACTAAAAAACCTCGTTCTGGATCAACATTTGCACTAACACCGAGTCGATCGATAATTAGATTACGAATTGTGCTCTTTCCGCTGCCATTGTTCCCTGCGAATACAAACATTTGGTGGGAGAAGGAGAACGTCAACCTGCCAAGAATTGAGTTGAGTGCAAACTCCCGTAGTTCGAGAGACGCGCAGCACAGATAGATCGGCAGATAAGTCATCGCATTCAAGATGAATACCTAGCTTGACGCATTGCGCACCAAATGCTGGTCACGGATTCGTCAGCTTCGTTAGGTTCATTCCGTAAACCAGGACTTTCAATTAAGCTGAGTATCTTCAGTAACAAATTCCGAAGCTTCCTGCTTGCGCGCTTGAGAACGGACAGCTGGGCCGAAGGAGAAGGCTGCAAAACAGGCCGCTAACGCAACCGAGGCAGCGCCGATCCAACTGATCGCCGTTAACGACGAACTTCCCACGATAATTCCCCCAATGCTTGCGCCTGCTGCAAATCCAAGTTGTACGAAGGTATTGTTCAGACTAAGCATGATACCGGACGCTTCAGGAGCAATCGATATCAGATTGAAGTTCAGGGTTGGCCCGGCTGTCCATGCGGCAATAGCCCAGATCATCAGCAACGGGATAGTCACGATTACCGATCCTGGGATTATAGATATCAGCACAAGAGCAATGGCCTGGACAGCCATACCACAGACGAGCGTACGTGCAGCGCCTATATGATCCGCAAGGAAGCCGCCAAGCTTGGAGCCAATCAAACTCGCGACACCCAGGCCGAAGAGTATAACGCTGATTTGCTGTTCAATCGTCGGCATTAAAGAAGTCAATAATGGGGTGATATAGGTATTGATCACCGAATAGCTGATAAACATTAAAAACGTCACGCCGAGTGCTATAACAATCTTTGGCTTCTTCAACAGGGCAAGCTGCCTGCCGAGAGAAATGAGCGCTTCGCCTTGGGTGGCCGGAATCGCCCTTGCAACTGCAAAGAATGCAATCAGGCTTAAGAGTCCGATCCCCCAGAAGATCACCTTCCAATCATATGCGGCTGTAATCAGGCGGGCTATGGGGATGCCGATGACGAGGGCGGCACTGAATCCCATCGCGAGGTTGGACAATGCACTGGCCTTGCGTCCTTCAGGAGCCAACTTCTCGACAATTGAAAAAGCGCAAACACCGTAGACGCCGAAGCCGATTCCTAGCGCTATACGGGAAGCTATCATGAAGCCGAAGCCCGGAAGGGCTACCGTAGATATGGTGGAAAGTATTATAACAGCAAGAGATAGCAGCAGCAACTTGCGCCGATCCATCTTCGCGGTCGCCATCATGATTATGGGCGTGCCAATGGCGCTGGCGAGTGCGAAAGAGGTCATAAGCTGTCCCGCTGCCGATACCGATACGCCGACCGAAGCAGCAACCTTATCCAGAATGCCCACGAAGACGAATTGCAACGTACCGAGCAAAAAGCTGATAAATACAAACAAGTAAATTTTCAAGGTGTTATTTTTTGTGCGATCCATTATATTCCACCGACTCCTTTTGGTTGATCGAAAATACACATTGATGTAATAGTACACATATGTGTATATTATAGATAAAATAACTATTCCACAATTATCAAATGGAGAGGATACGTGCAGTAAGTAACAAAAAGAATAACATTGAGCATTATTTAATGAAATGGAGTGTCTCGCTTGACAAAAGTAGATCGAAGAATACTTAAATCTCAAGAAGCGATAAAAAAGGCTTTAGTTGAACTCATGGCTGAAAAAGATTTTGATTACATTACGATCCAAGATATTTCGGACAGAGCAAACGTCAGCCGAAGAACGATCTATCTGCATTACACGGATAAATTTGACTTATTGGATAAGCTAATTGAAGACCATATCAATGAACTCCGAGAAATCTGCAACCCGAAACCGGTCGATTCTCTGAAGGGAAATATCAGTTGGTTCGAATACTTTGAAAAGAACTATTCATTCTTTTCGGCGATGCTGGAGAGTAAGGGAGCTCCGTTCTTTCGCAACAGATTCCTTGAATTTGTTATTGAAGATATCCGGAATGGATGGGAGATGACAGAAGCAAGGAAACGCGGAATAAACGAAGATCTTATCCTGCAATTTTTCGCACCGGCTTACGTAGGAATCGTAGAATGGTGGTTTACTAGTGGAATGCCATATCCGCCTCAAGTCATGGAAAAACAAGTGGGGATTTTATTAGACATTAACCTGTCATAGTATTAATAAAAACAAGGAGCAAATCGCCGCTGCGAATGCTCCTGCCCCTCCTCATCAACGGTGCGCATGATTCAAAAGCATGTTTACTTTGAAATAGGGTTAGACATAGATACCCTTTGGCTGACGGCATCCACCTTCTCTCTTTTCTGTGCGGTAGCCAGCACAACACCTCCGACAATAAGCAGAGACCCGATCAATTGTACGGCGGTTACAGGCGTTCCAAGCAGCGCAAAGCCGAGAACCATAGCCACGAAAGGCTGCAGATTCAAAAAAATCGAAGCCTTCCCGGCTCCCACCTGTTTTAATTGCTGATTCCAAATTAACAAGCATATACCATGCATCAGAATCGCTGTTACAAAGAGCATCATCCACGCCCAAAGATGCGGGCTTACTTGATTTAAAGGCTCCTTTATGAGCGCTACCGGGATTACCATTCCCGAGCCGATAACGGTAGAATAAACGGTGCTATAAAAGGGTCAACCCGCTCCGTCAGTTTACGCATCATGATGATGAAGACGGCAAATGTAATCATTGCCAGCAGAATGTAGATGACTCAAATTGAGAACTGCAGCCCGTCAGATTTCCCGACTACAAAAAAAATGCCCACAATCGCAAGCGCCGATCCGATAACCATACGTCTTGTGATGTATTCCTTTAGAAACACCGCAGCGAGAAAAGATACCGTAATCGGAGCAAGGGACAGGATCAGCGACGCTGTTGTAGCATTCACGGTTTTTAGTCCTGTAAAGAAAGCAGACTGGTTAAGCAGCGTACCTACGAAACCAAGCAGAATGAGAAGAAGGTAATCCCGGCGGCTTAGAGCTGTCAGCTTTTTGGCCCCCCATGCATAACCGATCAAAAATATGGAGGTTGCGGATAGCCGAAATGCGGAAAGAAGCAGTGGCGGAAATTCCTGCACAAGCATCGAACCGAATACGAAGTTGCTCCCCAAACAAGTGACGCAAAAAAGCAGTAATAGATATGATCGAATCATAAGCCATCTCGTTTCTTTCGGAGTAGATTTAGCAGTAGTGATCTTTAACTGTTGTGTCTAAAGTCAGATGCACACAACCAGAATTTTTCACCGGGCGCAAGAACATGTAATCGATTTGCCCATGCACTAATTCTTGGTGCAAGTTCCATTGGGTCCCCATTAAGAGCTTCAATGTCAGTGTCATAAGTACCATAGTGATATGGAATTAGATTCGAATGTGAAAGCGTATTGGCGAGGGTGATGGCGTTTTCTGGACCTAGATGGTACTCGTTTCTCGATACGTCGAGTAACAGCAGGTCGACTCCTGTCATCTGCAGATGTTCAGGTAGCAGTCGTGTATCACCCGTGCACCATATTGTACCATCCAAAGTTTTAATAATAAAACCACAGCAATCTTTTGGTCCCCATGGATCTCCGTATTTATCCGGGTTCTCTTGTTGCCACGGATGATCAGCTGGAGTAGTTGTGATTTCAATTTCTCCTATTTGAAAAGTTTCACCTATACCTAAGGTTTTGGTTTGTCCCAACGGAACTCCTAGAGTCTCTAAACTTTTCACAACTGGAAGGGTTCCACCGAACAACGTACCCTTATGCACTAAAGCAGAGGGAGTATCAGTGAAATAACAGGATCTATCATAATAAGGGTTCCGCGCGAATTGATTAGAAACCCAGCACCAGATAGCCAGCAGATAAACGTTTTAGATGACTTGGTGAATGCTTCTAATTGAAGTGGTTGCGTAGCAGGTGCCACAGCATTTGATTTAGATTCAGATAGATTCAATGATTTCATCTCCTCAATGCTTCTAGGGTCAGATGACTAAACGATCGATATTTGCCTTCGCATCACCTTATTTTGGAGGTTCGTCCTAAATATCAGTCCGAGTGGTTATGCATCCTCGTACGCGAGGGAAGTTGACAGGTCACGGTAAGCATTGATCTGCTGCTGAAGGTTGGCGATCTTCTGCTCGGCGAGGCCGATTGCGTCGGCGCCGGCGATAAAGCGGCGCGGTGGTTGCTCCTCGCTCGCAATCGTGATCAGCGCCTGTGCGAGTTTGGCCGGGTCTCCGGACTGCTGGCCGCTCTGGGCATTCCACCACGCCAATTGCTCTGCTCTGCGCTCGGCGTAGTCCTCGATGGACGGTTCAGCGTAGGTCGATGACTCTTTCGTGAGGAGCTCGGTGCGGAAAAACCCCGGTTTGACGATAGTGGTGTTGATGCCGAACGGCGCGCCCTCGTGCTGCAGCGACTCCATCCAGCCCTCGAGGCCGAACTTCGACGTGACGTAGGCGTTACTAAACTCGAACCCGACAAGGCCAGCGCCCGAAGAGATCGAGATTATATGTCCCGAGCGCTGCTTGCGCATCACGCGTAACACGGCACGGGTGACGTTCATCGGGCCGATGAGGTTGGTGGCAAGTTGACGCTCGATCTGCTCCGGGGTCAGCTCCTCGAAGTAGCCGAGATAACAGTTGGCAGCCCGGCACCAGTGATAAACCACACTTTCTTGTCAGACATATTTTTTCCTCCTATGTTGTTACGCTTTGCTTTATAATTAGCGGGTTTATTATTCTATGCCTTTATAAAGTATTCTTTATTTCCTTTCTGAAAACACTTCTTTTGCAACCATAATGGCAGACATCGATTTCGGCCATCCGGCGTAAAAAGCAAGATGGATAATTACTTCTTTGAGCTCTTCTTCCGAAATCCCGTTTGTTTTCGCTTTGTTCAAATGAAATCTCAGTTGTTCTGTATTTCCGCCGGTGATCAGGCTGGCTACGGTAATCAGGCTGCGGTCACGCGGAGACAGTTCCTTGCGTTCCCAAACGTCCCCAAACAAAACGTCGTCGGTAAGTTGCACGAGTTTCGGTGCGAAATCTCCTATTATTTTTTGTGCGCCTGTAAGTTCTTTTTCATTTGACATTTTTTCACCTTCCCTCTCGTATCACATTAACTAAAACCAACTATCCGGTGAGGTACATACGGTTCTTCCAGGAACGCAATTTCTTCCGATGTTAACTTAATCGATAGCGCTCCTGCAGCATCTTCGAGTTGAGACACTTTTGTAGCGCCGATAATAGGAGCGGTTACCGGTTCTTTCTGCAGCAGCCAGGCAAGTGCGATATGAATACGGGGAACGCCATGTTTTTCTGCGATTGCCGCAACCCGCTCCACGACGATTCGATCCGTATCTGCAGTCGCATCGTACTTCGATTTTTGAATCTGATCGGTTTCGGATCGATGCGTTGTTTCCGTCCAATCACGAATCAATCTTCCGGACGCAAGCGGACTATATGGAATCACGCCGATTTTTTCTTCCTTGCAAAGCGGCAGCATCTCCCTCTCCTCTTCACGATAGATGAGGTTTAAATGATTCTGCATGGATACAAACCGGGTCCATCCATTTCTCTCCGCTGCATATAGTGCCTTTTGGAACTGCCATGCATACATGGCCGAAGCGCCAATGTACCTTGCCTTCCCGGCCTTCACTACATCATGCAAGGCTTCCATCGTTTCTTCAATGGGGGTATTGTAATCCCAGCGGTGAATTTGATAAAGATCGACATAATCGGTTCCCAATCTCTTGAGGCTCTTGTCAATTTCACTCATGATTGCCTTTCGAGAAAGTCCGGCGCCATTTGAACCTTCGTGCATACGGCCATGAACCTTTGTCGCGATAACAATTTCATCACGATTGGCATATTCCTTTAAAACTCGTCCTACAATCTCCTCGCTAGTTCCGTTTGCATACACATTCGCCGTATCAAAGAAATTGATACCGAGCTCAAGGGCTTTTTTAATAATAGGACGACTATGCTCTTCATCGAGCACCCATTGATGAAACGACCGCTCTGCTACACCAAAGCTCATACAACCAAGACAAAGCCGGGATACATCCAATCCTGTATTTCCAAGTTTAACAAATTGCATAAGATCGTCCCTCTCTTTCCAATTACTCTTATCGTGACGCAACGTCGGCTTGCTTCGCAGTGAATAGTTCACTGCTGCTCAATAAGCGCTTCACAAATCCAATATAAACCAACATAGACAGCATAACTGAGATAGCGCTGACAGTGAACAGTATTTGATAGCTCGTGTACTGGGAGATCCAACCCAGTATAATCGCCCCTAACCCGATACCGAGGTCGGTAGCCGTCGAAAAAGAAGCATTGGCAACCCCTTTTCGGTCCGGGTGGGCAAGACGGATGATGGCCGATTGCAGCACCGGCTGCGCGGAACCAAAACCAATCCCGTACAGCACCGCCGCAGCAAGTACGCCTAACAGACCCGTCGAGAAGCCGAGAACAATTAGAGCCAACATCGTAATGACAAAAGCCGGTATGATGACAAGCGTCTCTCCGTAACGGTCCGACAGCTTCCCTGCAAATGGGCGACTCAGGACAAGCGTTGCGGCATAGACCAGAAAGAACGTGCCGGAATTAACCTCCAGCGAATCGGCGAACAGCGGGACGAAAGCGGTAATGCCGCCATATGCGATAAACAGAAAGAATACCGAAACTGTAACAGGCAGTACCGATTTCTCGAAAAATTCAACTTTCCTTGCGCCCGATTGCGGCGTGAATGGCATCTTAGCCCCGAATGTCAAGAACAGCGCAACGAATGAAAGACCAACGGCAATTAGAAACAGAGCATGATATGACTGACTCTGTATGATCCAGATGCCAAGCAGCGGACCGATCGCCATCGCCAGTGTCATGGACATGCCGAACCACCCCATGCCTTCTCCGCGGCGGGCGGCTGGAATCATATCCGTAACTGCTGTGAGCATCGACGTTGTGGAGATTGCCCAGCTCATCCCGTGCACGATTCGGAGCGCCAGCAATGCGACGATTCCGCCAATCCAGTCGTACATATACATTACAGCGGCGAAGAGAAGCAGTCCCCAGAGCATAAAAGGACGCCTGCCGAACCTGTCCAGCAGCCCTCCGACGATCGGGCGAAAAATAACGGCCGTCAGCATAAATGCGCCCATCGCCAAACCGACCTGCGTTTCATTGCCGCCCATCTGTTTAATAAACAGCGGCAATGTTGGATACAACATATAGAATGCTGTAAATAAGAAAAGCATCCCTGCGGTCATAAAAATAAACGATTTCGTCCAAAGACGTTCCAAGTCGTATTCCTCCTCCAATTATCGAACCGGGCCGGAAAGGAATTCCCTGCCTGGCATCCAGAAACCTGGATTTCTGCACTCATCGGTTATTGTACACGGAAATCGGGAGACAGATTATCCGAAAAATCAAGCATTGATGTTGAAATAATCAAGCACTTTTTTCCCGTGTATGCTTCTTTCATCGAGGATTATACAACTTAAAGTTAACTCCAAGTCAATAGAAATATGGAATTCACGACATTAATCTGGATGTCCATTTGCTTCGTAGAATTTTCGATGATGCATTGGGCTAAGGAGAAGGGACCGGCGGTATTGTAGTGGACTCATGTTTGTCCATCGTTTGAATTGACGGCTGAAATTTGACAATTCCTCATATCCCAGTTGTGACGCAATCTCTTTAAGTGAAAGGCCAGGTTGCTGAATGAGCTCCTTTGCCTCGTGAAGTTTGAGTTCCGAAAGGTATCTCCTCGGTGATATTCCATAGACTTTACGGAATACCTCGAGTCCATAGCCGGGGCTTATACCTAGTGAACCAATGAGCTCCTCTATGCTGAGTGGGGATGCCAGATTACGGTTGTTGAAAGGATTATGGGGGCTGAAGGCGGTCTTGATGGCCTCCGCGATTGCTTTTGCGTATTGGACGGATTTGGTATAAAAACATTGAGTTAGTTCAATAAACCAGCGGCAGTATAGGACTTTATTTTCCAGTCCAAGACTGCCGCTGGTTTTATATTGGAGTCAGTCTAATACTTATTATTCGGAACCTGACGATTTATCAATTCAAAAATCTCCGTAGGATCAACAAATCCAGTCTAAAACTTTATTTTCCTCGGACACCCATTCTGTTAAAATAATACTCAAAATCCAATCGTTTTTCTTCTTAGGACCTTGCCCGGATGTTTGGTTCCCCTCCAAGAACAGACATCAAGCGCCTGAAGGAAAAGTATGATTACAAGCTAAGCGCATGAACAGCAGCAGAAAGCCGTAATCCTCTGCGATTACGGCTTTCTGCTGCTATTACGCGGAATTCCCTCTGCGATCAGGCTCCGTATTGCTCGTCGCTGACCTTCTCCAGCCACTCGACGGCCTTGCCGTTCAGACGTTCCTGAATGGCGGTATGCGTCATGGCAGTGGTCGGCGCCGCGCCATGCCAATGCTTCTCGCCCGGTGCGAACCAGATCACGTCGCCCGGACGAATCTCCTCGATTGGACCGCCCCAGCGCTGCGCCCGGCCGCAGCCGGCCGTCACGATCAAGGTCTGGCCTAGCGGGTGGGTGTGCCATGCTGTCCGGGCGCCCGGCTCGAACGTCACACTGGCTCCGGCCACGCGTGCAGGCTCGGGAGCCTCGAACAACGGATCCACTCGCACCGTGCCGGTAAAATACTCTTCAGGCCCTTTCCGGGAAGGCTGTGAACCGATTCTTGTAATTTCCATTTTCCTCTGCACCCCCATAGTACATTTTACCAGAAATTAACCTGAACGATGTGATTGCTGCCAAAATTACAATGTAGCCATGTCGATAACGAACCGGTACCGGACATCGCTGCGGAGCACGCGCTCATACGCTTCGTCGACTTCGTCAGCACATCTTATCCGACTCGACCGGCGCACCGACGTTAACAAGCGAGCCGTCAACACGAAGCATCGATAAGTATGTATCCACGTCAAGATTGGCCGACACTGTATTTAGGATTATGTCAAACTTGTCAGCCAATGCAATGCAGTAAATGTCGCGGGATCACTTGTCGCATAGTAATGGTCTGCACCCAACGCCAATGCTTCGCTTTGCTTGCTCATCGACTGGCTCAATACGGTTACTTCAGCTCCCATCGCATGCGCATATTGAACCGCCAGATCGCCGAGGCCTCCCATGCCTACGACTGCAACCTTCTTGCCCGGTCCGGCGTTCCAGTGTTTCAACGGGGAATAGGTGGTAATGCCTGCACACAACAGCGGACTCGCAACATCCAGCTCCAGACTGTCCGGAATACGGACAACGAAGTCTTCCTTTACAACGATTTGTTGACTGTATCCGCCGTAGGTCAGATTGCCGTCGTAGTCATAGGAATTATAAGATAAGACGACGCCCTTCGTACAAAATTGCTCTTCGCATCGGCGGCAGTATTCGCAATCCCCGCAGGAGTCAACAAAGCAGCCGACGCCAACGCGGTCGCCAACGGCAAATTTGGTTACTTCCGCTCCTTTTCACTCTACTCCTTCGCTTTGATAGTTTTACATAAAGGAGTTTACTACCCGGAGTGAACTCCAAGTCAATACTTATTCGGGTTTGTTTACACATAAGCTGCGGCGAACTTCCATTCCCGGCGTACAGTGGATCTCCACAATGGCCCTTGGGGTTTACCCTCCCATGTCACGCTGGGCTATGCCCTTACATTCCTTCGTTCAACCTCTCAAGGGGTGGATGCCGGTTCTTGCTCCTTTACGGGGTCGTTGCCCTTATGGAATGTAGTTCTTCGGCTTCTCCGGTGCTTCGATTGTCAAGTTGTACACCTGTGAATAATACGAGATTGCAGGTTATTGCTTTGATGAATTTAAGCTGCCATTTGTAGCATCTGGGCTTGTCGAACAGGACCTGAAACATCGTTAGCATTATACGTTCGTTGCTTTGTCCCCAACGTATGCAGGACGCGTATTAACTTTCCACATAGTGCAATAATGGATTGTTTCTTCTTAAGCGGATTCTGACTTCGGGTGGTGTAGTGTTTATGAAGCACCTTAAACGCTTCATTCTTGGCCACCATCGGCAGTACAGCACGAAACAGTAATGCTCTTAATCGTGAGCGTCCTCACTTGGTTATCCCCGTCTTTCCTTTACGTTTGCCCGAGCTGTTTTCTTGAGATTCAGGCCTGCAGTCGAATTATCTGTTGGCCGTGATCGTAGTTTTTTAAATCGCCAACCTCGGCCAAAAAACCGGCTACCGTGATGACGCCTACACCGGGGACCGTTAGCATTTCTGGCGCTCCGGGGATACGCTCGAGAATTTGCATCACCTTCTCCATCGTCGCCTCAAGCTGCTTGGTGAACAGATCATACTGTTCAAGAAGCGCTGCTAATTCCATTCGCGCTGCCGCCAATCCTTCGGTCAGTCCAATCGAGGAAGCCGCTGCGGCGCATAGCTTCTCTGTACGCTTTATACCCACGCCTCGCTTTACTTCTGTTTTCCAATGCGCGATAACGCCTCTGGCGCCGGCTGCTTGGATCTCTTCTGGCGTAGGGAATTGTCTCATCGTCATAAGCGATGCTTTGCCTTCCCAATCCTTAAAGACACTTTCATACTCAGGGAAGTAGCGATCGAACCAGTTGCTCATTCGACCCTTCACTTGATTCAGATTGATCGAAGCCTTCTCCCGAAAATACATGTAAATACGTAAATCTGCGTACTCCTTCGTTGGCAGATTAGGCTCCGAATACTTCCCATTTCGGATCAAGTCGACGATGACTTTAGCATCCTTGTAGTCACTCTTTGTCGGCGAGTTGTCCTCAAGCTCTTTACTCTTGCTGACATGATGCGGATTCACTACGACGATCTTGATGCCTTGGTTCCCCAGGAATGCCGCTAATGGAAACCAGTAGTGTCCGGTGGGCTCGATGCCAAATACGATTTCTGTTTTGCCATGAGCCTGCTGCAGCTCCTTCATCCACCATTCAGGACATTTCTGACAGGGCAAATGTGAACCGAGGGACCGTCTATCTTCATTACTCAGATAAATTTGATCTGTTAGATAAAATTATCGAAGAACATATAAACGAGATGAAGAATTTTTGCGAGTCGGCAGCTGAAATGGATTATATAGAGTCTACTGTACACTGTATACCTTGAGTGTAATTATATATTCTTTTCAACGATGTTAGCGAGTGAAGGAGCCCCATATTTTCGAAGCCGGTTCCTTAAGTTTAATATCGAAGAGTTCAGGAAAAATGTGGACATCACAAAAGGAAAAAATTATGGCCGCAGTGAAGATGTAATTGTACAATTTGTTGCAAATGCTTACGTAGGGATAGTGGAATGGTGGTTAAAAAATGGAATGCCCACCTCGTGTTATGGCAGAACAAGTGGGGGATTTGTTGGAGCTGATTTTATAATTGCTTCGAAATTCAAAGGCTAGGTATTTCGTATACCTAGCCTTATTTGCTACAATAGAGGAAGTTCCTTTTTAATTCGTAATAAACTAGGCACCCTATCCAGTCATTACCAATAATGTGACCCCTGCAATAATTACCATTATACTTGCAAACTTCGCCCTATTCATCGGTTTCACTTCTATTCCCAATAAACCGAAATGGTCAGCAATCGGCGATGCAATAATTTGGCCTAACACAACTAATACAAATGCAGTTAGAGCTCCAATTTTGGAAATAGATAAAGTCATAATGGTTACGATCGTCGCACTGAATAAACCTGACACAAGAAACCATTTCCATCCACTCACAAGAGAGCCGACGATTCCGAGTGATGGTTTCTTTATGAAAATATAAATCAGGGCTGGAACGGCTTGAACAATGGAAAAAAAAGAGAGCATTGCCGGAAGACCAATTGCATTTGCCCCAACACTAACTATAACTCCCTGAATCCCAATTGTCATACCGGATAATAGGGACAATATCAAAAAAACGAGATACATGGCAAACACTTCTTTCTTTTAGGAAATTTTGCGAGATTTACGAATAACAGTACTTGACTTAACAAAAGAAGATTCCGTTTCATTATTTGCTGAATTTGACTTAACCAGTAACAATACTCCGCCAATTATTACAAAAATGCTTGCAACTTTCATCATGCTCATCGGTTTCACTTCTATTCCCAATAAACCGAAATGATCGGCAATCGCTGATGCAATAATTTGACCTAAAATAACCAATGCAAATGCAGTTAGAGCACCAATTTTGGAAATAGATAATGTCATAACAGTGACGATTGCAGCAGCCATTAAACCCGCCACAAGAAACCATTTCCACCCTTCTGAAAAAGAGCCGACAATTCCTAACGAAGGTTTCATTATGAAAATATAAATCAGGGCCGGGATCGCTTGAACAATCGAAAAGAAAGCAAGCATTGTCGGAAGACCAACGGCTTTCGCCCCTGAACTATTGATGACCCCATGAATGCCAATCATCAAACCTGCTGCTAAGGCAAAGAACAAAAAAATAAGAAACATGGCAAGTATTCTCCTTTTTAATCAAATATTATTGTATTTTAATCCAATTATTACCACTCCTACTTTTAAAAAACTGCCCAAAATTAGGGCAGTTTTTTATTTTACGTTAGTACCTCATCTGACAGCTTATTCATCCTCGTAAGCAAGAGAGGTCGAAAGTCAGATTCCTTTGTTCCCAACATCCATTAGCCAACTTAGGGATCAGATTAGCTATTTCTCGACCATCTTCTGGTGTATTTAACGTATCGTATTTTCCACTTATTACAAGGGTTTCTGCAGTAATTTTATGCAATTCTAGACGGAAATCAAACCCTTCTAAAGCTTTGTTATTTGCCGCTTGTTGGACAGCTCTTGCATTGGCAGTAATCATTTTTAAAACCACCAGTAATTTGATGATCGGAGCAGTAATCGACTCCTTTTGCAATAGCCACGCCAACGCGATTTGGGCTCGGGGAACGCCGTGTTTTTCAGCCACTTTCGCGACACGTTCAACCACTTTTCGGTCTGACTCGGCTGTTGCGCCATAAAGCCTTTGAGCCACTGGATCGTTGGCGGAGCGAGATGTGGTTTCACTCCATTCGCGCGCCAATCTTCCTTGCGCAAGCGGAGCCCACGGAATCACGCCGATTTTTTCTTCTTTGCAGAGCGGCAGCATCTCGCGTTCCTCCTCTCGGTACAAGAGGTTCAAATGATTTTGCATGGATACAAACCGAGTCCATCCGTTTTGCTCCGCGACATGGAGCGCTTTTAAAAATTGCCACGCATACATGGAAGAAGCGCCGATATATCTGGCTTTGCCCGCCTTAACCACGTCGTGCAAAGCCTCCATCGTTTCTTCAATCGAGGTTTGATAATCCCAACTTTGCTCGTATCAATGGGAAATTTAATATACACAATCGATTTCTCTATATCCAGCTTGCCATCACATAATCAATATTGATTGTTTAATCACCATCTATCTATAATTGTAAACAGAAACAGGATGTTTGCAATCGTTAACTGAACGAGATTTGTTGATTAATCAACAAAATCATTAAAAGTATTAATTATTTAAGAAAATTTGGTGGAATTTACGATGGCAAAAGTGGATCGGAGAATTCTTAAATCACAAGAATCGATGAAAAAGGCTGTCATTGAGCTGATGACTGAAAAAAACTTCGATGACATTACAATTCAGGATATTGCCGACCGGGCAAACATTAACCGCGGAACCATTTATCTTCATTATCAGGACAAATTTGATTTATTGGATAAACTCATAGAAACACACATTAATGGTAAGCGTCAAATCCCACACACATGGAAGTCATCCTTATCTCATGACAATATGAATATAGCGCTCACGCGAGGAATAGATACGGACAACGAAGCAGGGGATGCCTAATAGCCCTCCGATAGACAAGGGAGGGCCGTCAGATTACCTTATTTCGAGAATAAACGGCAGATCAGCGGCAAGGATGTCGACCAGGGGGCCAGCTTGCCTAACACTTCGGGATCTGCCAGCTGCGGCAACTGCTCAAACAGATGCTGCAAGTAGACCTGCGGCTTGAGATCATTTGCCTTCGCCGTTTCCACGACACTGTAGATGATTGCGCTGGCCTCGTGGTGCGAAGGCTAGTGCCATTATTTACAGTCTTGTGGAGACGGCTAAGGCGAATTCGCTCAATCCATACATGTACCTAAAGCATCTGTTTGAAGTCATGCCTCAGTTACCTGATGCGACGGATCCCGAGGCGTTGGCAAAGCTAGCACCTTGGTACCCCTCCTTGCCTTTAACTTGCCGTATTTTTTCAAAATAAGATGCCCAGCCTCTCTTCCTAAACGGATAGAGGTTATTTGGCGTTGGCAGACTTATGTCTCCGTGCGCTGTAATGTCCAATTCAGATGTTTTCATTCTCACACATACTCGGATGTCATTCTAGGTGTGCTGGATTTGACGCTTACATTACAATAACCACAGGTATCAATGGGGACTAAAAAAGATGACCCCTGTACAGTACAGGAATCATCTTTTGTCGGCTGCCTAATTCAACACTCTTTTTTTTAAGTGTCCTTGACAAGGGGTCCAGACCATTTCTCCTTTTGTTTCTATTCCAATAACTTGAATTTTCTAACAACAAAGTTACTGACCTCGAGCGCCGATAAATCTGCATGTTTGATTTGCTGAAGAAATTGATCCGCTACTTCGGCTGATTCCAGTTGAAGCAGAAATCCGTGAGTATCACCTCCGGATTCTACGTCATTAAAAAAGGTGATATTTATGAAACCGGGGACTACCTCGTATTGACTTCTAACTGCGTACGCCATCGTCCGAGTCTCTTCTGTTTTACTTGTAGTAAACTCCAATAATATTCCGTGCATTCAATGCACCTCCCTTTGATATATAGTCGGCAATAAAGTTACGGAAAATATTGCTAGATACAGAACCTACCATATTGTATAGTATACTCAACCACTCATTGGTCGGAGGTACGAT